>CAJTUC010000039.1 GCA_910579395.1 uncultured Lachnospiraceae bacterium | reverse complement strand
GATCCCACCACTCCCTTTGTTTGATTTTACTTGCTTTTATGCCTTGTTAAGGTTTTCTTTCCGCAGAATCAATTCCAAAAGATTGTCCGTCCAATAGTCTGTGATGACACCGCTCTTTTCAGTAATCTTAGAGTAGTCGAACACTTCTGCATACTCTTTCTGTTCCGCAGATACCATTTGCAGATAGTCTTCCATATGGAGTTGTCTGTTCTCAAATCTACTTTCAGTTACATTCATTGCTTGTGTCTCCTAAAGTTCAGTCCTTCCCATGACGTTTGCAACCGTCCTGGTACTATGACCTCTGCTGACTTCTCGCCATTCGTTGTTACTCACGGACTTCATACTCTGTTTCCATCCGCTGACGAGACCTCCCTTGGTACCACACGTTTCTTTCTCTCCACATATCTGCCACATTTACTATAATTAATTCCGAGTAGTTATTGGACTTTGATTTGTACAGCAACCTTATCCTTAACTATAGCCTGATGTGGTTTCTGTTCGTCAGACCGGAGATTTGCCTTCACCTTCCTTCAGATTCCACCTCACGATGGACACCCTTGGTGTTCGGCTGTATCCTTCCCACTACTAGGGCGGATTGGGGACTTTCACCCGTTAGAAACGTGCGCCGCAAGGCGCACTGTAATAAAAGCTGTCACATTATAATGCAACAGCTTTTACTATTTTTTGATTTAACGCCATATTTTCAGATTTTGAATACCGAGATTTCAGACTTCAATTCCTGCATGTTATCTCCGAGCACATCAGCGGTACTGTTCAAATTCTCTACATTGGTCAGAAGCCTGCCTGCAATATCTTTGACTTTCTCCGCTCTGTCAGCCGTTTCCTCAATGATATTAGAAATATTCTGAACGCCCTGAACGGTATCGCCGCGCTCAATATCCGCTCTCTCCATGCTTGTGACGATTTCCCGCAGTCCTTCCGCAAGCGTACTCATCTGCTTACGCATATCGCCGAACACTTTGATCACCTGTTCTACCGCTTCGCCTTGCAGATCGACCATTTTCTGCGCCTGATGCGCATTCTGCACACTGCTCTCAGTCTGGCCCATAATATGTGATACATTGCGCTGAATCTCTCCTGCTGCTCTCGCCGAATCATCGGCCAGCTTACGGATTTCCTCCGCCACGACCGCAAATCCTCTTCCCGCATCTCCGGCACGCGCTGCCTCGATAGACGCATTCAGCGAAAGGAGATTCGTCTGCTCGGAAATCGAGGTGATCGTTTCCACAAAGGAATTGATGATCTCATATTCTTTTTTCAGCGATTCTATGCTGCTTCCCACTTCGGAAGTAATCTCCGTCGTCGTATGGGCGCGTTCGCTAAGAAGCTGAACATATTCCATTCCCCGGCTGATCATATTTTCATTTTCACCAACGAGCGCTTCCACTTTTTCGATGACTCTGTTGACTTCCTGCAGCTCATTGGACAGAATATCCGTTCTCTCCACGCACTCCAGCGCATTTTCCGACTGCCTGCGTATTCCTTCGTGGATTTCATCGATTGCCTGTGTAATATCCTGCGAACAGTCATTGATTGCCTCGGAAACCTCTTCCACGCTTCCCGCGGATTTCTCCAGTTCGTTCGTCGCATTGGTAACTTTATTGACCAGATTCTTCGTATTCGTGATCATATTGGTCGCCGAACCCGCAAGGCCCTGGAACTCATCGCGGCTTTTCGCCTCTACCGTGATCGTCAGATCGCCTTTTGCCACTTCTCCGAACCGCTTTGAAAAACGTGTCATATTCGCCTGAATACCGCCGGCTACCATAACCCCAATGATCAACGCGATAATACTGGCAAGAATCGTAAGCACCACTGTCGTCATCCGGATTTCCTGCGCCTGACTCGTCACAACGTCCATCGGCACCAACGCACATACGGTAATATCTTCAACGAATTCGCTCCTGCTGTAAAAGAACAGATATTTCTCACCGTGAAAACGGATTTCTGCCGAACCCTGAAGCTGTTCTGCACCAATCTGATCATAAAAATCCTGTCCGAAAAATACCTTTTCACCTTCCGCAAAACGACTTGCCTGACCTTCCTCCAACTGTTCCACAATAATCTCTCTGCCGTTCTCGGTGATGAAACCGATGATGCTTCCTTCTCCCAGATCAACCCCTTCAAGAAGATTGGCGATTTCGGATCTTTTAATATCGATGACAACACACCCGTTCTTGGATCTGCTCAGGATTTCGAAAGCCATGATATAGTCCTTCTCCATTACTTTCAGTCTTTCGTCCAGAAGCGGATGAGTGTCTATCCAGCTTTCAACACCCTTACTGTCTTCAACCTGTTCTCTATGCTCCATCAGAAAGCCATCCGCGCTCGCACCCGAAGCTGTTGTAAGGACATTGACACCCGTTTTCGGAATAATATGTATATTATTAATAAACGAAATGGAAGTACTCGACGATATCATATCCGTGTTTATATTGCGCATGATTTCCTTTAACTCGATTGGAGAATCAATGGTTCCCTGCAGATATTTCCCAACATCCCCGTCAAAAGCATATTTCAAGCCCTCGGCTTTGATAAAATCGCAGCTCATTTCTATGTATTCTTTCGACATCGCAATCGTCTGCAGCGTCGATTCCTGAAATTTCTCGCTCAATCCTTCGGCTGCCTTCTGATAGGCAGAAACGCCGATGACGATCATAAACGCAATCGGCACGAGAAAGCAGATGACAATTTTATTGCGGATTCCGAGCAGCATAAAGCCTTTTCCCTTTTCCGGTTTTTTCTTTTCTTTTCCTGCCTTTTTCGTTTCTTTTTCGGCTTTCTTCATATCCTTCCCGGCCTTTTTCTTCTCTTTTTCTGCTTTCCGGTCGTTCTTCTCTGATTTGCGGATGCCGACTCTCTTTTCCTCTATTATTTCATCCCCACTTTTTTTCGATTTTGCGGACTCTGATTTTTTCATCATAACAGTACTCTGTCCTCCTTCTCTTCTCCATTTATACCTGTAACTTCATACTAATAACCATGCCTTTCTCACAACCTGCGATATTTGAATGCGAAAATAGTTCGCTATGCACAAGGCACAATATTCGCAAGACGAATAAATTCGTCTATGAAAAATCTCTGATTTTTCAATCTATCCCCATTATCTTACCCATGAATCCATTATACAACACTCTCCGCAATTTTGAAACATTTTTCATATTTAAAATCCTGTTCCTATGATATAATAGACGCAAGCCCGGCGGCTTGCGTCCCAAGAATTGCACCGCAATTCTTGCCGAAATGATGAAATATCGCCGCTTCGATGGCTACGATATCATAGTCGCAAAAAACCCACAAAACGAAACGAGGTAAAAAACACATGTCCACACTTACATTCGAAAAGTCTTCCCCGGAATCCGTCGGCATTCCGGCTGATGCCGTTATCCAATTCACAAAACGGCTGGCCGCGCGCGGGCTTCCCATGCACAGCCTGCTTCTAATGCGCCATGACAAACTGATTTTTGAAGGGTATTATGCGCCCTGTGATGCCGGCACTCAGCATCGTATGTTTTCTATCAGCAAAAGTTTCACCGCAATTGCTGTCGGCCTGCTAGCCGAAGAAGGCAGGCTTTCTCTGGAAGACCCCATCGTAAAGCATTTTCCCGAAAAGCTTCCGAATGAGGTTCACCCCTGGATTGCTGCAATGACGATCAAAGATATGCTGATGATGCGTTCCTGCCATGCTGCGACCACCTATAAACTCGACCTGAACTCCGACTGGGTGGAAAGCTTTTTTACTACGCCGCCGACGCATCCGGCAGGAACGCTTTTCCACTATGATACTTCAGCGCCGCATACACTCTGCGCCCTGGTGGAAAAAATGACCGGTCTTTCCATGCTGGACTATCTGAAAAAGAAGCTCGCGCCCCTCGGCCTTTCGGATCAGTCCTATATGCTCAAAGACCCCTTCGGCGTATCCATGGGCGGTTCCGGCCTCGTGGCCTATCCGCTGGACTTACTGAAATTCGGTTATTTTATCGCACACAGGGGATGTGTCCTTGGCCAACAGCTGCTTTCCGCTTCCTATATCGACATGGCGGTATCGCATTTAAGCGATACCTGTGTGACAGCTCCCGTTCCGAGCGAAGCACAGGGATACGGCATGCAGTTCTGGCGCGGCGCCCACAACGGCTATACCTGTTACGGCATGGGCGGACAGCTCATCATCTTCCTGCCCGATTATGACCTGATCTGTGTTACGACTGCGGATACACAGGATGTTCAGGGCGGCAATCAGCAGATTTATGATGCCCTTTACGAGGAGCTTCTTCCCCATATGCAGGAACAGGTTCTGCCCGAAGATCCGGAAACAGCACGATATCTGGAACAGGCGGCTTCTTCTCTCAGGCTGGAACCGCTGCAGGGCGCCCGCACATCCGATACTGCAAATAGGATAAACGGCAAAACCTTCCGTATCCGAACAGATAATTCCGGATTTGAAAGTTTTACCGTTCGTTTTGACAAGACTTCCGATAATCAGGACGTCGGAACGCTTTCCTTCCTTTACGGGCAAAAGCTCTATGCAGTACAATTCGGCCTCGGCAATCTGCAGACCGGCTCTTTCCCGCTCTATGATATGCACTATGCCGCAAGCGGCGTCTGGCTTCATGACGGCACGCTCTATATCAAAGCGCATATCATCGACTCTTATGTGGGCAGCGTGCATTTTCAGCTTTCTTTCGGCGAAAACGACCTGACCATATTCATGCGCAAAAAAGAGGAGAGCCTGTTCCACGAATTCGACGGGCATTTGTATGGCCGACTCGATTGATCAACCGAGTTCACAGTCATCCCATAGCTTTTGAATATAGTTTCGGGCTGTCTCGGCATTTTCGGGAACCGTATTTTCCAGTGTTACATGGATGTACGGTTTCTCTTTTTTGATAAAGCGGATGATTTCTTCGTAGTTCATCTCACCCGTTCCGGCCGCCACGGAAACCAGTTCGCCGTTCTCCACCCGGAAATCTTTGATATGCACGACGGCAATATCTTTGCCGAGTGCTTCGATCGCCTCTCGAATAATCTGTTCCCGATTTTGGTAATTGCTGATATCCAGCAGGTTTACCGGGTCAAAGATGATCTGAAGGTTCGGAGAATTTATCTCGTCGAGCACCCTTCTCGCCCGTTCCGGATTACAAACAATATGCTTAAAGACCGGCTCAATCGCAAAAATAACCCCCATTTTTTCTGCGTACTCCACGACAGGTCTCAGATTTTTGATAAAAATCTGCAGCGCCTCTTCGGAATGATTGCGCTCTTCATACTTATACGCTTCATTGACAGCGCCTGTCTCCGTACCGACCACGCCGGCGCCGAGCAGAGAAGCGAAACGGATATTTGCCAGATAACGCGCCTGATTTTTTTTCAGACTTTCCTCGTTCGGATTGGCCAGGTTCAGATAGCATCCGAGCACGGCAATATCGATTCCCGCTTCCGCAAACAGATTTTTCAGATAGCACGCAAAACCCGGTGTCAAAGCACTGTCCGCGACCGAGTATTCGGAAATCACTTTAGAAAGCGCCAAATGACCACAGCGAAACCCCTGACTGGCCGCAATCTGCAAGCGCTCCGGCAGCGGCGCCTTTTTGATATCATGTAAACGTATTCCTAACTGCATCATAGTCCTCCTTTTTTCAAAACAATCTTCTGCAGACTCCGAAGCTCAATCTGATGGCAATCCTCAAATCCTTTTCCCATACTTTCAATTCTGTTCCAATTCATCCACGCCCTGCAGTTCCAACAGTTCACCGACCGCGCCTTCGATCACTACATTATCCAGAATCAGCTGTTTTACATTGACGGCATGAATGCCTTTCTTCGAACAGGCTTCCACGCCCGCCGACATGATCGGCACATCCGTTTTGGCATCGTCGGCAAAAGAAATCGAGCAGTTCCGCATCTCGATCTTCTCGATCTTCTGTTCCGGAAGTCCTTCGAAGAAAATCGCCGCCACATGACAGTTGGACGCATGAATGTTCTCAAACAGAAAATGCTTCATTGCAGGCGTCCGCTCATCCACCGGGCAGACTTCTCTGGACTGTACATACTCCGTCTTGCCGTCCGGGTCGCAGAAGTAAAAAGCATTCGCGGTAAACGGTGTCATAACATTGTCCATCTCGATATCCCGGAAGGTAATTTCGTCCAGAACCGAGTCTTCGCCGCGCCCTCTTCTGGTCTTGATCCGCAGTCCTCTGTCCGTATGGGAAAAACGGCACTTCTCCACGAGCATATTGCGCACGCCGGCTCCGATTTCGCTTCCGGCCGTGACTGCGCCGTGTCCGTTCTCCATCAGACAATGGCTTATATGAATATTCTCGGAAGGCGTTTTGTATTTTTTGCCCATATAAACTTTTCCCGATTTGACTGCGATACAATCGTCGCCCAGAGAAAAATGAACACCCATGATCTCTACATTTTTACAGGATTCCGGATCCAGACCGTCCGTATTCGGGGACGTCTGCGGATTCTGTATTGACAGATTAGCGAACATCAGATCGTTGCTGAAGAACGGATGGATGACCCATGCCGGACTGTTTCGGAGCGTCAGCCCCTGCACCTGTATCCGTTCACATTTATTCAAAAACAGCGTTCTTGGCCGGAAAGCACCGACCATTACCTTCGGGTCGTACCACCAGTTCTCCGTCGATGCGCATCCGTTTATCGTTCCTTCACCATAAAGATTCACATCGGTGACGCCGATGCCGCAAATGATACCGGCAAACATCGGCAACGGATTTCCTTCCCATGTGCCGAGGTGGTATTCGTCTGTTTCGTCATAACTCTCAATCCTGCCCGGAAATTTGGCACGACGGTTTCTGTCCGTCTCCGCGAGCAGTTCCGCGTCTTTTGCGATCTCCAGATTGAGTCCGCTCTTTAAAAAGATACTCGTAATCTTATACTTCCCTTTCGGAATCAGAACGCGGCTCTTAGGCGGGCAGGCCATGATCGCCGCCTGAATAAATCCGGTATCGTCCGACACGCCGTCCCCTGCTGCCCCCAGTTCTTTTACATTGATCGTAACAAATTCTTCTTCTGTCCGAAAAGAAATGTTCCCAAGTCCTGCACCATCTTCACTCTGCACGTCAAGCACATATTCCGTATCCGGTTTCAGATTGAACAGACTGGTGATGACCGTATCAGCCATCCTAAGTTCTATGCCATTTAATAACAATCGATATCTTTCTTTTGTCTCATATGTCCCACCATCATTCAGTTCAATTGCCGCGCTTCGCGCCGTTTTCATAACCAGCCGAATGTCCATACTTATATCCCATAACCTTTCTCTTTAAATTCTCTTCCCCAACAACCTTCCCTAAAGCAAAGAGGCGGCAGTATATTTGCTGCCGCCTCTGCAATTCCAAAGTTCTCTACTTATAGCAGAATGGCCGTCAGGACATTCTGCAGTACGAGAAAGATTTGCTCCGCAAATCGTAGAACTCCTTGACGAAGCACCCTCTGATGCAGTCTTTAGAAGTTCTTCCCGCACTTAGCCCGGCTGCTTTCCGATGTATGCAAGAATACCGCCGTCTACATAAACAACATGGCCATTGACAAAGTTAGACGCATCGGATGCAAGGAATACTGCCGTACCCTGAAGGTCTTCTGCTTCTCCCCATCTTGCCGCAGGTGTCTTTGCAATGATGAACTGGTCGAACGGATGTCTGGAACCATCGGGCTGAATCTCACGAAGCGGAGCCGTCTGAGGTGTTGCGATATAACCCGGTCCGATACCGTTACACTGAATGTTGAATTCGCCGTATTCGGAAGCAATGTTCTTCGTAAGCATTTTCAGACCGCCTTTTGCTGCTGCATATGCGGATACGGTCTCACGTCCGAGTTCGCTCATCATGGAGCAGATGTTGATAATTTTTCCATGGCCTTTTTTGATCATGGACGGAATGACCGCTTTGGATACGATGAACGGAGCGTTCAAATCTACGTCGATGACCTGTCTGAATTCTGCAGCTGTCATATCACACATCGGGATACGTTTGATGATACCTGCATTGTTTACAAGGATATCGATAACGCCGACTTCTTTTTCCACTTTGGCAACCAGTTCGTTTACCTGTTCTTCATTCGTTACGTCACATACATAACCGTGCGCTTCGATGCCTTTTTCTTTGTAAGCAGCAATACCTTTGTCAACCAGTTCCTGCTTGATATCATTGAAAACGATGGTCGCACCGGCTTCTGCATATGCGGTTGCAAGTGCGAACCCGATTCCGTAAGATGCACCTGTTACGAGCGCTACCTTACCTTCCAATGAAAACTTGTCTAAAATCGCCATTTCTTTTTCCTCCTTTATTTGTCCTTAATAAGTGGCTTATTTATAACGTAACACCCTGTTTGAAAATTGCCATATCGTGGAAGCCAGCTTCCTCGCTGCACACCTTTTTCCCAGAGGCTACCGCTACTACATAATCGAATAATTCCTGTGCCGTTTCTTCGATGTCCTTATCTTCTACCAGTACACCGGCATTGAAATCGATCCAGTTCTTCTTTTTGCCCACAAGCGCGCTGTTGCTGGAAATCTTGACCGTCGGTACCGGTGAAGCAAAAGGCGTTCCGCGTCCGGTCGTAAAAAGTACGATATGGGCGCCGCTCGCCGCCAGAGCCGTTGAGGCTACCAGATCGTTTCCCGGCGCACTAAGCAGGTTAAGTCCCGCCTTCTCCACACGTTCTCCGTATGCCAGCACGCCTTTGACCGGCGCACTTCCGGATTTCTGCGTACAGCCGAGCGACTTATCTTCCAATGTGGAGATGCCGCCTTTCTTATTTCCCGGCGAAGGATTTTCATAAATTGTCTGATGATTATCTTTAAAATACTGCTTAAAATCGTTAATCAATTTCACTGTCTCGTCAAACAGTTCACGGTTCTCGCATCTGTTCATAAGCAGTGTTTCGGCTCCAAACATTTCCGGCACTTCCGTCAGAATCGTCGTTCCCTTTTTGCTGATCAGCAGGTCGGAGAATTTACCGACTAACGGATTGGCTGTGATACCGGAAAAACCGTCACTTCCACCGCACTTCATACCGATGATGAGTTTTGATACACTGATTTCTTCCCGTTCAAAACCCGATGCGTAGGAAATCAATTCATCCAACAGTTTCCCGCCTGCTTCCATCTCGTCTTCCGTTTCCTGGCATACCAGAAATTTCACTCTGTCCGGATTCACTTCGCCGATATAAGGTTTCAACACTTCAATATTGCTGTTCTCACATCCTAAGCCAAGTACCAGTACACCGCCCGCATTGGGATGATTGATCAGATCCGCAAGAATCGTTCTTGTATGCTCCTGGTCGTCTCCCATCTGGGAACAGCCGTAAGGATGCGGAAATGCGATAACTTCCTCCACCGAGCCTTTCAGCCGTCCGTTCGCCGCTTTGGCAAGCGCCGATGCAACGTTATTTACACAGCCTACCGTCGGGATAACCCAGACTTCGTTCCGGACGCCTACTTTGCCGTCCGGCCGGTTATATCCCATAAAAGCCGCGTCAGATGTCGTCTCTTCTTTTACCGGGGTAGGTTCATAACTGTATTCCAGCAAATCGCCGAGCGCAGTCTTGACATTGTGCGTATGTATCCATGCACCTGCTTTGACCGCTTCTTTCGCATTGCCGATGCGGAATCCGTATTTTATAACGTCGCCGCCTTCCGCGATATCGCAAAGCGCCATCTTGTGTCCGGCCGGAATGGTTTCCCCCGCCGTCACCTGTACGCCGCCCGCATTCACGGTTTCCCCCGCGGCGATTTCTTTGATCGCTACAATGACATTATCATTTTCATGAATCTTTATATAGTCTTTCATCCAATAACCACCATCCCTGCTTAGCCTGCGAATTTGGGCGTAAGCATAAATTTGCCTGTTTTATTTATTATTCAAAAACCTTCTCCATCGTCTTGCGCATTCCGTTCGCGCGAATATCTGTCAGATAAGAAACGATCAGTTCTTCCACGCCTGCAAGTGCGCTCAGGTCCTGTCCCCAGAAATCTTCATTGGAAAGTACCGCATGAGCAAACTCTGCCGGCTCCTTGCTGCTGTTTGCTGCGAAGAACTCAAGTACTGCAGCGTCATCCATAATATTATATTCCTGTCCGTCACGATGCCCGATCAAAGCTTTGTCTCTGATTTCCGTTCCGGTATAGAACGCCATTAATGCCGCCAGCGAGAATGCCAGATGCGCCGGAACTTTTCCCTCTTTCTCGATATAGCCCAGGAAGCTCGGCATACATCTTGCTCTCCATTTGGAAACGGAGTTTAAGGAAATCGATAAATGCGCATGTTTAACATACGGGTTATTGAATCTTGTCAGCACGGCGTCCGCAAACTCCTCAAGTTCCTGTTTCGGAAGCGTCAGGGTCGGAATGACTTCATCGAAGATCGTCGCTTTGATAAAGTTCAGAATCAGCGCGTCATTCATAGATTCCAGCACGATATCGTTTCCACACAGATAAGAAGCCAGTACGAAAGAAGTGTGTGCACCGTTCAGAATGCGGACTTTTCTCTGCTTATAAGGTTTCTGGTTATCCGTAAAGATAACAGGAAGTCCAGCTTTCGGCAGCGGTAATTCATCGCTGATATCCTTCGCGCTCTCAATTACCCAGAGTGCAAACGGTTCGCCCGTTACGATCAGGTTGTCCTGATAACCGAATTCCCTGCAAAGTTCTTCCGCTTCATCCCGCGGATATCCCGTAACGATTCTGTCTACCAATGTAGAAGTAAATACGCAGGCATCATTGACCCATGCAACAAATTCATCTTCCAGTTTCCACAACTCTGCAAACTTTAAGACACACTCTTTCAGATGAATCCCGTTATCGTCAATCAATTCTACCGGGAGCATTACCAGACCTTTATCCTGTGCGCCGCTAAAGTGTTTGTATCTTTCATATAAAAATTTTGTCAGCTTGCCGGGATAAGTCTTGGGCGGGTTCAGTTCTATTTTATCCGTATCGTCATAAACAATACCTGCCTCCGTCGTATTGGAAACGATGAAACGCAGCGTATCGAGTTTCGCGAAATCTGCATATTTCTCATACTCGCCATAGGCATCTACAACATCCGTAACACTCGTTACGATACGGTTGATTTTCTTCGGTTCGCCGTCTACGCGTCCTCTTAACTGTACCGTATACTGACATTCCTGATCATGAAAGCGATCCAGCGTGCCAAATTCAATTGGTTTTACCAGCACGATGTCTCCGTCAAATTCTCCCTTTTCATTCGCGATATCGATCATATAATCGACAAATGCGCGCAGGAAGTTTCCCTCTCCAAATTGAAGCACCTTGACCGGCCTTTCTTTTTTCCCCGTTTTCTGTTTGCTTAAAAGTTCCATTTGCTGCAAAATCTCCTTTCCCCGCATCGGCTCACTTATACTTTTTCGTGATTTTTTTCAAATGTAAGCAGTTTCATAATTGTATTTTTTCACATTTTTTCCAATAAGTCAATATGTATTTAGAACTATTTTAATATTTTTTATATGTTTTTGAATGATGTTTGATGATTTTTTACGTTTCGTACATTTTTGACAAAGGTTTTTCTAATTTCAGGGGATTTTATATTGCTTTATTCTCCTTCATAAGGTATAATATGCTCAATTATATTGTAACCGTTTTCATAAGCATGATTACTAGAATTTTTTATCATAAATCCGTCAAGTCGGAATAAGAGGTAATGCTGGCTCGGAAATATCTTTTGAGCATTCGAACCGGCTTCCATCGAAGCGGACAAGGGGTGTAAGCATGGCAATGACGATCTATGACATTTCCCAGAAAGCCGGTGTATCGACCGCAACAGTTTCCCGTGTATTGAACGGCAGCGGGAATGTCAGCCCATCCACACAGAAAAAAGTAATGGATATTATCGAAGAGTATGACTATATACCGAATGCTTTTGCACGCGGTATGGGACTTCGTTCGTTAAAAACCGTGGGCATTCTGTGCGCGAACTCCTCCGATTTATTTACGGCCAAAGCCATCTATCTTCTGGAGCAGGAATTACAGGCGAACGGATATGAATCCCTGCTGTGCTGCACCGGCTACAATCTCGGTGTTAAGAAGAACTATCTGAATCTGATCCTTTCCAAAAAAGTAGACAGCATCATTCTGGTGGGCTCAAATTTCATTGCCACTACAGAACTGGAAAACGAATATATTAACGAAGCCGCTTCCCATGTTCCGACCATGCTGTTAAACGCTTCCTATCACCATCCTAATGTATACAGCACCCTGTGCGATGATCACGCTTCCATGTACGAAGCCGCTTCCGCGATGATCCGCTCCGGGATTTCCGACCTCATCTACATTTATAATTCGAATTCTTACAGCGGGCTCAAGAAACTGCGGGGCTTTCAGACCGCATTAGAGGAAAACGGCATTGCGCATTCTCCGCAGAATACCTATTTTTATGATGGGGAGCCTGATTCCATAGAGGATATCGCAGACTTTGTGGAACGCATTGCCAAAAGCGGTGTTAATTTTCATGGTCTGCTCGCTGCCGATGATTCTCTGGCAGTCGGCGGCATCAAATATGCACAGCGCAAAGGCCTGCATATTCCGGAAGATTTTTCCGTCATCGGCTATAACAATTCCATTCTCACGACCTGCTGTACGCCGGAACTGACTTCGGTGGATAACTGCCTGGAAACACTGACGCATCAGCTCGTGCAGACGCTGCTTCATGTCCTGGCAGGTGAAGAGATGCCAAAAAAAGTCGTTTTTTCGGGAAAACTGATAGAACGCAGTACCACACGTTTTTAGAATCCTCATGCCATAGGAAAATTTTTCAGAAAATATTTTTAAAAATTTAAAATAATCCAAAATAAAGAAAGGGGTATCATCATGAAACAATTCATGGACAAAAATTTTTTACTCTCTAATGAAACTGCGCAGAAATTATATTTTGACTACGCAGCGGAAACACCGATCCTGGACTATCACTGCCACATCAATCCGCAGGAAATCTGCGAGGACCGGAAGTTCGAAAATATCACTCAGGTCTGGCTGGGCGGCGACCATTACAAATGGCGTTTTATGCGTTCCTGCGGTGTAGACGAATACTACATAACAGGCGGTGCGCCGGATAAGGAAAAATTCCTGAAATGGGCAGAATGCCTCGGAAAAGCAATTGGCAACCCGCTCTTCCACTGGTCCCATCTGGAACTTCAGAAATATTTCGGATACACTGGCGTGCTGAATAAAAATACTGCCGAAGAAGTATGGGAACTGTGCAACAAAAAACTGGCTGAGCCTTCGATGTCTGTCCGCAATATCATCAAGCAGTCAAACGTTACTTTAATCTGTACGACGGACGACCCGGTAGACTCTCTGGAATGGCATAAAAAGATTGCCGCTGACGATTCCTTTGATGTACAGGTGCTTCCCGCATGGCGTCCGGATAAAGCCATGAACATTGAAAAACCGACCTTTACGGAATATCTTGCTGCCTTATCGGAAGTATCCGGTGTCAAAATCAATACGTTTGCCGATCTGCGCAAGGCACTGTCCGTCCGCATGAATTTCTTCGCATCCATGGGCTGCTCTGTTTCCGACCATGCGCTTGAATATGTAATGTATGCACCGGCTTCCGAAGAAGAAATCGAAGCAATCTTCTCGAAACGCCTTTCCGGCAACGGTATAACCCGCGAAGAGGAATTGAAGTTCAAGACCGCATTTATGATCTTTGTCGGTAAAGAATATGCCAAACGAGGCTGGGTAATGCAGCTCCATTATGGATGCAAGCGCGACAACAACACGCTCCGCTTCAATGAGCTCGGCCCTGATACCGGTTATGACTGCATCAACAATTATGCGCCGTCAGCGGAAATGGCTGATTATCTGAACGCGTTAATCCAGACAGACGAACTTCCGAAAACGATCATATACAGCCTGAACCCGAATGACAATCAGGCAATCGGCACGATTCTCGGATGTTTCCAGGATTCCACTGCCGTTGCCAAGATCCAGCAGGGTTCCGCATGGTGGTTCAACGATCATAAGACCGGTATGCAGGATCAGATGATCTCCCTTGCGAATCTCGGTAATCTGTCCGGTTTCGTAGGAATGCTGACCGACTCGAGAAGCTTCCTCTCCTATACGAGACACGACTATTTCCGCAGAATCCTCTGCAACCTGCTCGGCACATGGGTAGAGAACGGGGAATATCCGGCAGATTATGAAACACTGGAAGAAATTGTGAAGGGTATATGCTATAATAATGCTGTGAAATATTTTGGTTTTAATCTATAATAGGGCAAAAGAATTTCAAGCAGCAGAAAAAATAAGAAGAAAAGAGGAATCACGAAATGGAATTAAGAACAGCGGCATCGCCAAAGGATGTCAAATTTTACACAACCGAACGTCTGAGAGAAGAATTTTTAATTGACGATTTATTCAAACCGGATGAGATCAAACTGGTATACAGCCATATCGACCGTATCATTACCGGCTCCGCTGTACCGGTAAAGCCTTTGCAGCTTACTGCGGGAGACGAACTGCGCGCACAGTATTTCTGTGAAAGACGTGAGCTTGGCGTTATCAACATCGGAGAACCCGGCAAAATCACCATCGACGGCAAAGTATATGAAGTAGGCCATAAAGAGGGTATGTATATCGGAATGGGCTCCAAAGATATCGTTTTTGAAAGCGCAAATCCTTCCGCACCGGCTAAGTTCTATCTGAACAGCGCTCCTGCACACAGGACCTGTCCTACCGTTTTGATCAAACCGGAAGGCGAAGCTTCGGAAGGCGTTGTCATTGTCAAAGACAGCAACAAAGTGGAACTTGGCTCTCTGGAATCCGCAAACCACAGAACAATCTGCAAATATATTCTTCCGGGCCAGGTAGAAAGCTGCCAGCTCGAAATGGGTATGACGAAACTGGAACCGGGCAGCGTATGGAATACCATGCCATGCCATACACATGACAGACGTATGGAAGTATATCTGTATTTCGATATGCCGGAAGATGCTCTCGTTATGCACTATATGGGTGAACCGACAGAAACACGCCACATCGTCATGAGAAATGAGCAGGCCGTTATCTCTCCCAGCTGGTCCATCCATTCCGGATGCGGCACACAGGCTTACACCTTTATCTGGGGCATGGTCGGTGAAAACCAGGATTTCGATGATATGGACGGCTGCGCGATGCAGGATTTAATGTAAAAATTAAATAATTGCGAAACGCAGGATTCCAGGATAACCGTTGTACAGAATAGACAAATCGCAAGCAGGGCGCTATGTCGCCGCCGGTGTTTAGACGCCGTATTTTGGCGTCTTATGCACCGTTGCGAGCGACAGTGCAGCGAAAGCGTGCCCTGCGGTGATTGTCTATTTTGTACAACGAGAGCCTTCGAAAACATAGTTTCGCAATTATCTGTAATGTAAAAATTTGAAAAAGGAGTATTGAAATAAAAATGAAAATTGCATTGATCAACGAAAACAGTCAGGCGGCTAAGAACGAATTAATTTACAATACTTTGAAAGCAGTTGTTGAGCCAATGGGACATGAAGTATTTAACTATGGTATGTATTCTGCAGAAGACGAGCACCAGCTCACCTATGTACAGAACGGTATTCTCGCCGCTGTTCTTCTGAACTCCAAGGCGGCTGATTATGTTATTACCGGATGCGGCACCGGCGAAGGCGCCATGCTCGCCTGCAACTCATTCCCGCAGGTATTGTGCGGACATATCGAATCCCCGCTCGACGCATATCTGTTCTCGCAGGTAAACGACGGTAACTGCATCGCTCTTCCTTTCGCCGAGAATTTCGGCTGGGGCGGCGAATTGAATCTGACCTATATTTTTGAAAAATTATTCTGCGCACCCGGCGGCGGCGGTTATCCTAAGGAAAGAGTCGTACCGGAGCAGAGAAATAAGAAAATTCTCGACGAAGTCAAGAAAGTCACGCACAACGATATGGTCTCCATTCTCGGACAGCTCGATGCGGAGCTGGTAAAAGGCGCCTTGAGCGGCGAACGTTTTGCAGAATATTTCTTTGCGAACTGCCAAGATGATGCGATCGCGGAAGCAGTGAAGAAGGTATTGGCGTAAGGGATATGATGTAATCGATATGAATGGTATTTAAGTCAATAACCCCTCGCGGGAATCAAAAGCTATGCCGTGGAGAATCCATTGGCATAGCTTTTACTGTCTCATGCGCTTTTTAGGCTGTTGTTTTAATATTAAAATTATGCAAACTGCATTGTCTGGTTGTCTTTGATCCTATGGATTGTTATCTTCTTTGCATTTCGTACATCCTACCGCATTTAAAATTTCCTGTTCACAATTTCGTACAAAACGGAAGATAGCAGATGCGTCATTGGCGTGTTTTGTGTCTTTTATACTGATGAAATACGCCGCGCATAAAATTTCTATACATTCCATTACGCATGGAATTGCATTCTTTTCTTTTACAGAAAGATTCATTATACTTTCATAACCTGCAACTACTGATCTGACAATTTCAAGCCATTCATCTTTCGTAAGGGCATTATTCGTCTCTTCTGCCAACAATCCCGTCAGAAAATAACAGATATCAAATATTCTGATATTTCTTTGGCTTAAATCAAAATCTATATATCCTGACAAATTACCTTCAAAGAATAAAAAATTCCCAAAATGTACATCTCTGTGAATCAATTGTTTTGGCAGGTAATCATACACTGCATCCAGTGTCTCTACTACTTGTGAATACGCTTCCCGGCTTACGGCCTGCCACTCATTATTTATTAAAATTTCCCGTACCCATCCCTTCATCTCTTTTAACAGACTATTATCCCAAAATGCAATTTCTTTTTCGCATTTAGCAAACGCACTGTGCAGCTGTGCGATTGCGCATCCCATTTTATGAGCCATTTCTTTATCTTTAAGATTGGAAATGTTGCTCCCCCGTAATTTTTTGGACATGAGGAAATAAGTGTCTTTATGAGCAGCATATTTTTCTCCTGTTTTGGTAAGAACAATCTCTGCAACCGGAATATTACAATCAGACAATATTGTCGATATTTTTATATTCCGTTCCAACTGATTCCTGTTATCATATATTTTTATCACATAAAAACAGTTGATTTCCCAAGCGGAAGGATATATTTGCAATAAATGTTCCTTCTCAATTCCCCATAAGGATAAAATCTCTTCTATGACCTCTTTCATCTTCTGATATCCCACTTTTTCTTTTAAAACAATCCTTCTGATACTTGACTCCGACAAATGATATATATCCCCAAGCTGTCCACTCGTTCTTCCTTCAAGATGCCTTAAATATATATGCTGATTGCGTTTCTCCAGTTCAATCTTATA
This sequence comes from uncultured Lachnospiraceae bacterium, assembly GCA_910579395.1. Classification (GTDB taxonomy): domain Bacteria; phylum Bacillota; class Clostridia; order Lachnospirales; family Lachnospiraceae; genus UBA3282. The sequence continues at coordinate 15,169 of CAJTUC010000039.1, read as the reverse complement.
GTCGGTCTGCCGCTTTATCGCACGATCATTTTTCTTCGGTATATACAAATAACCGCCTTGATAATATTTTTGAATCATTGAAAGTAACTCTTCCGGCAGAGCATCCTTTGCATTTACATACTTCATCGGTATCATTTACTCCACAAGTATATTTATTTTATTATAACAGATTATATCTGCTTTTCGATGATCATCTCTATTTCTGCATAGAATATAATCACTTTCAATATCTTAATATCGCTTTATATCACATTAAAAAATTAATGCATTATACATATATATTTATACATTATTAAGTACTTTTCTGACACGGGTTTGGGTGGTAAATAGAGTTCGGAAGTGATATAATCTAATTTGAGAATGCACTTTTGGAGGTTAACTATGGCAGCTATTATAGGGATTTCCAAAAGCAGGAAAGAAAAATATGTAATGAAACCGCTTTCTGCAATTTCAACAATATGCTTTTGGATAACCGCACTGTAAAGAGTAATGTAAATCTATATAGACATTAACAAACTGCAATGACGATGAATGTAAACGAATCACACGCCAATACAGCAGCTAAATTTTATTTTTATTATACTTTACCTGCCTGATGTGTTTGCAGAAGTAAAGGCAACAAATTGGAGAAAAATCATGCGTGAAAAAACAACCCTCATTTTCTGTCATCTGCTCAATGCTTTTATTCTGGCTTTCCTCTGCATCGCCATTATGATGCGAAGCAGCCTTCCCGTATCTGCTAACGCAGACGCGGATTATGAAAGCATACACACACAACTGGAAAAGGATGTAGAAAAATATCATATCCCCGGAATGGCAGTTATCGTCGTGAACAAGGACAGCGTTCTGTTTTCCGGAACGTATGGAAATTGCGATAGTATAGATACCCCGTTTATCATCGGCTCCATGAGCAAATCGTTTACGGCTCTGTCCATTATGCAGCTCGTCCAAAACGGTAAAATAGAACTGGATGTCCCGATTTCAAATTATATCGATGTATCAGGTTATTTTTCGAAACCATCGGATGGAAATAAGATTACGGTACGCCAGCTTTTGAACCAGACCGGCGGCCTCGGCACTTATCAGAGATTTGGCAATGCAAAGATTACAGAAGACTACGGTCAGCATATGTATGCCAATGTGAATTACGGACTGCTCGGAAAAATCATCGAAGCTGTCAGCGGTGAAAACTATGCGGATTATGTGGACAAAAACATTTTTACGCCGCTTGAGATGCGTCATTCGTCGGCAACACTCGAAGGCAGCTGGGCGAATGGATTGATTGACGGTTATCGGAACTATTTTGGTATTCCCGTCGCGGGTGCGCCGGATTATCCGAACGACGATTCATGGTCTACTGTACCCGCCGGCTATCTCTCCTCCAGCGCATCCGATATGGGACGCTATCTGCAAATGTACCTGAATGGCGGAATGGGTATCATCAACCAGAACGGTATAGATGCCATGTTTTACGATAATGTTTCTGTAGACGAGGAATCCTCCTGCTATTATGGCATGGGCTGGCAGCTCTTCCCGACGCAGTACAGCGAACCGGTCCTGAATCACGCGGGACTGGTGGAAAACTATACTTCCAATATGTTCCTTCTTCCGGAAAGTGGTATCGGTATCGTAGTTCTGATCAACATGAATGACTACCTCGTCACGAATCAACTGGCCGGAAATATGATCATGCCTCTCCTCGGAGAACCGCAGGCGGAAGTATCAGGGAATCCTTACATAACGAATCACTTGCTTTATGATCTTACTTATCTGTTGATTTTTACGCTGGCGATTTATCCTCTCGTTACGATAAAGAAATGGCAGAAAAGGGCCAAAAAGAAAAGCCTGCTCATATTGGATGTGATAAGGCACGGCATCTTTCCGCTCATCCTGATCTGCCTGCCGAATCTGCTCGGAATACCGATGTGGGTAGTCTGGTTTTTTGCAAAAGATTTGTGCATCGTTCTGTGCACGAGTGCGGTTTTCCTGTTGGCGGGCGGGATTTATAAGATTGTATTTTGGATGCAAAACTTTTCTTAAAACATCGCCTTTTAAGGATTGTTGATTATAGAAAAATTTATGTAAAATTTCTGTCCACTATATTTCTATTTTTTTCTGACATTGTATTATCCCAATATCCATGATAACAATTTTCATAATGACAGCGAAAAGAATAATATCTTCCGTTCTTCTTCGCAACTAAATGCCTGTATGATTCGTCAACCGGAACAGCTGCCATTAAAAGTTCCTGTGCTTCTTGATCATCAAGATCCATTTCCGTTCCCCATCCAATGTTAATCTTATGTTTTGGATTAAACTCATACTTTCTTATTCCTAACTGCTTTTCGTATGTCTTTATATGACTTTTTAAGGCAATATTTTTTATTTCTACACTTTTAGCCTCTTCTTTTCCTCGTAAAATTCCTGAAAGTTTATCTGCAGCCCATTTCTTTTCCGTTGGAATACTAAACAAAAATGCATCATTTAAAGCTGCCCACGCACATTGCAAAGATTCTATATTTTCAAAATCAAATCTTTCTTCTGTTAAATCAATTTTATTAAAATTAACCAGCATTGTTTTCAAAATCATTTTTTCTTTTTGATCAAACACATCGTTATTCTCATAAAACAATTGCTCAAAATAATAACCCTGCGCTAACTCCATTTTTTGAAATATATTCCTCGCTGCTGATAATCTAACAAAATTCCCATCCTTTTTAAGCTGCATCAATATCTGAATACTACTTCTGATTTGCTTAATAGCAGTTTCTTTATCCTCAAACTTATTATGAATTACCATATCATTTGTCACAATATTCAACTCTTAATTTGCACCTCCCATAATGATTAAAACAACTCCATCATCGCCTTATCCCATTCATCAAAAAATCCTTCTGGCCAAATACTAAGATTTCCCTCTCGATCAATCTCTGGAGCATATACATTAACATGATATCTGTTCCCAATATTCTCCCGCGTAAAGAAAAATGTTTTTACTTGTTTTGAATCATCCATTATCCCTTTACGAATTCCTAATCGGATTCCGTTTAATATGTGATCACTATGTGTCTCTAATACAATTTGCGCCCCTACGGACGCCGCCCGTAAAATAAGCTCTCCCATAATTCGTTGCGCCTTTGGATGTAAATGGGCTTCCGGATTTTCAATAATAACAAAATCATCTTTCTGCACCTTCAATAATGCCACTAATACAGGAAGAATGTATGTTATTCCAAATCCTACGTTAATCGCCCTATGCGGTGCACTTACTCGATTCTCACCCTGTTCCTGAAATCTCAAGCTCACTGCATCTGCCTCTACTAATGTAGAAAGATTAAGTTTGAATCCATCAAACAATACATTCAGCCACTCATTTACCTGATAAAGCAAGTATCTTTGCTCTGTATCTTTAACACAAAGTTTAGGTTCCACTCGTATCTTCAATCCATGTTCTTCCAAAAAACTTAAAGTATTTTCTCCTTGTTTTCCTAACATACCATCAAAACTAATTGCCGAAAAAATATTTTTTGGTGTTATCCTCTCCGCCGAAATATATTCAAACGAACGCGAAAAAAGATTAAACTTATTTAATTTTTGAATCTTATCCAGTTCTGACTTTTCCACTTTCAAAATATATTTATCTGCCTCATAGAGTGGCGCAAACTCTATATACTCCCTATCATCATTTTCTATTCCAATAACAATTTTATCGTTTTCAGCATCCTCATAAAGAACCTCCTTGGCCATTCCCAAGTCTATATATTTTCCAAATAAACGCAACTCTCCCAGTCTATTTCCCTGCTCCACAGATTGCCTGAGCAACAATAATGTATGAACAAACGAAGACTTCCCACAGCCATTTGACCCCGCCAAAAGATTAACACTACCCAATTGAAATTCAATATCAGAAAAACATTTAAAGTTTTCTATTTTAACTCTTCTGAGCACGCTGCAATACCTCCTCAACAATTTCTTTTACTGTATTATTTCTTCTAACAAAAGAGCGATACTTTCCAGAACTGATATCTGCATTAAAAGTACTTCTTTTATCCAATTCATCAATGTATCTCTCTATCAATTCCTCCTTTTGAGATATCAAAACTTTCCTTTGTTCATCATTTAAATCCGAAATCGCATCCATCCACGATTCAAACAATGCTGAATTAAATGGTTTTTTATCATGCGGCTTTGCTTTAGCAATTCTTCGAAATGCTAATTTACCAAATATTTGATAACAGCATTCCAATGCTTCAAAAAACAATATTCGATTATTTTCATAAAAACCATCATCCTGCTGTTTATTTAAGAAATCCATAGCTTCACCAAGATATCCATCCAGTGTATGCTTCTTGTAAACCTCTTCGCCCAAGTACTTTATCGCAAAATATCTTAATACAATTTCTCGGTCTTGCATACGCTCTGATGGCACATCTCCATCTGTCGCTTTCTTAAATATTTCATTTTCAGCTAATTCCTGTAAAAACTTTGTTGCTCTCCCTTGATATAACGCATGTCTGATTTCCTGTGGCTCCAGTCTTAATCCAGGTGTATTAATCCGCTTAAATAAACTGTACTTTACATCAGTTGGTGTTCCTGGAAGAATAAGATAAAAAGCAATTTGCGCTTCTTCTATCCTTCGTTGATATATTCTGGGCAAATCATTAAATTTACATCCATTATAATCTGGCAAGTATTCCATATCGGATAGTATCATTTCTTGGTCTAATATAAATTCTTTTAATGTGCATAAGCGCTGTAATCCATCAATAACCAACCAATTATCCGCATTTTTTCCATCAAAATACATTGGTGGAATTGGAAGCTGTACCATAAATGATTCTATCAATTGGCTTTTTATATCATTACCCCACAGACTTCTTTTTCTCTGAAATTCAGTATCCAAATTAATCTCTTTATATGAAATTTTTTTAACAATCGCCTCTACACTCAATGTTTTTGGAACAATCGCAATCTTACTTGAATCTAAAAAAGGTTTTCTTTCAGAATCATCAACATCCAATCCAATTCCCCTATCCTCTAAATAATTAATTGCATTCTCGTATTCTTCTTCTGTATTTCTATTTAAATCGTTTAGTAGCTGTACTACCGTCGAAGTATGTATCATATTTTTACCATTTCCAATTTCAATCAACTTATCTAATTCGCTATATAATTTATCATTCATATATACATCCATCCTTTACACTCTGTACTTTTTACACTTTCTTTGCTTTTTGTTAGTATATCCAGAATTCCGCGTTCAGTCAATGAGAGCCGGCTCCACATCCTAATCTTTTCTCTTATGCAATGATAAAAACTACGAAGCGACTTCAAAGTAAATATTGTATTGTAAATGTATCTATTCCCTCCTACAAACACAAACCGCCTCAGGATTTATTTCTGTCTCATTTAAAAAAATCTCTGCCCCATCCTAAGAATGTAGCAGAGATTTTATTCAATCCGTCTTACTGTGCTCCAGCCTGTTTACGCGCTTCTTGGCAAAGCTCCGTAATCTTATCAAAGTTACCAGCGGAAATATCCGCTTTCTTACAAATCCAGCTTCCGCCTACTGCGAAAATTGCCGGATTTGCTACAAATTCTGCGATATTCTCCGTATTAACGCCTCCGGTAGGAATAAACTGCATATCCGTAAACGGTGCTGCAAGATTAGTAATCGCCTTTAATCCGCCGTATACATTTGCGGGGAAGAATTTAACGACTCTCAGACCCAGTTTGCGTGCAGCCATAATCTCTGTCGGTGTAACACAGCCGGGCGCTACATCGATGTTGTTCTCCACACACCATTTTACGGTCTCTTCGTCAAATCCCGGGGACACGATAAATTTAGCTCCTGCTTCTACCGCATCTTTGGCCTGTTCGAGGTTTAATACCGTACCGACACCAACAATCATATCCGGGCACTCTGCCGCTACGTTTCGGATGCTGTCAAGCGCCGCAGCGGTACGAAGCGTGATCTCCATCACGTTGATTCCGCCTGCCAATAAAGCCTTAGCTGTAGGAACCGCATCCTTCGCATCCTCAATGACCACTACCGGCACGATAATGGAACTTTTCATGCTGTCTGTTATACTGCTCATTTTATTTCCTCCTGAATCCATATATTCTATCTTCTTCTAACGTCTAACGCTGTACTCTCGCTCCTGCGCCGCCCATGATTGCTTCAACTTCCTTCTTGCTCGCCATTGTGGTATCGCCCGGCGTCGTCATCGCCAATGCGCCATGTGCCGCACCATAGTTAACTGCCATCTCTGCGTCTTCTGTCGTCATCAGTCCATAGATAAGGCCGGATGCAAAGGAATCGCCGCCGCCGACACGGTCCATGATTTCCAGTCCGTCGTAATCCTTTGCCTTGTAAATCTCTCCGTCTGCCCAGCAGATTGCGCTCCAGTCGTTCACTGTAGCGGTCTTAACCTGACGGAGTGTCGTTGCAACTGCCTTGAAATTCGGATAAGTCTTAGCAGCTTCATTGATCATCTTCTTATAACCGTCCAGATTCAGCGTTTTCAGATTCTCGTCATTTCCTTCGATTTCAAAGCCGAGACATGCCGTAAAGTCTTCTTCATTACCGATCATAACATCTACATATTTCGCAATTTCTTTGTTTACTTCCTGCGCCTTAGCCTGTCCGCCAATCGCGCTCCACATGGAAGGACGGTAGTTCAGGTCATAAGATACGATCGTACCATATTTTTTCGCGGTCTTGATCGCCGCAAGCACTGTCTCGCATGACTGCTCTGACAAAGCCGCATAAATTCCGCCGGTATGTAACCAGCGTACGCCCAGTTCGCCGAAAATATACTCGAAATCGAAATCTTCGGGAGTCGCTTTGGAAATCGCCGTATTGGCACGATCGGAACATCCTACTGCCCCGCGGATTCCGAATCCACGCTCCGTAAAGTTGATACCGTTACGGCATACACGTCCGATACCATCCGTCTTCATCCATTTAATCAGGGAAGTATCCACGCCGCCCTGATTGATGAAATCTTCCATCAGCATACCTACTTCGTTATCCGCAAATGCCGTGATAACTGCCGTATTCATCTTAAAACATTTTTTCAGGCCGCGGATAACATTATATTCGCCGCCGCCTTCCCACGCTCTGAAAGATCTGGCCGTGCGGATTCTTCCCTCGCCCGGATCCAGTCTGAGCATTACTTCCCCCAGAGATACTGCATCAAATTTACATTCGCTTGCCTGCTTTAAACCCAAATTCATGAAAAAAATTCCTCCTGTTCCGTTTACTTATTTTTCAGACTATTCCTTTCTATTATAATTTGAATTGGAAATATTCTCAATCCCTTTTTACCGTTTTGCAAAAAATTGCACAAAATGTGTTCAGCATTGCATCAGTTTTCCTTTTTCTTCACCGCAGGCCTGCGCCAGATATTCAAACGGTAAAGTATATACAGTATCATTGCGGATATACCATTGCTTACCACCACGCTGTACCAAATACTGCGCACTCCCATATTTAACACAGATTCACATACGAACAATGTCAGAAAGCGGAACACCCAAAGACGGGTGGCATCCACAAGCATCGTAACTTCCGTGTGACCCGTCCCCTGAAAAAGTCCGGTCGATGAATTATATATTCCATTAGTCCAGCACCAGAATGCCAAAACGCTCAAAAAATCAGCCGCCATACCGACCACGGCGGTATCATCCGAAAAAACTCCTACGATCCCTTTTGAAACAGGAGCAAGGGACAGAATCATCCCGCCCACGAACAGAAAAATAATACTGATATTCCGGGCGAGCTTATAACCCTTTTCCGCCCTGTCATACTGTTTTGCTCCTACATTCTGCCCGACGATCGTAGCAACGGCAGAGCCGACGCCATTCGTAGGAAGTGTGATCAGGCTGTTCACTTTGTTACCGATACCATATGCCGCCATTGCCTCCGTGCCGTATTTATAGACATTTTTACTCATCAGCAGAAAACCAAGCTGCATGGTGGAGCCGCCAATTGCGGTCGGAAGACCGACTCTCAAAATAGAAAGCATTTTGGCTTTTTCAAATTTCAGATGCCGCAAGTCAAGGTTTATTGTCTGCGAGGGTCTTGTCAGTACATAAAATGCTATTATGGCAGATGGGAGTTTCGCAGACAATGTCGCAAGTGCAGCCCCTGTAATATTCAGATTCAACGTAATCATAAAAAGCGGATCCAGGACCATATTGATAACAATTCCCAGAAAATTAAGCAGCATTGGCCGCACCGTATCTCCTTGTGCCTGATGAATCGCATTATATATATTGATTGTATACAAAAGAGGCATATCAAGAACAACAATCCGAAGATAGGTATTCCCATAGTCATAAATATTACCCTCGGCCCCAAGCCAGCTTACGATCGCAGGCGTTGTTAGAAAGCAGACAGCGGCGCAGGCAAATGCAAAGAGCATTGCACAGGCAAAGATCTGATTTGCCATACTTTTTGCATTCTTATCATCTTTCGCCCCAATATACTGTGCTATGAGTACCGAACCGGCTACCGTGATTCCAGTACCGAAATTAAGAATAATGTTTTGAACAGGTGTCACCAGATTAATTGCAGCCAGCTGCTCCGTACCAATTTTCCCAAGCCAATATGTATCTGTAAGATTGTACATGGTCTGTAAGAAAGAATTTAATGCGACAGGCACAGCGATTGAAAATACTGCCTGCAGCATATTCCCATTCAATATCAGGTCCCTGTTGTTTTCTTTTTTTATAAGCTTCATTTCCTTACTCTCCCTGCCAGTACGCTTTTCTAAACCGTGATGGGGCTATCCCGGTAATTCTCTTAAAACAGTCGCTAAAGTATGCGTTACTGGAAAATCCGGCATTCCTGGCAATTTCTGCCATGCTCATTTCGGAATCAACAAGCAGTTTTTGGGCATATAATATTTTTTCATTTAGAACAAATACAGAATACGGTGTCTGCAGCCGGTTAATAAATACTCTGGACAGATATGATGCCGAAATATGTATATGCTCGGCAGTGTTCTGTAACGAAGGGCTTTCTCCAAGATGCGCTTTAATATATTCTATAGCGTTTATCAGGCAGTCGTCCCGTTTGGGGGCAGTGCTCTGGAGTCTGCGCTTATTTTTTATAGAACATTCCGTTAAAAGTATTAGAATTAACTTATGAAGCAAACCTTTTAAAATAAGTTCAGAATATTCATTATAGGAATTCCATTCTCTTTCCATTTCATCAAAAAGAGCAAGTATTTTTTCCTGCAGATGCCCATTTAAGTGAAAATCCTGCTGCCAACCGGTAATGAGTTCATTAAAATCTTCAACCTCCATGACTTTAATCAAATCGGAAACCATACTGTCCGTAAACTTTATCAGAATACTTTCACGCGGCTTGTCGGACATACTGGTCGAACGGAAATATATGTTTTTAGGGGTAAAAGAAATATCTCCTGCATGCAGGATTTTGGAACCGTCAGGTGAGTAAACAAGATTATCTCCCCTCAGCATATAGCAGATTCCATAAAAATTCGTATAGGCCTCTGCAGCAGGCATTTCAAATCGTGCCGGACGGTAGATATGGCTATAATGAAAGTTGTATCCGGGTTTCAATGGAAGCGGCATAATCTGTTCATCCTCTCTACTATAAAAACTGTTTTGATAAAAATAATGTACAATAATTTTTCTTGTATTTCTACTGATTATGGAATATAATTGCCTCAAAATACTGTTTTTTCAACAATATCAGGAGCGGCTATGGAAAATAACAGAAACATGAGAAAAACAGAAAAAATGATTGATAAAATCTATGCCGAAAGCGAAGTAAAAGAGTCTGGTTATGTCATGCCTTCTCCCCACTGCCACCCTTACTTTGAACTTTTTTATATCGAAAACGGCGTATGCCGTTTCTTCATCAAGAATAATATGTATGATATGCATACCGGTGATTTTATGCTGATTCCGCCACAAATGTTTCACTATACACGCTATCTATTCGGAGACTGCAAAAGAAGTGTTGTTTTTTTTCGAAAAGAAGATATTGCAGAACCGGTAAAACAGCTTCTCTCACAACAAACGGACTTTTTTTCCGAAATGCGGATTTTTCAAGTTCCGGAAGTATATCAGGAACAGATTACAGCGCTTCTTTTACAAATGGTGAAAGAAGAAAAGATTGGTGATGAACGATCTCCCCTCATGCTTCAGACATTATTGCAGGAATTATTTCTGCGTTGCAGCCGGGAGTGCATATTTCCACAAGATATACTCCCAAATATCCATACGACTGACAGGCAGATCGTTCAGGCCGCACAGTTTATCAGCAGCCATTATATGGAACATATTACAACAGCAGACATTGCCAGGGCTGCAGATTACAGCCCGAACTATTTAAGCCGGAAATTCAGAGAAGCTGCCGGCATCGGCGTACACAAATATCTTCTTTTTATCCGTCTGCGGCATGCCGCACTCGAACTGCTTGCTACCGACGATTCCGTTACGGAAATTGCATTACGCTGCGGTTTTTCGGACGGCAACTACTTCAAAGACGCTTTTAAGAAAAAATATGGTATCACCCCAAGAGCTTATAGAAAATAACCCGGAACACTTTCCGGGGCAAATCCCGGCTAATGAAAAAAGCTTAAAATCCACACAGATTTTATTGAAATACCTGCCTAAGTATTTTAAGATAAGAGTATATGTACATAAATAAATCCGTAGAAGGAGGTTCCTCAATGAAGCACGCCAACCCATTATTATCCAATAATAACAGCATCGACAAATTTATAACCATCGGAGAAATCATGCTCCGCCTGACGCCGCCCAATTATGAAAAAATCCGCATGGCGTCCACCTTTGAGGCAAGCTATGGCGGAAGCGAAGCAAATATTGCACTGGCACTGGCCAATCTCGGTGTTGACAGTACTTTTTTCAGCGTCGTACCGAATAACAGCATCGGCAAGAGCGCTATCCGTATGCTGCGCAGCAATGACGTTCACTGTACCCCCGTTATTTTGAGCACCCCTGAACAAACCCCTACGCACCGCCTCGGAAGCTATTATCTGGAGACCGGATACGGTATCCGCGCCAGCAAAGTGACTTATGACAGAAAACACAGCGCGATCACGGAATTCGATTTCGGCACCATTGACCTGAATCAGCTTCTTGACGGCTTTACATGGCTCCATTTAAGCGGCATCACCCCGGCGCTTTCACCGAACTGCCGTGAGCTTATCATGAACTGTCTGAAAGTGGCAAAGGAAAAAGACATTACCGTCAGCTTTGACGGCAATTTCCGAAGCAAACTCTGGAGCTGGGAAGAAGCGAGAGACTTCTGCACCGAATGCCTGCCTTATGTGGATGTCCTGCTCGGCATCGAGCCTTATCATCTCTGGAAAGACGAAAATGACCACAGCAAAGGCGATGTCAAAGACGGCATCCCGCTGCAGCCGAGTTACGAACAGGAAGATGAGATTTTCCAGGCTTTTGTTGCCAGATATCCGAACCTGAAATGTATTGCCCGCCATGTCCGTTACGCGCACAGCGGAAGCGAGAACAGCCTGAAAGCTTTTTTGTGGTACGAGAATCACACTTTTGAGAGCAAACTGTTCACCTTCAATATTCTGGACCGTGTCGGCGGCGGTGATGCTTTTGCAAGCGGTCTGATCTATGCGATGATGCACCACTATAAACCGATGGATATCGTAAATTTTGCAGTCGCGAGCAGCGCCATTAAGCACACCATCCGCGGAGATGCCAATATTACGGACGACGTGGAGAGCATCCGCAATCTGATGAATATGAATTATGATATCAAACGATAACACGACATAATGGAAAATCTTTAAAGCAGCATAAAAATAATGCAATACGGCCGGAAAATGCTTCGCACAGCAGACATTTTCCGGCCTTTTATATCATCACAGCAAATACATCAGGCATTCTATCCGTTCCAACTGTTCTTCTCGATACGCGACTCCATTTCAAGCCGTTCCGACGTTTCATAAACCACATGATAAGCTCCCGCCGTCAACAAGCACATGTCATCCCGTACATCCGCAAACAAAGGATTCTCACGGTTCTCATAGGTCTCAGGTTTAGCAAATGGCAGAACGAGCGACGCCTGACACCCGAAAGGAACCAGCACCGTCATTTCCACATGGTTCGCATCGGGAAGCCGCCAATGCACCTGATAAGTGCCTGCCTGGCTGTCATAGACTGCTCCCTTTCGCATTCCTGACTTTTCACGAAAAAACGGTATCCGTCATCTCAAAACCGAGCGGATTCTTCAAATGATTTACTTTACATCTGTAAAATTCCATCTTTGCACCCCCATCCTTTCCCAAATCAGCATGTCCATTCCACCCTGACCATGGAATAGATTGAAATACATCCTCTTTTTTTCATATTTTAGCATACGCATATTGAGGACGTAAAATAGAAAATTTCAAGTCTATGTGTTAAAATGATACATAAATCAACAAAACGAATAAATGCTTTCCCAACCACAGGTTGAACCTCCCCGCTCAACCAACGGTTCGTGTTAAAAGCAGTCAGGCTGATGTATTATTTCAGGTAAAGGAGGACACAAGATGAACCAGATAGAAATCGGAAAATTTATTGCCAAATGTCGTAAAGAAAAAAAACTGACGCAGGCGCAGCTGGCAGAAAAACTGAATATTACAGACAGGGCTGTGTCGAAATGGGAAACCGGAAAAAGCATGCCTGACTCATCTATCATGTTGGAACTTTGTGAAATACTGGGAATCACAGTAAACGAATTGTTAAGCGGGGAGGAAATTGATATGGAAAGTTACGAACAAAAGTCAGAAGAAAACTTAATCGCTCTGAAAAGAAAAGATGAAAACAATGCGGCAAAAAATATAATCATTTCATCTCTTTTTTCAGTAACTCTTTTAACCGGAATCATGGTGTGCATTATCTGCAATCTGGCAATATCCGGTAACTTAACTTGGTCGCTCATTCCAGTCAGTTCCATTGTGTTCGCATGGGTCATATCCTTTCCGGGCATCCTGTTGGGAAAAAAGGGAATTGCCATGAGCTTTATATCATTAAGCGTTTTTATCATTCCATACTTGTATTTAATGAGCCGTCTGCTAAATGCAAGGGCCGTATTTTCAGTCGGCAGCGCAATCGCATTCGTTGCCATTCTATTTTTGTGGCTTATCTTTGCAGTCTTTAACCGCATTGGGAAAACGCAAAAATTAATTGCTCTTGGAACCTCCTTTTTATTGGCAATTCCGTTCATGTTCGTGATCAATGCAGTGCTGTCAAAAATGACAGCGGAACCGATTCTTGATGTATGGGATATGCTGACTGTTTTTCTGCTATTGATATTCGCATTTGTTTTTTTTATCTGTGACTATGCGAAGAAGAAGGGTGTAATAAAATAATCAAAACTTATTTATTTTCCAATATCCCTTTCTGTCAGAACCAATGCGCTTGATTTTTTCGTTTTCACGCAATTTCTTTATGAGGCGGCTGATTTTTCTGGTACTGAATCCAGTCTTTTCAGCCGGCCTTTTTGCCGTAATACCCGGTTCTTTTTCAATATCAGCAATAGTTTTGTTTCATCGCCATGAGTAATCTTTATGTTTTCTTCGCCCTCACCAACAGCATCATCGGCCGCCGCAGTTCATCTTTCATCCCGGGAATATCCATCATTTCCGCCGGCGGCTGAGCTTCTTCTGCCGCCTCAAGAGCAAATCCGTTATGCAATAACCCCATCAGAATCTGCGTCAGCGTATGATGCTGCTTCACCACATCACAACCGAGAAAATGCGTGTTTCTTTTTCCGGTGACGAAATAATCATCAATCGGCCAGTATGCAGGATTTCCGTCATCCGCATAAATCCAATCCTGCGCTACACCGGCGGTAAACACCGGATGCTCTATGTTAAACAGGAACACACCGCCCGGTTTCAGTGTCTTGTATACATTTCGAAATACCGATTCCAGATTTTCAATATAATGCAAAGCCAGATTGGAAAGCACGCAGTCCCATGTATTTTCCGGGTATTCGTACATTTCTATTCCGCAGACGCGGTATGTGATCCGCTTTCCGCCGTTACGCTTCTCCGCTTCTTCAATCATTCTTTTGCTCAAATCAATTCCCAATACCCGCGCCGCACCCTGTTCCTCTGAAAATCTGCAATGCCATCCATAGCCGCATCCAAGGTCGAGAACGCACTTCCCCTGAAGTTCCGGGAACAGCGGCTTTAACTGATGCCACTCGCCCGCGGCAGTCAGTCCATCTTTGCTGCGCGGCATCTGAGCATATTGGGTAAAGAAATTTTCATTATCGTATTCGCTGTTCATACCAATCACCATGCCCTTCTCTCAACCTGCGATATTTGAGCCGCAGGCGCAAATTCGCGATTGAAAAATCTCTGATTTTTCAATCTAATCATTGTTCCAATCCTTCCCAATTCGGAAATTTACCGGCCGCCTGAAAAACATCAATTCTCTGAATATCGCTGCTCCTGTCCTTAAAGGCAGGAAAAAGAAAACCGCATTCCGGCTCGCCCGGCTCATAATCCCCGCTAACCGGGCAGACCGCACAAATGATGAACTGGTAGACTTCTTCCGATTCCCAAAGGCTTTCTTTATCGCTCGCCTTTAAAGGTACGTCATAACTGCCATAGAAAAAATAAATGGCATACGCACCATCCGCCTGATATCTTTTTCCAAATTCTTCATAGAGTACATCCAGCATTGCATCGTTTTTCAGTCCGCACTCCTTCAATGCCATAAGCAGCTGCCATATACTCCCCGGTTTCCGGCTCGCTTCTGTAAAAGAATATTCCCGCAGCTGCACATTTGTATCCGAAAACGGAATCGCTTTTGCAATATCCAGATTAAGCTGCTGGTCTTTTGCTGACAAGTTCTGAAAATGTTTATTAAAAGTCCCGTCCACAAATCCTTCTTCATCCAGATAGGCCCCGGCTATCCGGCTGAAACAGTTACGCTTCAACGTCATGCGTCTTGTCAGTTCCAGCATATCTTCACGGTTAATCTTTCCCATAGGTACACCCCTTTTCTGCTTTTTAAAAAGCGGAAAGCCATCAAGCTTTCCGCCTCGGATTCACTACCTTATCATAACACAATGCTGCTTTCCTATCAATTGATACCTGTTATCCCCAGTGCTCCGTCTACCGACTTAAAAATAATG
>CAJTUC010000038.1 GCA_910579395.1 uncultured Lachnospiraceae bacterium | reverse complement strand
GCATATGAATCTCCTCCCACATGGTGGCCTTGAACAATCTGGCCCAGCAGTCGATCTGATATTTCTTATCTTCTTCGGTCGCTAAATCAATTCGAGATAAGTTTACCACACACAGGGTGAAGTTGTCATTATAAATATCATGATTTTTTACATTAATCAGTTTATAGGCTGCATAAAATTCCGGCGATTCCTCGAAAAGGGTGTAGTCGAGGAAGCCGATGTGGATTACCGGCTGTATCTCCATATATTCCTGCCCGTGGCCGAGCTGGTCGTAAGAACGGCAGAGATAGAGAAGGGAACGGTCTGGCCAGTCCATTCTGTCATCTACCTGCATTTCCAGATTGATCAGGGTACGGTCGTTGAGCCGGACGTTGATATCCAGCCGGAATTCTTTGCCTGCGATGGATTCTCCCAGAATGATTGGGTTCGTGATCTCGGCGGAGATGACTTCTGCCTTCGAAAGATGCAGAAGAGAGCAGATAAGGCCGCGTAAGACTTTATTGTTCTCCTGTAAAACAGCGCGGAACATATAGTCGTTGGTCATGTTGAAGCGGACGGGGCCGTTGGCGGCTTGTGCAGAAAGGACGGATTTGTTTTGATTCATAGAAGTGTCTCCTTTGTGAAATAGAATTGTAGCAGGTGGGGCATGACAGAACAGGATGCCCGAAAATAAAGGTAAATTCTTTATAACATGAATCGGAAAAGAATACAAATCCATTTGTATTCCAGGGGTGTAGAAAAAATAATGACGAAATACCGTACACTAAAAGAAAAAATCATGATGTAGTCGAAAAACAGAATATCTTTGTGAGCAGAGTACCAGATATGGTATTGTGCAATTTTATAAAAAATCTCAAAATTCCCGCACATTTCCCGTGTTAAATCCGTTATATCTAGTGTGAGAAAAACTTCTAGGGCTTGCGCCAGAGGGTGCTTCGCCAAGAAGTTCTACGATTTGCCGAAGGCAAATCTTTCTCACACGAAAGAACGCCTGAAATCTTCTTCACAAGGCGAACAGGTTCGCCTCAAAGAATGCCTAAAATACGGGCATTCTTCATCACAGACAGAAAACAAATCCCCGCAAAAGGAGGTCTCCAAAGTGGCAGTCAATATCGAAGAAGAATACGACAAAATCTACCGCTACTGCTATTTTCGGCTGCGTGAGAGGGAACTGTCCGAAGATATCACGCAGGAGACCTTTCTGCGCTATTTTGCGTCCTATCACCACACGGATTCCTTGTCCAT
The DNA here is from genome assembly GCA_910579395.1 of uncultured Lachnospiraceae bacterium. Classification (GTDB taxonomy): domain Bacteria; phylum Bacillota; class Clostridia; order Lachnospirales; family Lachnospiraceae; genus UBA3282. Next base: position 31,705 of record CAJTUC010000038.1, on the reverse strand, counting down.
GCTGAAATGTCTCTATACGATCGCGCGAAATCTCTGTATCGATGAATACCGCAGAGCCGGGAAAAGGGAAACGGAGCATCCGGGCGGACAGCCCCTTACGGCGTCTGCGGAAGAGCAGGTACTCACAAGCCTTGCGGTGCGGACGGCTTTGTCGCGGATGGAGGCGGAGGAACAGGAGCTTTTGCTGTTAAGGTATGTGAATGAAGCGCCGCTTGCGGTAATCGGGCAGATTTACGGTATTTCCAGATTTGCCGTCTATCGGAAACTGCTTGCCGTGAAGGGGAAATTCGAGGAAGAACTGCGAAAGGAGGGAGAATTTTGAGGAAAAAGGAATGGAAAAAAGAACTGCGGCAGGTGTTTGAGCCGCCTGCACCCATGCGGAAAAAAGAATTTATCGGAGGACTGGAAAGACCCGGAATCGGATTTTGCGGGTTTCTCATGATACAGGCCGGCTATATACGAAAGAGGGTCTGGATTGTTTCGGCGCTTGCGTTTTTCACATCGCTTGCCGGTGCGGCAGTTTTTTCGGCGGATATGCTCTGGTGGGTCTCCGCATGGATGCCGCTGCTCGCCCTGACCATTGTTGCCGAAAGCGGGCGTTCCGAAAACTATGAGATGGCGGAAATGGAAATGGCGACCCGCTTTTCGTTAAAAAGCGTTCTTCTGGCCAGATTGGGGATTCTCGGCGCGGAAAATCTGCTGCTCTTGTGTCTGCTCCTACCCGTCGGGCTTTGCAATAATCTGTTTGGGCCGATACAGGCCGGGTTGTATATGCTGACGCCCTTTTTGCTGACTGCTTTTCTCGGTCTTTTCATCTTGCGCCGATTCAGGGGGCGGGAAGCTTCTTATCTGTGTATGGGAATAACGCTTGTTATTTCGTTGATGGTCATTTTCCTACATGGCAATATGCCGCGGCTGTACGGGGAAGAGCGGTTGCTTTGGTGGGCTGTGGCGGCCGCCGTGTTCGGCTTCGGAACCGTGAAACAATATTACCAGTTTATCAACAGAATGGAGGATTTCATATGGAACTTGTCATAGACCGGTTATCAAAACAATATAAGAACCGCATTGCGGTGGACCGGGTCTCGGTAACGCTTGGAAAGGGCGTATACGGGCTGCTCGGAGAAAACGGCGCCGGCAAAACGACGCTGATGCGGATGGTCTGCGGTATTTTACGGCCGAGCAGCGGAACGGTCGCGCTCGACGGCATGGATGTGGGAGAAGAGTCTTATCGTGCGGTCCTGGGATATCTGCCGCAGGATTTCGGCTATTATCCGGAATTTGACGCAGAAGATTTTCTACTGTATATGGCCGCGTTAAAAGGGCTTCCGAGAGCATCCGCCCGAAAAAAGGTAAAAGAACTGCTGGAGCTCGTAGCCTTGCAGGATGTAAAACATAAAAAGATCAAAACTTTTTCAGGCGGGATGAAACAGCGGCTCGGCATTGCGCAGGCACTTCTAAATGATCCGAAATTACTGGTTCTGGATGAACCGACGGCCGGACTCGACCCGAAAGAGCGCGTCCGTTTCCGGAATCTGATCGAAAGTCTTGGAAAAGAAAATATTGTTCTGTTATCCACGCATATCGTTTCGGATATTGAACATATTGCGGACAAAGTTCTGATCATGAAAAACGGGCAGATGGTCTATCAGGGGGAATGGGACCATGACAAAGGAGATTTGGAAGAATTTTATCTGAACCGGTTCGGAGATGAAAAAGGGATATCCGCGGGTTGAGAGAAAAGCGTTTTCAACGATTGAATTTGAGTGTTTGCTGAAGCAGACAGATGGGAGTAAAAATGAAACAATTCGGAATACTTTATCGATATGAACTGAAAAAAATCATCAAAAAGAAACTGCTGTGGGTCACATTCTTTATCTGTATGGCGCTTACGGCAGTCTCGGTGCTGTCGAATCTGATGGGAAGCTATTATGTAGACGGGGAAATCGTCGATACCCATTACCATATGTTCCTCGTTGACAGCGCTTACAGCAGAACTCTGTCGGGCCGGAAAATTGACCAGAAGCTGCTCGAAGAAATGACGGAAGCTTATGGAAAAATCCCGCAGGCGGCGGACAGGTATACACTGACCGAGGAATACCAGACCTATGCCCGGCCGTACAGTTCCGTTTTTAACACAGTCAGATGGTGGAGCGGTATGGAGACGGAAGAGCTTATGAACTGGGAGGCGGATGAGGAGGAGCTTTATGCTTTAAAAGCGGCCGCGTGTAAGGAATATTATGAGTGGCTTTTTCTGACGGACAGGGAGAAGGTGTTCTGGGAGGAAAAAGAAGCGCAGACGGATAAGCCGGTCACTTATATATACTATGAAGGATATGCAGACCTGATGAGAAAGATAAAAGTTGTCGGTATGCTGATGCTTATTTTAACGGCAGTCTGTCTTTCAGGGGTTTTTCCGGAAGAACATATGCGCAGAACGGATCAGATGATGCTTTCCAGCATTTTTGGGAAAAAGGATGTGTACTGGGCTAAAATTCTGGCGGGGATCAGCGTATCCGTTGCCGCGTCTGCGTTGATGACGGTTTTGGCTGCGGGCCTTTCGCTCGGCATTTATGGGAGCGAAGGCTTTGGAGCGGCGTTTCAGCTGTATCCGAGCAATAATCTGTATTCGTATCCTATAACAATGGGGCAGGCGTGCCTGATCGCTTATGGAATGCTGTTCATAATAGCCATATTGGCCAGTTTGTTCGTAATGGTCTTATCGGAACTGCTGCACAGCAGTATAGCGGCGCTGTCGGTTTCCACAGGCATTATTGTTGCGGGAATAATATGCAGCGTACCGGCGCAGTACCGTGTTTTGGCGCAGATATGGAACTGGATGCCTATGACGGTCCTGCATTCCTGGAATATCTTTGACCTGCGTCTGCTTACGGTATTCGGACATCCTTTCCTGGCATGGCAGGCTCTGCCGGTTATTTATATTTTGTGCAGCATCGGACTGGCCGTTATAGGGAAGCACTTTTATAAGGAGTATCAGGTGTCGGGGCGCTGAATTTGGAGAAGCAGCGCAGAAAAGGCGGGAGCCGGACGGCATATAGTTCCTTTGGAGGCACGCTTTCGCTCCGCGAAAAGCAGCAGCGGTACTAAGCTCAAAAGCAGCAAAGCTGCATTTTCGCTAAGTACCGGCGCTTTTCAAGGGCCTCCGCAGGAACTATATGCCGTCCGGCTCCCGCCTTTTCTGCGGCTAACGTTTTTCGCGGTTCTAAATGTTCCACTAGCCAAAAAATAGAATAGCGAGTATAATAGGTTAAAAGAACAGTGTTCTTTCAACCGAATTTGTATGATTTACATAATATTTATGTCTGACGTCCAAAACTTGCAGACTGGGAGGGGCCGGAATGCAGAAGTTAAATGAAGAAATAAAGTCCGGGCAGCTGAAACAGGTCTATCTGCTGTATGGGGAAGAGGATTATCTGCGCAGACAGTACCGGGATAAACTGAAAAATGCCCTGACAGGCGGCGATGATTCCATGAACTGCCATTATTTTGAAGGAAAAGACATTCGGACGGGCGAGATCATCGATCTGGCGGAGACGCTTCCTTTTCTGGCAGAGCGGCGCGTGATCGTCATTGAGAACAGCGGCCTGTTCAAACGCGGCGGCGAACAGCTTGCAGAATATTTAAAAGAGCCTTCCGAGACGACTTTTTTTGTCCTGGCGGAAAAGGAAATCGACAAGCGGAGCAAGCTTTTTAAGGCAGTGTCCGTAAAAGGACGTGCCATCGAGTTCAAAGCGCAGGACGAGAGCATTTTAAAGCGCTGGATACTCGGTATTTTGAAGAAAGAGAATAAGAAAATTACGGAGCGCGATCTGGAGCTTTTTTTGGAAAAGACCGGAACGGGTATGGAAAATATCAGTAAAGAACTGGAAAAACTGGTCTGCTACTGTATGGACCGCGAGGCCGTTACAAGAGAAGATATTGAAGCCATTTGTACAAGGCAGATAAATAACCAGATTTTCGATATGATGAATGCCATTGCAGAAAAAAAACAGAAAGAGGCAATGCGTTTGTATTATGATCTGCTGACGTTGAAAGAGCCGCCGATGCGCATCCTTTTTCTGCTGGCGAGGCAGTTCAATCTGCTGCTTCAGGTCAGGGAATTGAAGAAAAAAGGCTATCCCGTTAAGACGATTGGAGAAAATGTCGGGCTTCCGGGATTTATTGCCGGAAAATATGTGAATCAGGCAGCGAAGTTTTCCACAAAGGACCTGCGGCAGGCGGTAACTGACTGTGTGGAAGCGGAAGAAGCGGTAAAAACGGGAAAGATGAATGATGTTCTGAGCGTGGAGCTTTTGTTGATCAGATACAGCGGCACGGTTTAAGAATATGCAATACGGGAAAAGAAAAGGAAATATTTATGTTCAGTATAATATGGACCTGTGTGATTATTTACATTGTTTACAGGACAGTCATCAAAAGGAATGGTACGCACAACAAAGGAGCGGGAACTGGAAGGCCGCCTGAAATCCGTACGACGCCGGTGAAGCACCGGGAACAGCGCAGCACCCGGCCGCCGCAGCGTACAAATGTACAGCAGCCTGTGAAAAAGCCGGAAGCGAAAGCAGGTTCCACAATGGCGTATCTGGAAGAAAAAGCGAAACAGGACCAGGCGGAGCACGCGAGGGAGAAATGGGAAGAAACAAAGCGCCTGAATCAGAATTATGGCGGATTTCGCGTGGCACAGCGGCTTTTTGAGGGAGATTCCGTCCCCGGGGGACAAAAATGCGTTGCCTGCGGTTATTGCGGAGCAGAGAATCTCATTCCCATGATGCCGCGTGAACGTTACAGCTGTTATTTCTGCAGGGAACCGCTTAGATAAAATTTTAGTTCGAAAGAGCATACATATCAGGATATTTAAATGAAATGGAGGGGTTATCATGAAGTGCAGAAGAAGGGAAATGGAAGCGGACGTAGAGAAGTACGAGGTCGGTAAAGGGCTGGAGGATGGCTTTGAACTGATGTCGGACGTCATAACGAAGGGATGGATCGTGACGGATTTTCTTGTTCAGATCAAAAAGGAAAACGGCAGTATCGTATGTCCTTATATTGTCAACCGCAGGGGGCGTACTTTTATCGGTGAAGGAGATTATATTATTCAGGATAAAGACGGGACCAAACATGTATGCGGTGCGGACAAGATATTCAACAGATATGAGATAATTGAAGAAGACAGATAGAGGGAAAGACCATAGATTTTCAAAAAAAGGAAAGCAGTTCCGAAGACAGAGATGTTTCGGAGCTGCTTTTTTGTATGGCTTGAGTTTTTATAAAGTACCGTTTATGGTACACTGTCTTTGCTATCATGGATATATCTTACAGCTGTGAATGACAAAAACAGTATTGAAAAAAACGAACATTTGTTTTATTATAGTATTAGAACATTTGTTCTGTATGCGGGGAAAGGGGGAGAGGATAAATGAGAAAAAAGAACTTTTCATTTGTTATCGCAGTCATCATATCCGTTCTGATCATATCATTCTGCATGACGGAGACCGTAATGGGTCAGAGCAGAACGGAGCACAGGCGGGAGAAACAGTATTACTCGGCGCTGGAGAAAGAATATTACGCCGATATGAAGGCGCTTCTTACGAGGAAAGGATATGTCAACAGCGGTATCACGATCCGGTGGGTATTAGAAGAAACGGGAGAAAGAAACTATACGGTAATGATTCATCATAGAAGAATCACACAGCTTGATGATGTAGGAAAAGAAGATCTGTTACAGGAACTTATGAAAACGGAATTTCAGGATGCAGGCTGTACTTTTTGTTATGAATTTCTGGTATTTTAGGATTTTTAAGAAATGAAGTGAATGACATTTGGCGGGTTTGGGATTATAATAGTACAGGAAGTAATTTTGGGGCATCTCCCCACGAGAAAGGCATGGTTATAGATATGAGACATAATCCACAACCGCAGGAAGTTTACAGATGCTTTAAAGGCAGTCTGTATCAGATTCGCTGTCTTGCGAAGGACAGTGAAACAGGAGAAACGATGGTCGTATATCAGGCGATGTACGGGGATTTTCAGATTTATGTCAGTACGCTTTCTTCTTTCATGGAAGAAATCGACAGGCAGAAATATCCCGATGCAGACGGATATTATCGTTTTGAACTGTTGGGAGCGCAGGAAGTAAAACAGCCTGTGACGCAGGCTCCGGTCATTATGTCGGATACGGAAGAGCAGGAAACACCGAGGCCGGAGAGGGAAGAAAAAGAAACGGCGGATATAGACGCCGCGATACAGGAAGAACTGAATATCGATCCTCTGGTACTGCAGTTTCTTGATGCCGGTTCTTATGAGCGGCGGTTGGAAATTCTCAGTATGCTTCACAGCCGTATTGACCATGATATGATCAATACAATGGCGGTAGCCGTGGATGTTGAGATCAAAGAAGGAGAAATTGAAGACAGATATGAGGAATTGAAGAACTGTCTTCTGACTTTTGAAAAGTTTGAATGCAACAGACTTAGATGACCGGGCGGACAGGATGAATACAGCGGACTGAAATGACCCGGACGGCCTGCTGGCAGAGAATTGATAATCAGATAAACGTATGGATGAACGATGTGAAGCGTTTGGTGAGCAGTTTTATGTCAGGAGGGATATTATGTTTTATGATTTGGAAAACAGACTTGTGGTCGGCGTTTCTTCAAGGGCGCTATTTGATTTATCCTGTGAGAATGAAATATTTGAAAGAGATGGCGTGGAGGCCTACTGCCGTTATCAGGTAGAGCATGAGGATGAAATTTTAAAGCCGGGTCCGGGCTTTCCGCTGATCAAAGCATTGCTTGATTTGAATGATCTGCCGGGTAAAGAGGGGTGTGTCGAAGTCATTATCATGTCGCGTAACAGTCCGGATACATCACTTCGGGTATTTAATGCCATCGCATATTATGGACTGAACATTACGAGGGCAGTGCTGGCGAGCGGTGCTTCCCTTGCCCCCTATCTGGAGGCTTTTCGGACCGATTTATTTCTATCGGCATATGAGGATGATGTGCAGAGTGCGATAAATTCCAATATTGCCGCAGGTATCATATGTAGTGACGGAATCCATACATATGACTGCAATCATCAGATTAAACAGATAAGAATTGCGTTCGACGGGGATGCGGTGCTTTTTTCGGATGAATCGGAACGGATTTCCAGAGAATACGGGCTGGAAGCTTTTGAAGAAAATGAACGGAGGAATGCCGATAATCCATTGCAGGCCGGTCCCTTTGCTAAATTTTTAAGAACTTTGTCGGAATTACAGAAAGACTTTACGACAGAAGAAGCGCCAATCAGGACTGCGCTTGTGACTTCGCGGTGTGCACCCGCTCACGAGCGGGTCATCCGCACGTTAAGGGCATGGAATGTCAGGATTGACGAGGCGTTTTTTCTCGGCGGCGTTCAGAAAACAGATGTACTGAAAGCCTTCGGGGCGCATATTTTTTTCGATGACCAGGCGGTACATACAAAGACCGCATCTGAGGTGGTTCCGTCGGCAAGAGTGCCTTATAAGAACAAGGAACCAGGCATGAGAAGAAGCTCTAAAGGCGCCTCGCCATAGGGAGGAAGCATGAAATATCATAATATATCGGAGGCCAAATTCTTATCCAGACCGAACCGGTTCATTGCTTATGTGGAATTAAACGGTGAGCGTACCAGAGTTCATGTGAAAAATACTGGTCGATGCAGGGAACTGCTGCGGGAGAATGTTCCAGTATACCTGGAAAAGAGTGCGAATCCTGCGCGTGCTACCGAATATGATCTCGTGGCAGTGGAAAAGGCTGACAGACTTGTCAATATAGATTCTAATGCGCCGAATAAAGTGGTGGCGGAGTGGCTTCAGAAAAAGCTGCTTTTTCCTGATTTAACGCTGATACGTCCCGAAACGGTCTATCGAAATTCCCGTTTTGATTTTTATCTGGAAACGGCATCGGGGCGGAAAATCTTTATGGAAGTGAAAGGGGTAACGCTGGAAAACGATGATCAGGCGGCTTTTCCCGATGCGCCTTCGGAAAGAGCCGTCAAGCATGTAGAAGAATTAATGTCTGCACGGCAGGAAGGCTATGAAGCATATGTTCTTTTTGTTATTCAGCTGAAGGATGTGGAGTCTTTTTCACCGAACAAGGAAGCGCAGCCGGCTTTTGGGGATATTTTGATAAAGGCAAGGCGGGCAGGCGTAAGAGTGCTTGCTTATGATTGTGAGGTAGGAAAGGACAGTCTGGAACTGCGGAAGGAGGTACCGGTCATTCTGTCCCCTTTGGAGCGGATAGCGGATCCACTGCTTGCATGGTATGACATGGGCAGACGGATTCTGCCCTGGCGTGAGAGTCCGACGCCCTATCATGTATGGATTTCCGAAATCATGCTGCAGCAGACGAGGGTGGAAGCGGTAAAGCCTTATTATGACCGATTTTTGGAGGCGCTGCCGGATATTGAGAACCTTGCCGGAGTGGAAGAAGAAAAGCTTCTGAAGCTATGGGAAGGACTTGGATATTATAATCGTGCCAGAAATCTGAAGAAAGCGGCGGAGAAAATCGTTATAGATTATGAAGGACAGATGCCGGGAGAATATGAGGAACTTATCAAACTGCCGGGAATCGGCAGTTATACGGCGGGAGCGATCGCTTCCATCGCTTTTCATCATGCGGTTCCGGCGGTAGACGGAAACGTTTTGCGGATATTGGCGAGACTCCGCATGGATGAACGGGACATTCTGGATGCCAAAGTGAAAAAGGAGATAGAAGCGGAATTGTCGGAGGTGATGCCGGAGCAGCGGCCGGGAGACTTCAATCAGGCTTTGATGGAACTCGGCGCGATGGTCTGTGTGCCGAACGGTGCGCCTAAATGCGGTGATTGTCCATGGACGGCCTTCTGTGAGGCGAAAAGGGCGGGACGCATTACGGAGTTTCCGCATAAAGCACCGAAGAAACCGAGAGGAATCGAGAAGAAAACAATCCTTGTCATCCGGGACGAAGGTAAAGTTGCACTGCATAAACGCGCCGCCAAAGGACTTTTGGCCGGAATGTATGAGTTTCCTTCGATGGAAGGAGAGCGGACGGAAAAGGAAGTGCTTGCATATTTGAAAACGCTTGGTCTGGCGCTCATCCGGATTGAAAAGCTGCCTCCTTCTAAGCATATTTTTACCCATAAAGAATGGCATATGACAGGTTATGCGGTACGCGTGGATGAACTCGAAAGAATGCAGCCGAAAGGGAATCTGCTTTTTGTAACTCCCGAAGAAATGGAAAAAGAGTATCCGATACCTTCCGCATTTGCCGTATATATGGATTCTGTCCGAACGACTGAGAAAGGAGTATAGCAACAGGAGATGAAACTGTTATCAATTGCAATTCCGAGTTATAATTCGGAAGCTTATATGCGTAAGTGCATCGAATCTCTGCTTCCGGGCGGTGAGGATGTGGAAATTCTGATCGTAGATGATGGTTCTAAAGACAGAACGGGAGAAATCGCGGACGAATATGAAACGTTGTATCCGAATATAGTCAAAGCGATTCATCAGGAAAACGGCGGACATGGTGCTGCTGTCAATACGGGGCTGGAACATGCGACAGGGCTGTATTTTAAAGTGGTGGACAGCGATGACTGGGTCAATGAAAGCGCGTACCGGAAGATATTGCAGACGCTGCGGGAACTTGCAGGCGGAAGCACGGCGCTGGATATGCTGATCAGCAACTTCGTTTATGAAAAAGAGGGTGCGAAAAAGAATAAAGTGATGCGATATCACCATGCCCTTCCAAAAGATACTATTTTTACATGGGATGAGATAAAGCACTTTCGTAAGGGTCAGTATATTTTAATGCACTCCGTTATTTTCAGGACAAAACTGTTAAAGGAATGCGGGTTGAAACTGCCGGAGCATACATTCTATGTGGACAATCTTTTCGTATTTGAACCACTGCCATATGTCAGGACTATGTATTATCTGGATGTGAATTTTTACCGGTATTATATCGGAAGAGAAGGCCAGTCCGTTAACGAGCAGGTCATGATATCCAGAATCGACCAGCAGATACGGGTCAATAAGCTCATGCTGGATTATCTGATAGAAAAGAAAGCCGAAATTTACAGGAAGCGCAGAATGCGTGCCTATATGATAAGTTATCTGGAGATCATTACCGTCATTTCTTCGGTATTGCTGATTCGTTCCGGTACGGAGGAAAGTTTGGAGAAGAAGAAAGAACTGTGGGAGGATATCAAGCAAAAGGACGGCCTGCTCTATATCAGGCTCAGGTACGGTATTATGGGAAATTCTATGAACCTTCCGGGAAAGGGCGGCAGAAAAATATCTGTGGAAGCCTATAAGATCTGTCAGCGTTTCTTCAAATTCAATTAACATAGATTTGGGAAAAGTATAGAAATTAAAAATGGGATCAGAGAGTCTCCGGTCCCATTTTTCTTTTATTCTTACGATTCAGATTATGTTTCAGATTTAGTAATACATCGGAATGATATACGATCAAATACATAATGGATGCCATGATAAGCGCGGTCATCACATCGAACACGGAATGCTGTTTGGTAAACATGGTCGATAGAATGATCGAAACGCAGAGCACCAGTGAACCGAAGCGGATGCCTTTATGCTGTGCAAAATGCCTGCTCTTTGCAATGGCGAAATGACAGCCGAGCGAGTTATATACATGAATGCTTGGCCACAGGTTTGTCGGTGTATCAGCGCGGTAGATACATGCGACCAGCTTGGTGAAAATATTGTCCCTCGGTAAAATAAAGGGTCTCAAATTGTGTCCGTTCGGCCACAGGGTTGAGACAAGCAGAAAAACAGTCATTCCTGTAAACAGGAAAGTACAGCATTTGAAATAATCATCCTTGTCCTTGAAAAAGAAGTACATGACCGTGACCGCAACATAGAGGAACCATAACAGATACGGAACAATGAATACTTCGCAGAACGGAATGTGATCATCCAATGCGACATGGATTAGTTTATAATGTTTTACCGTACGTTCCAAATGACCGAACCATATCATATAGATTGGCATATATATTATCAGTGGAATAATATGTTTATATTTATGATATAAGTATTTCATGCCGCATCGAGCACCTTTCCCCAACCTCTAAATTTAAAGATAATCATAGCAGATTGTATGGAAAAGTCAAAATCATTTTTGTATAAAAATTTTGTCCATTTTATTATAAAAATAGTCAAAAAAACGGAATAAGAAGATCAGGCGAGAAAACGGACTTTTTCTTTTTCACATGACAGGCATATATGGTCGGATTTATAGTATACTTCTCCGTCGGTGTGAACCCAGAGCGGAACGGATGTTTTAATCTCTATCTGGGATGCCCGGTAGTGAAATATCTGGGGAAAAAGATAGTGCTTTCCGAAAAAAGCGGTAGGTAATGCCAGAAAAATAACAAATTTTGGAAGATGGCCGACCAGGCATACATCGAGAAGTCCGTCTCCGGCATCGGCATCCGGGCAGAATTTGAACCCACCGCCTTCGTATCTGTGTATCATGAAGGCGGAAAACAGAAAACGGTCTAAATGGATGGGAGCCTTATCGTCCAGATACAGATCGCAGGATACATTTTTGGCAGTGAGCAGCTGTTTCAGGGCAATGCCGAGATAAGTCAATTTGCCGAGTTTGAATTTGTTCAGCACATCCTTGAGCCGGGAAGAGAGGGCTTCTTCACATACGGCGGCATCGAATCCGATGCCGCTGCTGACAACGAAAAAGCGCTCGTCGGGTGTGTCGCCGCCGCCTTTTTTCACGGAAGTATCGGCATGACTGTTTATGGAAAGTTTTCCTAAATCCATTCTGCGGGACATATCTTTGTTCAGAATTGCGTTCAGAATTTTCAGCGGTTCTTTTCCGAGCCGCATATCCCTTGCCAGGTCATTGCCCGAACCGGTAGGAATAAAACCGATATTTGCCTTGGAAAAATCCCGGATTCCCTGTAAGGCTTCGTTTACCGTGCCGTCACCGCCCAGGATGATCAGGTTGACGGACCTCTCGTCCGACGTGACTTCGGCGGCAAGTTCCGCGATATGTCCGTTGTGGGTCGAGAGCATGAGCCGGTATGGAATTTTTCGTTCCTGAAAAACCGGTTCCAGCTGTTTCCAGATATGCATTCCTCTGCCGGAACTGGAAGAAGGGTTCATTATAATATAGTACATATTTATAGCCATGTTCCTCTCTCAGTCTGTGAGTTTGAGTCGTTAGGCACAAACTTGCGCTTTCAGAGCTCTCTGTCCGATTTCATCGGAGTTTGCTCGTTAGCAGCGCTGAAAAAACAAATGTCGCTTCGCGCCGCTTGTTTTTTCTTTGTGCTTGCTATATTATATCATGAATCGGAGATTCATGATCAGCATTCGCCGTTTGTCGAATATGCAGGCATGCTTTCCTCACTAACGCTCATTATATCATGTCCATAGAAGCAACGAAACTCCATCATTTCAGCAAGAATTGCACCGCAATTCTTGGGACGCAAGCCGCTGGGCTTGCGTCTATTATATCATATTTGAAGGTATCTTGAAAGAAATTCTACCGGACATATTGCGTCTGAATCCAACCTTGTGATATACTTACACTGATTTTTTATGTACAGCAAATGAAAGATTATGAAAAAAGAAAGGCAGGAACAGGAATGTATTCATTAGATGAGGTAAAAAGAACGGACCCGGAAATTGCACAGGCAATCGAGGATGAACAGCAGCGTCAGAATTCGCACATTGAATTGATCGCATCGGAAAACTGGGTAAGCAAAGCAGTTATGGCGGCGATGGGAAGTCCGCTTACGAATAAATATGCAGAGGGATACCCGGGTAAAAGATATTATGGCGGTTGTGAATGCGTTGATGTCGTAGAAAATCTGGCAAGAGAACGGGCGAAAGAACTTTTTGGCTGTGAATATGTGAATGTTCAGCCGCACTCCGGCGCACAGGCTAATATGGCGGTATTCTTTGCGGTCATGGAGCCGGGAGATACTTTTATGGGAATGAATCTGGATCATGGCGGACATCTTTCCCACGGTTCACCGGTGAATATGTCCGGTAAATATTTTAAGTGTGTGCCTTATGGTGTAAATGACGAGGGATTTCTCGATTATGATAAAGTTCGTGAGATTGCGCTGGAATGTAAGCCGAAGATGATCGTTGCGGGTGCATCCGCTTATGCAAGGACACTGGATTTCAAGAAATTTCGGGAAATCGCTGACGAAGTCGGCGCTGTTTTGATGGTGGATATTGCACACATCGCCGGACTCGTGGCAGCCGGCCTTCATCCGAGTCCGATTCCATATGCGCATGTGACGACGACGACGACCCATAAGACTCTGCGCGGACCCCGCGGCGGTATGATCATGTCTTCTCAGGAAGTGGCTGATAAATATAACTTTAACAAAGCAATCTTCCCCGGTACTCAGGGCGGGCCGCTGATGCATGTTATTGCGGCGAAGGCAGTATGTTTCAAGGAAGCTTTATCTCCTGCCTTCAAAGAGTACCAGCAGGGCATTATTGACAATGCGCAGGCGCTTTGCAAAGGGCTGCTCGCAAGGGATGTGAAGATTGTATCCGGCGGCACGGATAACCATTTGATGTTAGTGGATCTGACGAATTATGACTTGACAGGAAAAGCAGTGGAGAAGCTTTTGGACGAAGCACATATCACGGCGAATAAAAACACAATCCCGAACGACCCCAAGTCTCCTTTTGTGACGAGCGGCATTCGTCTTGGAACGCCCGCGGTAACTTCCAGAGGTCTGAACACGGACGATATGGACCAGGTAGCGGAGGCTGTTTCCATTGTGATCAAAGAAGGCGAAGCAGGAATAGAAAAGGCCCGTGCAATCGTTCAGGGCTTAACGGATAAATATCCGCTCAACTAAGGAGAGAAAGAGAGGGTTCAAAAAATGATTCAGGTAGCAGTTTTAGGATACGGTACGGTAGGAAGCGGTGTTGTGGAAGTCATCGAGACCAATAAGGCGGTCATCAATAAAAAGGCGGGAACGGAGCTGAATATTAAATATATTCTGGATTTGAGGGATTTTCCGGGTGATCCGTATGAAGATAAAGTAGTCCACGATTTCAATATGATTCTGGAGGACCCGGAAGTCACCGTTATCTGTGAGACGATGGGCGGCATCGACCCGGCCTATACTTTTTCCAAGAAAGCGCTTCTTGCGGGCAAAAGTGTCTGTACCTCCAACAAGGAGCTTGTTGCCAATCACGGTTCGGAACTGATTCAGCTTGCCAGAGAGAATCACTGCAATTATCTGTTTGAGGCAAGCGTTGGCGGCGGTATTCCGATCATCCGGCCGTTGAACTACTCTCTGACAGCGGAAAAACTGGATGCGATTACCGGTATTTTGAACGGAACGACGAATTATATACTGACCAAAATGGAGGAAGACGGCGCGGATTTCGCTGATGTTCTGAAAGAGGCACAGGAAAAGGGATATGCGGAAAGAAAGCCGGAGGCCGATGTCGAAGGATATGACGCCTGCCGGAAGATAGCGATTCTTTCTTCTCTGATGAAAGGAAAGACCGTTAATTACGAGAAAATTTATACGGAAGGAATTACGAAGATTACGTCGGCCGACTTTGTTTATGCAAAGAAAATGAAGCGTTCCGTTAAGCTTTTAGCGATGAGCAAAGGGACGGAGGACGGATTTTTTGCAATGGTTGCTCCGTTCATGATTCCGAAAGAACATCCGTTATTTAATGTAAAAGGCGTATTCAACGCGGTTTATGTGCATGGAAATATGCTGGGCGATTCCATGTATTATGGAAGAGGCGCAGGAAAGCTGCCTACGGCCAGTGCAGTAGTTTCCGATATTGTGGATTGTGCGAGACATCCGGGCAAGACCATTATGTGCTTCTGGGATGCGGAGCAGGTCGAACTGATGAATATTGCGGATACAAAACGCAGATTTTTTGTCCGTGTGAAAGCGGAGAAAAAAGAAGAAGCAGCAGCTGTATTTTCTTCTATTGAAGAAGTGGATGCGGGGCTGACAGAAGAATTTGCCTTCATAACAGCTGTTATGACAGAAAAAGAATTTGATGAAAAGATTGCTTCCATCGGCGGCTCAATCAATAGAATCCGCCTGGAGAACTAGTGCCTGCGCATAGCGAACGATGTTCGCATTCAAAGTTCGCAGGTTGAGAGAAAGGCATGGTTATTAGTATGAAATATGTAATCGTTTTAGGCGACGGCATGGCAGATGAACCGATCGAGAGCCTTGGCGGTAAGACACCGCTCGAATATGCGGCAACGCCGGTTATGGATGCTTTGAGCAAGAAGGCGGAAATCGGCATGGTGCATACGATTCCGGAAGGGATGAAGCCGGGCTCCGATACGGCGAATCTGGCCGTGCTCGGATACGATCCAAAGAAATATTATTCCGGCCGTTCTCCGTTAGAAGCGTTGAGCATTGGTGTTCCGATGAAAGATACGGATATTGCTATCCGCTGTAATATCGTGACGATTTCGGAGGATGATGTGCCTTTTGAAGAAAAAACGATCATCGACCACAGTGCCGATGAGATCAGTACCGAAGACTGTGCCGTGCTGCTCGATGCGGTCAGAAAAGAACTGGAGAATGACAGTTACAAATTTTATGTTGGTACGAGTTACAGACATTGTCTGATCTGGGATAAGGGGGAGGTCGTGGAGCTGACGCCTCCTCACGATGTACTGACACAGATTATCGGACAGTATCTTCCCGAAGATGCGATGCTGTGCGGGATGATGAAAAGAAGTTATGATATTTTAGCAAATCATCCAATTAATATAGACCGAAAGAAGCGGGGACTGCATCCGGCCAACTGCTGTTGGTTCTGGGGCGCCGGAACAAAACCGATGTTATCCTCTTTTACGGAAAAGACCGGGAAAAAGGGCATGATGGTGTCAGCCGTCGATCTGTTAAAAGGAATTGCTGTCGGTGCGGGCATGGGTGTAGCATCGGTGGAAGGTGCTAACGGCGGCCTTCATACAAATTATGAAGGTAAGACACAGGCCGCACTTTCGGCGTTGTTAAAAGACGGATACGATTTTGTTTATATTCATCTGGAAGCGCCGGATGAGATGGGGCATCAGGGCAGCGCAGAGCGGAAAATACAGGCAATCGAATATCTGGACACAAGGGTTATCGGGCCTTTAAAGGAGGCGCTGGATGCGGCGGGTGAATCCTATCGTATGCTGATACTTCCAGATCATCCGACCCCTGTCAGAGTCAGGACCCATACATCGGAAAGCGTGCCGTATCTGCTTTATGACAGCACAAATGAGCTTGACAGGACATGGAACTACAACGAAAAAGAAGGCGCTGCTAGCGGTATTTGTTTTCCAGAAGGGTATACACTGATAGATCATTTATTTGAGGAAGTGTGAGAAGAATGAAGATTTTAAGGCGTCGAAAGAATCCGTCAGCGTCTTGGAACACAAACTCGTAAGCTATGGAAAGGAATATGATCATAAAAATGAGAAAAGTAGTGAAATTTGGCGGGAGTTCTCTTGCCAGCGCAGAGCAGTTTGAGAAGGTCGGTAATATCATTCATGCGGATAAGGAGCGTAAGTTCGTCGTACCTTCTGCGCCCGGAAAGAGGGATGCGGATGATACGAAAGTAACGGATATGCTCTATGGATGTTATGATCTGGCAGAAGCCGGCAAAGACTTCAAGGCACAGTTACAAGCAATCAAGGTGAGATATCAGGAGATTATCGATGGCCTTGCTTTAAAAATTTCTCTGGAAGAGGAATTTAAGACAATCGAGAAGGATTTTAAAGCGAAGGCGGGCCGCGATTATGCAGCGTCCAGAGGAGAATATCTGAACGGTATCATCATGGCCGCATATCTCGGATTTGAATTTATTGATGCAGCCGAAGTCATACGGTTTAAAGAAAACGGCGAATTTGACTCGGAAGTGACCAATGAATTGATGCGGGAACGCCTGACTTCTTTAGAAGCAGCGGTTATTCCAGGGTTCTACGGGGCGAGAGCGGATGGAACGGTGAAGACTTTTTCACGTGGTGGTTCCGATATTACGGGGTCTATCGTGGCAAGGGCGGTCAAGGCAGATGTTTATGAGAATTGGACCGATGTTTCCGGTATTTTGATTGCTGATCCCCGGATTATCTACAAGCCGGAAGGTATAGAGACTGTTACATACAAGGAGCTTCGAGAGCTGTCTTATATGGGTTTTAATGTCCTGCACGAAGATGCCATCTTCCCGGTCAGAAGAGAAGGGATACCGATCAATATCAGGAACACCAATGCACCGGAGGACGAAGGTACCTGGATTGTGGAAAGCACCTGCCAGAAACCCAAATACGTCATCACCGGTATTGCGGGAAAGAAAGGTTTCTGTGCAGTCAATATTGAAAAGGATTCCATGAACTCGGAAGTAGGATTCGGCAGAAAGGTTCTGCAGGTCTTTGAGGATAATGGTATTTCTTTTGAACATGTGCCGTCAGGCATCGATACAATGACTGTTTTTGTGCATCAGGATGAGTTCATGCACAAAGAGCAGAAAGTCGTATCCGGCATCCATAGACTCGCAGACCCGGATACGATTGAGATTGAGGCGGATTTAGCGTTGATCGCAGTCGTAGGGCGAGGCATGAAATCCACGAGAGGAACAGCAGGACGGATTTTTTCTGCGCTTGCGCATTCCAATATTAACGTGAAAATGATTGATCAGGGTTCCAGCGAGCTGAACATTATCATCGGTGTTGCGAATGCAGATTTTGAAACGGCAATCAAGGCAATTTATGACATTTTTGTACTTTATCAGTTATAATTATTTACTATTTTGGTAAATTGTGCTATATTATTATAGTCGAGCACTTCAATCTAAGAAAAAATACATAATATTTAAAATTTAATATTTAATATTTTATATATAATATTTATATTTCATACTTAACTTTGGAGGGGGAGATATTTTAATATGGCAAAATTGACCAATGATGCACTGGTATTTACGAACGATAAATGTATCGGTTGTAATAAGTGTATATCAGTGTGTCCTGTACTGACTGCTAATTATGCAGTGAATGAGAATAATCAGAATAAGATCGTAGTGGATGGAAAACAGTGCATCAGCTGCGGAGCCTGTTTTGATGCCTGTGAACATCAGGCGCGGGAGTATCGTGACGATACGGAACGTTTCTTTGAAGACTTGCGGAAGGGAGAAAAGATTTCCCTGCTTCTTGCACCTGCTTTTTTGGCAAATTACCCGAAGGAATATGCTTCTGTACTGGGCGGCCTGAAAGAAATGGGCGTTAATCGTATTATCAGCATCAGCTTTGGTGCGGATATTACGACGTGGGGATATATCAACTATATTACCAGGAACAAATTTAAAGGCGGCATTTCGCAGCCGTGTCCGGCAATCGTAAGCTATATTGAAAAATACATACCAGAACTCATTCCGAGCCTTGTGCCCGTGCATTCGCCTTTAATGTGCGGTGCCATTTATGCCAAAAAGTATATGAAAGTGTCGGACAAGCTGGCTTTTATCAGTCCCTGTATCGCGAAAAAGAACGAGATTGAAGATCCAAACTGTGGTGGTTATGTATCTTATAATGTAACATTTGATCATTTGATGAAATACGTCAGAGAACATAATATTTCCGGGAAACCGGTGTCCGACGAAATCGAGTATGGACTCGGTTCCATTTATCCGATGCCGGGCGGCCTGAAAGAAAATGTATACTGGTTCTGCGGCGAAGAGGTCTTTATTCGTCAGATAGAAGGGGAGCGGCATGCGTATGAGTTCCTGGAAGACTACAAAGAAAGAGTCCTGAACGGAAAAGAACTGCCTTTTATGGTGGATGCGCTCAATTGTGCGAAGGGATGCATCTATGGAACAGCAGTAGAGGAAGAGAAAGCGAAGAGCGACGATACGCTTTACGAAGTGCAGAAAATTAAAGAAGCGAGTAAACGGAACGGTAAGAAGAGCGCATGGAGCAGAAATCTGACACCGAAACAGAGACTGGAGCGGTTCAATAAACAGTTCAGACAGCTGGATATCAACGATTTTATCAGACATTATACGGATAAATCCGCAGAGGTCAGGATTAATTATCCGGATACTTCCGAGTTGAATACTATTTTTGAAACGATGGAGAAAACGCAGACAGAAAACCAGACAATCAACTGTTCTGCCTGCGGCTATAAGACCTGTCAGGACATGGCGGCAGCAATCTACAATGGCTGTAACACGAGAGACAATTGCGTTTATTACATAAAAGATGCCGTCTATAAAGAAAAACTTCTTGCGGAAGAGCTGTCTGCGGAGATGCAGGAAAAGAATGAAGTTATTGAGATGAGAAATCAGCAGATTTCGCAGGTGGTTGGTGAAGTTACCGTTGATTTTGACAGTCTGGATACTTCCATCAGCGAGATGTCCATGGGGAATAACAGCAATGCGGAAGAAAGCACCGGTATTTCCATGTCCATGAGTGAGGTCGTGGTATTCTGCGATGATCTGCGTGCTGCGTTGACACAGATTCAGGGTCTTTTGGTGAAGCTGGAGGAAAACAACTTGGAAATCACCAATGTCGCGGAGGAGACCAACTTACTTGCGCTGAATGCGAGCATTGAAGCCGCAAGGGCGGGTGAGTCCGGAAGAGGTTTTGCGATCATTGCGGAGAATATTAAGAAACTTGCCGATTCTTCCAAGGATACGGCGAGCGACAGCGATAGAAATAAAGAAGAGATTCAGAATGCAATCGCGAATCTGTTAGGAGATGCCGAAAAACTGATCAACATCATTGACAGTGTTAATGTCCGCGTAACGAATCTTGCGGCATCCACGGAGGAAATCGCGGCATCTGCAGATGTGATCAGCACGATTTCTTCGGATTTACGAGGAAAGCTGAAGGAACTCGAGAGCGGAAACTAAATGAGTGAAAAAACAAAGAACGCCGTAATTTGGCGTTCTTTTTGTATTAATAGCCTAAATTCTCAGCCACAAGATATACCTTGATTCTGCCTTCATGACCGCTTCGTCTTGTGATGACGATCTGATTACAGAAACAATCCGGAGCTAGACAGTCATGGCAATGGCCGGTTGCAGCACAGGGGATTTTCTTTTTTAAACGGATGGCATTGGCTGGAGAAGCCATGTTTCTGACCCTTGCAACACCGTTTTCTACATCCGTGACAATCTTGTTCATTCCGACAACGATGATGACATGAGACGGACCCTGAATCAGGCAGGCAACCCGATTGCCGTTGCCATCAATGTTGATCAGTTCTCCATCAATCGTTACCGCATTGCTGCTCATCAGATAATAATCCGCAAGAACGGTCCTGGCATAAATCTGTCTTGCTTCTTCGGGATTTTTGGCTGTTGTCCGGTCAATTAATTCATAAGAACCATTATGAACTGCCTCCATTAGTCCTGTTTCCTTGATCGTTTCACTTCCACCCCAGCTGATGACGCTGCCGGACGGGATAGAATCAAGGATTGCTTTTATGCATTCTGAACTGTTTTCAAAATAATAGCCTTCCATGTTTCTCTTTTTCAGGTTTTCAATGATTGTCTTTGCCATAGCGGCAAAGGCTTCTGTTTTATGCGACATCGTAATTCCTCCTGTTCTGATTCTGTTTTTAGGCAACTGCGAAACGCACCGCTGCGGGCGGCAGATGGTGAAAGCATGCCTTGCGGCGAATTGTCTATGTTTCTATTTTATCAGTTTTGACATAATGAATATAACTGTAAAAATAAGAAAAAAATAACAATAGAGTGATAATATGTAAAAAAAAAGAAAAAAATGGAAAAATTAAAAGAAATTTTGAAAAATGTGTTGACAAATTAAAATCACATGGTATAATAAAACCATAAACAAACAAATTCACATAGATATCACAAAAGAAAGCGAGGTACGGACCACCGAAAACTTAAACTGAATCCATTTTAAAGTACAAATGAATAAGGAACAAAAGACAAGGCAGATAGAGGAAGTCGAAAGGCTGAATCTACAGGAATCGTAATCGAGTACAGAAGAGAAAGTAACGAAGCACAGAAGAAGAGAGAAAAAGCCGTTACAGTATATTCATACGAAAGAGAAATGGAAAGAGTACGAAAGAGGAAAAATGGAGGTATAGGCCCTTGGATAGCGCAGTATAGAAGCGGGTGTTGATCGAAAGGATTGATGCCCGCTTCCTCGTTGGGCTGACAAGAACAACATAAATCGTCGTAATCGGCCGTAAATAGAAAAATTATGTGGTAAAATGTAGGAATATAGGTTATGATATACTATATATAGTATAGGTTGAAAAAATGATTTTTCAACCGTGAATTTGTGCCTGTGCGCAGATATCGCAAGGTGGTGTTTGTGTTCAAATGTCGCAGATTGATGGATACGACAGAGTGATTGGAGGCTTATATGGGAAAATTATTTAATCGAAAAAAACATCTTTTTCAGGAGGATGAATTGGAAGATGAAGACGATGAAGACGAGATAGAAGACGACGATGAAGATGATGAGATAGACGACGACGATGAAGATGATGAGATAGACGACGAAGATGAAGACGACGATGAAGATGAAGATGAAGATGACGAAGATGACGAAGAAGATGACGAAGACGAGATAGAGGATGAAGAAGAGGATGAGGAGACCAGAGCGGCGAACAGGAGGCGTTATAGGCGTAAGCGGCGTATCAGGAACCAGATCATCGCGTATGCGGTCGTGATCCTTTTTCTGGCAGGACTGGTAGCCGGAGGTGTTGTTGCGGGACAGAAAATTTCTGCTGTTGTGAAGGAAAAGAAGCAGGAAGAACTGCAAGATGCGCAGATAGAAACGGATGAACCGGAAATACCACCGGAAAATATGATTGTTGAGACTCCGCCTGAGGTGGCGGTGCCGACGGAAGAAGAGCAATTGGAAGAAATCGTTACTAACAGCATTTCTACAATGCCGATAGAGGACCGGGTAGCAGGCCTCTTTATTGTCACACCGGAGGCTCTGACAGGGGTTCAGACTGTTACGAGGGCAGGTGAAGGAACACAGGAGGCTTTGGAGAAGTATGCGGTCGGAGGCTTGATTTATTTTGATAATAATATCGTCGATAAAGACCAACTGGCAGAAATGTTATCGAATACCGTCTCAATGAGCAAATACCCTGTTTTTCTTGCAGTCGATGAAGAGGGTGGAACGGTCAGCCGCGTGGCGAACAGCAATATTGAAGTAATCCAGGTGGATGATATGGCAACGGTTGGAGCGGGCGGCGATACTTCGGCAGCTTATGAAACGGGAGTTACAATAGGTTCTTATTTAAGCGCTCTTGGATTTAATCTGAATTTTGCACCTGTGGCTGATGTGGTGGCAGCAGAGGATGGCGGAGTATTAGGCAGTAGAAGTTTTGGTATGGATGCGGGTATCTGCGCAGATATGACTTCCAGCGTGGTAAGTGGTATGCAGAGCACTGGTGTCAGCGCCTGCCTGAAACATTTTCCGGGAATCGGCTCGGCGGAAGAAGATACGCATGACGGAAGAGTGGAAATATCCAAAACGGCGGAAGAATTGCGGGCTTCCGATTTTATTCCATTTCAACAGGGGATTGGAGCCGGAGCGGATTTCGTTATGGTTGCTCATGTTACAGTACCTGCATTAGATGCAGAAATGCCATGTTCGCTGTCAAAGTCAGCTATTACGAATGTTCTCCGTGAAGAGTTGGGATTTGATGGTGTTGTCATAACGGATGCACTGAACATGAGTGCAATTACCGAATATTATACACCCGAAGAGGCAGCTGTGCTGGCAATCGAAGCCGGCGCGGATATGATTCTGATGC
Organism: uncultured Lachnospiraceae bacterium; assembly: GCA_910579395.1. Classification (GTDB taxonomy): domain Bacteria; phylum Bacillota; class Clostridia; order Lachnospirales; family Lachnospiraceae; genus UBA3282. The sequence goes on along the minus strand of CAJTUC010000038.1, from coordinate 8,893 downwards.
CGGAAGATTTTGAGGCGGCCTATAACGGATTGTTGACGGCAGTACAGGAGGGCACGATTTCGGAAGAGAGAATTAATGAATCTCTGAAAAGAATCTACCGTATCAAATGCAGGAATAAACTGCAATAGTTTACGGATTTGCTTTGAAAGATAAAATTGTCGGAAAATTATATATAATTAATAATATTGATTGAATTCAATAAATTTTAATTTAGCCGTTGACAAAAGATTTGAAGTATAGTATGATATTACTTGTCTGAAAGAGATATATCAAATCTTAATCAGATAAGTGATATGCGCGAGTGGCTCAGTTGGTGGAGCACGACCTTGCCAAGGTCGGGGTCGCGGGTTCGAGTCCCGTCTCGCGCTCTTGTCTATTGTATACCCGGAAGCAATTCCGGGTATTTTTGTTATGCGCCAAGCGGGCGCAGGTTACAATCTAAAATCCAGACCCTGCTGCATGAATGCGAGCAGCGTGTCATAATTATCTCTGTAAGCCAGGATATAGTTCTTTTCCGTCGTTACCATATCGGAGTGGCCGAGCAGGTCGCTGATGTACCTTGTCGGCATCCCGGAAGCGTGCAGCATCGTGGCAAAAGTCTTCCGGATCATATGCGTATTAAAATAACTTATGTTACTGTATTTGCAGAGCTTCCGCAGCGTCCTGTCGAGAGAACGTACGAGGATCGTGTTCCTTCCGTCATAAGCCAGACAGCGGTCTTTATAGTCGCACTGATCATGGTGGGCGCGCAGCTGTTCGAGGATATAGACCGCTTCCGGGAGCAGCGGGACTTCCCGGACAGAAAAGACGGTCTTGGTCTCTTCCACGACCTGGTAGACCATTGCGCCGGCGCGGTTCCCTTCTTCATCCCGGCTGTATGCTTTTGTCTCTGTCTTACAGATCCGGATGACCTTCCGTTCCCAGTCTATGTCCTTCCATGTGAGGGAAGCGAGCTCCCCGACCCGCAGGCCGAGAAAAAAGTTCAGCACAAGGCAGAGGCAGGCGGAGCGTTTCAGCGGGTAGATGTCCTGAACGACAACAAGCTCCAGGAGCTTCTCGACATCCGCTTTCGGAACGGCAAAATCCTGATGAAGTTCCGGCACGATCTTCCCTTCCGGCACATACCGTCTGACCATCTCCCAGTCTAGGAGCCTTGCACCGCCAAGGTTCAGATATCTCGCATAGGACATGACATTGCTGACGATCTGGAAGATCCGCGCGAACTCTTTGGCGGTGATGTTCCCACGGCTGACGATGATCTCCGTCAGGAAACGCACGACAACAGATTCATCCAGCGCCGATACGTTCTGCCGGACAAAAGGACTGCCGGCATAGTAACGGTTATAAGTCACCTCGATGCGGTCACAGCTCTGCGCCCGGATGACGTTCATCTTCATCTTGAACCACAGCTTATAGACTTCTTCAAAGGTCTTTTCCTCAATCTCGGGAATCTCCACGACGCCGTTGCTCATACCGATGCCGATCCATTCCTCCAGCGTCATGACTTCACCCCCAGGTCAATAAATACCAGACCGGTATCCGCTGATTCGGTCTCCTTTTCTTCAGTTCCGGGAGAAGGAAGGGCCAGCGGCGGCGTGATCGCGGGGCCCCTTTCATCCCCGCTCACACGCCGTCTCTGTCCTTTTGGCTGACCCGGTGCATCGAAATGGTTGTACGAGTCATAGATCGCGAACAGTTTTTTTGAACCGAAAAAGAAGTTACCCTCTACCCGTTCTCTGATCGGGTACCAGCGTTTGACGGCGACATACAGGTTGTTGTTCGTCAGTAAGCCTATAAAAAAGCCGATATAGCCAAAGCGGCTGACTTTGCGGTGTATCTCCTCGTACTCGATCAGGCAGCGCACCTGACGGTCGAGCATCCGGTCAAACTGTGCGGCCAGGATGATGTCATAGCCGTAATGCCGGTGCTGGGAAAAGAAGGACAGCCAGCCGTTCCGGCTGATGTTCTGCCATTCCCGGCTGTTAAAGAGAAGCTGCGCTTCGTCGATGATCAGCAGGATCTCGCCCTCTTTCAGCCGCCGGCCGAGATGGTCTGAAAGCTTTCTGGAGAACTGCAGGAGCCTGTCCGGCGTCAGGCGGTCGTTCATCACAAAGAGGTAAGTGCCTTTACGGCGGCTGACCGCCTTCGTATTGACATAAAAGTTCCCGATGATGACGCGTTTGTGCATCCGGAGACGAGTCCGGATCTCCTTTGCAGTATGCAGGCTCTTTCCACTTCCGGGGGTGCCGGAATATAATTCTATCATTTTTTTCATCACTCCTGTCTGTTTGTTATGATGTATCATATTTTCCGAGAGCAGCGCAGCATGGCCCTGTCCTTATGACAGCAGCTTCACCCAGCGCGCGATCACACTCCACGCGTAGTAGGCCAGTATCGCGGCAGTCCACATGCTGCCGATCTTGACAAAAGTCCCGACCGGCACGAACCAGTTGATATAACCGAGATAGGGCAGGGCGGACAGCTGCTGGATGACCGGAAGGAAGGGCGAGACCGGGAACAGGGAGAGCAGCAGCGTGAGGAACTTATCGAGCAGTTCTTTCATATATTCGATCATAGTAAGGTCTCCATTCTTGATCACCACTTGATGACTTTGGATGTCGCAAACATGAGGAAGATGATAAAGCTGACCGTTTCGCACAGCCGCATCACTTCCGCCACGTCATCGAAGATGGACATATCCAGCCTGACTGTCTCTTCATAGCCGAGGGCCGGGATGACGACGGGGAACTCGAAGCAGGGGGCGACCGGTTCGGCATCCAGCGCCTTCAGCAGCGCGATGAAATCGAAGGGGATGCAGAAAGGGAAGATCCCCTGCAGGTCCACTTTATAGGATGACATATCGACATCGGGGTCTGTGCCGGGCGTCGGGTCTTTTCCGGGATCAGGATCCGGTTTTGTTCCAGGCGTGGTGCCGGGGAGAGGGTGGGCATCCGCGGAAGGCCAGTAGATCGAAGGCAAGTCGGGCGATGGCAAAACAACCGGAGCCGCAGGGATGCCGGGCATCGGAGAAAGGTCTGCACCAGTCACAAGTTGCTTGAAAAGTTCGTACAGTTCCGCTGGCGACAGGTTATTCCCGATAGCGTGAACGCCTAACTGCTGGGCAAGAGCCAGAAGCTGGTTAAGGGACAGGCCAATGTTGGTCAGCGGGTCGATAAGAACGCCTGCCCAATCATCAGAAAGCCAGTCGGCGATCTGGTAGGTCTTTGCATAGTTGAGGGCGTCGGTCACAGGGCCGGTGCCTTTGAGGTAGGCTTCGGCTTCGATGCGACTAGCAAAGATAGGGAAATTTACGGAATATGTAAAAGCAAAGTTATTAACTGCTGATAAAGGCTGTGACGACCACGAGCTATATCCTTCATGACATGAACTACCTCTAAATTCTCCATCAACATATGAGGATACCTCAAGTGAAAATTGGTTTAAAGATACAACTTCACCATTATACAAATATAAAAAACTAAATATATGACTAGAAGAATTGCGAAACTCATAAAATCCACATACTGGAAAATTAAAACTAGCTGTATAATTGTAAGTTTCAACTCGTGAATGTACAGGACTTATAGTTGAGTATGATTGAGTAATACTTGCGGAATAATCGAACGGCACCCCAGACCACTGCTTTGCGATATCATTCTGGTCACAATAACCCTCGATCACAGGTGCGAGAACGGCCTGCTCCGCTTCGGTCAGTTCTTCCCCGTTGACCCATTTCTGGTAGAGCTTTTCGATGTTGGACATCAGCCATGTCGCACCGAGGGCAGTAAAGTTCCACAGGTTCTGCATGGGATTTTTTGTTGGCTTGTTGTCGTTGTTATCATCATCATTGTTTTCCGGCGGGAGCCCGCCCTGAATGACTTCCCATTCTGTCTCACGGACAAGTTCCAGCGCTTCCGTGCCGTAGACATACTCCTGTCCGGCTGTATCAGTAAAGGACATGATCCACCCATCAACCGTTTCAGAACAGGAATTGATCAGATCATATCCGAAGCGAGCGATTTCCTCTCTGTTGTCTATGATCTCACCCACGCAATAGAGGGTCACAGCAATAGAGCCGACAAAAAGGCAGATCTCTGCAAGAGAAGCCACAGCAACGCCGCCGATCTCGAGACCTGTCGCTTCGACTGTTTTGATATCGTTTGTTTTAATGAATATATCGCCGACTGACGCAGATAGTATGATCACAGATAAGATACATACCAGGATTTTTTTAAAAAAACGTTTTTTCAACAATTTCGTCCCCTACCTTTACTTTATATTCCATTTTTTGTAAAATGATCCCAAAGGAGCAGAGAATCACTATGGAACATATATTTGAATGCGTTATACTTATCTTTTTCTGTATCTGCCTTTATCGGGTGTTCTGTAAAAGACCGAAGATAAAAGTCGTAAAAGCACCCACCACAAAGGAGATACGGCGTCAAAGAAAAAAGGACAGACGGATGCGGAAGATAAAACGGAAATTTAAACTGCCATACCACGGAAAGACAGAGATCATAGAGTACAGTAAGACCAAGCCGTATATAGAAAGTGCATGGAAGGAGATCGAAAAATAGTCTTTCCGGTAAAACCGCAATGAAGAAGGCAGAGGCATTTCATGCCGCTGCCTCTTTCTGTCCGTTCAGAACCTACCTGCCCAGCCTCCTCAACCAGCTGAGCCCGAATCTGATACCAACGACCGCCGCAGTAATAGCAGCAATAGATGGGACAACGATCACGAGAACAGAGAAGAGCTGAGTCTGCGTCGTGGTGACTGCACTCTGCATCGTTGAAGAGAGATCAAACGCTGCACCTGCGCCAGTCTCCAATAATGAAGGAACTACAGTTAATAATGGCATGATTTTCACCTTCCTTTCATGAGCGACATAATGCTTGTGAACACATAGTCGATTATTATAACAATGAAGCCCAGTGTACCGCCGAGGGCGATGCCCGCACCTGCAAAGTTACTCATTTGAAATACGACTTCCTCTATCATGTCACACCCTCCTGAGACGGAAGCCCTGGATCAGAAGGACGCCGAGCAATGTACCGAGTATCAGACAGACAACGGCAATCCCGCCACAAAGGACATCGTTCTGGACGCTGACGGTCTCGACCACCTGTTCCAGCTGTTCCGATATCTGGTCAAACTGTTCGGAAGAAAAGACAGTCTCTTCTTCCGGTCCTGTCTCTATGTTTTCATCCTGACCGATTCCTTCCAGGTTCAGCTCATAGCCTTCCGGCAGGATCAGGATACTTCCGGTCACATTCAGATTTTCCACCGGGATATCCGTACCATCAACATCGGTCTCATCTTCCGGCAGACCGTCTTCTGTTTCGGAAGGATCAGCATCGATATCTTCTGTTTCACCGGTTCCGGTATCAGTGGTATCGTTTTCAACCCCTTCCTCATCAGTCCCGGCAGTTTCCGGCATATCCGGATCTTCATCGGACAGGATCCCATCTTCCCCGGGATGCTCATTACCATCCGATATCTCTTCATCAGGCAGTACTTCCGTTTCCATTCCTTCCGTCATTTCCATCACTATTTCCACGCTTTCAGCTCAAAGTCCTCAAGTACCGGTTTCCCGAACGCACCAATGCCATAGCTGGGAACGAACTCCTTTCCAACACATTCTTCCGTGAGCGTTCCGACCTTTTCATCCGGCAGAAAGAAATCTGTCACCCGCATTCCGAAGCTGCCCCTTCCATTATCCGCCGGCGTGCACTGCGAAGCCGCCGTCAGGACTGTCAGCGGCCTGTTATCCGCCTTTCTGTTAAAGTTACGATATCCCAGCACCTGAAATCTTATCCCACTCATTTTCCTTTACCTTTTCCTTTCCTTTTTGTGCCGTTTTGATAGTTACTATATGTCAGACACTGCCATCAGGGCGGGAGTTGTCCGCCAGTTTCAACTGTTTTTGGCTTTAGATGGCAGCATGGGACACCATTTTTCAGATCAGGATTCCTGTTCTCCGGCATAATTTGTATAGACCGGTTCTTCTTTCATATCCAGGACGCGGTAGCATCCGGGATAACCTTTACCGAGCTGGGCATACAATCCGCCTACTTTGAGGCGCGGCGTAAAAGAATAATATTTCCTGCGCCGTTTTGCCTGTTCCCCTGTATAAAAATCTTCCTTTACAATAGTGTAGACATACTCGATCTCTTTTACCGTATACATAGCAGTACCTTTTCCTTTCCGATCCTGTTCCTGTTCCTATCCCTTGCTTTTTTTCAGTTCCTCTGCTATCATAAGACTAGCTTGTTCCCCGTTACGCGCCGGATGCTTTAGTAGGGGTATTATTGCATCCGGCTGGGGAGAATGAAAAAAATCTTATAGATTGCTAAGGTGTGCACACCGTAGTGATAACATTATAATACACTAAGTATGCACACCTTGTCAACACCAAGTTGAGGAGGAAAATTGATGCCGTCAGATAAACCGAGATTAGTTATATATACAGATGAAGAAACATTAAAAAAACTAGAGATTATAGCTAAAGAACAAAATCGGTCAAGAGGAAATATGAGTGAAACGATACTAAAAGAGTACATTGCAAACTATGAACAAGAGCATGGCCGGATCAATAGTCCGGGGGTATCAGTTACCAAGATTGGATAGACAGACATCAATGATTTTTTCATCCAGTGCATCTTGCAATCAAATTCTGCATATGCTATAATGTCAGCAGACAATACAGATATCGCATCATGTCTGACAATGTGAAACACCAAAACGAAAACCTCAGAGAGGCACCTCTGAGGTTTTCTTGTTCTTTTACGGAGAACCAAGCCGAGGTTAATTGTCATCTTTATCACCGTCTAACCATTTGATGATGTAATGGCACATTACACCACCCATGACAGTGACTAGCACAGATATCACAAAATCTGACAACGTGATTCACCCCCTTTCCGTTGCCGGATTGGGTATGACAACACATGAAGTATAGCACATCCTGTCGAAATTAGCAAAATGGTTCATATGCACAACAAAGACACGCGCCCCCAAGCCCCCTCGCGTTAAGGTCGTCTATGGCTGGAAACAGAGAAAAGGGGGTGTACGTCTGCGACGCAGTCGGGCGGTAAAGCTGCCCGAAATTGCTTACCTGATCTCTGGCAGGCTCTGCTTTTCCGGCTGTAAGCGGGAAGTTACCGCATGCTGCGTTTTGCCGTCAGCCCGCCGCCCCAATGGGACCCGCTGCCCGGCAATTCTCCCCGGCAGGGCCGGAGAGAACCACTTACTTTCCTAAAGGGCACGGACAAGGAAAAAGCAGATGATGCAGGCTGGTATTTTCTGGCAGACCAAACAGCTGTCCATCTACGCAGGTTCCCTATGTAAACAGGATATTGTAATCCCGCTCCCATTCCGGATTCTTTCCGGAAACGAGATGCCGCAGGCTGCTGCTCATGCGGGACACTGCATCATCAAAATGCTGGGTGATGATGTCAAAGCTGCCGCCATCCGCGATGATGACGCCGGCAAGGGTAGGGAGGCACTGTCTGACGAGCCAGTGCTTTTTATCTTCTATCGTTTTTTGCGCCGCTTCCACGAAGAGCCGCAGCTTCCCGACTGCTCCGACAAACTTTTCCCAGAGCGGATGGGAAGAGCAGCGGGAGCGGTTGGAGTCATCCGGGACGATCAGCCGGACGTAATTATTCAGGATGCCCATGATGATCTCGCCGATCTGTTTCCTGTTGAGCAGAAGGTCCACGGTGATATCAGCCCGTTCGTTCTTGAGTTCCAGTTCCCAGCGGATCCATGCTTCCGACACGACATCTTCCGAAATAGCAGCTTTCTGGTCCTGTTCCAGCTGCTTATCATAAACACGCAGCATGATCTCACTCTGGCGGGAACCAAAATAGATCGTGTGGCCGGTCTTTTCATTTACAAAGGTGGATTCATATACGTCGCGGTAAGTCCTGAACTTACTAACAACATCCTGTCTGTCCAGAAAATCCCGCACATCCTCGACGGTAAAGAAGTGTGCGCCCAGGTCATCCACGGCCAGGTCGAATCTTGTGAACCATCCAATATTTTTCACCTGCTGTAAAAACTCGATCATGATACTGTTTTCGAAGTCACTCAAAGAGACGACTTCCTCTGCAAAAGGAATATCGACTGTTATTGAATCTTTGAAATGCGCCAGAAGGCCGGCGATGGCGGAGCTGCTGATCACCACATGGATGCCCATATCCTCATTGCCGTCTGTCAGTATCGTGATGGGAGAGCTTTCGAGCCGGTACATCTTCTTATAACCGTTGGCGCCCCGCGGAAGGAGCAGGAAATCACTTTCCTGATAGCCGAGGAATTCAGCCATTTCTTTCATGCTGGGGATGACAGTGGAAGTGAAGGCGATCCAGTCGATGGAAGCGGTGAGGGAATTGTTCAAATTTTCAGAATTTCCGTACATCTTAAAACCTGTATTTAGTACCCCCGTATTACTATACCGGGGGTACAAGACCTTTCCGACTCGACGCGAGTTGTCTGAAAAAAAGCAACATTTCATAAAAAAATCAGAAAAAGGCAGTTTTTCGCGGGGAAAGTTTTCGAGTCCCGTCTCGCGCTCTTGTCTATTGTATACCCGGAAGCAATTCCGGGTATTTTTGTTATGCGCCAAGCGGGCGCAGGTTACAATCTAAAATCCAGACCCTGCTGCATGAATGCGAGCAGCGTGTCATAATTATCTCTGTAAGCCAGGATATAGTTCTTTTCCGTCGTTACCATATCGGAGTGGCCGAGCAGGTCGCTGATGTACCTTGTCGGCATCCCGGAAGCGTGCAGCATCGTGGCAAAAGTCTTCCGGATCATATGCGTATTAAAATAACTTATGTTACTGTATTTGCAGAGCTTCCGCAGCGTCCTGTCGAGAGAACGTACGAGGAT
>CAJTUC010000037.1 GCA_910579395.1 uncultured Lachnospiraceae bacterium | reverse complement strand
TAAAGGAACTTGAAAAAAGTGCCATAGCGGACAAAGAACAGTTATCTTCCATTGAGCAGTTTGCGGAGCAGATAAGCGGTTATGCAGGAATAACGGAACTCAATTTCAAGATAATCAATCAACTTATAGAAAAAATTCTTGTTTCTGAACCCGTAGAGATAGACGGGCAGAAAATTCAACGACTTACTATCCATTATAAGTTCATAGGGGCATTGGAAACCCTTGAATAATGGATATTTTCTAAGTCACCTATTCCAACTATCCAACAGAAGGCGGCAGAAGAGGAGGCAGAATGAACGAAATACTGAAAGGATTACATAGTCGGAAATCGGTCCGCGTATTCACCGAAAAGGAGATATCGGGAGAGGACAGGAACAGCATTTTATCTGCGGCCCTGCAGGCGCCGTCTGCGGGCTGCCAGCTGCTGTATACGATTCTCGATATCACAGATGGGCAGAAAAAGGAAAGGCTCGCCGTGCTCTGCGATAACCAGCCCTTTATTGCAAAAGCAAAGCTGGTGCTCGTGTTCTGTGCGGACTGCCGGAAGTGGCTTTCTTTTTATAAGGAAGCGGGTCTGGAACCACGGAAACCTGGCGTGGGAGATTTGCTGCTGGCGGTGGAAGATGCGCTGATCGCCGCACAGAATGCGGTGACTGCGGCGGAAAGTCTGGGAATCGGTTCCTGCTATATCGGTGACGTGATGGAGAATGCGGAGAAAATGAAAGCGCTTTTGCAGCTTCCTGCGTATGTGTATCCTGCATGTATGCTCGTTTTTGGGTATCCGACAGCACAGCAGCAGGAACGGGAAAAGCCGGAACGGTTCAGGATATCGGATATCGTCTGCGAAAACGGTTATCGGGATAAGAGCAGTCAGGAAATACGCGAAATGTTCGCGGGGAAAACGGGTACAAAGAGTTATGAAGAGTGGATGGAAGCTTTCTGGAAAAGAAAGTATGAGTCGGACTTTTCGAAGGAGATGACTCGCTCTATGGAAGTGTATTTGAAAGATTTTTTGAAAACTGACGGCATTTGCAAAGAAAATAAAAAAGAATGAAAAGGACGGATGAAAGAACATGGAACGGCAGGATATAATCGAAATACAGGATATCATTGCAGTGCAGGAGATTATCGCACTGGTAAAGCGTACGAAAACTTTCGTAGAAAACAGGGAAAGGGCCAGTCATATTAAAGTGAAGGGGCCGGCGGATTACGTTACGCAGGTGGACACGGATATTCAGCGTTTTCTGGCTGAGGAACTGAGCCGGCTGACGCCGGATATTCAATTTCTGGGCGAAGAAGAGGGATTGCATAAGATGACTGGGGACACTTACTGGATTCTGGACCCTATCGACGGTACAACAAACCTTATCCACGACTATCAGCACAGCGTCGTATCGCTTGGATTATATGAGAAAGGGGAAATCGTGCTGGGAATCATCTACGACCCTTTTAGAGAGGATGTTTATCATGCGCAGAAGGGGAAAGGGAGTTTCCTGAACGGAAAGCCCATTCATGTGTCGGATGCAGGAACGCTTGGAGAAACCATTATTTCTATTGGTACGTCGCCCTATGACAAGGAACTGGCGGAGAAGAATTTCCGGTGTTTTCAGAAGATTTTTGAACAGAGCCAGGATATCCGCAGGAGCGGCTCGGCGGCGCTTGATCTGGCTTATGTGGCCTGTGGGCGCACGGGGGGATTTTTTGAAGCGCGCCTCAGTCCGTGGGATTTTGCGGCCGGGATGCTGTTGGTTACAGAAGCCGGCGGCCGGGTAACGGATTATGCGGGCGGGTCGTTGAATCTCCTGAAAAGGGGAAGCGTCGTTGCATCAAATGGAAAGATTCATGAGGCGCTGAGAGAACTGCTGTGATAAGAAATTGCTGCAATCGTAGTGTACTCCAAGCAAGAATAATTCCTGATAGGGAATCTTCCACACTTCGCACAGGGAATTCCGGCCGTCGCGGCATCTTATGATGTAGATGGTGAGACGTGTTATGATGCACGAATTTACGGATGGAGCGGAAGCGGGTACAGCGCTGTAGTTTTTGTCATCGGGAACAGCCTCGTAGAGCATGATGCAGCCCTTTTGAGGAAAAGTTATCATAATACGATATTATATGGAGATAGTCAATCCCAATCTTGAAAAAATCTTAAAGAAAATTATAAAGATATCATATAAATCGGAAAGAAGGCAGGAAACAGCCTTCTTTTTTGCTGTCTGCGGGGAAGGGTAAAAGAGACTGAAAAGACCGTAGATATGGAAAAGTGCAGTTATCATAATATCGTATTATGATTACAGGAAAGCCGGATTTTCAAAAAGAACAGGAGGAATTGATCATGGAGGGAAATGAAACAAATAATGACGTATTGGTGGAACTTACGAACGAAACTTTGAAGGCTGACGATATCAGCAAACTGAATCTGCGCGTGGGATATGATGTGGAGATTAACGAAATGAAGAAATTACCGATTATCACGCTCGAATATGCGGGAGGTCTGAGAGATATTTCTCATAATATGGCGTTTGCACCCGTTCCGAATTCTTTGGCGACGAAGCGTGCCGTTCTGGATATTCTGGGACAGATCGATCTCCAGCAGCTTTGTGTGAATTTAGAAGCAACGTCTACCTTGATGGACATTGCCTATAATGCCTGCAATGGTATCGTAGGGGCCCATCAGAAACTGTATGAACTGCGGACCGATGTTTATCAGGCGACCGTGCGGTCCGTAAAGCTCGCGGACGAGTTTTCTTCCGTATCAGGAAATATTCTGAGCGCTCTGGTCAAAGTCTATAAGCTCATTGCTTCCGGAAATGCCATGAAACTCGGTCAGGTAGGAACATACCTTTCCAGAATATCCAAACTGGCAGAGGGAATGTCGGAAGCGGCCGCAAAGATGGCAAAGGACTTTGATGACCTCAGTGACCGTACTTTAAAACAGGGCTCGGAAGTTGTTGCCGTTGAAAACGAAAATATCAGCTTAAAGGAGAAAATGGAAAAGCAGCTTCAGGAATTTAAAGCGAAATTAGATGCCTTTAACGCGTCTAAAAAAGAGATTGAACACCAGATTGAAGAAGCGCAGACGCTTTATACCAAGTATGACAGTGAGGCAAAGGAACTGAACAAGAAAGCTGATACCATGGAAATCGTGGGAATGGTCATGGGCGGCATTGGCTCGGTTGTTGATTCTGTCGGTACGGCGCTTTCCGGATTCGCAGGTTCTGGGACGGCAGCAGCCGGCGGCGCCAGTGAGGAGGCTGGCGGGGATGCGCCCGGAGAAACTGAAAAAGCGGAAGAAAAACTGCCGGAACTGGAACAGAGCGAGGATGTGAAAGAGCGTCAGGCAAGGCTTGGCAGCAATAAGGCCGAACTGGAAGTAATCGATGGAAGGCTGAAGCAGTATGAGCAGAAAATCGAAGAGCTGGAAAAAGAAAAAGATGCAAAAGAAGATTCGGAAAAAGAATCAGAAGCAAAATCGGAAGGAAAAGAGTCTTCTGCAAAAAAACGCTCAAACAAAGAAATTGATAAGGAAATAGAAAATATCAAGGAAAAACGTGGTATAGACAGTAAGAGGAAGGCGGAACTGACCAGACAGATTTCGGCTGACGACACTTATCTGAAAGGAAAAATGGCGTCGCAGATAGGTATGTCAGTAGAAAGCGCAAGCAGGAAGTTTGGGGAAAAGTTTGACAATTCCAGCGCCAATGCAAGAAGCGCGGCGATTGCAAAAGAAAAACTGGCGGAAGAGATTCTCAAATTAAAATTTGAACTTCAGAAAAAAAATGTGGAGAATGAAGCGATGATTGCGGAGTTTACCAGAAAAATCAAAAATATGAATTTGGATGCCGTTGATCTTTCCGTGGCGATCACATCCCTGCAGCTTGCCGTTACCTGTCTGTCAACAGTCGGTTCTATTCTTGCAAATGTATCCGTATTCTGGAGCCGGGTGGAACTGTCCCTGAAAGATCTTGCAGGAGATGCGACATTGGCGGCACTGCAGAAAACGTTGAAGGATTCGAAGACTAGTCCGGAAGAAGTGGCAGATTATGCAAAAACAGATGAGGATTTCCTTGGGGACTGGTATATCATGGAAAGCAAATGGCTGGCCTTACAGATTGTCTGTGAAGCATATCACAGGTCATGCGAAAATGCCAAAGACCGGTTGGACATCTCGCTCAGGCGGGCGGAAACGGAAGGGTTGGAGCATTGGAAGCTGGCACAGGACATGGCGAAGGCGATGGAAGAAAAACTAAAGGTCAATTTACGGTCATCCGAAAGCAAGACTGCAGATTTTAAAAAGAAGATCGAGATTATGGAAAAATCGAGGGAAGGCGCTTACAGGGAATTGCTGGAAGAGAAAGCGGAAGGAAAAGAGAAGGATTCATAATTTGAAAAGGGAGAAGGTGCCTTATAAAAATGGAAGATTTTATGACAAGAGCCAATGCCCTGAAAGGTTTTCTGAACACAGATTCCGGAGCTTTTTTAAAAATGGGGATTGCGGTAATCCGTCTTGATGCAGGAGCCGGCAGGAAAGCGCTCACCCAAATGTCAATGGATGAAAAATATCAGGAAATCGATGCGGTGGCGGCGCAATGCAGTGAACTGATAACAAGATGCGAGCAGGCATCCGCTGTCATATCCGGAGAAGGCTCGCTGAAAGCGGACGAAAAGGCAAAGATTGAAAACCGGATAAAAGAAAATGACAGGAAATGCAGCGATATTCGGGGAAAGCTGGAGAGTCTTGCTAAAGAAACAGCATTTTTTATCAGGAAAATAGAGGATTATGATCACAATACAGACAGGCTGAGAGCAAAGGCGCGTGAAATCGAAGCGCGAGATAAAAGCGGTAACAATTATATTCCCTTTTATGGGCTCAAGTATTCGGTCGATACCTTAAATATGTATAACGATTATAAGCGGGAAGTAAGTCAAAATGACGTTTTAAAAAGCTGGCTGGATAAAAATGCAGCGGCATACGGCAGCCAAAAGTTACAGGAGAAGGATTTGCGGAACCAGCTTGATGAGCTGACAATGGAGACGGAAAAGCTTTGGAACAGTTTTGGAGATGTCGGTGAACTGCTGCAGATTCTCGGCCGTATGATTACATCGCTTGGCGATTTCATTGTGGCAGCGGGTAAGATCAGGACCGCTTTGCGAAGCACTTTTTTTGAAGATGTCAATGAAGCACAGACAGCGGTCGATATGTCGCTTGATAAGATTCAGAGTTATCACGATATTTTCCGACAAAAACTTGAGGAACTTTCCGGCAGGCTGAAAAAGGATAACTATGACAAGCTTGTGGAACTGATCGGAACCACATAAGAGAGGATTGAAAGAAAAACGTTTTCAACAATTGAATTTGAGTGTCTGCTGAAGCAGACAGATGGGGGTAAAAATGAAAGTTTATGAAGTATTGTCTGCAATGGAAAACATGCAGGAATCCGCGGAAATGCCGGCGTCGAACGGTTCTGCAGGGGAGGGTCTGCAGGCGGAGAAAATAGAGGAACTGCGCAGAAAATTATGGGATATCCGTCAAAGTATCACAACACCGAAGATAGAAGAGATGAAAAAACTGATGCACGAAAAGGCGGAGGTTATGGACCGGGCGGAGATTCTAGCAAGGAAACTGAAAGACTATGAAGAAGCGGATAACGAACGGATTGCCTGTCAGGCCTGTCTGTCCGGGATGCGGGATACGATTGATGAGCGCAGCAGTGCCGATGAACGGTATGAAGCCTTCTCGGGTATAGCGTATATCGAGGAAACCGGGGCATTGATCGAACAATGCGGGAAAGAGAGAGTCCGGCTCAATCAATTGAATGAACAGCTGAATGACGGCCGGGCGGCGTATCATAAGAGCCGGGCAGAATATTTTTCCTTATTGGAACAGAGAGAGCGGCTAAAGGAAAAGATAGACATTTTGCAGCATGAGGATGCGGAAAAAGCGGATACGGTGCTGACACTCGATCATATGATCGATATGCTGCAGAAGCTGGCGGAAAATATTGCATCCGCAGGTTCGGATATGAAGGAGTTTTCCATTAAGGTGACAGATACATTGCAGATATTCAGACAGTTCGTTTCCATGTTAGAGGTGAAAGTGGAGGATTATGCGCCGGTTCTGCCGAAGAAATTCCGGAGAAAGATTGAAGAAATATTAAAATAAAAAGCAGAGAAAGGATGGATTATGTTCATGGGAAAAGTATATTGCATCATCAAAAGAAACGGTAATTTTTATTTTCCGGTCAAGTCGAAAACAGGTCCTTATCAGAATGAAGACGGAAGTCCGAAGGTGGGGTATCTGGCAGGTATGCCGAACTTTTTTGGCGGAACTATCAATAGAAGAAATAAATTTCAGGCACTGAGGGCGGAAGTGCTGGAGGAATCGCAGGATAAGATTTCGATAAAATTATATGACTCCGGAAATGAGAACGAACAGAATTGCAAAATCGAAAGCGCGTGTCAGGAGAGTCTGTTCCATACATCCTTCCAGAGCCGGAGAGGCTGCACAGATTATGACTTCTATCTTTTTGATGGAGACCATTATGCAGAGATGGTGACAGGGGGAATGACGATTGCGGATTTCGGGGCTGCAAACAGACTGGCGCTCTCGACAGACGCTGCGGCGCCAAATGAAGAGCCGGAGCGCAGGGAAATGGCCTGTATCCTGAAAATTCCAGAAAACCGGCTGCCTGATAATATAGACAGATTTCTGAATTTATGTATTGAGATGGGCGGGGATTTCCTGTTGGATAAGCGCAGCATTACTTCGCACCGGGATTGGAATGATAAAGGAACCCGGGATGCGTTTGCAGAATTTTGCAGAAGATATGGGCATAGATGAGTTTCTGCCACAAAAAAGATGTGAGAATGATAAGGCCGTAGTAGTTCCGAATGATGGACTACTGCGGCCTTGTCTGTCGTGCAGGAGTGGTCCTGCGTACTGGCGAAAGTCAATCCTATATTGGAAAAATAAAAAATATATGATACAGTATTCAACCATGCCTGCACCAGAAAAAACGCCGTACAGGGAAACACCCCATAAATAGAAACTGCGTGACTTAATTCCTGTTATCCACATACGCCTATGGAATATCGCTGCTGGCAGATACGATTAATTAAACTGTAAACTTCCTGTTTGTCTATAAAAATCAGCAAAGGAAAGCCTTGTTTATTTCAGCTGCCTGTGCTAGTATGTAATTGTTGGGTAACAAAGCATTGAATCAGAAGGAAAAGGAGGGGCTGCCATGCAGAAAAATATAACATCTAAGAACAGAATCATGAAACTGACAATCAAAGGTATGTCACTCTCCGCGTTTTGCAGATAGTTCTATTTTATTATGGCAAAAGAAAGTTTTTGTATAGACTTAATGATTTTTCTGGTATTTCCATAATAATGTACAGAAAATAGCAGGAGGAATCGTGACACAGCACCTTTGAGGGTGCTTTTTTTGCGCCCATTTTTACAGAGAAAAGGAAAGTAAAAAGTATGAAAATAATAAAAGGTATTTACGCCGAAGCGAAGATTTTCACAGATGATGTAGAGGATTACGCACAGGCACAGGTAAAAATGATATGCGATAGCGAAACCGCAGAGGGCAGTACGATCTGTATGATGCCGGATATCCATCCGGGCAAGATTGCGCCAATCGGTCTTTCCATGACGGTCACTGGTAAGGTGGTCCCGCAGCTTTTAGGTGTGGATATCGGGTGCGGTATGACTTGTGTAAAACTGAATAAGAACAACGTGGAGTTTCAGAAGTTAGACAGGGTAATCAGAGAAAACATACCGTCTGGCTTTGCCATTCGCAGGGAACCTCACTACATGGCGGAGGAATTTTCCTGCGAAGGGATTCGCTGTATCCGCCATATCAACAGACAGAAAGCGGAGAGAAGCCTTGGAACACTTGGCGGCGGCAATCATTTCATAGAACTGGATAAAGCCGATGACGGCAGTCTGTATCTTGTGGTGCATACGGGAAGCAGACACTTGGGAGAGGAAGTGGCGGAATACTATACAAAACTTGCCAATAGATGCCTGAAAGAGCAGGGAAAAGAAGTTCCTTATTATCTGAGCTATCTGGAAGGAGAGCACAAGGCGGCTTATCTGGAGGATGTGCGAATCATCCAGCAGTATGCCGAATGGAACAGGCAGATCATTGTCCGTGAAATCCTAAAAGGCATGAAGTGGAAGGCGGTGGAGCAGTTCTCGGTGGCACACAACTATCTGGATGATTCCGGGATACTCCATAAAGGTTCTATTTCTGCAAGGAGGGAAGAGCGGGTTATCATTCCGGCCAACATGAGAGACGGTATGATCTTAGGCGTTGGAAAAGGCAATGCAGACTGGAATTATTCTGCGCCGCATGGTTCCGGCAGAAAGTTAAAGCGTGAGGATGTGAAAAAGCAGCATACGGTATCGGAGTTCAAAAAGGAGATGAAAGGCATCTACAGCAGCTGCGTCGGGGCAGATACATTAGATGAAGCACCTTTTGCGTACCGTCCCATAATGGAAATTGCAGAACAGATCAAAGATACGGTGGAAGTTACAGAGATATTGAAGCCTGTCTATAATTTCAAGGCAGGAAGCAGAAAGTAGAGGAGAGGAAATTTATGATAATACAGATCAGTGCAGGGCAGGGGCCGTCCGAGTGTCAGCTGGCGGTAGCGAAGCTGTTTGCGGCATTAAAAAAGGAATATGGGGATTTAGAAGTGATATCCGAGACAAAGGGGTATGAAAAGGGATGCTTAGACTCCATCCGTTTTCGGACGGCGCAGGATTTGAGCAGTCTTGAAGGGACAGTATTGTGGATATGTAAAAGTCCGTTCCGCTCAAACCATAAGCGGAAGAACTGGTATGTGGATGTGAGCATGCTTTCGGAACAGGGAGAGATTGCGTCAGATCAGGAATACCGTATTGAAAAATTCCATTGCGGCGGAAAAGGCGGCCAGAATGTGAATAAAGTAGAAACAGGCGTGCGGATTATCCATATACCGACAGGTCTTGTGTCGCAGTCTACTGAGGAGCGGAGCCAGTTTCTAAATAAACAGCGTGCGATGGAGAAGCTGCGGGCGAAGCTCGCGGATTTGCAGAGAGAACAGGAGGCAAAACAGATAAATGCCGCATGGAGGGAGCACACTCGGATTGTCAGGGGGAATCCGGTGCGGATTTATGAGGGTGAAAAGTTTGTTTTAAGAAAATAGCAGCGATAATACGGCTGTTTACGGCTTTGGCAATATTGTCTATTCTATCAATCGCAACAATGACAAAGGGGTATATTCTCCCGTCCTGTATCACATTGATATTCCCCACACCACCAAAAACCGAAAACTGCCAAACAAAACAGGACAGGTTTTCTCTTTGCCCTCCCTCCACGGACAGCTTGGGGATTTGCTAAACGGGAGAGAAGATTTCTTTCTAATCCACCTTTGCACAGTGCAATACTGGCGATTTTTGAAAATGCCAAAAATGAGCGCAAAAAAACAGGGAATCTTTTTTTGATTCCCTGTTTCGGTGTGCCGTTTCATGTAGCGGCGATTATTCAGTTTTCATGCGAGCCGGATTCTGTTTCCCCAGTGTTGTTTCTTGCCGCAATTACAGCAAGTAATTATTTTCCCTGTTTGCAATCTGTAAACCGACTAATTTGTAGGTTGCATATCCTCCCATAACCAACGGTTCCGATTTGCAAATATCTTCCGCCTCTTCACGGCTCTCTGTTTTTAGGATATACATACCTGCCATTCCCGGATAGCCTTTAAAGACACCGCAGATTTCCAGCTTTCCCTCATCGTCCAGCTTTCTTATGTTCTCAACGTGTTCCATAACTACCTGTTTGGTCATTTTATTATAGGTCTTGCTTTTCTCAATCATCATCATGTACATCAATTTTTCCATACGATTTTCTCCGTTACATTCTATGTGGTTCACTGGGGTTATTATATTATATTTATCCGGCAATAGCAATCTGTCTGTCACTTCCCCGAAGCAAACTTATAGCATACACTTAAAACGGTCTTTATGTAAGTGGAAACAGCAGCAAGGCTTATAAAGGACATATTCATTGACAATATGGTATATTTGCCATATACTAAACGTAGAAAATGAATTGGAGATTACAATGGATAAATTTGAGGGGGAATTTTATACTAAAGATAACGGTGAAAAACCGGCTAAAGATTTTATCCTTGGTCTGGATGTGAAAATGCGGGCAAAAGTTTTGGGAATCATTCATGTGCTTGAAGAGAAGGGAAATCAATTAAGAGAGCCATACAGTAAACATTTAGAGGCTGAGATATTTGAAATTCGTGGAAAAGTGGGAACAGATATAACAAGAGTGCTGTATTTTTTCTGCTATGGTAAGAAAATTATTATGACGATCAAGAAAACGCAGGAGATGCCAAAACAGGAAATAAGGCTGGCAAAATCATATCGCAAAGATTATCTGGAAAGGGTGAAAGAAAATGAGTGAATTTCAGGAATTTTTAAATGAACAACTGCAGGATGAAGAATTCAGAAAAGAATGGGAAGATATTCAGCCGGAAATGGATGTGATCCGGGCAATGGTTGATGCAAGGATTTCACAGAATCTTACCCAAAAAGAACTTGCTGAAAGGACTGGAATTAATCAGGCAGATATAAGCAAACTGGAAAATGGAACGAGGAATCCGTCTCTTAAGTTGTTGAAGCGATTGGCAGACGGAATGGGAATGACCTTAAAATTGGAGTTTGTTCCCAAAAGCCCGGCAAAAGTTAAATAGGAAAGAAAGGACAAAAGAAATAGATAGCAGGGCGTATTATTATGTCTGGCGTTAAAAGTGCGGATACGCTTCATGTCACTTATGCTGGTATAACAGGACCAAATCAAGAGAAGCCCACAAAACAAGAGTTTGCACTGATTTAGTCCTATTTATTTAAGTCCATTATGGTGGAGATTAGAACAGCGCCGGAAGAACCGCAGGGAGTCTTATCGCCTTTCTTTTTCCCCTTGGGAGTTTTCTTCATCTTAGGGAAGCGGTCTTTCGGGGAAAGGTTGTTGGAGTCATCCTGCCAGATGCGGGAAAAGAAATCATAAAAAGTACCGACGCCAGGGGTATCCCCGAAAGAGAAACCGCTGAGGATGGCATAAAGCGGAGTTTCCTTAAGCATGCGGCACCAGACAGTGATGGAAGTAACTTTCAGTTTCAAAGCAAGCAGATAGGAGCGCAGCATGCAGGAAGGGAGCCTTGGTCCCGGGCCAAAAACAGAATAGCATTCCTGCATGACAGAATCCGTCTTGGAAAGATCGAGAAACCAGAACTGCACGATATAATCCCAAGTGCTTTTGGGAAGCACAAAGGGATTAGGATAAAATTTAAGAAACTGGGATACGAAAGTATCCTGATAGGCGGCATGGCCGTCGGGATTAGAAGGTAACATCAAAAATCGCCTCCAATCAAAAAATGTACTTATTGATCAAGGGCGCGAAGCGCCGCATTTTTTGACTGGTTTGTCAAGTGTTTTTGAGAAAAAAGTGGGTGATTTTTGAAAAATAGGTTCTGAAAGCCCCATGAAATAAGGGCTGAAGATTCCGAGAAGTTATTATGTACATAAGGAGGGAAGCACATTGAAACAAAATACATTTACAAAGCTATTTTTATCTGCTTTTCAGTTAAGCGCCTGTACGTTCGGTGGTGGATTTGTAATTATACCTTTAATGCAGAAAAAATTTGTTGATGAGCTACATTGGATAGAAGAACAGGAAATGATGGACTTGACAGCAATCGCACAATCCTCACCCGGTGCAATCGCTGTCAATGCGTCTATTCTTGTAGGGTATCATGTGGCAGGGGTGTTTGGGGCTTTGATAACGGTATTGGGAACGGTGCTGCCGCCACTCATCATCATCTCTATAATTTCTTTTTTCTATACTGCATTTCGTGATAATGTAATTGTCAACATGGCTATGACAGGTATGCTTGCAGGAGTAGCTGCTGTAATTTGTGATGTAGTAATCACAATGGGAAAAAGCATTTTCCAAAAAAAACGGGTTCTGCCGATTATTGTTTTGTTTGCATCTTTTGTTGCTGTCCGTTTCATGAAAGTCAACATTATACTGATTATTCTAATCTGTGCCATAATCGGTGCAGTTGATACTTTGTATCTTGGCAGGAAAGGGAGGCAGGCATGATTTATTTGGAACTGTTATGGAGTTTCTTCCAAATTGGGTTGTTTAGTATAGGCGGTGGTTATGCTGCCATGCCGCTGATTCAAAATCAAGTTGTTGATGTTCACCCGTGGTTGACTATGACCCAATTTGCAGATATTATGACGATTGCGGAAATGACACCGGGGCCGATTGCCATCAATTCAGCAACCTTTGTAGGGATTCAGGTTGCAGGAATTCCGGGAGCAATTATTGCCACCGTAGGCTGTATTCTCCCCTCTTGTGTGATTGTAATAACACTTGCCTATATTTATTACCGTTTTCGTGGATTGAAAATGGTACAGGGGGTGCTTGCAGGTCTTCGCCCTGCTGTTGTAGCCATGATTGCATCTGCTGGCATTACCTTAGTAATCATGGCTTTTTACGGAGAAAGAACCCTGCCGGTTGACTTGAGTGGAATCAACATAATTTCCGTAATGATTTTTGCAGCTGGCTTTTTGGTTTTGAGGAAATGGAAAGTAAATCCAATTTATGTGATGTTGGGGGCAGGTGCAGCCGGAGTATTGCTGTATTCCATTGTTTGATACGAGGAGGTATAACATAAAATACTGACAGCCACTATCAACAGCGGGCGTATGGAGATTACTCTGTATGCCCTATTTTCATGTAAAGGAGATTTATGTATATGTCAGAAAACAATGTGGAACAGCAGACCAAAGAACGCCGCCCGCACCTTGTAAAGACCATAGGCAAAACGACCTGCCTTGTGACGTGCCACTATAGTGAAATGAGCAGGGAAACCTTGCAGGATAAGCTGAAACGCATGATTGTAAGGGATATTCAGAGCGGAAATCATTAAATTTCATGTTCACACTCTTTTTGTCTTGACGGCACAGACGATAATGGTGTAGTAATGGTGTAGTAGAGGTATATAACGAGTGATATTCTAAATTCCAGGACCTGCAAACACGCATAAACACTGGGTTTTCAAAATTTTAATAAATAATTAGCACTCACCTATTGACAGTGCTAACAAAAAGGGATATTGTTATATTGCAACTAGAACAAAAACTTTTTCTGGTAACATTTCAATATGAGAGCATCAATGTCATAAATGAAATAAAAAAGTGAGGAGGCAGGAGATTATGAATTTAACCAAATTTACGCAGAAATCAATGCAGGCCGTAGAGCAATGCGAGAAACTGGCATACGAATACGGCAATCAGGAAATTGAACAGGAGCATCTTCTTTACAGCCTTTTGACGATAGAGGACAGCCTGATTCTGAAATTGATAGAGAAAATGGAGATTAACAAGGAATATTTCCTGAACCGTGTGGAGCAGGGACTTCAGAAGCGCGTTAAAGTGCAGGGCGGACAGATTTATGTCGGTCAGGACTTGAACAAAGTGCTTGTGACGGCCGAGGATGAGGCGAAGCAGCTAGGCGACGAATATGTTTCCGTTGAGCATCTTTTTCTTGCCATGCTGAAGCATCCGGGAAGAGAGATCAAAGAGATTTTTCGGGAATTCGGGATAACGAGGGAACGCTTTTTACAGGCGCTTTCCACAGTGCGCGGGAACCAGCGAGTGACTTCCGATAATCCGGAAGCGACCTATGATACGTTGGAAAAATACGGTCAGGATTTGGTGGAAAAGGCGCGGAACCAGAAGCTTGACCCCGTTATCGGGCGGGATAATGAGATTCGCAACGTGATCCGTATCCTTTCCAGAAAAACGAAGAACAATCCGGTCCTGATCGGGGAGCCGGGCGTCGGAAAGACCGCAGTCGTAGAAGGGCTGGCGCAGCGGATTGTCCGCGGGGATGTGCCGGAAGGATTAAAGGATAAAAAGATTTTTGCACTGGATATGGGGGCGCTGGTGGCGGGCGCGAAATACCGGGGTGAGTTCGAGGAACGTCTGAAGGCGGTGCTGGATGATGTGAAGAACAGCGACGGACAGATCATTTTGTTCATCGATGAGCTGCACACAATCGTTGGTGCGGGCAAGACGGACGGTGCACTGGATGCCGGCAATATGCTCAAGCCCATGCTGGCGAGGGGGGAACTGCATTGCATCGGCGCTACCACTTTGGATGAATACCGTCAGTATATTGAAAAAGATGCCGCGCTGGAGCGGCGTTTCCAGCCGGTGTTGGTAGAAGAGCCGACCGTAGAGGATACCATATCCATTCTGCGTGGGCTGAAAGAGCGGTATGAGGTCTATCACGGCGTCAAAATCATGGATACTGCATTGGTCAGCGCGGCGGTGCTTTCGAATCGTTATCTTTCCGACCGTTTCCTTCCGGACAAGGCAATCGATCTGGTGGATGAAGCGTGTGCGCTGATCAAAACGGAACTGGATTCCATGCCGACAGAACTGGATGAACTGCGGCGTAAAGTCATGCAGCTGGAAATCGAGGAAACAGCCTTGAAAAAAGAGGATGACCGATTGAGTCAAGAGCGTCTTGAGAATTTACAGCGTGAACTGGCCGAGTTAAAAGCCGAGCTGGATAACCGGATGGCGCAGTGGGAGAACGAAAAGGCTTCCGTCGAAAAACTGTCCAAAATCCGTGAGGAAATCGATGATGTCAACAATCAGATTCAGATTGCACAGCGCGAGGGCGATTATGAAAAAGCTGCGGAACTCAGTTACGGGAAGATGCCCTCTTTAAAACAGCAGCTTGAAATCGAGGAAGAAAAAGTAAGGCATCAGGAACTTTCCCTCGTGCATGAGAGCGTTTCGGAAGAGGAAATTGCAAAGATCATTTCCCGCTGGACGGGCATTCCGGTGGCGAAACTGACGGAGAGCGAACGGAACAAAACGCTGCATCTGGACGAGGAACTGCATAAGCGTGTTATCGGGCAGGAAGAAGGCGTAACGACGGTGACGGAGGCAATCATCCGTTCTAAGGCGGGCATCAAGGACCCTACGAAGCCCATCGGCTCTTTCCTGTTCATGGGGCCTACCGGTGTCGGCAAAACGGAATTGGCGAAAGCGTTGGCGGCATCGCTGTTTGACGATGAGAACAATATGGTGCGTATCGATATGAGTGAATATATGGAGAAATACTCTGTTTCCAGACTGATTGGAGCGCCTCCCGGATATGTCGGTTATGAAGAGGGTGGACAGTTGACCGAAGCAGTCAGGAGAAAACCGTACTCAGTTGTCCTGTTCGATGAGATTGAAAAGGCGCATCCCGACGTTTTCAACGTGCTTTTGCAGGTGCTGGACGACGGGCGGATTACGGACTCTCAGGGCAGAACGGTGGACTTCAAAAACACGATTCTGATTATGACTTCCAACATCGGCGCGGAATATCTGCTGGATGGAATCAGTGAAGACGGCAGCATTAAACCGGAGACGGAAGCGCTTGTCATGGGCGATCTTCGGAATCATTTCCGGCCGGAGTTCTTGAATCGTCTCGATGAAATCGTATTGTTCAAGCCATTGACCAAAGAAGTCACACATGATATCATCCGTCTGGTCATCGGGGACCTGAACAAATGTCTGGCTGACAGAGAACTGCTCGTGGAACTGACACCGGAGGCGGAGGACTTCATTATTGAAAACGCCTATGACCCGGTTTATGGAGCAAGACCCTTGAAACGGTATATCCAGAAATATGTGGAGACTTTATCGGCGAAGCTGATTCTGGAAGACCGGATTGCGGCACGGGATACGATTCTCATCGTGGTGGAGAACGGAAAATTGTCGGCTAGGAAAAAACAGGCATAAAATTAAGAAATAAGTATGAAATAACTGCAGAAATAATTATAAAAATAGGCGTGGCAAATAGCCGCCGAAAACGATATAATGAAAGTATGAGAAGAAGTTAGCCTCGGAGAATGTCTCGGTGAGTCATTCTCCATAGACTGCTTGTGCCACTGCAGGCGGTATGAATGAAATTTGGGAAGGAACAGGTGATGTTATGAGATATCCTGCATTTTTGCCTCCAAACGGAACAATAGGCTTTGTTGCACCTTCTTTCGGATGTGCGACAGAGCCTTATAAAAGTGCTTTTTTAAATGCGCAGAAAAAGTGGAAAGAAGAGGGGTATCAATTTCATATAGGGCCGAACTGCTATGCGGAGCAGGGAATCGGTATCAGCAATACGCCGGAGAAATGCGGTGAGGAACTTCGGGATTTTTATTGCAGCAAAGAGAATGACTGTCTGATTTCCTGCGGCGGCGGGGAATTGATGTGTGAGGTTTTGGATTATGTAAATTTCGAGCAGATCAAACAGGCCGCACCGAAATGGTATATGGGGTACTCCGATAATACAAATATGACGTTTCTGCTGGCGACGCTCTGCGATGTGGCATCCATTTACGGCCCCTGCGCCGCGGCCTTTGGTATGGAGCCATGGCATCCGGCGCTTTGGGATGCAATGAATCTTTTGACCGGAAAATCGCTGGAATTGCAGGGCTATGATAAATGGGAAAAGGAATCCTTGAAAGATGAAGAGAATCCGTATGCGCCCTATTATGTAACAGAGCCTTCTGTTATCCGGAAATTTCCGGACAAAGCACTGGACTTTTCGGGCCGGCTGCTCGGCGGCTGCATGGACTGTCTGGTCAATATGTTAGGTACAAAATATGATAAAGTCTGCGATTTTGCGGAGCGTTACCGGGATGACGGAATAATATGGTTTCTGGAAGCCTGCGATCTGAATGTGATGGGCATCCGGCGCGCCATGTGGCAGATGGAGCATGCAGGCTGGTTCAAACACTGTAAAGGCTTTTTGCTCGGAAGGCCGCTCTGCCACGGACAGGAGATGATGGGGCTGGACCAGTATCAGGCGGTTTACGAGGTGGTCAAAAAGTATGACGTGCCGGTGCTCATGGATTTGGATATCGGCCATATTCCCCCGATGATGCCTCTTATATGCGGCAGTTTTGCCCGGATTTATGCCGAAGGAAACCGGTATACGGTGAAAATGGAATTACGTTGAAGTATAGATAGGTAATTGTGAAACTATGATTTCTAAGGCTCCCGTTGTCCCAAATAGATAATCACCGCAGAGCACGCTTTCGCTGCCCGTCACTCGCAGCGGTGCATAAGACGCCAGAATACGGCGTCTGAAACACAAGTCCACTTTCAGTGGCCTAGCGGTTACGAAGCACCCTGCTTGCGATTTGTCTAGTTCGTACAACTGTTATCTTGAAAGAATACGTTTCACAATTATCTAAATGGAACTGCATTAAAAAAATGACGAAGAAAGGGCGAATCCCTATGATACCATCCGACCCGGCAATGCTTCTTAGTTATGTAAACTTGAAGCTGCGTGACTTTTATACAAGTCTGGACGCTCTCTGCGATGATATGGACATCAGCGAGGCGGAAATCGTTCAAAAACTGGCTTCCATAGATTATCATTATAATGAGGAGAAAAATCAGTTTGTCTGAAACCATTCAAATTACGATCATAACGGAAAACGAGGGACAGGAACGGCAGGAAATCAAAGTGACACATGATTCAGACATGACGTTGATGACGACTTTGCTGAAAAAGGAACTGATTTCCGGTAATTTCTGCGGAGGAAGAGGTACCTGTAAAAGGTGCCGGGTGCGGTTCTTACAGGCGGCGCCGCTTCCGACAAGTCTGGAAAGGCAGGCATTTACGCCGGATGAGCTTCGGCTCGGATACCGCCTTGCCTGTATGGCAAGGCCCCGAAACGATTGTGTCATCCGACTGGCATTCGTGCAGCCCCGGAAAATAGAAATTCTAACGAATACATCGGATATGATGGATGTGTCAGAAAAAAATGACCATTTCGGTCAGGAAGAACGAACGGAAAAGCGCTATCTGATCGCCGTCGATCTGGGCACGACTACCATTGCGATGCAGTTGATGGATATCGATTCCGGGCAGGCCGTGGATACTTATTGTGCCATGAATCCCCAGAGGAGTTACGGAGCCGATGTGCTTTCCAGAATACAGGCGGCCAATGCGGGCGCGGCGGGTGTTTTGCGGGAAAGTGTGTGGAAGGTCCTGCAGGAAGGCGTCAAGAGGTTCCGTCGTTTTTGCGATGCGGCGGGACAGGAAATTTCTGGAGAGAAAACGGTAGACAAAGAAACGTCAGGGCAGATTGTCTCTCTGTGCTGCATGTGCATCGCCGGAAATACGACAATGGAGCATCTTTTGATGGGGCTTTCCACGGAAGGACTGGGGAAAAGCCCTTTTACGCCGGTAAAACTCGGCCTGCAGAAATGTATGCTTATGCTTTCAGACAATGCGGAGGCGCCGCAGATTGAAGTGATGGATGGAGATATGGAGATGACTGAACGGGTCAATGACAATCGGCTCCCAATCTATATCGCGCCAGGAATCAGTGCTTTTGTGGGCGGCGATATCGCAGCGGGGCTGTATACATTGAAAATGCAGGGTGCGGCGCTTTTTATTGACCTTGGAACCAACGGTGAAATGGCAATCACGGATGGGAAACGCATGATCGTGACTGCGACGGCGGCGGGCCCGGCTTTTGAAGGCGGTCCCGGCAAGGCGGTGGCTGGAAGCGATATGGTAGCGGTGACGGCTTTCTTATTAAAAGAAGGCATCATTGACGAGACGGGACTGATGGCGGGACCCTATTTTGAGGAAGGAGTTACAGTCGCCCTTTCCGATGCCATGAACGCTCCCGGTTCATCGGACGGCGTTTACCTGACGCAGAAAGATATCCGGGACTTGCAGATGGCGAAGGCGGCAGTCCGTGCAGGTGTGGAAGTCTTGTGGAAGAAGATGGGCTGCCCCGAAATTTCTCAGGTCTGTCTGGCGGGCGGCTTCGGCTGCTATCTGGATGTGGATGCGGCAGCCGTTATAGGGCTTTTGCCGGAAAAATGGAAGCGGTACACGAGGGCGGTCGGCAATACTTCCCTTGCTGGCGCTTTTCAAATGGGAAAAGACCTGTGGACAGGCAGGTTACAGGAAGAAAGGCTGAATAAGACGCTGCAGGGGATTGAGAGTATCAATCTTGCCGAACAGGAAAACTTTGAAGAAATGTATATCCGGTATATGAATCTGCAAAGCAGTTAATTTGATGTTAGGAACTGTTAAGGTTAAATTAAGCTTTCTCCGTTTTTTGTTTAAGGTTAGGGTGTTATTCTTGGTTTAACAACAAAACAGGATGCTCTCACATCCTAAAACAGAACAGTGAACAGGGAGAATAGAAAAATGAAGTGGACGAGAAGTGAATTAAAGGAAAGAGCAAAAGAAGCACTGAGAAGGAACTACTGGAAAGTGGTGTTTGTATCTTTTATTTTTATCATGCTGAGTGGTGGAGTGAGTTATTCTTCCTCATCTTCCATTGCAGGCGGCGGAGAGAGGGAAAAGGCAGACAATCCGGTGCCGGTCGAAACGGATATACCGGATAATGAGGGGGATTTTGACCGGACCAGCGCGGGAGAGGATGCGCCAGGTCAGAGCGGACTCATTGAGAACATGGCATATACCATTAGCGACAGCATCGAAAGAGCACTGGACGGACTCGGGAAAGCGCGCGCTGCATTCGTTGTTACACTTGCGGTCGTCATAGCAATCCTGTTTTTCATCGTAATGCTCGCCGGTCTGGCGATAGATGCATTTCTGGTAAACCCGTTATGGGTCGGCGCACAGCGGTTCATGCTGAAATGTCTGGACGACAAAGGGAATATTGCGGAACTCGGTTATACTTTTGATCATCATTATCTGAACGGTGTGAAAACAACCTTTATGCGGGATTTATATGTTTTCCTGTGGGCGCTGCTTTTCCTGATTCCGGGTATTTATAAGAAGTACCAGTATTGTATGGTGGAATTTATTCTGGCGGAAAATCCGGATATGCCGTACAGGGAAGTGCTGGAGCGCAGTAAAAAGATGATGGACGGACAGAAATGGAATGCCTTTGTGCTGGATTTATCCTTCATTCTCTGGCATATGCTCGGCTTTATCACCTGTGGTATCTCCGAAATCGCTTTTGTAGGGCCTTATATCAATCTGACGCGCGCCGCGCTTTATCGGGCATTGAGCGACGGCATGCAGGAAGGGGTCGCATATGAGTTATAAAATTCTGGTCGCGGACGACGAAGCGGAAATCAGGGATTTACTGCACCTGTATCTGGAAAAAGACGGCTATGAGGTCGTTGAGGCGGCAGACGGCGCGCAGGCGCTGTCTGCTCTGCAGGAGGCTTCTTTGCAGAAAGAAGACATCGACCTTGTGATTCTGGACATTATGATGCCGGGCATCGACGGCTACAGGGTGCTTCGCAATATCCGGGAGAACAGTAATATTCCGATCATCATGCTGTCGGCCAAAAGCGGGGATGCGGATAAGATTCTGGGACTTGACCTGGGGGCGGATGATTATATCACGAAACCGTTTCAGCCGCTCGAGGCTGTTGCCAGAGTCAACTCCAATATCAGAAGATTTTATGCTCTCGGTTCCGGCAGGAAGAAACAGGTAGAAGCGCTGAAGGTACGGGATTTGGAACTGGATTTACAGTCCTGCATTCTGCGGCAGGGGGAGCGGGTCATTGAGCTCACTTCCGTCGAATACAGGTTGATGAAACTTTTTATGGAGAATCCGGGAAAAGTGTTTACCAAGCAGCAGTTGTTCGAGGAAGGCTGGGGCGACGAATATCTGGTCTCTGACAATAACATTATGGTCTGTATCAGCAAGCTGCGCGCAAAACTCAGCGAGGACGGAAACGCCTATATCAAGACAATCCGCGGGCTCGGATACCGGCTCTCCATAGATTGATTATTGGCGTCGGCATGGCTGAAAGCCGTTTTGCATGGAGGTCATTTATGGATACGAAAAACGCCCGGACGGGCACGAAATCTTTGAAATGGTTTCTGTTACAGCGTTTTTTACTGATCATGCTGTTTATTTATGTCAGCGAAGAACTGCTGAGCATGGGCTATCGGCTTGTCGTGGCGCCTTTTCTGGTGGAAACGATGCACATTCAATTTTCCGTAACGACCAGAGACGGGAGCATCATATTGCTCATGCTGCAGATGATACTGCTTTCTGCGACGGCGCTTCTTCCGGACAGGATGGCTGTGTGGGTGCAGACATCCATTGGTAAAAATATGGAAAACGGGCTGCGCGTCGGTATCACCGCTCCGATACTGGAAGGGGTGACGGATTCGAGGCTGATTCAGCTGTATCAGGTCGCCGTTATTTTTATTTTTCTGTTTCTGCTGGCGGTCACACTTCTCCCATATCTCATTTCGGCTTACTGGTATTACCGGGCGGTATCGGGCAAGATGAAAGAACTGCTTGCAGAGGAGAAAGAACGTAAGGAAGCATATGACAGACAGAGGAATCTTCTGCTGTCCGACATTGCCCATGATATCAAAACGCCGCTCACGACGGTATGCGGTTATGCGAGAGCGCTTGTCGATGATATGGTATCGGAGGAGGAAAAAAGGAAAGAATATCTGCACGCCATTTACGCGAAATCGCTGCGGATGGACGATCTGATCACGCTGCTGTTCGAATATGTGAAGATGGACAGCGACGGATTTTCACTGCATAAGGAAAAAGCAGATCTGGGAGAATTGCTGCGGGAAAATATTGCGCTGCTCTATTCAGATTTTGAGGAAAATGATATCGAACTGGAAATCGATATACCGGAGCAGGTATTTCCCTATGAGATGGATAAAGTGCAGTTCGGACGGGCGATCACAAATGTATTGACCAATGCAGTCAGATATAATGAAAAAGGAACGAAAGTCCGTGTCAGTCTGCATGAGGACTATCAGCTCTGCATAGCGGATAACGGAACGCCCATAGAGGACGAACTGGCGGAGCATATTTTCGAACCCTTTTCCAGAGGCGACAGGACGAGGAGCACGAGCGGCGGCAGCGGGCTGGGTCTCAGCATTTCTTCTAAGATTATAGAAATGCACGGCGGAGAACTGCGTCTGGAGCGTCAATGTTCTGACGGTATGGTGAAAGCGTTCGTATTTTCGTTATGACGGGGAGACTGGAAGCCGAGGCAGCGCATAGCCGCGCCGGAATTACTGGGATTCATCTTTGGACTATTCAATATTCAAGTTTGAATAGTCTTTTTTTGTGGGCAAAAAGCAAAAAACGACCACATTCGAGCGCATCCGACCCGCGCCGAACCTTCCTGAAGAAACAAACTGCAAATGATACTGAAAAAAATGCGATGTATTCTCAAACAGAAAAAATAAGGATGTTTTTTGGTAAACTGTTTATTAGTTTAGCAGGAGTCGCAAGAGTCAGATTCAAAATTGACAGCATATATATGCTATGCGGGCGGAATTTTAGCGGATGGAGGAGACAAGGATGAATTTTCTGGATAGGTTTAAAAAGATTGTGGACGAGCAGCCGGATAATGTGGCAATTGTTGATTTTGGCGGTGCGAGAAGCACTACATACCAGGAACTTGCCGACTGGAGCAGCCGGGTTGCGGCGAAACTTTTAGAGGCGGGAGAGGCAGCCGGACGGACAGTTTTGGTGTGTATGGACAGGCGGATGGAGTATGTGGCGGCGGAAATCGGAATCATGATGGCCGGAGGAGCTTATGTGCCGCTGCTTCCGGAATATCCGTCGGAGCGGATTGACTATATCCGGGAAGACTGCGGGGCTGTGTGCACGATTGATGCCGGATGGATGGAGGATATCGGACAGTATGAGCCGGCCGGAAAATATACAGCGGCGGACAAAGACAGGGCCATGATCATTTATACGTCGGGGTCCACCGGACGGCCCAAGGGAATCGTCCACAGCCATGAGAGTCTTTATGAAGGAGTAAAGAGGGTCGCTTCGACGCTTGGTTTTGGGAAAGAGGAACGGCTGGCGGCGGCAGCGCCGTTGTCCTTTGTAGTATCGTTGATGGAATATTATGCCGTTTTGAGCAGCGGCGGCTGTACCCATATGCTTTCCGAGGAGGTTCGCCGAGATGTGCGCATGCTGGAGGCATATTATGAACAAAAGGAAATTACCTGCGGGTTTATCAGTCCCCAGATGCTGCGCTATTTTAAGAATCAGGGAAAGGCGCTGAAAACGGTAGTTACCGGAAGCGAGAGGGTATCCATGCTGAGCGGTGACGGCTATGTGCTGTATAATTTTTACGGCTGCAGTGAGTCAGCGCTTCTGATATCAGCCTTTCAGGTAGAAGAGCCTGTAGAAAATACACCCATCGGAAAGCCTGTGCAGGGTGTGGAGATGTTCCTGTTAGATGAGCAGGGAAGAGAAGTCCCTGACGGTGAGGAAGGGGAAATCTGTGTTCTCGGCGTTCTTGGCGAATGTTATCTAAACATGGAAGAGCAGAGCGCCCGGATATTCCAGCGTCAGGAGGACGGAAGGATTCTGCTGCATACAGGAGATATGGGGCGGAAACTGCCGGACGGGAATTATGTTTATGTAAACCGCCGCGACTGGATGGTAAAGATTAACGGACAGCGTGTGGAAACGGGAGAAATTGAAATACGCATGGCGGCGGCGCCGGGCGTGAAAAATGCGGCAGTGAAGGCTTTTGAAGATGAGAACGGGCAGAATTACCTGTGCGGATTTTATGTGGCAGGAGAGGAAATCGTGCCGGAGGATATCCGAGCCTGCCTGAAAGAGGCACTGCCGGATTATATGATTCCCCGTTTCTTTAAAAGAATGGAGGAATTACCGAAAAATGTAAACGGAAAGCTGGACAGAACGGCGTTGCTGCCGCCGGGAATTTCGGAGTACAAAGGCGCGTACAGGGAGCCGGAGAATGAAATGCAGCGGCGCATATGTGAAGCCTTTGCGGAAATCCTGCATTGCGGGAAAACTGGAATCGGAGACGACTTTTTCCAATTGGGCGGGGATTCTATCAATGTATTAAAGCTGGTGGAATGTCTTGCGGATTTTCTTCTGACGCCGGGAATGGTGTTACAGGGCAGGACACCGGAGAAAATTGCGCTCCTTTTGCAGGAGAAAATGGAGACGATAGACTCCGGAGAGCGTACCGGGGCATTGGACAATCTGAGGGAATATGCAGGAGAGCGGAAAGAATGGCCTCTTACTGATTCTCAGATGGGAGTCTATCTGGAGTGCATCAATGACCCGGAAGGAACCATGTATAATATTCCAATGAGTTGTGAACTGCCGGAGCACATTGACATGGTCAGGTTCCGGGAGGCGGTAAAGGCAGCGGTTGCCATGCATCCGACTTTTGGCGTGAAGATCAT
The DNA here is from genome assembly GCA_910579395.1 of uncultured Lachnospiraceae bacterium. Classification (GTDB taxonomy): domain Bacteria; phylum Bacillota; class Clostridia; order Lachnospirales; family Lachnospiraceae; genus UBA3282. The sequence continues at coordinate 12,078 of CAJTUC010000037.1, read as the reverse complement.
GCAGAAAGAGGGAATGCCCCTTATGGAACTGTGTCCGGAATTTCTGAACGTAAATGTGCGGGAATGTACGGCCAGGGACATGAAAGGAGCAGAAAAAGACTTTGTACGTCCTTTCGCGATAGGGGAAGAACCTTTATACCGCATGGCTTTATACCGCATGGCTGACGGAAGTGAAAAAAACCGCATTTATTTTTTCTTTGACGTACACCACCTGATTTTCGACGGTACTTCGGTAAATGTATTTCTGGAAGAGATATCTCTTCTTTATAAAGGTGAGGAACCAAAGCCGGAGGAAATATCTCTGATGGATGTGGCCGTTTATGAAGAGACGGTGAAGGGCACGCCGGAATATCAGGCGGCCAGGGAATATTTTAAGGAGAAACTGGGTGACGGAGAAACGGGAGAAGTTTTGCTGAAAGATTACAGAATGAAGTCAGCCGGCACCAGGAGCGGCAGTGTGCGGATGTCCCTTGGAGAAGCGCTTTCCGTCATGGAAGTGGAGCAGTTTACGAGGCAGAGAGGAATTTCGGAAAATACGCTGTTTCTGGGAGCCTTTGCCTATGCTCTTGGAAAGTATACGGGTGAGAACAGGAGTCTGTTCTGTACGGTCAACAACGGAAGGCATCGTCCGGGCCTTGCGGAATCTGTGGGAATGTTCGTGCGGACGCTTCCCATATGCCAGTCCTTTGAAGAAGATTTACCGGTGGAGGTGTTTTTACAGGAATTCCAGAGGGACTTTTATGAAACCATGGAGCATGATGTAATTTCCTTTGCAGAACTGGCAAGGGATTACGGGATTGCTTCGGACATTCTGTTTGTCTATCAGGGAGAAATGCTGAAAGGACTGTCATTTAACGGAAAAAGATATCCGGCGCAGCCCCTTTCAACCGGACAGGTGCAGGCGGATATTTCCGTGATGGTGATGAAGGGACAGGGCGGCTATGAAATTTCTTTGGACTACCGCAGAGACTTATACAGGGAAGAGACGGCGAAAGGATTATCAAGGATGCTGGCACAGGTACTGCGGGGAATGCTCTCCTGCCGGAGCCTGAATCAGATTTCTCTTGTTTCGGAGTCTGATATCCAGTTACTGGACAGTTTTCATGGGCCGGAAGTTTCTTTTGACAGGACAAAGACCGTTGTGGACCTGTTCCGGGAGCAGGCCGGGCATACACCGGAAGCCGCCGCTGTTATTTATCTGGACAGAATCTATACTTATGCCCAGACGGATGATATCACAGACCGTCTTGCCGCATATATCGCAGGGCTGGGCATTGGCAGGGAACAGACGGTGTCAGTGCTGATTCCCCGATGTGAGTATATGGTTCTTGCCTCTCTTGGAATATTAAAGGCAGGAGCAGCATACCAGCCTCTTGATTCTACTTATCCAAAGGAACGGCTTTCCTTTATGATTCAGGATGCTGACGCGCAGCTTCTTATCGCAGAAGAAGAACTTTTGTATCTGGTAGAAGGATATCAGGGGAAGATTTTGTTGACGAAGGATATTCCGGGACTGCCGGAAGCGGGAAGGACTCACGGGGAGTCTGCCGCAGCCGGTATTCCCTGCCCGCCGGCACCGGAAGATCTGTTTATTCTGCTGTATACTTCCGGTTCCACCGGCGTGCCCAAAGGATGTATGCTGGAACATGGAAATCTGATGGCATTCTGTCAGTGGTATAGGGAATATTATGATCTGCAGCCGGGAAACAGGGTAGCGGCTTATGCCAGCTATGGATTTGATGCCCATATGATGGATATTTATCCGGCGCTCACCGCCGGGGCATCGGTATGTATTATTGATCAGTCCATTCGTCTGGATTTAAATGAGTTAAACCATTATTTTGTAAAACAGGGAGTGACCCATGCCTTTATGACCACTCAGATCGGGCGTGCTTTTGCTGCCAGTGTGCAGTGCGGAAGCTTAAAGCACCTGTCCATGGGCGGGGAGGCACTGACTCCTTTTACACCTGCGGGGGATACAAAATACTATAATGTCTATGGGCCTACGGAGTGTACCATTTTAACCACTGCTTACTGTCTGGACCGCTATGAGGAAGATGTTCCGATCGGAAAGGCGCTCTCAAATTTGAAGCTTTATGTGGTGGACAGTTGTGGGAGAAGGGTTCCGGCAGGGGTTCCGGGAGAGCTGTGGATAACAGGATATCAGGTGTCAAGAGGTTATCTGAACCGGCCGGAAAAGACGGCGGAGGCATATTCCGAAAATCCGTTTTCTGATGCTGAAGGATACCGCAGGGCATATCACACAGGGGATATCGTGCGTTTCCTGCCGGACGGGAATATTCAGTTTATCGGACGCCGGGACGGTCAGGTGAAGATCAGGGGCTTCCGCATTGAGCTTACCGAGGTGGAGGAGATCATACGAAAGTTTCCGGGAATTTTGGATGCAACGGTTGTTGCTTTTGATGAATCCGGCGGCGGAAAGTATATCGCTGCCTATGTAGTCGCCGGGGAGCAGGTGGATATCGAGGCGCTGAACGCTTTTATCGAGGAGAGTAAGCCGCCTTACATGGTTCCTGCAGTTACCATGCAGATTGAAAAAATCCCTTTAAACCAGAACCAGAAGGTGGACAGAAAGGCTCTTCCCATGCCGCAGCGGGAGAAGGAAGAACTGACAGAGCCTGTCGGGGCGATGCAGCAGAAGATTTTTGACTGTGTGGCGGAGGTAATCGGACACAGGGAATTCGGCGCGACCACGGATATTTACAGGGCAGGGCTTACCTCGATCGGTGCGGTGCGGCTGAATGCGCTGCTTTCCACAGCCTTTGAAGGCGTGGTTGTGCGGAATAAGGATTTAAAGGAATATAATACGGTGGAAAAGTTAGAGAAGCTTCTTTTGGAAAGGGGAGAGAGGGAAATCTTTGCGATACAGGATGCTTACCCTCTGACCCAGACGCAGAACGGCATTTTTGTGGAGTGTGCTGCCAATCCGGGAAGCACGATCTACAATATTCCGTTTCTGTTCCGGCTGGATGAAAAGGTGGAACTGTCCAGGCTGAAAAAAGCGGCAGAGGAGGCAGTTGCCGCCCATCCTTACATAAAAACGACTCTATTTATGGATGAAAAGGGCGATATCTGGCAGAAGCGGAATGACGATGCGCCTTTTGAAGTGGAGATAAAAGAGCACCTGTGCAGAGAAGAATTGGTGCGTCCGTACCGGCTGCTGGATGGAAGGCTGTTTTGCATAGAACTGTATGAGACAGAGGAAGGGAATTACCTTTTCCTGGAATTCCACCATATCATCAGCGACGGAACATCCTGCGGTATTTTTATCCGGGATATGAACGCGGCTTACGGCGGCGGGAAGCTTACGGCGGAAACCTTTTCCGGCTTCGAGGCTGCGCTTGTGGAGCAGAAGGCTATGCAGGGAGAGGAATACAGCCGCGCTAAGGAATATTATGATTCTGTCTTTTCCGGCTGTGATACGGATTTCCTTCCTGTGCGGGATAAGAGGGAAGCGGCATCGGAGGACCATGCAGGGACAATGCAGAAGCCTTCCGGTAAGCAGTCGTCAGTGGGATTGTACAGCAGGAATATTGAGGTGGATATGGATGCCATCAGAGGTTTCTGTGCGGAAAAGCAGATTACCATGAATACCCTGTTCACCGCTGCCTTTGGATTCGTGACAGGGCGGTATGTATATAAGGACGAGGCTGTTTTTACCACGATTTATAACGGAAGGAATGATTCCCGGCTATCTTCGGTCATCAGTATGCTTGTGAAAACGCTTCCTGTATACTGCAATCTTGACGGGGAACAGGAAATTGGCCATTATCTCAGGGAAACAGGGGAACAGCTCTTGAACAGTATGAACGCGGATATCTATTCTTTCGCGGAAATCAGCAGGGCATATGGCATTAAGGCGGATATCCTCTTTGCGTTTCAGGGAGATGATTTCCGGTTTGAAGAGATTGCAGGAGAAAAGGCCGTTCTGGAAGAACTGCGTCTGGATACAGCGAAAGCGCCTCTGTCTGTGGATGTGGCGGTAAATGGAAAGGAAATCTGTTATCAGGCGGAGTACCGCAGCGATCTGTACGAGGAAAGTACCATAGCGGGGCTGGTGGATGCGCTTGCCGTTGTAGTGGAGGAATTTTGCAATCAGAAATTCTTAAAGGAAGTTTCCATGGTCAGCAGAGAAGCCCGCAGGGAACTGGACGGATATAACGAGACGGACTATCCGGTGGAGCAGGTGACGGCCAATGTTCTTTTTGAGCGTCAGGCGGCTCTGCATCCTGATAAAATTGCAGTGATTGCGGGCGGAGAGACGCGGACTTTCCGGGAACTGAATGAAAATGCCAACCGGATTGCCAACTATCTGTTGGATATAGGACTGAAAACCGATGGGATGGTGGGTGTGATGATGCCCCGGACGGCGGATGTTTATGCCGTAAGACAGGGAATCATGAAAGCGGGAGGGGCTTTTGTGCCGATTGATCCGGAATATCCCGATGAGCGGATTTCCTATATACTGGAGGATTCCGGCGCGGCGTATGTGATCATGCCGAAGGAACTGATCAGCCAACGCAGCCGGCTTGTTGACCGGCTTACAGCGAAAGCCCTCAGTCTGGAAGAACTTCTGGCGGAAGGGGGAGATATCCGGAATCCCCGGGTTAATATCCGTCCGGAAAATCTGTGCTACTGCATTTATACTTCCGGTTCCACAGGAAAGCCCAAAGGCGTGATGATCGAGCACCACAATCTGGTGAACTATGTGGATGACAATCCTTTTAATGTGGAAGCACAGTCCTATGTGCATAATGCTGCGGTATCTCTGGCTTTTGCAGCCATTACCTTTGACGTGTCCATACTGGAGGAGTGTATCCCTCTGTATCACGGCATTACGGTATGTATGGCAACCGAAGAGGAAATCCATAATCCTCTTGCGCTCTCGGAACTGATTCTGGCGCATGGAGTGAATATGATGACTTGTACGCCTTCTTTCCTTACGAATATTATCGATATGCCGGAAATGAGGGAAGCATTATCACAAATAAAAGTATTTAATGTGGGTGCGGAGGCATTTCCCGATGCTCTTTACGGCAAAATTATGGCCCTCGGAACGACGCCATGTGTATTTAACGGGTATGGACCCACGGAGACCACTATCGGATGTGCGTTTGAGCAGGTGACGGGAGAAAAGATCACCATCGGAAAGCCTATGGCAAATACCAAAATGATGATAATTGACAAATACCGGAATCTTCTTCCGGCGGGTGCGCCGGGAGAACTGCTCATTATCGGAAACGGAGTGGGCCGGGGATATGTGGGCAAGCCGGAGATGACGGCGGACAAATTTATTGCCTTTGAGGGAAGAAGGGCGTATCGGAGCGGCGACCTTGCAAGGTGGAATCATCATGGCAAGGTAGAGTTCATGGGACGTATGGACAATCAGGTGAAACTCCGGGGACTGCGGGTGGAACTGGATGAGATTGAGAACGTGATGAATCGGTACCCTGCTGTGAAATCAAGCGTAGTGCTTGTGAAAGAAAAGGATGGCGACCAGTTCCTGTGCGGCTACTTTGTGGCGGAGCGGCAGGTGGATTATCAGAACCTGACCTGTTTTATGCAGAAATACTTGACGCCCTATATGGTTCCCGGTGTGCTGATGCAGCTGCCGGAGCTGCCGCTCACCAATAATGGCAAGGTGGACAAACGGGCGCTTCCGGAGCCGGACTATACGCTGGAAAAGAAAAACTATGTGGAGCCACGCACGGAATTACAGCGTAGATTATGCGAAATTTTCGCCATGGCTCTCGGAGTGGACAAAATCGGTATCGAAGATGATTTCTTTGAAAACGGCGGAACCTCCCTTTCAGCGTCCAAGGTAGCGATGAAGTGCATGAGCGCGGGGATAGGAGTGTCCTATGCAGATTTATTTGAATATAAGACGCCATTGGCGCTGGAACGGTATCTCACAGGGGACAGTAGTCAGAACGGGCAGGAACATCAGGATGAACGGCGGGAAGAAGACGGGCAGACAGGTGGTCAGGATGTGCAGGGAAGGAACGCCCGCCGGGATACCGGAGAAGGGATTCCTGCCGGAGAGCCGGAGAGTGATTCCCCCGGGCGGATTCTGGCGCGGAACACAGCAGAGCATGTAGATGAGATTACGCCGTCAGACATCGGCAACGTGCTTCTCACAGGCGCCACAGGTTTCCTCGGCGCGCATATTTTAAAGACCATGATCGAAACTACAGACAATACCATATATTGTCTGCTGCGTCAGGGCAATGCCCCTTCGCTGGAAAAGCGGCTGAAAAGTATGCTTGTGTATTATTTCAGCAATCCGTACGAGGAACTTTTCGGAAACAGGATTGTTGTCATTGAGGGAGACATTACGGACGCGGACAAAATGGAAGCCTTAAAGCAGTATGACTTTGACCGGGTGATAAACTGTGCGGCGTGCGTAAAGCATTTTTCGGCGGATGATACGCTGGAACGGGTAAATTATCAGGGGGTTCTTCATCTGATCCGCCTGTGCAGCGAAACGGGAAGAGAGCTGATTCAGATTTCCACCGTAAGCGTGGCAGGAGAAAATGTGGGGCAGAAATTCCCGGCAGAAAAGAAAATTCATGAAAACGAGCTGGACTTCGGACAGTGCATTAACAACAAATATATCGATACCAAATTCCGGGCGGAGAAGGCGGTTTTGGAAGCCGTCGGGGAAGGCATGCGGGGCCGGGTGATCAGGGTAGGCAATCTTATGAGCCGCGTCAGCGACGGGGAATTTCAGATCAATTCCGTCACCAACGGGTTTATGCGCACTCTGCGGGGATATGTGGCCCTTGGGAAATTCCCGGTTTCTCTGCTGGATACGCCGGCGGAGTTCTCTCCGATTGATTCTACGGCGGAAGCCATTGTAAAGATTGCCGGTGCCAGGGGAGATTTCAGTGTGTTCCATGCCTACAGCAGTTATGTGATTCAGATGGCGGATGTGGTAGAGCAGATGAACAGTCTGGGAATTGCCATAGAAACGGTGAGCGATGAGGAGTTTGAGGCGAGCCTGCAAAAGGCTTTGGAGGATGAGCGTAAAAACGAACTGATATCCGGGCTGATTGCCTATCTGCCGGGAGCGCAGGAGACAGGAGGCGCCTATATTGATGCGGATAACGGCTTTACGACCAAAATACTTTACAGGCTGGGCTTTAAATGGCCTATGCCCGATAAGGATTATCTGCGAAATGCGCTGAAGGCGCTGGAAACGCTGGGATTTTTTGACGGAAAAATATAATTTGGGGAACGGTATGGAGAGAAATGCTTTTTTGATTCATAAAAAAATTCATCAGTATATCCTGCCGGGAGTGCTGATGACTGTTGCCATGCAGCTCGGCAATGTGGTGGACGGCATGATCGTGGGCAATCTTTTAGGGCCGGACGCCATGGCGGCTATTGAGCTTTCCATGCCCGTGCTGCTGCTTCTCCAGATGCCCGCGCTGACGCTGGCTATGGGAGGTGCGGCGGAAGCGGCGGTATTTCTGGGAAAGCGGAAGATGGAGGAAGCGGGAGGTGTCTTTATGGCTTCTCTGGCGGCGGGAGCCGCCATATCCATCTTTTTTGCGCTGTTCACCCCTTTTCTGCCCGGAATGCTTTCATATGCCCTTGCCGGAAATGAACGGATGGCGGCGCTGGTGGAGCCTTATATTGCGGTAAACTTCGGCGGGATCCCGATTCTGACCATTGCAATTATCTTCTGTTATTTTATGAATGCGGACAATCATCCCCAATTGGGGAGCGCTCTTTTTCTGATCGCAAACGGGGTGAATCTGGCGTTGGATATCCTATTCTTAAAGGGTTTCCATATGGGAATGGCAGGAAGCGCCCTGTCCACTGTGATCGGTTATTTTACGGGCATGGTGACGGTGATATTTTACTTTCGGTCAAAACACAGGATGCTGAGGTTTTCGGGATATGGAAAGATGTTGAAATCCATCGGGAAAAAGGCAGGCATGCTAACATATGTGAAAATGGCGGCGGGAGCGGGAATTCCCAGCGCGGCTTTCACGCTGATGTCCGCTTTGAAGTCTGTGATCATCAATTCGGCCATCGTGCGGTTTTTGGGCAATAACGCTATGGCGGTCTATTCTGTGTGCGCGAATGCGGTGCTGATCGCGGAACTGTGCGTGGGAGGCGTTATCGGCCTGATTCCCAATATCGCGGGGATTCTTTATGGAGAAAAGGATTATTATGGGATTCGTGCGCTGTGTAAGAGAGTGTTAACATACAGCTATCTTACGATTGCGGTCCTTTTAATATTGTTTCTTTTGTTCCCGCAGTGGATTGCCGGTCTGTTCGGCATTTCGGGCGGGGAGATGCTTGGGATGAGCAGGCTTGCGCTTCGCATCTTTGCATTCGGTTTTCCTTTTTATGTATATAATAAGTTTTTGATGTCTTATTATCAGACGATTATACAACCGGGGCTTTCTACGGTGATAACGGTCTTACAGGGCTTTGTGGTGGTCGTGCCTTTTACGCTGGCGGGGATATTCTGGGTGGGACTTCCCGGGGTGTGTATGGCTGCGGCCGTAAGCGAAGCTTTTACGATTCTGCTGTGTGTCCTTTACCGTATGTGGGGACAGCGCACCGGCAGATTCCCGTCCGGCGGCAGGTATATGCTTCCAAAGATAACGGAGGAAACCTGTCTGGACTTTTCCATAGAAAACCATCTGGAAGATGTAATAAAGCTTCGGGATGCGTTGTTTGCTTTTTGTGGGGAAAATGGTATTCGGGAAAAGGATGCAAGGCTGATCGGACTGGCTCTTGAGGAAATCTGTGCGAATATCGTCCGCTATGGTTATCGGGGCGATAAAAAGAACTTTATTGACATCGGTTTTACCATTCAGGACGGCAGTTATATTCTCCGGATACGGGATGACGGCATCCCCTTTAATCCGCTGGAATATCAGTCGGGCGAAGCGGAAAACGGAGGAATTGCACTGGGCGGGATTACGCTGATTCGAAAAATAATGTCGGATTTTCAGTATATGAGGGTGCTGAATATGAATAATTCGATCATGGAACTGAAAATAGAAGCGAAGGAAGAACCGAAAAAAGAACCGAAAAAAGAATTGAAAAAAGAAAGGGAGCAGGAAGGATGAAACCGGAGGAGCGGAGCGGGGCAGCTCTGTACTGGATGGATACAGGGGAACTGGAAGATGAGATTTCTTTTTCCGAATACTATAAAACCATGTCCCGGGAACGGCAGAGGAAAGTGGATTCCTGTATTTTCGGGAAGGATAAAAGGCTTTCTCTGGGGGCGGGTATTCTGATGGACAGAGGTCTGTCCGCTTACGGACTGCGTGAGCGGGAGGCGGTGGTGTCTTATGGGGAAAACGGAAAGCCTTATCTGCCCCGGTATCCCCATATTCATTTTAATCTGTCCCATTCCGGCAGCAGGGTATTGGCCGTGTTTGCGGAGGTGGAGACAGGGTGTGATATCGAGCAGATACAGAAGGCGGATCTGGAGCTTGCAAAACGTTTTTTTACCCGGAAGGAATATGACTTTATTGCCGGGCAGCAGGGAAGCGGGCGGAAGGATGAGATGTTTTTCCGGTTGTGGACGTTAAAGGAAAGTTTCCTGAAAGCGGTGGGAGCGGGGCTTATGCTTCCGCTGGATGCTTTTGAGATGGCCATTGAACCGGAGGGAAAAATTGCTGTCTGCAGGAAGAGCGATGAGGCGCGGGCGCTCTGTCCCGGAGAATTTGAATTTAGGGAATACCGGCTGGAAGAATACTGCGCGGCGGTGTGCTTTTGGAAGCGGGCCGTACAGATACAGGATAGGAGAATAGGAATTTGAATGCACAGAATGTATTTATGGAAAACGAAACAGAGGCGAACCGGTATGCTGCGAAATGCCTGGTAATATGCAGTTTTGTATGTGGGGCGGCATGGATTTTGACTCTGCTGCGTATTTTTACCGTTCCGATGGCGATCATGAATACGGCGATGCCGATGATCATCCTTTGCTTCTGGATGCCTTCCCTGCTGTGCCGGTTGACGGGGGGCAGCAGGAGATGGGTGAAATATGCGGTGCTTTTCTGCTCCATCATGGGGGTTTTTATCCTGTCCAGCGCCATGCCCAAGCATGGAGTGCTGGTGTGGACGCTGCCGCTTATGCTGAGCTGCCATTACTATTCCAAAGATCTGACGAGGATTACGCTGGTCGTATCCCAGATTCTGTTTTCATGCTCCATTTACATAGGGATGTATTTCGGGGAATGGGACCAGATTCTGCTGGATGCGGCATACTATTCGGGTCCCAGGGTAGTAACGCGGCAGAATCTTTATGATGCAACGGTTTTCTTCGTGCTGACCCGTGCGGCTGCTTTGTGGGGACTGTCTTCCATATGTACTACAATGGCAGGAAGGACCAGACGGCTTTTGGAGCGGCAGGCGAAAGACAGTGAGGAACGTCAGCGAATCGAGACGGAACTTGATGTTGCCCACCGGATTCAGGCGGACATGCTTCCCTGTATATTCCCGGCATTCCCGGAACGTCCGGAATTTGACATCTATGCTTCCATGGCACCGGCAAGGGAAGTGGGAGGAGATTTTTATGACTTTTTTATGGTGGATGAGCGGCATCTTGCTATTGTGATTGCGGATGTGTCGGGAAAAGGCGTTCCGGCCGCTTTGTTCATGGTAATCGGCAAGACACTGATCAAAGACCATACGAAACCGGGCATCGGTCTTGGGGACGTATTTTCCCAGGTGAACGACCTGTTGTGTGATTCGAACCATGAAGGGATGTTCATTACCGCTTTTGAGGGCGTTCTTGATCTTGTATCGGGCGAATTCTGCTTTGTAAATGCGGGTCATGAAGTTCCTTTTATTTCCAGGGACGGGGAACCGTTTAAGCCCTATAAGATACGGCCGGGGTTTGTCCTTGCAGGGATGGAGAATATGAAATATCAATGCGGCAGTTTCCAGCTTGCGCCGGGAGACAAAATATTCCAGTACACGGACGGGGTAACGGAAGCCACGAACAGGAAAGAGGAACTTTATGGAATGGCAAGGCTTGAGGGCGTGTTGGAAAAGAATGCGGCGAAAAGCCCGGAAGCGTTATTGTCTGCCGTGAGAGAGGATATCGATGCATTTGTGGGAAGCGCGCAGCAGTTCGATGATATTACCATGTTGTGTGTGGAATACAAAAAGAAAATGGCGGATGTCTGACCGAAAGCTGAATGGAAAGCAATTACCTAAAGCAAAGGAGAGGGGAAAGGAGCGTGGTTGTAAAGATGAAGGAATTGATCATTGACGCAACAGTCGAAAATATTGAGAGGGTTACAGAATTTGTGGACGAACAGTTAGAGAGGCTGGAATGTCCCATGAAGGCGCAGATGCAGATAGATATCGCGATCGATGAGCTGTTCGGGAATATTGCCCATTATGCTTATCATCCGGAGGTGGGGTCCGCAACTGTCCGTGTTGAGGTAATAGAAAATCCGCTGGCGGTGGTGATTACCTTTATCGATAACGGCATCCCTTACGATCCGCTGGCGGCAAGCGAGCCGGACACCACTCTTTCAGCAGAGGAACGGCAGATTGGCGGCCTTGGCATCTATATGGTCAAAAAAAGCATGGATGATATCACCTATGAATACCGGGAAGGGAAAAATATCTTAAAGATTAAAAAGAATATCTAGTACAGCATTGCGTAATTAGCAGTGAATTCTGCACCTGCTATTTCTGCCAGCACTGCGTTGTCGTCAATCAACGATGCCACCGCATCGCCTCTTTCCTCCGCCTTGTCCTGACAAAAATATCAGGCACATTATTCACTGTTATATACGCAATGCTGTACTAGCAAATTGTACCGGAAAAAATGCGAACCGCGCCATGCGGCCCCGATTGAAAAATTTATCTGGTATAATAACCTGACTGGCGGCAGGTGGATGATAAATGTTAGATGATATGTATGATACGGGGGGAATGTTTATGACAAATTGTGATAACAGAAGACCGTGCCCGTGTACTTATGATTGTCCGAGACATGGGAAGTGCTGTGCATGTGTGGCGCACCACAGAGATAACAACGAAGGAGTGCCCGGATGTTTTTTTTCT
>CAJTUC010000036.1 GCA_910579395.1 uncultured Lachnospiraceae bacterium | reverse complement strand
TTGCCTTCGGCAAATCGTAGAACTTCTTGGCGAAGCACCCTCTGGTGCAAGCCCTAGAAGTTCTTCTCACACTATTCTTCTTCCCGTTTCTGCGCAAGAGATTTCTGTACGCGCTGGTACAGTTCCTGTGCCGCATTATAGCCCATCTTTTTCTGGCGGTGATTGACTGCCGCGGATTCACAGATGATTGCCAGGTTACGGCCCGGTCTGATCGGAATATTATGACAGACTACTTTATTGCCAAGATACTCTATATACTCTTCTTCCATTCCAAGACGGTCATATTCTCTATCTTTATCCCAATCCTCGAGATGGATTACAAGGTCAATATTCTGCGTATCTCTGACACAAGATGCTCCGAAAAGCGCCTTGACATCGACAATACCGATACCTCGCAGTTCGATAAAATGCTTCGTAATATTCGGTGCAGTACCGATCAGCGTATCGGCACTGACTCTTCTTATTTCAACCACATCATCTGTCACGAGACGATGTCCTCTCTTAATCAGTTCAAGCGCCGCCTCCGATTTACCGATGCCGCTTTCACCGGTGATCAATACACCTTCACCGTAAACATCTACCAATACGCCGTGAATGGAGATACAGGGTGCAAGCTGCACATTCAGCCATCTGATGATTTCGGCCATACATGCGGAAGTGGCTTTATTGCTCATCAGAAGCGGTACGCCATATTTGATGGCAGTCTCCCGGAACAGCTCATTCGGATGCAGTTCTCTGCAGAAAACAATGCCGGGAATCGGATTATTCAGCAACTTCTCATATACCTCTATCTGCTTTTCTTCCTCCAGACCATTCATATAGGAATATTCCACAAATCCGACCACCTGTAAACGCGTTGCCTCGAAATGTTCAAAATATCCCGCAAGCTGCAATGCCGGACGGTTAATATCCGGCTGCGTTATTTTAATCTTGGAAATATCGATTTCCGGTGTCAAATTCTCCCATTTCCATTTTTCAATTACCTTCGTCAGACTGATACTTGCCATAACCCCTCTCCTTTATCCACATACATTTCGATCAATCATCTGCTATGTTTGCGAGAATTACTCCGTAATTCTCGCGACGCCAGCCGTCAGGCTTGCGTCTTGTCTAATTGTACCATACCAACGCCTCAATGGCAATCAATCCACTGCCTTGTGAAAAAAATCATAAATCTGCCCGGCAATATGTTCCGGTATTTCAGGGACTTCACACAACTGCGCCGTTTCGGCATTTTTAATCTCCTCGATGGATTTAAAGTGCCGCATCAGCGCTTTTCTGCGCGTCGGGCCGACACCTGGAATATCATCCAGAACAGATTTGACCTGCGCTTTGGAACGCAGAGAACGATGATATTCAATCGCAAAACGATGCGCCTCATCCTGGATTCTCGTGATCAGCTTAAACCCTTCCGAATGCGTATCAATGGGAATTTCTACATTTTGGTAATAGAGTCCCCTTGTCCTGTGGTTATCGTCCTTGACCATCCCGCATACCGGGATATCGATATGCAGTTCCTCCAATACCTGCAGCGCGATATTTACCTGCCCTTTTCCACCGTCCATCAGAAGCAGGTCAGGAAATTTTGTAAAACTGCCAAATTCTTTGTCGATCTCTTTTCTGTCGAGTTCCGCCCGCTCTTCCATGCCATGCACAAACCGCCTTGTAAGCACCTCTTTCATACAGGCATAATCGTCCGGCCCGGATACTGATTGTATTTTAAATTTCCGGTAATCGCTCCGCTTTGGCTTTCCTTTTTCATAGACCACCATAGAGCCCACATTCGCAAAACCACTGATATTAGAGATATCGAAAGCCTCCATGCGATGAACGCTCTCCAGTTCAAGCAGTGCAGCGATTTCTCGAACCGCACCAATAGTGCGTCCTTCTTCTCTTTTAATGCGTTCTTTATCCTGGCTCAGTACAAGCTGTGCATTCTGCGCCGCAAGCTCCACCAGCTTTTCCTTATAACCTTTTCTCGGAACACGCAGATATACTCTGCTTCCTTTCCGCGTTCCAAGCCATTTCTCCAGAATCTCAATATCTTCTATCTGTTCCTGAAGCATCAGTTCTTTTGGTATATAAGGTGTTCCCGCATAGAACTGTTTCACAAAATCGAGTAAAATCTGCGCATTGTCATAACCTGCCACATGCGTCATATAAAAATGCTCCCGCCCGATCAGTTTTCCGTCACGCACAAAAAAGACCTGTACCACCGCATCACTTTCATCCTTAGCGAGCGCAATGATATCCTTATCTTCACCGTCGCTGTCCGTTATCTTCTGCTTCTGTGCAACGCTCTTGACGCTGTTGTACAAATCCCGATAGCGGATAGCATCTTCAAAGGCAAGCTGTTCAGAGGCTTTCTGCATCTTCTGCTCCAAATCCTTCAGGATCGGCTTATAATTCCCGTTCAGAAAATCCAAAGCCTGCTCAACACGCTCCCTGTATTCTTCCTTTCCGATATATTCCTGACAGGGCGCGAGACACTGTTTGATATGATAGTTCAGACAGGGCCGTTCCAGCCCGATGTCTCTTGGAAGTTTCCGATTACATGTCCGAAGCTGATACAGCTTATTCATCAGTTCTATCGTATCTTTGACTGCAGCCGCGCTCGTATACGGGCCAAAATATTTGGAACGGTCTTTCTTCATCTCTCTGGAAAACAAAATACGCGGATATTCTTCACCGACCGTCACTTTAATATAAGGATAAGTCTTGTCATCCTTCAACATCGTATTGTATTTCGGGCTGTGCTCTTTGATCAGATTATTCTCCAGCACGAGCGCTTCTAACTCCGAATCCGTTACAATATACTCAAATCGGGCAATCTGCTCCACCATTTTATCAATCTGTGGGCCGCGGCCGACAATCTTCCGAAAATAAGAACGCACACGATTATGCAGATTGACCGCTTTGCCAACATAGATGATCGCGTCATCCGCATCGTGCATAATATAGACTCCCGGACTATTCGGGAGTTTCTTCAATTCTTCTCCTATATCAAACATATCATTCTCCACTCCGCGGGTGCGTCTGCCCGCCTCATTACACACGGAAATAAGGCAAAGCCCTTTTCTGTTTCCAGGCTTTGCCTTTGTTATTACTGCTGCTGTTCATTTTCTGTACCGCCCGCCGCTGTACTGTTCTGCCTCTCCGCCGCCTCCGGCTGCTGCGCCTGCTCGGCCGGCGGCTGCCGGAACTGTTGCATCTGTTCTGTCGGCGGTTGTCGGAGCTGTTGCATCTGTTCTGTCGGATGCTGCTGGAGCTGTTGCGTCTGTTCTGCCGGCGGTTGCGAAGGCTGCTGCACGATATGCCCGGTCTTCTCCGCCAACGCCTGTGAAAAATCCGCTCCCGGCATGGGATTCGGATTCAGGCTGGAATGGGAGAAGAGTCCCACATTCGTGCCATCCGCCCGCGCGCTTTCCTGATAATAGCCCGATGGAATCCCCTGATTCCCGGGGACGGTCCAGCCTGTTGGCCCGTTCGGATTTACCGGTGCAGTCCAGCCTGCGGACCCGTTCTGGTTCACTGGCGCATTCTGCCCCGTCGAGCCGTTCTGGTTCACTGGTGCATTCTGCCCTGTCGAGCCGTTCTGGTCTACGGATATATTGGGGTTCACCGGCGCATTCTGTATTTCTGTCTTCTCCGCCGCTGCTTTTTTGTTCTTCTCTTCTTCCTCCGGCTCAGGTTCCGGTATTCCCTTTTCCTTCCGGTAAATCTTCATAAATTCTTTACCGGTGATCGTCTCTTTTTCAATCAGATAATCAGCCAGCTTATCCATGATCTCACGGTTGGCCTTCAAAAGTTTCTTTGCCTGTTTATAACTGTCATGCAGCATCTTCATGACTTCCGAATCAATATCCGCCGCCGTCACATCCGAACAGGTAAGAGAGGCGCCTCCGTCAAGATACTGGCTCTCTACGGTCGCAAGGCCCATCAGGCCGAATTTTTTGCTCATACCGAATCTTGTTACCATGTTACGGGCAAGGTTTGTCGCCTGCTCAATATCATTCGCCGCTCCCGTCGTCACCGTATCAAACACGATTTCTTCCGCCGCACGGCCTCCGAGCAGCCCTACCAGTCTGTCGCGCAGCTCAGCCTCGGTATCCAGATACTTCTCTTCCTCCGGGACGTGCATGACATAACCGAGCGCCCCCATCGTCCTCGGCACGATCGTGATCTTCTGTACCGGTTCCGAATTTTTCTGCAGAGCGCTGACGAGCGCATGTCCGACCTCATGATAGGAAACGATCTTACGTTCTTCTTTGCTCATGATCCGGTCTTTCTTTTCTTTTCCTACCAACACCTGCTCTACCGCATCGAACAAATCCTTCTGGCTGACAAATTCTCTTCCCATTTTTACCGCATTGATAGCGGCCTCGTTAATCATATTGGCAAGATCAGAACCGACAGCACCGGATGTCGCGAGCGCGATTTCATCCAAGTCGACCGTTTCATCCATGAGAACATCCTTCGCATGGACTTTCAAAATTTCAACCCGGCCTTTTAAATCCGGTTTGTCTACAATAATTCTTCTATCAAAACGGCCCGGACGCAGCAATGCCTTATCCAGTATTTCCGGCCGGTTCGTCGCCGCCAGAATAATAATGCCGTTCTTGCCGTCGAAACCATCCATTTCGGAAAGCAGCTGGTTCAGCGTCTGCTCCCGCTCTTCGTTTCCGCCGCCGTACTTGGAATCACGGCTTCTTCCGATGGCATCAATTTCATCAATGAATACGATACAGGGCGCGTTTTTCTCCGCTTCTTTGAACAGGTCGCGGACACGGGAAGCGCCGACACCGACATATAATTCAATAAAATCCGAACCGGACAGTGAGAAAAAGGGAACATGAGCCTCTCCTGCCACCGCTTTTGCCAACAGTGTCTTACCGGTTCCAGGCGGTCCCACCAATAATGCCCCCTTTGGCAGTCTCGCGCCGATTTTGGAATATTTTCCGGGATTGTGCAGGAAATCCACCACTTCTACAAGAGATTCTTTGGCTTCGTCCTCGCCCGCCACATCCTGGAACGTAATTCCCGTTTCCTTCTGTACATAAACTTTGGCATTGCTCTTTCCGACGCCCATCGGACCGCCCTTTCCCATCTTCCGGAATAAAAGGCTCAGAAGGCCCCACATGAGCAGAATCGGCAGAATATAGTATACCAGCACTGTAATAATGATACTGGAACTGTCCGCAACCTGCTTCTTTGAAACAATATTGTGTTCCAAAAGTCTTGCGGCGAGCGTATCGTCATCTTCCATCTTTCCTGTATAGTAGGTCGTACCGCTTCCGTACAGGTACAGAAACGGATTATTATTTTCAGCCTGCCTGGGCTGGATAGTAATTCGGTCGGAATCCACTACAACGCTTTCAATCTCGTTTTTCTCTATCATTTCGATGAACTCGTTATAACTGATTTCCTGATTGGTCGAGCCAGTCATAAATTTCATAAACATGCTGATGCTGAACAAAGTGATCAATGCGGCGATGGCCAGAATGATCAGACTTTGCTTTTTGGGGTCTCCCCCACTGCCCCCCGGTTCTCCCGGACCGCCTTTGTTATCCTGTCCTCTATTCTGGTTATTGCCGCCGTTATTGAAATTACCGTCGTACTGGTTAAGATTTTGGTCCATGCTATGAGGTGCCCTCACTTTCAACTTTTCATCTATCGAGATATTTTTATCTATCCTTATTATATGGAACACTTTTTTATAAATCAATAAGGGAATTATGAATTTATGAACACAAGTATTAAAGATTTCTAAAGTTTTTTCACAAAATTTACTTTTATGGTAGATTTTTTCCATATCTCCATTGTATAATAGGTTGAAGGCAATTTGCCCGGCAGGTCTCCTTCAATCCAAAGAATCGCTTATAGCGATTCTTCGTAGTTTAGAGAAATTTTATACAATATCAATCGCACAACATAAAAAAAGAGGACAGATTGAAAAATCAGTGATTTTTCAATTGCGAATTTGCACCTTGCGCATAGCGAGCTATGTTCGCATTCAAATATCGCAGATTAAGAGAAAGGCACAGGTATCAGTATGGCTGTTAAATATGTATTTGTAACAGGCGGGGTCGTTTCCGGACTCGGAAAAGGAATTACTGCCGCTTCTTTAGGCAGATTGTTAAAAGCACGCGGTTATAAAGTGACCATGCAGAAATTTGACCCTTATATCAATATCGACCCGGGTACGATGAATCCGATTCAGCACGGTGAAGTCTTTGTTACGGAGGACGGCACGGAAACCGACTTGGATCTCGGACATTACGAACGGTTCATCGATGAAAATCTGGATAAAAATTCCAACGTTACAACGGGTAAAGTATACTGGTCCGTTCTTCAGAAAGAGCGCCGTGGTGATTACGGCGGCGGAACCGTTCAGGTTATCCCGCATATCACCAATGAGATCAAGAGCCGTTTTTACCGGAATTTTACGGATGAAGAGACAAGAATTGCCATCATCGAAGTCGGCGGCACGGTCGGCGATATCGAAAGCCAGCCTTTCTTGGAGTCCATCCGTCAGTTTCAGCATGAAATCGGCAAAGAAAACGCGATTCTGATTCATGTTACCCTGATTCCATATCTGAGAGCCTCTCAGGAAATGAAGACCAAGCCGACACAGGCAAGCGTCAAGGAATTACAGGGAATGGGAATCTGGCCCGATATCATTGTATGCCGCAGCGAATATCCGTTAGATCAGGGATTGAAAGATAAGATTGCTTTGTTCTGTAATGTTCCGAACAACCATGTATTACAAAATCTCGACGTAGAATATTTATATGAAGCGCCTCTTGCCATGGAGAAGGAACACTTGGCTCAGGTTGCCTGTGAATGTCTGAATCTGGAATGTCCAGAACCCGACCTGACCGATTGGAAGGCCATGGTAGAATCTTTGAGAACACCTACTGACGAGATTACGATTGCGCTTGTCGGCAAATATACGCAGCTTCACGACGCCTATATCAGCGTTGTAGAAGCCCTGAAACACGGCGGTATTTCCAACCGCTGCATCGTTGACCTGAAATGGATTGATTCCGAAACCGTTACGGCGGACAATGTCGCAGAACAGTTGGGAGATGTCAACGGCATTCTTGTTCCCGGCGGCTTCGGTGACAGAGGCATCGATGGAATGCTCCATGCCATCCGCTATGCGCGGGAGAACAAAGTCCCCTATCTGGGGCTCTGTCTCGGCATGCAGCTGTCAATTGTGGAATTTGCGAGAAATGTTATCGGCTATAACGATGCCCACAGCATCGAACTGAATCCTTCCACAACACATCCTGTTATCGCGCTGATGCCTGACCAGAACGACGTGGAAGATATCGGCGGCACTTTGCGCCTCGGCTCTTATCCATGCGTTTTGGACAAGAATTCAAAAGCATTCCAGTTATACGGGGAAGAGACGATACATGAACGGCATAGACACCGTTATGAAGTCAATAACGACTACCGCACCGTTTTAACGGAGCACGGCATGAAATTATCCGGTCTTTCACCGGACGGCCGCATCGTTGAAATGTGCGAACTGCCTGAGCATCCATTCTTCGTTGCAACACAAGCGCACCCGGAGCTGAAATCCAGACCGAATAGGCCGCATCCGCTGTTCAGAGGTTTTATTGCCGCCTCTCTGGAACATAAAAAGAATTAAATATTGCAAAATTCCATAAAAAAACGGACACCGGCGCATTTTCAGCCGTCGTGTCCGTTTTTTATTTTCAAATATTTAAACATGTGTTGGGCTTATAGAAGTTCTTTTCACACTTTTATAAAACATCGTCTATCTTAGCGCCCTTGATGTCTTCTTCCAAAAGTTTCATTTTCTGGAGCATCGCCTTGATCTCCGTCTGCACTTTGGAAGGAAGCGTTGACTGGTTGGTGGAATAAATCTGTGCATCTTCTATCAAATCAGCCTGCTCTCCGGCATTCTCACGCTGCTCCTTTTTAATTTCTTCCACTTCCTGATTCTCTTCCTGCCTGATCTCTATTTTCTCCTGAAGCTCTTCTTTCTCTTCTTTCCGTTCTTCGATCTTTTCTTCCTGCTCTTCTTTCTCTTCTGCTTTTTTCTCCGCTTCTTCTTTCTTTTTCTCCAGCTCTTCTTCGATATGTTCCTGTCCTTCTCCTATCAGCATACCGAATGCTTCCTTGCCGGCCGCTTCTTTTATCTTCTCTGCTTCCTGCTGTGCATCCAGCATGGCATGATGTTTCAGGTTTTCGATTCTGACCGCACGGATAGAGGCATTTTCACCTTTAATCCCTTCTTCTGCCTTGTACACTTCCAATTCATGGCGTTGGATTTCATCATCTATGACCCCTGCCCGCTCCTGATATTCATTAAGCTGCGCCAGACGTTCTTTTTCCGCATCCGTTAAGACAACGTTCGGGTCTTCCAGCGACTGACGCTGTTTCTCCAGCAGAGCTGCATCTTCCTCGCTGCCTTCTTCAATGCCATACTCCTCCATGAGTTCCGCTTTTTGGGCCCGAAAACCCATGATGACATCTCTTTCTTCTGATGCAATATTCTGATATTCCTGAATACTGGCCTTACTCTCATCTATGCCCATCTGGATCTTTTTATCGCCTATCCAGGCATCGGTAACTACTTTCATCGCACGCGCCTGCGCACGCTGTTTGCGCTTCAAAACGGAATCCATTTTCCCATTCAGGTCATTCATATTGATGGAGCCGTTCTTCATGCCCTTTTTCTGACTGCCCACATGTCCTCTCGCTTCTCTGCGGGCCTGTGCGTTTTCATTCTGATGCACCATCAGATTATTTTTGGTTCCTGTCAACTGCATCGCCATTGTATCAACCTCCCTGTTTTCTGTTTTCTATTTTCAATAGCAAAATCCTTTTTGCCAAATAAAATTTATTTTATCCTGTAACGCCTATTTTACTGTATCTGTCTAACGTATATATCGACTTCCGCACTCCAATTCTTTAGGCGGAAGAAAAAAGATGTTGTAAAACGGTCATTTCATGATATGAACGCGAGTGGTTCCTCCATCAAAATACAGTCGGCATACCTTCCCTTCCATATGAACTCATTGTAATACCTGTAAGTGACTTCCGCAGACAGATATTGATTATCAAAAGTAGAATTTGTTCCTTCCGGCACAATCATATGGAAGCCATGCTCAAAACCGCATTTGACTGCAGCATCCATACAATAATCCGTCTGCAGACCGACGGCAATAATCTGTCTGGTCTGCTTTTCGGTAAGATACTCCAATAATCCCGTATCTTTGAAAGGACTGTTCACTGTTATATGCAATAGTCTCCTTCGCAATCTTCTCACGGATTGTTTGTGCCGCCGCAAGCGGCATGACATCTCTCTTACAGCAGCGGTGCAACCGCCTTCATCAAACATCCCAGCAGTTTCAGATACCATTTTTCCTTCCGTATTGTTTCTTTCGTGACCTGTCTGCATTTTGCAAGGGCCGCCTGGAAATCCGCTTCGATTTCCGGAACGCAGTCCGTATCGTACAGATATGCGGCGCATTCAAAATGGTGATACAGACTGCGGTAATCCAGATTGATTGTGCCGACGACCGCTTCTAACGTATCGCTGACGCACACCTTCGCATGAACGAATCCCGGCGTATATTCATAAATCTTCACCCCGGATTCCAGCAATGACGCATAATGCGTCTTAGCCAGCGAATAAGGAACGATTTTGTCCGGAATACCAGGCAGTATCAACGCTACTTCCACGCCTCTTTCCGCAGCAAATTTAAGCGCCGCTTCTATTTCTCCATCCAAAATCAGATACGGTGTCATAATATGTACATATTCCAGAGCCCTGTTCAAAATATCCATATAGACACGCTCGCCGAGTTTATCATCGTCCAACGGCCGGTCGCCGTAAGGAATGACATAGCCCTTTGCCGTTTCTACGGGCATTGTCGGGAAAGAAAGAAAACGCTCATGCTCAATCTCCTTTTCGCTGATTCCCCATGTCTGTAAGAACATCAGCGTAAAACTCCGTACTGCCTCGCCCTTCAGCATGACGGCTGTATCCTTCCAATGGCCGAACTTCGATTTCACATTAATATATTCATCCGACAGATTCACGCCGCCGGTGAACGCCGTATGTCCGTCGATCACCAGAATCTTTCTGTGGTCTCTGTAATTATAATGTGTAGAAATAAAAGGCGCCACTGGGGAAAAGACTTTGCACTTTATCCCCAAAGCTTTCAGGCGCTTCGGATAATCACGGGGCAGCAGGGCAAACTCGCAGGTTCCGTCATACATGACGCGGACCTCCACGCCCTCGGCCGCTTTTCTGGCGAGTATCTCCAGAATATTCCCCCACATGAGACCCTCATCCACAATAAAATATTCCATAAAGATAAAGTGTTCCGCCGCTTCCAGCTGTTTCAGCATCTCCTCAAACTTCTTTTCTCCCACCGGGAAATAAGTGACGGCTGTTTTTTCATAGACCGGATGACAGCCGCTTCTCTGCATATAATGCACCAGCGCTGCAGCGCCTCTGTTCTCTTCGGAAAACTTCTGCATGACTTCCGGCGACTGCGGAATGCTCTCTTTCGTATTCTCAATAATCTGGTCGATGCGCATTTTCAGCGCCCTGTGCCCAATCTCACTCTGCGTATACGCAAACAAAAGTACACCGAATACGGGCAGAAGCATAATGACAATCAGCCAGGTAATCTTCGCCGTCGGGTCGAGCTTACTGTTCAGAAGATAAATCACCATAACAAATGTAAACAGCACCGTTCCGCTCCAAATATGAGGCAGAAACTCCCCAAACCACTGAAGAATACTAAACAAGATTAAAACCTGCACCACAAGCATCAGCAGAACCAGTCCAAAGCGGCTGAATATGGCATGAATAATACCCTTCTGGCCTCTCCGCAAGAGATTGAGTCCTTTATCTTTATAGTCCGTTGGCACAATCAACATCTCCTTTGTAAAATCTTGTCTTTATTATAAACCGTACAGTAACAGTACGGTCAAGAGAAAAGCTTTCTTATAATTTCCTATAAGGTAAAAATCCCTTCCGCATTCTGCCCCGGAAGGGATTTTTATCGTTTTTATCCTCTGTATTTATTCCAGAGAGTTCAATTTATCGACAAGTTTCTGGATATCCCGCATGGATACGTTGCCGCCAAAGCTGACCGGTCCGCGGAGCGGCATATACTTCACCATCGCCGCATTCATCTCATCGGAAATTGCCTCCGCCGCAGCATCGCCGTCTTCCTCTTTCTTCTCACTGCCAAAAATTCCCTTTTCTACCAGCGGTTTAACGATTTCCCATGCCTTCGGATCCGCCATCACATCGCCCATTGTCGTATCCGTCGTATAGACAAAAGGCAGTTTTACGGTGGATTCTACGGTAACTGTCTTGCCAAGAACGATATCTCTGGAGGATTTGCCGATCAGAATATCGAATTCGCCCGTCTCAACATGCCAGTCGTGAATCCTGACACTATAATAAGCAAATGCCCTTTTATCCAATGTAAAGGTAACGGTCTTCGTTTCTCCCGGCGCCAGTTCCACTTTTGCAAAATCGCGCAGTTCTTTTACCGGACGGATGACCGTGCTTTCCTTATCCGCAACATAGAGCTGTACCACTTCTTTTCCGGTCATACTGCCCGTATTGGTCACATCTACCTTAACGGTCAGCGTATCCGTATCCTTCATATTTTCCTTATCGACCGTCAGATTGGCATATTCGAAAGTCGTATAGGACAACCCGTAACCGAACGGGAAAAGAACATCCATCTTTTTCTTATCATAATAGCGGTATCCTACGAAAATACCTTCCCGGTATTCCACCATATCACCCTCGCCAAAATAGGAGAGGTAGGACGGGTTATCTTCCAGTCTGATTGGGAAAGTCTCGGGAAGCTTCGCGCTCGGATTGACTTTACCAAACAGAATATCACATACCGCGCCGCCTACTGCCTGACCGCCCAGATAGGCTTCTACAATGCCTTTTACCCGATCTGCCCAGGGCATTTCCACCGGGGAACCGTTATGCAGTACAACGACCGTATTCGGCTGCACCGCCGCTACTTTTTCAATTAATTCATTCTGGCAGTTCGGCATACGCATATGCTGTCTGTCAAAACCCTCCGACTCAAATGCATCAGGCAGTCCCGCAAAAATGACTGCAGCCTTTGCCTTCTTAGCCGCTTCTACTGCTTCCTCTAACAGCTTTGTATCCGTCTCGTCCACATCATCGCGATAGCCCTGCGCATATACGATATTGGACATTCCCTCTGCCGCATCCATTGCGGAAGTTATCTTATGACTGTTGATATGGGAACTTCCGCCGCCCTGATACCTCGGCTGCTTCGCATACTTACCGATAAAAGCGATATCATCCTTTTCATTCAGAGGAAGAACACTTTCGTTTTTCAGCAGAACGATTGTCTCCTCTGCCACTTTTCTTGCCATCTCATGGTCTTTATCTTTATCCCAGACAGCATTTTTGTCCCGATTCTCTTCATAGCGGAACACAATATTCAAAATACGCTCCACCGCGGCATTCACAACGCACTCTTTCAAATTGCCGCTCTGTACCGCACCGACGATAAGTTTATCATTCGCACCGAGCGAACTCGGCATTTCCAAATCGAGGCCTGCCTTTAAGTCTTCCACTCTGTTATTGACAGCGCCCCAGTCGCTCATCACATATCCGTCAAATCCCCACTGTTCGCGCAGGGTATCAGTCAGATATTTACGGTTTTCCGCCGCATAGACACCGTTGATCTTATTATAGGAACACATGACAGTCCATGGCTTCTGCTTTTTCACTGCGCCCTCAAAAGCCGCCAGGTAAATTTCGTTTAAAGTCCTTTCATCCACGCGGGAGTCCCCGGACATTCTTCTTGTCTCCTGATTGTTCGCCAGAAAATGCTTGATGCTTGTACCCACGTTCTTACTTTGTACGCCTTTGATCAGGGCTCCAGCCATTTCCGACGCAACGAGCGGGTCTTCCGAATAATACTCAAAATTTCGGCCGCACAACGGAGAACGCTTAATGTTCACCGCAGGCCCCAAAATAACGCTGACACCTTCTGCCTGACATTCATTACCGAGAACCTCTCCCATCTGTGTCAAAAGTTCCCTGTTAAAAGAAGCTGCCGTTCCGCATCCTGCCGGAAAACAGACCGCTTTGATGCTGTCGTTAACGCCGAGGTGGTCGCCTTCCTGGTCCTGTTTTCTAAGACCGTGCGGTCCGTCTGAAACCATGCTGGCCGGAATTCCCAGCCTTGCCACGGCTTCCGTATGCCAAAAATCCGCACCGGAACACATAGCCGCCTTTTCCTCCAAAGTCATCTGCGCTACCAGCTTCTTGATTTTTTCTGCTGTCATCCCCGTATATACCTCCTTATGATATCCTGCATTCCTACCCTCGTAACCTTCACACTATTGTATGCGCTGTTTATCCAGAAGTTCTTTTAACGCCTCGTCGCTGACACTGATCCAGACGTCCTCCTCTTCCGCATTCAAGCCGAGATATTCCCGCAGTGTCATAGAGTCATCATGAAGCCCCCATTCCTGACTGTAATCGTCTATCTCTTCAAACTCCACTTCACCCGCGATATACTTTTCTTTAAAGGTCTTTTCCACATTATGCCCCTCTCTAATCCCTTCTTTTGTGCGAAGGGGGTTTTCGTAGGAATTTCCTGTTTGGGAAATCTAAGTTCATTATACAAAGTGCACCTTAGACTGTCAATGTCGCCGCCGCTTTTTTCAGACGTTCCAAAGCTTCTTTCAACGTGGCGCGGGGACAGGCGATGTTGACCCGTTCAAATCCTTCTCCGGCCTTCCCGAAAATAATGCCGTCATCCAGCCAGAGCTTCGCCTTCTGCGCAATAAACTGTTCCAGTTCTTTCTCACTCAGCCCAAGTTCCCGGCAGTCCAGCCAGACTAAGTATGTCCCTTCCGGCTCTATCAGTTTGATCTGCGGAATGTTCTCTTTTAAATAGTTTCTGACAAAATCAAGATTTCCTTTCAAATATTCTTTTAACTGCTCCAGCCATTCCCTGCCGCCCTCATAGGCCGCCTGACAGGCATGGAGTCCGAGCATGTTGACCTCACTGTATCCGACCGCTGATATTTTCTGTTCAAATATCCGGCGTAGTTCCGGATTCGGAATCCAGACATTGGAAACCTGCAGCCCCGCGAGATTGAACGTCTTGCTGGGTGCTGTGCAGACAATACAGATATCCTGGAACCGTTCATCCACCGTCATCAGCACATGATGCACAATTCCCGGATACACGAAATCGCTATGAATCTCATCACTGACGATCTTGACATCATATTTCAGGCAGATTTCCCCGATACGCTGCAGTTCTTCCTCCGTCCATACCCGGCCTACAGGATTATGCGGGCTGCACAATATGAACAGTTTCACTTTTTCCTGCACGATTTTTTTCTCAAAATCCTCCAGGTCCATCTCGTAACGCCCCTCTTTTAAAACCAGTTCGTTATTGACAAGCTTTCTGTTATTGTTCCGAATGACCGAACTGAAAGGATAATAAACGGGCTGCTGGATCAGGACGCTGTCACCTTCTTTCGTAAATGCCGAAACCGCCGTCGCAATGGCAAAAACGATGCCCGGCGTTTTCACGAGCCAGTCTTTTTCCACCTTCCAGTTAAAATAAGTCTCATACCATTTCGAAAGTGTTTGAAAATAGTCGTCTTTACTATCCGTATAGCCGAAAATGCCAAAAGCCGCATCCTTCTGAATCCGTTCCGTAATACAGGGTGCAGTCCTGAAATCCATATCCGCTACCCACAAAGGCAGAATGTCCTCCGGCATTCCCCGCTCAACCGCAAAATCATACTTCAGGCAGTCACTGCCCCTTCTCTCTATCTGTTCATCAAAATCGTATTTCATAGTAATAACCATGCCTTTCTTGTTTTTTTGAAAAGATCTCTGCTTTTTCAATCTAACCAAGCGCCTGCTGCAAATCCGCGATGATATCCTGTACATCCTCCAGACCGACGGACATCCGGAGCAGCGTTTCGTCAATTCCCCGCGCGCGTCGTTTCTCATCGGGCACATCCGAGTGGGTCTGTGTCACCGGATAGGTAATCAGACTCTCCGTACCGCCGAGGCTTTCCGCAAACCGTATCAGCTTCACCCGTTCCAGGACGCGATACACTGTTTCCCGCGAATCCACATGGAACGCCAGCATACCGCCGAAGCCCCGGCTCTGCCGTTTCGTAATTTCCTGCCCCGGATGTTCATCCAATCCGATATACAGCACATCCCTCACTTTTTCCTGCGTTTGAAGCCATTTCGCGAGCGCCAGCGCATTTTCCTGATGCTTCTCCATACGGACGGCCAGCGTTTTCATGCCCCGCAAGATCAGCCAGCTGTCAAAAGGCGCCAGCCCGGAGCCAATCGTCTTAAAAATACCCCGGAGTTCCTGCGCAATATCCTCTCTGTTCATCACAAGAAAACCGCCCAGCGTATCGTTATGTCCTTCCAGATATTTCGTCGCGCTGTGAATGACAATATCCGCGCCAAGATCAAGCGGATTCTGGAAATACGGTGTCAAAAAGGTATTATCAACCGCGAGCAGGCAGCCTTTTTCCCGGGCGATTCTGCTGACCGCCGCAATATCCGTCACCTGCATCATGGGATTGGTCGGCGTTTCCAGATAAATGAGCTTCGTATTTTTCTGTAGAGCCGCTCTGATCTGTTCCAAATCCGACGTATCCACATATGTAACGCTAATGCCGTTTTTTTCATTGATCAGGCGGAACTGGCGAATGGTCCCGCCATATAAATCGTCCGTCGCCACAATGTGGTCTCCCGGCCTGAACAGTTCCATAAACGCACTGACCGCCGCCATTCCGGACGAAAATGCGAGTGCCTCCCTTCCGTGCTCCAAATCCGCCACGATACGCTCCGCCTCTTCTCTCGTAGGATTCTGCACTCTGGAATAATCATAGCCCGTGCTCCGGCCGACACCCGGATGTGCGTATGCTGCTGTCTGATAAATCGGAAAACTGATGCTCCCTGTATTGTCTATCTCTTTTCTCTGCCCGCTGCCGTGAATACACACGGTATCCAATTTATACGCCATTGCTTTTCTCCACCCTTCTAATTCATACTATTTATATATGATTTATATAAATTTTATATACTGTCATGAGCGGTGTCAAGCATTTTCTATTTCCATATCCTTCGGCAGCACAAGATTCAGAATGATGGAAACAAGGAAAACAACCGCGACGCAGTTTTCAGCAAACACATTCTGTACAATCTGCGGGAAAATAGCAAATATTTCGGGAACCTGCGTAAATCCGATTCCGATACTGAGCGATAAAGCAGCAATCGTGATATTCCGCTGCGTATAGCCGCATTTTCCTACCATCTGGATTCCACTGACAACAATCGTACCAAACATCATGATAGTACAACCACCCAATACGGCATCCGGCAGCGTCGCAAGCAGCGCCCCGAAAATCGGAAAAATACCCGCCAAGATCATGATGACCGCACCCGTTGCGATTGCGAACCGATTCACTACTTTCGTCATCGCCACCAACCCTATATTCTGGCTGAAAGAAGTAATCGACAGGCAGCCGAAGACAGAAGACAGTGCACTGATAAATCCGTCACATGCGAGTGAACCGGATACTTCCTTTTCCGTCGCTTCCCTGTTCAGCCCGGCCGAAGCCAGCGCAGAGGTATCCCCAATCGTCTCCGTCGCGGAAACAAGGAAAATCAAAATAACGGACAGTATCGCGCCGATATGAAATTCCATGGGAAAAGGCATAATGCGCGGCAATGCAATAATGGATGTTCCCGCAAGCGAAGAAAAATCCACCATATTCATACATATCGCTGTAAGATATCCTACAATCAGACCAAACAGAACAGATAACTGTTTCCAGAAAGATTTGGCAAAAACATGAAATAAAATACAGGCAAGCAGCGTGACCGTTCCCAGAATCCAGTTCGCAGCGGAACCGAAATCCTCA
The DNA here is from genome assembly GCA_910579395.1 of uncultured Lachnospiraceae bacterium. Classification (GTDB taxonomy): domain Bacteria; phylum Bacillota; class Clostridia; order Lachnospirales; family Lachnospiraceae; genus UBA3282. Next base: position 19,743 of record CAJTUC010000036.1, on the reverse strand, counting down.
ACGCCGCTTCCCCCACCGAAAGAAGACGCGCCTACCGAGAGCAGGGAAAAGCCAATCGCAGTAACAACGCTCGCCGAAACGACCGGTGTAATTATCTTTATCCAGTATACCGCGAACAGGCCGAGCAGCCCTTCTACGATACCACCGATCAGCACCGCTCCCAAAATCGCAGAATACCCGTATGTCACACCGATATAGCAGAAAATTGATACAAAAGTAAAGCTGATCCCCATCACGATTGGAAGCCCGGAACCTATCTTCCATAACGGAAAAAGCTGTATCAGCGTACCGATACCCGCAATGATCATCGCATTCTGTATCAGCATCGCCGACTGTTCCGTAGACAGGCCGCTCGCACCCGCAACAATAATGATCGGCGCAATGTTGGCTACGAACATCGCCAGAATATGCTGTAATCCAAAAGGAACCGCTTTTAAAACAGGTACCTTCCCGTCAATCTGGTAAATATTATTTAACTCATTTTTCATTTATCTTCGTTCCTCCGTATGAAGAATGGCCTGACAAGAGCATTCTTAGAACATAATCCTGGAAGAATCGCGTCAGCGATTCTTTTGTGTGAAGAAGGTCCGCAACGCGGACCGCAGAAGTTCTTAGCGAAACGCCCAAGACTGGATATCAGGCTTTAGGCATATGAGCTTTAGAACTTCTCTTCACACTTCTCTAAAGGTAAATTTTCCGGTTGCCGCATCCATCTCATCAATAATTGCAAGCGATTCCAGATGATATCCCAGATTGCGTATCATCCGGCCGCCGACCTGAAAGCCTTTCTCTATGGCAATTCCGATACCGGCCACATTTGCGCCGGCTTCCGTCACGATGGAAACCAAGCCCTGAAGCGCACAGCCGTTTGCGAGGAAGTCATCGATAAGCAGTATATTCTCGCCAGGAGACAGAAATTTTTTGGAAACGATAACCTGATTTTTCCGCTTATGGGTAAAAGATTCCACTTCCGCTATGTACATTTCCCCATCGATATTGACACTTTCCGATTTTTTGGCAAAAACGACCGGCACCTGGAAATATCTTGCCGCAACACAGGCAATCCCAATGCCGGAAGCTTCAATCGTTAATATTTTGTCAATTTTCTCCTGTGCAAACCGACGTTTAAATTCCTCTCCAATCTGCTCGAACAGGGCAATATCCATCTGGTGGTTCAGAAAACTATCCACCTTCAGCACATTGCCTTCTTTTATGATACCGTCCTTTACAATCCGTTCCTCTAAAAAGTTCATTTGTCCTCCATCCTTTGTAATCGTATTAATGCAATCATACCGGCTAAATACTTTCTCAAGAAGAATGCCCGCATTGTGGGCATTCTTTGGTGTGAAGAGGGTTCGCTTCGCGAACCATAGAAGTTCTTGGCGTTCCGCCCGTTGGCGGAACGTCTTTAGAACTTCTCTTCACACTAGTCGAGTCCTGCAATCTCATCCACGGGCAGTGACATGACAACGCCCTGTGCCGGACTCTGCATCCCGCATTTCTGGCCGATTGCCTGCATGATCGCCAGCTTATCCTCTTTTTGCGCGAGAATAATAACGACTTCCCGTTCCTGCTGTACATGAATTTTCCAGAACTTCAACGATTCTTCATTCCCGACACGCCTGCTGTGAAATACCGTTCCGCCGGATGCGCCCACAGGTCTTGCAGCATCCATGACTTCCGCACTGTATCCCTGATTCACGATTGCCATGATCATACTGTATTGATATTCTTTCACTCTGACCTCATTCCTTTCTTCAGGCACCTGCCCACTTTCTTCCCGTACTGCTTCCATCAACTGGACAATATGCCCGCTGCCGCCGGAAAGCGTAAGCGTAAAGGCTATTCCGGTATTGGGCATTCCAAGATGCAGTTTCTTCCGCATCTTTTTCAGCGTATCGTCCGCGCATGACTTCGGCATCATGCTCATTAAGATCATCTTATCGATACCGTCAAGGCCGAGCATATCCATTACTTCGCTGGTCGCCGTGCCCTGCGCATGAAAAAGGTGCTGCACGGCTATCTTTTCCTGTTTCAGCAAATCTTCCGCTTTCCTGACCAATTTCGGTGTCGCAATGAGAAATAACATTCGGTAGGCCGACTTTTTACTATGACTCGTCATTTTCGTCCTCCTCCTCAAATTCAAAGATTTCATCCATAGCATCTAAGGAAACTGCTCCCGCTATTGCCGGCTGTGCCGCAGCCCTCATCTTGTACTGGTAGACAATACCCATAATCTGTACGGCAATCAGCGGTGTGAGCGCAACCAACGCCACGACGCCGAAAGCATCCGTCATCACATTGCCGCCGACGGCATCACAAGCCCCGATGCAAAGCGGTAATAAGAAAGTCGTCGTCATCGGTCCGCTGGCAACCCCGCCGGAGTCAAAAGCAATACCGACGAACATCTTCGGAACAAATTTGGAAAAGACCAGTGCAATGATATAGCCGGGTATGATGATCCAATAAATCGGCAGCCCCGTCAACACCCGCAGCATGGCCAGACCCACGCTGACAGATACGCCGATAGACAAACACCGGTTCATCTCTCTTGCCGATACCGCTCCGTTTGTTACATCCTCGACCTGATGATTCAATACCTGAATGGCCGGCTCTGCCTTGACGATATAGTAACCGATCAACATACCAATCGGTATCAACAGCCATCTCCAGTCAGCTGCCGCAATATCTTTTCCAAGCGAAGAACCTACCGGAGCAAAACCCACATTAACGCCGCACAGGAAAAGAACAAGACCGATATATGTATAGCCGAATCCGACCAGCACACGCTTCACCTGACGCTGCTGATAACGCCGGCTCAGCAGCTGAAAGATTGCAAACACCGCAGCAACGGGAAGAAGAGAAATCAGCACTTCCCGGATATAGGGCGGCGTGCTGGTAAAGAACTCCCATACCACATCCCGCGTCGTCACGACACTTGCCACTGCAGACGATGAATAATTCGCCTGCGTCGGATTATAAAAAGACCCCAGAATCAATACCGCCAGCACCGGGCCGACACTGGAAAGCGCTACCAGACCGAAACTATCGCTGGAGGCATTTCTATCGCCTCTGACCGATGCGAGACCGACACCCATCGCCATGATAAAAGGTACTGTCATCGGTCCCGTCGTTACACCGCCGGAATCAAAAGCGACGGCCAGAAAATCCTTTTCAATAAAAGCGGACATTCCGATTAGAACAAGATAGAGCACAATCAGTATTGTCGAAAGATTCACCTGAAACAAAATCCTGCAGATTGCCATCGCAAGAAAAATCCCGACACCGACCGCGACCGTCACGATCAGAACAAAATTCGGAATGGACGGAACCTGCCCCGCCAGTACCTGCAAATCCGGTTCGGACAACGTAATGATTGTTCCCATCGAAAAACCAATCAGACATATCAAAACAATATTACGTGTTTTGGATATCTGTACGCCGATGCCTTCTCCCAAAGGCGTCATTGACATTTCCGCACCGAGTTGGAAAAACCCCATGCCGACAACCAGCATAAGCGCACCGACGATGAACATGACCATGGTTCCAAGTTCCACCGGCACGAGCAGGATACTGATCAGAAGAACGATACCCGTTATCGGCAGAACGGCCGAAAGAGACTCATAAATTTTTTCTTTAAGCTTCGGATTCAAGTTTACACCACCCCTTATATTTTACACTCGTATTGTACCATAGAATTCCTTTTTCGGATAGCATAATATACCGCTAAATTAACGCTAAGGAACTGTTAAGATAAATACGCTCAAATTCGCACAAAAGAAAAAGTATGATGCGAAAACCTGTCTCCCTATGGTATAATAGACGCAAGCTGCTTCTATGCATGTGGTATAATTTAATTATGCAGTCGTGGAAGGACTGCAGGATTCTTATGTCAAAAGAAAGGGGTTATGTATGGACAGAAGTAAAGAAATCAGAAAGTTGTGTGAGGAACAGAATATCCGCATGATCGATTTTAAAATGACGGATATCGACGGGCGCTGGCGCCACATTACGATTCCGGTAGAACGGTTCAATGAAGACACTTTTACCTATGGCATCGGTTTTGACGGTTCCAATTACGGGTATGCACCTGTTGAAAAAAGCGATATGGTATTTTTACCGGATCCGGATACCGCTTATGTGGATCCTTTTGCGGACGTACCGACGCTGACAATGTGCGGCAATGTATGCACGATCGGAAAGGGTGAAAATAAGCCTTTTGACCAGTATCCGAAAAATGTGAGCCTGCGGGCGGTAGAATATATGAAAGAGAACGGTATCGCCGACCGGATGATCATCGGGCCGGAATTCGAATTCTATCTGTTAGACCGCGTTCGTTTTGAAGTGACGCCGCGCAGATGCGGCTACTGGGTTGATACAAGACAGGCGGACTGGAACTGCAATCTGGAAGTTCCGGGAAATAACGGTTATGAAGTGCCGGCAAAAGGCGGTTATCATGTGGCGGCGCCGCAGGATGTTGGATATGACCTGCGCAGCCGTATGTGTATGGCGATGGAGGACTGGGGTATCAAAGTAAAATACCACCACCATGAAGTAGGCGGTCCCGGCCAGATGGAAATCGAGGTAGAGCTTGCGGATATGCCTGAAATGGCCGACAATACGATGATCATCAAATATATCATTAAAAATATGGCGGCGCAGGAAGGCAAGACAGCAACCTTCATGCCGAAGCCAATCTATCAGGAAGCCGGAAACGGCCTGCATGTACATATGCTGTTAATGAAGGACGGCAAGCCGCTGTTCTATGATGAGAACGGTTATTCCGGCCTCAGCCGTACGGCACATTATTTTATCGGCGGTCTGTTGAAACATATCGCATCTCTGTGTGCATTCACCAATCCGTCCACAAACTCTTTCAAACGTCTCGTACCGGGATATGAAGCGCCTGTCACAGTCGGCTATGCAACTTCCAACCGCAGTGCAGTCATCCGCATTCCGGCCTATGCGAAGTCCCCGGAAGCGAAAAGATTTGAACTGCGCAACCCTGATGCGACGGCTAATCCTTATTACGCTTATGCGGCAATTCTGATGGCGGGACTGGATGGTATCGAGAATCAGATCGACCCTGCTGAAAATGGCTGGGGGCCTTATGATTTCAATCTTTATACACTTTCCGAAGAAGAACAGAAAAAAATCAAAGGACTGCCGAAATCGCTGGGCGAAGCGCTGGACGCACTGGAGGCCGACCACGATTATCTGACAAAAGGCGGCGTTTTCCCGCAGCGACTCATTGATGTGTGGGTAGCGCGTAAACGCGAAGAACTGAAAAAGATGGAACAGATTCCGAATCCGGCTGAATTTAAGGCGTATTACGATCTCTAAAAGTGCGTGAAGCGCATGCAGGAGAATGCCCGTCAGGGCATTCTCCATAATTTTAGGAAATTAATTGAATTTCCTGATTCTTGACAACTCTACTTTTATAACCGCTAATGCACTTCCATAAACCATTAAGATGAAAAAGGCTTCTATTACTTTTCCCATCTGAAAGTATTCTTCTTTCATGAACCATCTCACCATGTCGGATACCGGCGGCATAATCCACAGAATATATTTTGATTTCGGAAATTCGGCCACAATGCCAAGCTTCACTACGGAAACCAACGCACAGATGATCGTCAGCGCAGTTCCCGCTTTTCGCTCCCGTATGATTCTTGGCGAAAATATTCCGCCCACCATACAGCCCACAAAGGAGCAGGCGGACATCAGTAAAAATCCTCCTGCGATATCCGATGCCTGTATATTTCGTGTAAACAGCATTTTTCCATGCCAATAATGAAACAGAATCGGATAGCAAAGGGTGAACACCGCGGCTGTAACACTAAGAATCCCTGAAAACAAAACCTGTCCGGTATAATATTTCCGTGCACTCTGCATGCGCAGAATAATAATCTGTTCCGACACCTCTGGTTCTATCTCCTGACAGGTCATTCCGATTCCGACCATGAACATAAACAATACAAGGCTCATAACCGCAAAATTGCTGACGACCGCAATCGGTGTTACACTATACATAATGCCAAATACGGCAAATAATGCGATGAGTGGCACTACATATTTTGCAGACAGGGCATACTGCCTATATTGATATCTCACAAATTCATTTATGACCTTCATTGTAATCTTCCTTTCCTGCTCAGCCCGTGGAAAATTTATTTTTCACAGTGCATGCCTCTCAAATTCCATCCGGCTCCCGACATCTCGCTCATGGCACGGTCACACTCACTCTCTGCCACTCTCAAAATGCACCCCTGTTCTGTGAACTGTAGATGTCCTTTCCATTTTTCCGGAACACCTGCCTTTTTTGTTCTCACAAAAAACATCGTATACCATTGCACTTCACCCGCCGATTGATGACTGGCTAAAACAATTTTTCCTTCCACAAACTGATACACGTCATCAGCGATGGCATCTGCAAGATAAGGTTCATGGCAGGACATTAAAATTGTTGCATGATGCCTCTGCAGTTCCTGTATTTTCTGAATAAATACCTGTTGGGACATCACATCCTGTCCGGACAGCGGCTCGTCCAATAACAAAATATCCGGTTCTTTTAACAGAGCCTGTATCACGCCGATTTTCTGCAGACTTCCTTTTGACAGATATTTCATGGGAATATCCAGCATATTCGATACAAAGAATTCTTCCGCCAACTCGTGTATGCGTGTTTCCAATGCCGCACTTTCCAGTTTGTCCATCCTGCTCATGTAGTACAAATAACGTTTTGCCGTAAGATTCATTTTAGGAAAATGTTCGGGCACATAATGAATCAGTTTCTCTTTCTCGATACAGACTGTTCCTTTCGTAGGTCTTACGAGCCCGGCGATGATTTTCAGCAAGGTGCTTTTCCCACATCCGTTTTGTCCTGTAAAAGCAAGCGACTGTCCCTGCTCTATCGTGAAATGAATATCATTCAAAATAATTTTTCCGTCATATTCTTTTATAATGTGTTCCAATGCGATCATGTTACTTCCTCATAGCCTCCAGAAACTTCTCGTCAAGCCGGCAGTTTTCCAATGCAAAGTCTTGCGGATATGCCCGGATTTCTTCCCATGAAATTTTACTCAAGATAAGTAAGCCCCATATCTTTATAGGTCCGTATGACCCAGCTCAAATCATACTCATCTAAAAGTTTTATCGTATCTTTCATGCGCGTATAGATAACAGCATCTTTCGTTGTATCCCGCTCGAAGCCAAATTCATCGCAAATACATGGACTTCCATATTCCCGGCATTGTGCCAGAATTTCTTCAAGCGCCTTCCGAAACAGTCCATTAAATTCCTCCCTCGTACAATCCGTAAGCCTCTTTTTCCATACAAATAGCAATTCTTTATCGATTCATATCTTCCACCGTCTCCCGCGGTTTTGCCGTCATTTCAACCCACGCCGGAAGAAAACCGCTTTTTACCGCATTTCTGGCGGACCGCACATTCGACCATGCCGAACAATAGAACGGTACCTTTTCACGCTCAATGATTTCCAGCGCGAGCCTGCCCGTAAGCGCCGATGCGATACCTTTCCTGCGAAATTCGGGAAGCACATCCACGCCAATCTGCCACATCGCATCGCAGTCCGCAGAACATCCGGCCAAACCGATCAGCCGTCCGTGTTCATACGCACCGATTCCGAGAACATCCAGCTCTTTTCTATCCGCACAGAGCGCATTGCTCCATGTGTCAATATACAGCTCCGCGAAGTCTTTCTGTTCCAACAGTTTTAACTCATACGGGCATTCCAAAGGCCTCAGTAAATCGATATCCGGCAGAAAATATTCCGCCATAAAGCAGACTCTCTGCCCTTCCTTTCGCAATGCCTCATCCAGCACGAGCATATTGGGTGTTTCAAAACAATGGTAAAAAGTATAGCGTTCCATATAAGTTTCTACGATTTCTCTATATTCATCTTTTACGGAAGCCACGATATTGTTGCCATAAGAAACCAGATTACATGGTACGGGTTCCTTATAATACCGCCTTGCTTCCGGCCCGATATACGATTTTACAATAACATTCTCAGAGCGCAGAAAATCCTCTGCCCGACAGTTGAGATCGCGGGCAGACTGCTCCATTGCTATCCGCATGATTTCCTGATTTGTCATATCTTTTTGTTCCCTTCCTTTGCTTTTTACCTGCTGCACCTCTGTCCGCCGATGCGCACGATCACTTCCCCGCTGCACTCCATCGCCGCATCTTCCATAATAACTTCATCCACACTGTCCAAAATGATTCTTCCGGATCTCGGATTTTTGACCGACATCACATTTCCAATGATATCCGCTTCCACATCGGAATACTCAAAAGCAAGATCTGTTTCTTCCATCGTACAGTTGATCAGCTTCAGATTTTTACAATAGCAAAGCGGCTGTGTTCCGATAATTTTACAGTCGATGAGCGTCAGCCCGTCGGAAAACCAGCCGAGATATTCTCCCTTTACAAAGCTGTTCTTTACCATTACATTTTTACTGTGCCAGAAAGCATCTTTCGTATCCAGCGTACAGTTCTCAATCACAAGATTCTCCATATATTGAAAAGAATATTTTCCGGTCATTTTAATATCCGACAACGTAACGTTTTTACTGTCAAAAAATAGATATTCCGAATTGACCGTGCAGTCTTTCATGGTAATCTCTGTGCATTTCCAGCCAAATTCCTGTGAGTCGATATCACAATCAATCAGGCGAATATGACCACACTCCCGGACTGCCTTGATTCCATGCAGCCTGCTCCGTAATCTCTCCATCGTCTGCATACCAGATTGCCGCGCGCGTCAGTTCATCCATGGCAGAATCTGCCAGAGAAAAACTTTTCACATGCCACAGCGGATAGCGGAGCGAAAAACTGCATTTCTCTACGGCGATATTGCGTGCTTCCTTCAAAACAGATTCGCCGTCGGCAGGGCCTGCAAAATTACACTTACTGACCCAGCTATTCTGTAAATGATAAAGCGCCCGTTCTTCGTCGAACTGTCGTTCTGTGATAATCTTATCGAATTGATTCATATTATATTAATACCATGCCTTTCTCTCAACCTGTCTCCCCTTTTCCCAAAACTGCCAATATTATAATATGCGCCTGACACATTTTCAACATATCATTTCCCAAAAAGATGATAATCTGAAAATATGACAGACGCATATTCAATCTTATAAATCCAATATACTCTTTCAAAAACCATATTAATAATCAGGCCTGTGTTCAAACTTTAAAAGATTCCACTGTCTGATTCAAAATTTCACTCAACCGGAACAATTCTTCCATCTGCATGAGAACATCTTTGGAACTCTCATCAGAGCTCTCCGCCGACTGCCTCATTCCCTGCATATATTCTGCAATCGTCCCTACAAGTTCCGCAATCACCAGAATTGACTCATTGATACCTGCGATGCCGGCTCTCATTTCTGTCGAAGCCGAACCGAGGTCGCCGGAAATGCTATTGTAAAATGCCGCATCTTCCTCGTACATTTCGGCCAGTTTCGTCATGTCATGGTAATCTTCCATAACCTTATCGTTCATAAACTCCAATAGCCTACCGGAGCTTTGCGACAAAAAGGACACATTCTGCACAACGCTCTCCGTCACTTTCCGAATCTTATCGACCGCCACTTTAGAGTGGTCTGCTAACTGACGTATCTCATCCGCAACGACCGCAAAACCTTTTCCGGCATCTCCGGCCCTCGCCGCCTCTATGGAAGCGTTCAGCGCAAGAAGGTTCGTCTGTGAACTGATAGAAAGAATTTCTTCTGTCAGCGTATCTATCTCCCGCACTTTCTGACTGTCCGCGATCGCCATTTCAAGTTCCTCTTTGGTCTCCTGATATAACGCGACCGCCTCATCACTGGAAGCTTCCGAACTTTCATGCTGCTTTCCGGCCCGCTCCATAATATCCCCCGACTGCTCCGCGGCTTCTCCTGCTTTCTTTGCCACCGCTTCGACCGCCAGATACAGTTCCTGTCCGGTACTCTTTATTTTATCAGCCAGCTTTTTTGCCTCTGTCGTCTGATTCAATACCTGCAGCGTAGAGTCGGCGATTTCGGAAATATCCTTTGTCAGCACCGTCATTTTCGCGGAAGTTTCCTCCGCTATCGTACCGATGCTTCCTGCCTCTTGTTTCGTATTCAGAATAATGCCCCTGATTTGCTGCTTTACTTCCACGGTCGCCGTCTTAATCTGCTCTGTTTCGTTTTTATACTCTTTGGGAATTCCCTTCTCACTGACAACATTTTCCGAAAAGTCGCCAGACGCAAATTGTTTCAGCATCTGCACCGGCTCTAACATTTTTCCAATCAGTCCCGCCATAATAGCTGCGACAATCACTGTAATAAAAAGTGCGATGATAACCGCTACCGTAATCATGACGAGCAAAGAACTCCTGACGTTTGCCGTAGGCACGACCACGCCCATTTTCCACTGACTTCCGTCAATGCCCGCCGCTGCAAAATAGCATCTGCTGCCATCATAATCAGTTAGCTCTATCACACTGCCGCTTGTGCCGGATATCAAATCCATGAGCCCGGGCATAATATCCGTTACGAGAACCGCATTGTCCGCCGAAGGTTCATATGCTTTATTTGCATGCGCCACATACTGCCCGCTGCTGTCTACCAGGAATCCATATACGCCTTCCGCAAAGTCAATGCTCGCCGTCAGGTCTGTCACCGTGCCAAGCGTTACATCCAGTCCGATGACTGCCTCCAACTCATTATCTATATATACCGGCGATGCAATTGTCGTGCACATCTGATTCGTGATCACATCCCAGTAAGGATCCGTTACAATAACCGTACCTGCCGCAGCCGCCTGCTGAAACCAGCCGCGCTGTACAGGATCATATCCTTCCGGTATTTCCGCTTCTTTATTGGATTGAAGGAATCTGCTGTCCTTTGTCCCGCAATATAAATTCAAAAGTTCTCCCCTGCCTGCCGCAAAGGTATCCATAACGGACTGAATGAAATCGCTGTCAGTATTCTGCACCGCCTCTATACTGTTTGCCGCTCCGTCTGCCAGCATCTTTTCATTTTCAATCCATGTATTGATTTCTTCCGCATACCTGTCCGCATAAATCTGCAATGCCTCTGTCTGGTCTTTGATCAGACGTCTTCCTGCTACGATAACAATTCCCATCGTAGTCAATAAAATGCTTACCACGACCATACAAATTACACTGGTCGTCAGTTTTCCCTTGATGGTTTTTCCCACGGTCCTGTACCTCGCTTTTATCATCATTATCTTTTTGAGTGCTTTTTCCAGTTTATCAGAAAAAGGAGAAAAGATGATATGTTTTGGTACACATCGCATTTTTTAAGGTATTATTTGTATTTATTTACAAAAGGACGCACGGCAAATTCCAGCTTATCATTCTGAAAACCGGAAGTCTTTTCAAGCATTTCCTGTTCAACCAAATCTTTATGCTGAGACTGTAGTATACGGTAATAATATTGCGTATTGATATTACGCTGTAAAGTGCGGACACTCCATGCCTGCTCATATGATTCTTTCTCATACCAACTGCGGGCAGCAGAATCTGCCACCTGCAGCAATACACGATAATGAGACTAGGAAAGCACTCCTTGCGATTTTCCACACAGTGTGTGGAAAATCCCAGGAAAACATTTTAAAAGGAATAAAAATTGTATAAATTAGTCTTTGTGAAACCTTTTCCATATAGTTTTGTCAATTGCGCAACTTCCTATGGTATCCCTTCTGTATTTCTTAAAACGTTCTCAAAATTTCCGCCATGACATCTCTGCCAATGACGGAAATCTTATTTTTACTGCCTTTTATGCTTCAGGCATGTCCAATATTCGTATACTCCGCAATTTCTCTGTTGATCGTACACAAATCATCTACCGACAATTCATGAATATCACTGTGCCCCGTGATTCTTGCGAAGGTCTTCATCTCTTCCGCGGAACAGCGCAGATAATTGGAAACTCTTGCAGCCGCGGCATCGATATGCAGTCTCTCCCGTAAAACAGGATCCTGCGTTGCCACACCTACCGGACACATGCCCGAACCGCAGATACGATACTGCTGGCAGGCCGCCGCCACCATCGCCGCCGATGCAACCGCTACGGCATCCGCTCCCATTGCGATTGCCTTGGCGAAATCCGCAGAAACCCTGAGTCCGCCGGTAATCACCAGATCAATCTGGGCATTCACGCTGTCAAGATATTTTCTCGCACGATACAGCGCATAAACCGTCGGCACGCTTGTCGAATCACGGATGATCGCCGGAGATGCGCCGGTTGCTCCGCCTCTTCCGTCAATCGTGATAAAATCAGGCTCGGCATACACGCAAAATTCCAAGTCCTTTTCAATACGTCCTGCGGCAATCTTGATACCAATCGGTCTTCCCTCACTGCGCGTACGAAGCTCGCTTACCAGCTTCTTCAAATCGTCTTTCGTATCGATTCCCGGAAATTTTGACGGGCTGATAACGTCTTTTCCCAGCGGTTTATTCCGAATTTCCGCAATTTCCGGCGTCACTTTACCGCCTGGCAGATGACCTCCCATGCCCGGTTTCGTTCCCTGTCCGATTTTAATCTCAATCGCATCCGCCGTTTTCAGATTTTCATCCGTCACACTATATAAATTGGGTACATATTCAAATATGTATTTATATGCGGCTTCTTTTTCCTCCGGCAGAATGCCGCCCTCACCGCTGCACATCGCCGTTCCGGCCATCGCGCTGCCTTTTGCCATCGCAATTTTGGTCTCTTTGGAAAGGGCGCCGAATGACATATGGGAAATATATACCGGCATATCCAGCACCATCGGCTTTTTCGCATGTTTTCCGATGACCGTCTGCAAAGATACTTCCGCATGTTCTTCTAATGGCATCGGATTCAACTGTGCTCCCAGCACGAGAATGTCATCCCAGCCCGGCATCTTCATCTCCGTTCCCATCGCCTCGATTGCAGATTTTCCGGTAACGGCCATCTCATGAATTTCCTTCATATAACGGTAACTGCTGTCCGTCTTTCTCGTGTCTTTCGGATAGCTTAAATCCAATTCCCCGGTGTTCTCCGCGCCTGCCACTTTTTCTTCAGCGCTTTCTGCTTCATTTTTCGCCTTGCTCTCACTGCTTGTCTGTACCGGTTCCAGTTTCTCGACCGGCTGTTTGCACAACGGACATTCCGTTATCTCCGAAATCGACTTCCCCTCTTTTTCCTCGTCAAAAACATACCCGCAGACACTACATTTGTATACCATAAAATTTCCTCCTATCATATATTATTGGCCATTTACTATCTTATCACGATATACTTTCCATCTTTCAAATGACGTAGGCTTATCCGGACTGATAAATTCACCTGTACTGCAATCTATAAGCCGGGTATGCAAATCAGCCTCCAACATCGCAAATACTTCTTTTGGTTCACCACCTCTGATAAGCAGCATGACCGATTCCGTCTCCGCATCTTCACCAACATTGAATTCAATCGACCAGCTATTACAGTCCAGATTCTGCCATGACAAATTATCACAATTGTAAACGGCTCCGAGCCTGGCTGAAATTTTCTTTATCTCACAGGCGATTTCTGTTTGTTTGAACAAAATAATATTTTCGCTTTTTATCTCGTCTATTGCCTCATTGTTGGTTTTTGTTCTGATCATTATGACATCCCAACTCATTTATCGAATCCTCCCATCAACCGCAGTCCCATGTATACAGGACTTTCGAAAAATCACATTTGGCAAGATTCTCTGCGCTTATGAAAAAATTGCCTACGCCATAGTCACCCCACATAATTTCGTCGTCCCAGCCGTCGCCGCCGCCGCTTTCGCTGTCAAGTTGAAAAAGCAGGATATTGCAGTTCCTGTATTCTTCGTTATCCGGACGCGGGTCGCTCTGTGTAAATATCGGATAACCGCCCAGCCCGCTTCCGGATTTGACACGCACTTCATATATCGCGTCATAAAGCGCCTTATCGACCTGACAGATTCCCTTCTTTCCATCGCGGTCAGCCCACATGCCGACTACATCTCCGCCAAAAAGCGCATTATAGCTTTCTGCAGCCGCCTGATCAAAACGATAGTCACAAACGGTTATCGGACTCAAATCCCCTTCCCCGGCATTCAGCAGAAACTCTCCCGTAAAAGGATAATAATCCTCCTCACCGTCAAATTCAGGCATATCCGCTTCCGACATCAGGCTTGCAGCATTGTCGATGATATTTTCATGATAAATAACACGGAAACCATTCTGATAAAGACCATCATCAAAATTTATCCCATAAACATCATCATCGTCACAACCCGCAAAAAACTGTAAAATTCCTTTCTTTGGAAAGCCTTCCAGATGCGGCAGCTTTTCAAAATTTAGCTGTGCCAGCAATTTTAACGGCCTACCCTCGAAATTCCCTTCCAGAACTTTTGGATATTCCATATTCTTCGGAAAATAGGGGACTCCTCCCAGCTTACTGTCAAATACCGAAGTTGACTGTGCGCGAACCGGTTTAAGCTTTAAATGGGGTAACGGCGTAAATTTCTCATCAAGCAGTTCAAGCAGCGGCTTCAACTTTTCCAATGTCTCCTGCGTAAACTCTCTCCTACTCGTTTTCAATTCTTCCCGAATCTCTTCTTCAACAGATTTTTTCTTTAAATCCGACATAATACTTCCCTCCTGAATCTCAAAATCCTGCCATGATTATTTCCAATATCTTATTGCTAAAAAGTATAGCATATTATGACAATTCATACCATTTGTTTTCCCTTATATTTTCTTATTCGGCAGGAAACCCGGAAACCGCTTCGCACATATGCTTTTCGGGCTGAGCAAAATATGATACAATAGACGCAAGCCCGGCGGCTTGCGCCACAAGAATTGCGTTGCAATTCTTGCTTACGCCACACGAAATCGATATTGAAGGGAAAAGGTTGAAAGAAAAGCGCTTTCAACTATTGATTTAAGTGTCTGCTTCCGCAGACAAATGGGTAAAAATATGAAACGGAAAAAGTATCTGATATCTGTCCTGAGCATTATTCTTAGTTTGAGTTTTAACCTGAACGGATGCGGACAGAAAGAAAACGTACAGGTAAGCACAGCGACCTGTATAGATGCCTCAAATGAAACGAATCGCGAAGACGTAACTGACAACAAAAAGGAAACGGCTAACGATGCTGCAGCCAAAAGCGAAACGGAGACGGAATCAATGAGCAGAGAAATAACGGAAGTAACAGAAATCACAGAAAGCACAACCAACACAGAAGAACCGAACAGCGCACAGACACCGCTCGCCTTACACGGTGCACTCCATGTAGAAGGCACCGCCCTGACGGACAGTCACGGAAACCCGGTACAGCTTCGGGGAATGTCCACACACGGTATCGCATGGTTCCCGGAATACATCAATTACGAAACATTCCGGTACCTGCGCGACGACTGGCACACGAACTGCATCCGGCTTGCCATGTATACCGCAGAACCAGACGGCTACTGCAGCGACGGCAACCGGGAAGAATTGAAAAACCTGATCAAAAACGGCGTGGAATATGCTTCCGAACTCGGCATGTATGTTATTATCGACTGGCATATCCTGAGCGACCAGAGCCCCCTCATCTATAAAACAGAGGCCGTACAGTTTTTTGATGAGATGTCGAAGCTGTATGCGGGCTATGATAACGTCCTTTACGAAATCTGCAATGAACCCAACAATGCCGGAACATGGGATACCGTATGCACTTATGCCAATGAGGTGATTCCCGTTATCCGTGCAAACAATGCGGATGCCGTCATTCTCGTCGGTACGCCTACCTGGAGCCAGGATATCGATCAGGCGCTTGCCGCACCGCTCGACTATGAAAATATTATGTATGTCCTTCACTTTTATGCCGCAACTCACACGGACTGGCTCCGGGAACGGATGAAAACCTGCATCGAAAGCGGTCTCCCGGTCTTCGTCAGCGAATTCGGCATATGCGATGCGTCCGGCAACGGCGCAGTCGATATCGCACAGGGAGACGCCTGGAAAGAACTGATTGAAGCATATAACGTCAGCTATCTATGCTGGAATCTCGCGAACAAAAACGAATCCAGCAGCATTCTCGTTCCCGGCTGTCCGAAACTTTATGACTGGAACGACGCGGATTTGAGCGAACAGGGAAAATGGATTCGGGAATGGTTTTTAAGCGAAACAGAATAAATAAAAGCAATTTTTAGAAGGGAACAAGACAATGGCATATTATCGCATCAAATTTTTTTCAAATTCCTTAAAAAGAAATACATTTTTTGAAATGTTTCTCCCCAATGACATACGCGAGGATATCCCTCATGAGGATACCGTATACAGCCGGCGGCAAATGAAAACATTATTTCTGCTCCATGGCTACACAGGCTGCGCGGAAAACTGGGTTCCTGAATATCTGGCTGAAAAATACAACTTCGCAATCGTCATGCCGAACGGGGAAAATTCTTTCTGGCTCGATGGAATTTCCACAGGCCATCAGTTCTGTACTTTTGTAGGGATAGAACTGGTAAATTATATCCGCAAAACGTTCGGACTGGCAATGAATGCAGATGAAACTTATATCATGGGAATGTCAATGGGCGGATTCGGCGCACTTCATACCGCTTTTTATTATCCCGAAAGATTCGGTAAGTTGGCCGCTCTCTCATCGGCATTGATCGTGCACGAAATTGCGCACATGAAAGAAGGCGGCGGAAATCCGGTCGCAAATTATGCTTATTATCATGAATGCTTCGGGGATTTGGAAACAGTCGAAGAAAGCGATAATAACCCTGAAACACTCGTTAAGAAACTGAAAAATGAATGCAAAAAGATTCCCGAAATCTATATGAGCTGCGGCACGGAAGATTTTCTTCTGGAAAATAACCGCGCATTTCATAAATTTCTGGAAAGCAGCGGCATCGAACACCTTTATGTGGAAAGCAGCGGCGGCCATGATATGGCCTTCTGGAGTGAATACGCCGTTAAGTTCATAGAAAAGATGTTCGCATAGGGCGTTCATCTTATAAACACATATTTCTCCGCACCGGACAACTCCTTAACATAGGAAAAGCCCAGTTCCCGGAATGTTTTGATTTCTTCCGGCTCGCAAATTGCCTTTTCTGCCAGAAATCTTACCATCTCGCCCCTTGCCATTTTGGCAAGGGTTCCTTTTTGTTTTACGTTACCATCTACAAGTTCGCCAAACTCAATCGTGATGAACCGCTCGGCCGGCGTTATGTATTTCTCGATACACCTGGAATACTCTTTCGAGGCTAGATTGATAATGATTCCATCATCATCCGCCAGCTTTTCATATAAGCGCCCATCCCAGAAATCATACAGATCTTTATATCCTTTTACGGATAATGCAGCCTGCATTTCCAGCCGATACGGCGTTACGCCGTCAAAGGGCCGCAGCAGACCGTAAAAACCGGACAGAATACGAAGGTGCTCTCCAATATAGGAAAGCGCCTCCGTCGTGAACACCCCCGGCGCCATATGCTGGTACTGCAGCCCCTCATAGGATATGACAGCCGGTGTCAATGATCTTTTCAAATCCATTTTCTGAAAACGCTCATAATTCAACAGTGCCAGCTTGTCATTGCATTTCCATAGCGCCTTTGCCTCCGAAAAAGACAACGCTCTGATACGCTCCATGAGGATTTCGGCATCATCTATAAATTCCGGCAGACCATCAATTTCAAACGTGTCCGTATCCACGTTCATCTTTTTCGCCGGTGAAATAATGATCTTCATGAATTCTATAACTCCCCGAGCATCTGTGCCGGATTCTCCGCCGCTTTTACGTTCCCATAGGCTTTCTCGATGATACCTTTCTCGTCAATCAGGTAGGTCGTCCGCACCACGCCCATGCTTACCTTTCCGTAATTTTTCTTTTCCTGCCATACATCATAGGCCTGAATGCAGGACAGTTCCGTATCCGAAAGCAGGATAAAAGGAAGCCCGTATTTTTCTTCAAACTTTTTATGGGATGCTACGCTGTCCTTGCTGACGCCGATAACGACCGCTCCTTTTTCTTGAAACTGCGGATAAAGTCCGCCAAAATTACAGGCCTGCTTCGTACAGCCCGGCGTATTGTCTTTCGGGTAAAAATACAAGATTACCTTCTTCCCCTTATACTCTTCCAATGTGTGTATCTGTCCATTCTGGTCCGGCAATGAAAATGCCGGCGCCTTTGTTCCTACTTCTAACATTCTCTCTCATACCTCCTAACATTCCCTTCAGATGTCCAGTCCCGGACAATACTTTCGAATTAAATTGAATACCGCTTCGGCCTGCTTCCCGTTGTCGAGATAGAGGCTGTCCTGCTTGCGCGCATTCTCTGACGCGGAGCCTTCTTTGTATTCAATGACCAGGGAAATTCCCGTCGTCATATTCTGCATAACACGATAGTCCCCCAAATTGTAGCGTATCCTGGTTTTTTCTTCTTTGCAGTAAATGTCTTCGATATCCGCCACCCTGATAAAACGGCAGTACAAATCCCGGTTGAACATCAGATATTCGCTCCCGGCCATAAAACGGCACGGATATTTATCATACATGGTATTCATAAAAATAATCTTCCCAAAACTGCCCGATTCTATTTGCCGCACAAAAGCTTTTTTTTCTTCTTCAGAAGTAAAAGCCGCCGCAATCGCTTTTTCATAGCCGGGACGCACCCTCTTCTCCGATGCTCTTTTCTTCTGGAACCAGAAGCAAAGCCAGATGAACAGCGCGATACCACAGCCCACCGGAAAATTCATCTTTAATACGGAAACGACATCGCCGCCTGACAAAAATCCAATCGCTGGCAGACCGACTACACTGATGACCATCCACAGATACGACATTTTTGTCACTTTTTCATTAAATTTCTTAAAGTCTGCGGAAAACTCCTTCAATTCTCCTTCCAGCCACATTTGAATACGTTCATCCATTTTATGACCCCAGCCTTTCTCCTGTTATCCATTCTCTTCCAATACTTTTCCGGCTTCCGCCACCACTTGACTGTCTGTCCTGAAAATATGGTATTCACTCATCATCGGAAGCCCCATCGGCACACCTTCCCTGCGGTAACGCATCGAACTCTCCACCGTTTTTTTCGCTGATAAATGAAAACTTGTAATATCCGTCTCAACAAGAAACTGCCTGATAACATCAGGCGTCACCCCGGCCCCCGCCATAATCTGCGGACCGCCGTTTTTCCTCTGCAATTCCGACAACTGCTTTAACAGAGGCAGTCCCGCCAGACAACTGCTTTTCTGTCCCGATGTCAGAATTGTATCAATTCCAAGTTCTCCTGCCTGCTCATAAGCCGCAGCCGGGTCTGCACACAGATCAAACGCCCGATGCAGCGTTATCTTCATTCCGCCTGCTGCCTTCATCAATTCTTTCATCCGTTCCAAATGAAGACTTCCGTCCTCTCTCAGGCAGCCGATGACAATGCCTTCCGCTCCCTTTTCCCGAAAAAGCTCTGCCTCCTTTCTCAAAATATAACTTCTCGGAATCTTAAGCCCTTATTTTATAAGGCTTTCAGACTTCTATTTCAAAAAATCACCCACTTTTTTGTCAAAAACCCTTGACAAATCCCTCAAAATTTGCGGCGAAGCCGATTGATTATATTTTATTTCAATCGACTGGAGGCGATTTCTTTGTTACCTACTAATCCCGGCGGTCATGCCGCCTATCAGGATACTTTCTCCCAAAAGCACTTGGGATTATATCGTGCAGTTCTGGTATCTTGATCTTTCCCAGACGGATTCTATCATGCAGG
>CAJTUC010000035.1 GCA_910579395.1 uncultured Lachnospiraceae bacterium | reverse complement strand
TTTCTTGAAAAAGCATCTTTTTTATGTATAATATAGGAAGTGACTGTCAACCAAAATATAATTAGGAAAAGTTACGCTCCGGTCTCCGGGCAGGCAGGACAGAGTTCCTGCGGAGACCCTGGAAAAGCGCCGGTTCTTAGTTCAAAAGCAGCTTGTTGCTTTTGAACTTAGTACCGTTGCTGCTTTTCGCGGAGCGCAAGCGTGTCTCCAATGGAACTCTGTCCTGCCTGCCCGGAGACCGGAGCGTAACTTGGAAAACAGAGGTTTTAAACATGATTAGTGCAAACAATGTAACGTATAGAGTGGGCAAAAAAGCACTCTTTGAAGATGTCAACATCAAATTTACGGAGGGGAACTGTTATGGCCTAATCGGGGCAAACGGCGCCGGCAAATCCACTTTTCTGAAAATCCTGTCTGGTTCACTGGACACGACGAACGGCGATATCGCCATCACCCCCGGACAGCGGCTTTCTGTTCTGGAACAGGATCATTTCAAATATGACGCTTATCCGGTCATGGATGTCGTTATCATGGGAAATGAGCGCCTGTACCAGATCATGAAGGAAAAAGACGCTATTTATGCCAAAGAAGATTTCTCCGATGAAGACGGTATCCGCGCCAGCGAATTAGAGGCTGAGTTCGCGGAAATGGACGGCTGGGACGCAGAATCCAACGCCGCCATGCTGTTAAACGGTCTCGGCATCGACACCGATTTACATTACAGCATGATGAGCAGCTTAGATGGTAATGCAAAGGTAAAAGTCCTGCTCGCAAAGGCGCTGTTCGGCAATCCGGATATCCTGCTTTTAGACGAGCCGACGAACCATTTGGACCTGGATGCCATCGCGTGGCTGGAAGAATTTCTGATCAATTTCGAAAATACGGTCATCGTCGTTTCCCACGACCGTTATTTTCTGAACAAAGTATGCACCCATACGGCGGATATCGATTACGGCAAAATCCAGTTATATGCCGGCAACTACGATTTCTGGTATGAATCCAGTCAGCTGATCATCAAACAGCGCAAAGAAGCCAATAAGAAAAAAGAAGAACAAATCAAAGAATTACAGGAATTTATCTCCCGTTTCTCCGCCAATGCTTCCAAATCCAAGCAGGCGACTTCGAGAAAAAGGGCACTCGAAAAAATCGAGCTGGATGATATCAAACCTTCCAGCCGGAAATATCCTTATATCGATTTCAGGCCGGAACGCGAAATCGGCAACGAAGTGCTGACGGTAGAAGGCATCAGCAAGACGATCAACGGTGAAAAAGTGCTGGACAATATCTCCTTTATCGTCGGCCATGACGATAAAATTGCTTTTGTCGGCGGAAACGAGCTCGCCAAAACGACTCTGTTCAAGATTCTGACCGGAGAAATGGAACCTGATGAAGGGACTTACAAATGGGGTGTCACCACATCTCAGGCCTATTTCCCGAAGGATAACACAGCGGAATTCGACAACGACTATACGATCAGCGACTGGCTGATGGGCTACTCTCCTGTCAAAGATATCACCTATGTCCGCGGCTTCCTCGGCCGTATGCTTTTTGCCGGCGACGATGGCGTTAAGAAAGTAAAGGTTCTCTCCGGTGGTGAAAAAGTCCGCTGTCTGCTCTCCAAGATGATGATCAGCGGCGCGAACTGCCTGATTTTCGACGAGCCGACAAACCATTTGGATATGGAGGCCATAACCGCCCTCAACGAAGGCATGATCAAGTTCAAGGGCGTAGAACTTTTTTCCTGCCATGACCATCAGGTCGTACAGACGACGGCTAACCGCATCATAGAAATCCTGCCCGACGGCACGATCATTGACAAAATTACGACTTATGACGAGTATCTCGAAAGCGATGAAATGGCGAGAAAACGTACCGTTTATACGAGTACTGCAACGGAAGAAGAGGACTGATGAACAGAGTTGACCTGCATGTACACTCCAACAAATCGGACGGCACATTTACGCCCGCACAATTAGTAGACTATGCCTTGGAAAAGGAACTTTCCGCTTTTGCCCTGACCGACCACGACACGACGGACGGTCTCGACGAAGCGATTTCCTATGCGGCGGACAAACCGATCGAAGTCATTCCGGGCATCGAATTTTCCACCGAATATGAGGGAAAAGACATTCACATTGTCGGTCTTTATCTTCATTATAAAGAACCCTCTTTTCAGGCAAAAATACAAGCCTTCGTGGATTCCCGCACGACGCGCAATATCAGGATGTGCCGGAATCTGCAGGAAGCCGGCATCGATATCACCTATGAAAAATTATGCGAAGAGAACCCGGATGCGGTCATCACAAGGGCACATTATGCGGTTTATTTGAAGAACCACGGCTATGTGACGAGTTATGCCGATGCTTTCGCACAATATGTCGGCGACCACTGCAAATATTTCGTACCGCGTGAAAAAGTCACACCGTCACAGGCAGTCGAACTGATCCTGCAAAACGGCGGCGTTCCGATTCTCGCCCACCCGCCTCTATACCATATGGGAAAAGACCGTCTGGATACGCTCGTGTATACGCTGAAGCAGGCCGGCCTCATCGGCATCGAAGCGATATACAGCACTTACGAACGGCAGGAGGAACGGGATATGTTCCGGCTGGCCGAAAAATACGGCCTGCTGCCGAGCGGCGGCTCGGATTTCCACGGCAAAACAAAACCAGGGCTGGACTTGGCTGTGGGCTACGGAAAACTGTTCGTACCGGAAGAATTTCTGGATAACATACGGAAAGCCGCAAAGATATGATATACTGCACGGATACAAAATGATTCATGCAGTATGGAATGACTCAGGAAATCTGCCCGAACAGCCGGACAAATAATATCTGAAAAAGGATTCGGTTATCATATGAAAATATTATTTACTGATCTGGACGGAACATTATTGAATAACCAAAGCATGGTATCGAGAAATACAAAAGCATTCCTCGATGACTTCATCCACGCCGGCAATAAACTGGTCCTTACTTCCGGGCGCCCCCTTCCGAGTATTCTGGAAGTCAAAGAGCAGGCCGGGCTTAATTATCCGGGTGTTCTGATCTCCGCGAGCAACGGCACGCTGGTCTATGACTGTGACAGTAAGACACCGATTCAGGAAAAAAGGCTATCGCTTGCGCAGGTAGCCTACCTGCAGGCACAAGCCGAGGCATTTCAGCTTCACATTCAGACTTATACGGACGATGCCATCGTCACTGCCGCGGAAGATGAAGAAATCCGATTTTACCGCAGACGGGTTCATCTGCCACTGCTTCTTGCAGAAGACTATGCTTCCGTCCTGACCAATGGCCCTCTGAAAATGCTGGCAATCCATCTAAAAGACCATGACAGGCTGACCGCTTTCTGTGAACACATCGCAGACTGGGCCGCCGACAAGATTCAATATATCTTCTCCAATGACTTCTATCTGGAGCTTTTTCACAAAGACGCCGGAAAAGGCAGCTCCGTGCGCTTTGTCTGCGATTATTTCCAGATTCCTCTGACAGACGCTTTTGCGGCAGGAGATGCCGACAACGATATCTCCATGATTCGTGAAGCCGGCTGCGGTATCGCCATGCAAAATGCTGCGCCCGAAGTCAAGGAAGCCGCCGATGTCATCACCGCAAAGGATAATGACCACGACGGGCTCGCTGAATTTATGAAATCCGTGCTCTAACTCCTGAACCATTGGAAGAACACCGCATTTTGGACGTTCTTCTCACCCTAACCTCCATGATTCCGCTTTACGGAATCTCAAATCTGGATGATGAATGCCCGCATTTCGGGCATTCTTCCGGGTGAGAAAGATTTGCCTACGGCAAATCGTAGAATTGCTTCATGAAGCAGCCTCTGCTGCGAGTGTTAGAAATTCTTCTCACCCTAGCATTCTACAATCAAATATCTTCCGTCCCCGACATCGAACACTTCATCGGCATCCAGTATTTCATCTTCTCCTGCACCTTCCATATCCACACCCTGCTCGTCGAAGTATTCCCATACTTCTCTCACAGAATTTACGACAACGGCCATACATTCCTCCAGAAAGTTATCTGCCTCTTCCAGTGTTTCCGCCACATTCTCCGGAAAAAGCTGACTTTGTTTCTTCAAAAAACATTGTAATACCGCATCATCGAACATTGTAACCCTCTCCTTTCGCAATCTCTGTTCATTGCATTACAAGTGTTATTAAATTATAATGTTTCCAGCATCTCTCTTTGCCTGAGCTCCTGATACACTCTTCCCACGGGCAGCCCGACAACATTTGCATAATCGCCGCAGATACCCTGAATATAGGCTGCGAACCGTCCCTGTATCGCATAAGCTCCTGCCTTATCCATCGGTTCGCCTGAATCGATGTAACGCTCTATTTCTTCTTCCGTCATTGGGAAGACGGTAACATCCGTACACTCATGAAAAGTATGGAACATTGCCGGCATATCCGCATATTTCCAGGCAAGCGTCACACCTGTATAGACCTGATGGCTCTTTCCCTGCAATTCCCACAGCATATCAAAAGCTTCTTCCTTATCTTTCGGCTTCCCAAGAATTTTGTTCCAACAGGATACCACCGTATCCGCGCCGATGACGACAAAATCCTCTTTCATCGTCTCCGACAACCGGCCGCAGATATCGACCGCCTTCTGATAAGATAATTCCTCTACGATTTCTTCTGGTGCTTCTTTGCTGATGACCTCTTCCTTCATACTGGGCATTGTCTTAAAAGAAAGCCCGATCTGTTTCAGCAGTTCTTTTCTCCTAGGAGAGGCCGATGCCAATATAATCTTCATGTTAATAACCATGCCTTTCTTTCAATTTACGAACGCTGGACCGCAGGTACAGAACATGTGTAAAACTAATCTGTCATGCAAGTCAGAAGTTCTTCCCACGCTAACCGTTATGGCTCGTTTCGGGAATAAATATCCGTCTGTCGGCCGCCTCTTCCTGCTTTCTTGCGCATGCCTGCGCCACTTCACAGAACGTAAGCTGGGAATTGAATTTCTCTTTTCCACGCCTGTCAACTTTTGCATAGGTATCATCCGGAAGCAGAATATGCGCCTTTACTGTGTCCCGCAGCTGATATTCCAGAATCCGCATGATTTTCTCCTGAAGCTCCGGCTTTTCAATTGGGAACATGATTTCCACGCGTCTGTCCAGATTCCGTGGCATCCAGTCCGCACTGGCACAGTAATATTCCGGCCTTCCGTCATTTTCGAAATAGAAAATTCTGGCATGCTCCAGATAATTTCCGACAATGGAGCGGACACTGATATTCTCGCTGATACCGGGCTGGCCTGCTTTCAGACAGCAGATTCCCCGGATGATGAGTTCAATCTTTACGCCGGCCGTACTCGCCTCATAGAGCGCCTCAATGATATCTTTATCACACAACGCATTCATCTTGGCAATAATTCTAGCCGGCCGGCCATGTATGGCATGTTCCTTTTCCCTTGCGATCAAATAGCGGAATCTGTCCTTTAACCAAAGCGGCGCCAATGACAGCTTATTCCAGGAACGCGGCTCCGAATAACCGGAAAGCATATTGAATACCGCCGTCGCATCCTCGCCAATCGTCTCCGAACAGGTCAAAAGCCCGATATCCGTATACAGCCTGGCGGTAGAATCATTATAGTTCCCCGTTCCGAGATGCACATACCGCCGGATGCCGTTCTCCTCCCGCCGGACAACCAACGTGATCTTGCTGTGAGTCTTTAAGCCGACCAGACCATAGATAACGTGACACCCCGCTTTTTCCAGCCTTCTTGCCCAGACGATATTGTTCTCTTCATCGAACCGCGCCTTCAATTCTACCAGAACGGAAACCTGCTTTCCATTGTCGGCCGCCTGCTCCAGCGCCGCAATGATCGGCGAGTTGCCGCTGACTCTGTACAATGTCTGCTTGATTGCAAGCACATCCGGGTCTTTGGCCGCCTGTCTGATAAAACGAACGACCGGCTCAAATGTCTGATAAGGATGATACATCAAAATATCTTCTTTCCGGATGCAGGAAAAGATATCCGCATCTTCCGGAAGTTCCGGCACCGGCCAGTCTCCTTTGTAGCTATGTTCCCTCAAATGATCGAAACCGTCCATTCCATACATCTTTATTAAAAAGGTGATATCCAGCGGGCCGCCTATCGGATAGATATCCTCCCCGCCGATATGAAGTTCATTCTGAATGATTTTGAGCAGCCGCGCATCCATGCCTTCCTCGACTTCCAGCCGGATTGCCTGACCCCATTGTCTCTTTTTCAACTGCTTCTCGATTTCCACCAGTAAGTCTCCCGCTTCTTCTTCCTCGATCAGCAAGCCCGCATTCCGCATGATACGGAAGGGATAGGCACAGACAATATCATAATTCAGAAAAAGCTTATGGATATTCCGCTCAATGACTTCTTCGAGAAGAATGACTGCTCTTCCTTCTTTCGCCGGTATGGAAACGATTCTGGACAGCACGCTCGGCACCTGCACAGTGGCAAACTCCAAATCGCCCTCTCCGCTCTTTTTCTTTACCAATGCCCCAATATTCAGCGTTTTATTGCGAATCAACGGAAAAGGCCTGGAAGAATCAACCGCCATCGGCGTCAGCACGGAATAAACATTATCCTCAAAATAGGAATCTACATAAGCCGCTTCCTCTTTCGTCAATTCTTCATGGTGTCCGACCAGTCTCAGCCCGTTTTCCAAGAGCTGTGGCAGAAGCGAATGATTGTATACGGCATATTGCCGCTTCACCAGCTCGTGCGTCTTCTGGTTCACCCTCGCGAGCTGTTCCTTAGGTGTCAGGCCCGCAATATCCTTTTTCGTATATCCGGCATTGACCATATCCTTCAGCGACGCCACCCGGACCATAAAAAATTCATCCAGATTCGACGCCGAAATGCTCAAAAACTTCAAACGTTCAAATAACGGTAGTTTTTTATCTTCCGCCTCGCTCAAGACCCTTTTGTCAAAAAGAAGCCAGCTCAGTTCTCTGTTCGTATAATACTCTGCTTTTGAAAATTCTGATTTTTCAGCCATACCTCTTTTATCCTGTCCTTTCCCCTTTTAAATAAAATTTCCGCCTTTCTGCCGGATGACCGGCTTTACGCTGTATACCTCTTCAAAAAATTCCGCTCTCTTGCAGAACATTCCTTTTTCCAGGGTAATATCCACCGGTGTATCGATTGTAATGACCAGTTCTTCTTCTTTCAACACTGTCTTAACATCTTTGAATTTCTGCTTATGGCTTCTGTCAAGACCGTTTGCAATCTTCAAAATTGCCGTCAGCTTCGCAATTTTCAGATAAGCGTCTTTATCAAGATCGGCATTCTGCCCTATCATCTCATAATAATCAAAATCTATATGATTATACTTGACCGTATTGGCCACGATTTCCCGCTCAATATGAGAAAGCCCTATGATTTCAGTTGACATAATAATATTGTAGGAGCATTCGCCGAGATTCGTCAGGCTGATATATTTGCCACAGTCATGCAAAATTGTCGCAAGCTGCAATAACAGTCGTTCTCTTTTGCCCAGTCCGTGTACCTTCCGCATACTGTCGTAAATCGTCAACGCGATTTTTTCAAGTGTTTCGCTTCTGCGCTTACTTCCCATATACCGCTTGCTGATATTCTGTGCACAGGCGATGATATCCTGTTCAAAGTCATGATTCGCTTTGATGAGCTTATTCTTTTCTCCATATTCATATGCAATCCCGTCGCATAAGGCCACACCCGGCACCCAGATCATTTTAGCACTCATCACCTTGGTGACGCGGTTCAACAGCACGCTGGAAATATAAAGAAGCGGAATATTTTCTTCCGGCATATCCAGTATTCTAGCGGCCTCGCTCATGGATTTTTCCCGTATCGTTTTCATAAAAGCATCGAGTACAGAGGCTTCAATACAGTCATCTGCAAGATGTGCCATCTTCCGTTTCACCACCGCAGAAATATAGTCATCCACGACAATAATATTCTCAATCGCCCTGTCTTTTAAATACAGTTTCTTAAAAACGGCGAGCTGTGAGCTGATAAATTCATCGATGATATTTTCATACTGGCTCGGTTTCAGGTTCAGATGGCTCATATTATCCTGCAGCCGCAAAATGCCCAGCCGCATATTCTGTGTCGTCACAAGAGAATCTTTTACAAAGAGCGAAATCTGAATGCTTCCGCCGCCGATATCCAGAATGGCGGTCTCCTTTTCTATGATCTTGTTAAAGACCTTTCCTTTGGAAGCAACTGATTTATAATCCAGAAAACGCTGTTCGGAATTGCTCAGTACTTCTATTTTAATACCTGTCCGCTGTTCTATCTGATCGAGGACAATAATCTTATTTTCCATCTCACGGATGGCGCTCGTACCGTAAGCCTTATAGTCATCCACCCGATAACCGGTCATAATATCTTTATATTCCCGCAGCACCCGGCATAATTCGTTGACTCTGCCATAACCGATCTTACCGGTAGCATAAGTATCCGTACCCAAATCGATACGATGCCTGATACAATCGATTTCCCGCAGTCCGTTCTGCTTGGATACTTCAAATATTTTCATCGACAATTCGTAAGAGCCGACATCGATTGCCGCAAAAGTTTTCATGTTAGATTCCCCCATCTCTTTCAGCCTGTCAATCTTCTATTCCACCCAATAAATAATCAATGAACTGCTGAGCCGTCCTTCCCGAAAGCCCGCCGTGGGCAAGTTCCCATTTATTGGCCGCAAGGAGCAGTTCCTCCCTATCCATTATAATACCATGCCGCTGCGCCAATGTCTCGACTATCTGCTGAAATTGTTTTTTATCCGGCCCGCAGAAAAAGATCGTCACACCGAAACGGGAAACAAGCGATAACTTCTCCTGTACCGTATCGCCCGCGTGAAGATCATCCCGCCGCTCTTCCTTATCGCTGAACTTCTCGCGCACCAGATGCCTTCTGTTAGACGTCGCATAGATCAACACGTTTTCCGGCTTTTTCTCCAAACCGCCCTCGATGACCGCCTTCAGATACTTATATTCGATTTCAAAATCTTCAAAGCTTAAATCATCCATATAGATGATGAACTTATAGTTCCGGTCCTTGATCTGGGAGATCACATCGTTCAAATCCTGGAACTGGTGCTTGTATATTTCGATAATGCGCAGTCCTCTGTCATAATATTGATTAGCTATCGCTTTGATGCTGGATGATTTTCCGGTCCCGGCATCTCCGAACAACAGACAGTTATTCGCCTTTTTCCCTTTCACAAAAGCCTCTGTGTTATCAATCAGCTTTTTCTTTGGAATCTCATACCCCACCAGATCATCCAGATGCACATGGGCGATATTCAAAATCGGCTCGATCACCGCACCCGTTTCATCGTGTCTGACACGAAATGCCTTATGTAAACCAAATCGGCCCACGCCGTAATCTTTATAAAATTCCGTCAGCGTATCCTTCATCGCCTCCGGCGTATCATCCGCATTGAACCGCTTGGCAAGGTTACAGATTCTGTCCCGGATACGGGTATTGTACACCCTGCTCTTCTGCGAACAGCTCACATAGGAAAGCGCCAGTTTGAATTCCGGAACCTGAAGCACCTGCATCATTTCCGTAAAATCATAGTCGTATAATTCCTTGAAAATCCGGATATCATGCAGCGCCATCTCATTAATGGTTCCTTCCACATTTCCCCGAATCTCACAGGCCATGCTGTAGCTGTTCTCGTTATTCACGAGCAGATTTGTCAGATAACAGTGCCAAAGATTTCCATAAAAGCCATGCGAAGCCGCAAGTTCCAGCAGGCCGTGCATACAGTCATAAAAAAGCGCCCTGTCCTTCTCCTCCCGATAATGTTCCATCAGATATACCATATCATGCAGCAGATCCCCCTGTGCAAAATCTTTATAGATGATCAACTCCTCGATTCTCATTTTTACTATCTGCTCCTTTTTGTTCATTCTCACGCTGCGTTTCGGACGGAGGCCCGGCAGAGCATGTCCCTTTGAAGGCACGCTTGCGCTCCGCGAAAAATCGTAACGGCACTAAGCTCGTGAAGAACCTCGCTAAGTGCCGACGTTTTTCAAGGGCCTTCGCAGGGACATGCTCTGCCGGGCCTCCGTCCGAAACGCAGCAACCTATCTAGTAATTTCCCAAAATCCTCATATTCCGCGCCTCTTCCCGAAGCCCTCTGAGCGCATTCTTCACTGCACTGTCCGCCAGATTTCCATCAAAATCGATAAAAAACCGATATTCCCAGTTCCGGTCCTCAATCGGCCGGCTCTCGATTTTCGTCATATTCAGGTCATTATAAATAAAATGGGAAAGCATATGATACAGCGAACCGCTTTCATGCGGTATCTCAAAACAAATGCTGACCTTACCCGCTTTCTTCAAAAAGACTTTCTGATTCGTTACAACAATGAACCGCGTGGAATTTGTATGGGAATGATTCACGCCCCGCTCCAAAATCTCCAGACCGTAAATTTGGGCCGCCTGCTCACTGGCTATGGCCGCCTGACTTTTATCCCTGTCCTCCATGACCTTTCTTGCCGCAAAAGCATTATTCTGCATACTGATCTGCTGCCAGGAGGCATGATCATTTAAATAACGAGTGCTTTGCATTAAAGACTGCGGATGTGAATAAACTGTGCGGATCTGTGAAAGATCTGTTCCCGGCACGCCCATCAGACAGTGCTCGATACGGATGATCTGCTCTCCTACAATATAATTTTCAAATTCCACCAGAAGGTCATATATTTCATTTACAATGCCGGCCGTGGAGTTTTCAATCGGAAGCACCGCATAATCCGCGCTGCCTTCTTCAATCGCGCACATGGCGTCCCGGAAAGTCTCCACATGAAAACAATTCACTTTTTCCCCAAAAAAAGCCTGCATTGCCATTTGGGAATAAGAGCCTTCCGCCCCCTGAAAAACGACCCTCGCATTCTGTGCATCCAGTGTGTTCACTCCGATAAAAGGCAGTCTTCCCAGACTTCCACTCTCTGAAAGCTTCTTATACTGCAGTTTCCGGCTCATCGACATAATCTGTTCGAATAACTCCTGAATCCCGCGGCCGTTAAACTCATTATGAGTCAGCTCCTTCACCGCACTCAGCTTCTGAAGCTCCCGCTCCCTGTCAAATACTTTTTTTCCTGTTTCTATTTTATAATCCGCTACCTGAGAAGAAATATCCATCCGCTTCTCATACAACGCCACTATCTGCACATCCAGCTCATCCAGCTGCTTCCTCAATTCCAGTAAGTCCATTTTTCTCTTGCCTTTCTTCATAGTGTAATTACAGATCAGGCGCCGCCCCGGTCAGAGTATGGCACATCCCTGCGAAGGCCCTCGAAAAGCACCGGTCCTTTGTGAAAAAGACGCTTTGCGGCTTTTGAACTTAGTACCGCTGCCGCTTTTCGCGGAGCGAAAGCGTGCCGCCAAAGGGATGTGCCATGCTCTGACCGGGCGGCGCCTGATCTGTAATATAATTCAATCTGCTCTCCATAATATTATAACAAAACTCGCTTGCTATCAAGTAGGTTTAAGATTATACTATACTTAAAGTAACAGTTCAGCAAAGGGGAATATTTTCTATGACTACTACTAAAAAGAATATCATAATCATCTGCATCGTCGTATGTATATTGGCAGCTTTATTTGCAGTCGCAATGCTTACCGGTAAAATTCCCATGAACGATGTGTATACAGTCGGCAATACCGCAGGAAATCTGAATAATGGCGGGCTTTTCTGTGAATCGGACGGCAAGGTTTTTTTCGCAAATGCGTATGATAATAACGCCCTTTATTCTATGAATGCCGATGAAACGGAACTTGTCAAACTGAACAGCAACTCTGTCGCTTCCATCAATGCGGGCGGCGATTATATTTATTATTATATGGAAAGCGGCTCAAACGGGAGCGGAAAGGGACTCGGTTTCATGGGCCGTACCGCCGGTATCTACCGCAGTGAAAAAGACGGAAAACATACCGCCTGTCTGGACCGGACTTTTGCCGTCACGATGCAGCTGTGCGGCAGCTATCTCTACTATCAGGACTACAACAATAAAACCGGAACTGTGCTCAGCAAAATAAAGATTGATAAATCCGAAAAAGTCGAAGTCGCCGATTATGTCATCAATCCGGCTTCCTATGTCAACGGCCTTATCTACTTTAACGGCACAGAAAATGACCATGCACTCTATACTTTAAATACGGCAAACGATGTCATCACTCTCGCATGGACCGCCGATATTTGGAATCCGATCTTTCATGACGGCTATATTTATTATATGGATGTGCAGAATAATTACCGGCTGTGCCGCTATAATATGTCCGAAGATGTAATCGAAGTTCTGACAGATGACCGTGTCGATTTCTTCAATGTCTATTCCGATTACATATACTATCAGAAGAGTTCCAAGACAGAACCGGCTTTAAAGAGAATGTACATCGACGGCAGCAATCCCGAAGTGGTCGCTGACGGTGTCTATGAGAATATCAACATAACATCGCAGTATGTCTATTTCAACCAGTACGGCGCTTCTACGCCGGTCTATAAAACAAGTACTTTCGGCAGTGTGTATGTTACGACCTTCGACGCTGCAAGGGATGCTGCAGAAGCGAACATGAAATAAATCCCGCTGTCCGAAAACAATTCATGGTATAAAATAACAAGGGATGTTGTAAAGCAGTAGTACCTGCTTCACAGCATCCCCTTTAAATCAGAAATTAAATCATATTTTGACAATTTTTTCCATCTTTACTCTCATCTGCCTGCTTCAGCAGACACTCAAATTCAATATTTGAAAACGCTTTTCTTTCAACCTTTTCACCGCAGCCGAAACTGCTCTTTAAAAAGTCTCTCGGGCAGCATTTTCCGATACATAGCACTCAGTAAATAACCGACGTTATCTTCTGCCACCTCACAACCCAGGTTCATTACCATCAGCTTGAAATCCACGTCAAATGCCAAACTTTTCTGTTTCGTCATCACGACGCCGTTTCTTTCATAAAAAGCGATTCTCCTTTGGCGGATCCGTTTTTCCTCTTCTGTATCAGCCGTATCATCGTCTTCTACTTCAAAAAGCATGCCGCCCCATTTTATATAATCCTCTTTTAATAATTCAATTGCAATGCTTCCATAACCTTTCTCCCGGACTTCCTCACAGACTGCGAAATAATCCAGCAACAGCATATTGGTATCCTTATCCGCCATCATAAAGGCATATGCACAGAGTTCATCACTTTCTTTTTCATAAAAACCACAAATTTCATAACAGCCGCTATTTATCAGTTTTTCAATCAAGGAAAACGGCTTTAGTTCATTCGGCGGAAAGTCCCTGTGCCCGCGTCCGATGTAAACAGCTCTCGCCTCATCCTGCCGCATTGGCCTACTGTATATATTCCGAATCGATGACATATTTTTCTCCTGTTTTCTGCACTTCCTCATAGAGTTGTATAACTGTCTTTCCAAATACCGGATGCACTTTATAAGGTGTGATCTGTGACAACGGCTCCAGCACAAAATCCCTGTTCTGCATATCAACATGCGGAATCTGAAGGGTATCCGTGTACAGAACCAGATCGTCATAGAAGATAATATCCAAATCCAGTGTTCTCGGCCCCCAATGCTTTACACGCTGTCTTCCAGACGCATCCTCTATTTCATGTAGTCTGTCAAGAAGCTCTTCCGGCGTATATAGTGTCCGCATCAGCACCGCACCGTTGAAAAAGTCTCCCTGTTCCACATCCCCATAAGAGCGGGAACGAACCAATTCCGAACTCCTGATAACTCTGCACTTTTCATCAGAATCAAGCGTTTCAACGGCATCTTTGATATATTTGGGCCGATTGCCCACATTGGAACCGGTCGCCAGTATAGCCGTATGCCACATACGGGTAATCTTGACGGATACCGACTGAAATTCCAGTCCGATCGGTGCTTCCGGCTTCCGGATTTCCAGTGTAACGCCCTCTAACAACGGGAATTCTGACAAAACTGCCTCAGCGGTCTTTTCTGCCACTGTTTCGATCAGCTTATAAACATTTTCGCTCACAAACCTATAAATAAACTGGCACACATCACCATAGCTTGTGATAAGTTCCCGTTTATCCTCTCTGCCCGCTTTTCTCGTATCCGTATAGAGAACAGCATTCACATAAAAATTCTGTCCCTTCTCCGTTTCCTCCTGATAAACACCATGATGTGCAAATACTTTCAAATTTTCAATAATGATCTCATCCATTATATCATATCTCCTTTCCGAATTTCTCAACCCGCAATTTTACAATTTATTTATTGACAATTGCTTCTGTCATCCTGATTGCCCTTACATTCTCTTTCACATCATGAACACGCACGAACATTGCGCCTTTCATTGTTGCTATAACAGTTGTTACCAAAGTTCCCTCCAAGCGCTCCGTCACCGGCAGATCGAGCGTAATACCGATCACCGACTTCCTGCTCGCGCCAACCAGGAGCGGATAGCCAAAGCTGTGCAGAATTTCCAGCTTATTCATGATTTCCAGATTATTCTCATAAGTCTTGCCAAAGCCGATACCCGGGTCCAAAAGAATCTTCTCGTCCGCGATTCCCGACAAACGCGCTGTCTGTACGCTCTCCACCAGGTCTTCCAATACGTTTTGTATATAATCTGTATAATCAGACTCTTTTCGATTGTGCATCAGACTGCAGGGAATTCCTGCATCCGCTATCACCTTTGCAAGATTTCCGTCATACTTTAATCCCCATATATCATTGATCATATCCGCCCCGGCTGCAATCCCGGCGCTGGCAACTTTACTTTTGTATGTATCCAGCGAAATCGGGATGTCGAATCTGGCCCTGACCTGTTCGATCACGGGAACAATCCGACTGATCTCTTCATCCTCGGACAGAGGCGTATAGCCAGGTCTTGTAGATTCTCCACCGATATCGACAACATCCATGCCCTCCTTGATCATTTCTTCCACATGAAAAAGAGCCGCATCCATTTGATTGAATTTACCGCCGTCCGAAAAAGAATCAGGCGTCACATTCAAAATTCCCATAACATATGTTTTCCCTTTGATATCAAATTCTCTCGCCCCAATTTTCATCTCTCTCCAATCTCCTTTCTTTATCGTTTGAGCGTATCAATAGTCGAGTTATTAAATCAGGATTTACCTGCTTTATCATTCATGAATCATCCGAAAGAAAGTGTCCTGCAGGTAAGGATTTTCTGCAAAACATCCCTGTTTGGAAAGCGTCACGGTTCTGCTGCCCGGCTTTTTCACACCGCGCATCGTCATACACATATGCTCCGCCTCTACCATGACCATGACCCCCTGCGGTTTCAAATATTTCATGATGGACTCCGCAATCTGCCCCGTCATCTGCTCCTGAATCTGCGGCCGTCTTGCATAAGTTTCCACGGTGCGCGCCAGCTTACTCAACCCCACCACCTTACCGTCTGGTATATAAGCGATATGTACCTTCCCGTAAAAAGGCAGCAAATGATGCTCACAGACGGAATAAAATACAATATCCTTTTCTACTACCATCTCATTATTTTCGATAACAAACGTTTTTGAAAGATGTACGGATGCCTCTTCTTCCATACCCGCAAAAATTTCCGTACACATACGGGCAATTCTGTCAGGCGATTCGATAAGTCCCTCTCTGGACGGGTCTTCACCGATACCCTCCAAAAACAATTTTACAGCTTTTTTTATTTTATTTTGATCTACCATGAGAATCTCTCCTGATCATGTCTCTATGTTCTATGATATCTGTCAATTCACCCAAGAAAGAAAGAGAACCGAATGCGATCACTACTGCATCTTTCTCCCCCTCCGCCAATAAACAGGCAATTTCTACCGATTCCTGCAAACTGTCCGCCACCGTCACACTCGGATGATATTCACGCACCGCCTGTGCCAGCTCATAACCACCCAGCGCTCTCGGATTATGCGGCGGAGTCACCGTAATGATCTGCTCCGCATAAGGAACCGTTATCTTTATGATTTTATCATACTCCTTATCCGCCAGAATTCCCATAATATAAATTAATTTTTTTTGGGAAAAATAAAATTTTATGGACTGCGCCAACATGAGCGCCGCATCCTCATTATGTGCTCCGTCTATGACAAAAAGCGGTTTCCCGCCTATAACCTGGAATCTTCCCGGCCACTTCGTCAAAAAAAGCCCTTCCCGCAGCGCCTTTTCCGAAATCGAAAAGCCGGATACATTCAGCGCCTCTGCAGCCTCCACCGCCAGAACCGCATTAGTGACCTGATACTGTCCTGCCAATGTAATTTCCAGGTTTTTATAGTTTCCATAGGAAAAACGCTGCTTTGCCAGACCATATTTTACCCCTTTTGCGCAGCTGACATCGGCAATACGCAGCTCACAACCATGCCGCACCGCCTCCTGCCGGATGACCCGCATCGCCTCTTCCTTCTGTCCACACGATACAACCCTGCAGTGCTCTTTCATGATACCCGCCTTCTGTAACGCGATTTCTTCAAGAGAACTGCCTAACACCGCCATATGATCCATACTGACAGAGGCAATGACCGCGCAGACCGTTGTTTTAATCAGATTGGTCGCATCCGTCAGACCGCCGAGTCCGGCCTCCAATACGACGATATCACATTTTTTATCCAGAAAAAAAAGAAAAGAAAGCGCCGTATCTACCTCGAACTGCGTCGGATGGGGCAGGCCTTCCGACACCATCTGCACAGCCGCCTCTTTTACCTGCTCCAGATACCGGCCAAACTGCGCCTTTGGAATCATCTTTCCATTTACCTGAAAACGTTCCCGATAATCCGACAGTGTAGGCGAAAGATACCGTCCGACCTTATAACCTGCTTCCTGCAAAATGGTCGAAACATATGCGAGTACAGACCCCTTTCCATTCGTTCCCGCAATATGCACAAATTTCAATTTATCCTGCGGATTGCCAAGACGCATACAAAGCTGCCGGATACTTGAAAGACCGGGAACGCAGCCATAGCGCTTTAAACTTTCCACATACTCCATTGCTTCCTGATAAGTCATGCCGCATACTCTCTTATTTCTTTTAAATAACCTTTGTTATCCATGTATATTACACGCCGTTATGGCTATCCTCTTATTATGAAAAATTTCCTTCACAATTTTATCCATTGCGGACTGCTCGGCTGGTGCCTGGAAATCCTGTTTACCGCTTTTCACTCTTTCCGTAGAAGAGACTTCAAACTATCCGGCATCACTTCAATCTGGATGTTCCCCATCTATGGAATGGCAGCGTTCCTCGCCCCCGTCAGCCGTCTGTTAAAAGGCAAAAACTTCATATTCCGCGGCTGTGTCTATACCGGTATTATTTTTCTGGGGGAATTTGTGTCCGGCATTCTGTTGCGTAAAAAAGGCCTCTGCCCCTGGAACTATGAAAAATCCAGATGGAACATCGGCAAGGTCATCCGCCTGGACTACGCCCCCTGCTGGTTCTTTTCAGGGCTGTTGTTCGAACGGCTGCTTACGGAAAGCGACCGGCTTTCAAGATAACGCACTCCTCCGAGGAATGCCCGCACTGTGGGCATTCTTCCCGCCCTAGTCATCCAGTGATGTGGAACCGATATCAAGTGTATTTAGAGTACGGCGCTTTCTTCTCGCCTCTTCCGACTCTTTTAATATATAGTTCTTGATTTCTTTCGCATTTTTGATATGCTCTAAAAGCAGTTTGGGATGCGTGGTGTCACCTGTATAGCAGACGACTGTTCCGAGTCCGAAAAGTCTTTCTCCAAAACTTATTTCCAGTTCCACATCCTGTACTTTATACATATAACAATCATTTTCATGCGTATGAAGCAGACCGCTGTTGATCGTGATCATATCTTCTTCTACCATATACTTTGTAAAGGTAAACGGCAATCCAAAAAACATCCACCTTTTTCTTTCTTCATATGCCATAAGCGCTCCCGCCTTTCTTTCACAATCTATGCTGATAAATTTTTTCTCTTGTATTAATATAGCACATTCGTAAACATTCCACAACTGTTACAATCCGGCACAAGATGTAGATTCTGCTCCTGCTTTGTCCTTTTGGCCACGGAAAATAAATCATTTTTCACATTGCAACCCCCGTCTCTTTGTGATATGATATACAAAATATTGTAATGGAGGTATCTTATGACAGCAAAAGAATGTATTAGGGAACGCAGAAGCATCCGTCAGTTCAAAGAAGATAAAATTGACCACGCGCTGCTATCCGAGATCATCGAAACCGCTTCCTATGCGCCAAGTTGGAAGAACACACAGATTACCCGTTATATCGCCATCGAGGGCAAATTAAAAGACAAAATTGCTGCAGAAGGCACAAGTTCTTTTCCAAACAATGGTAAGATCATCGAAAATGCACCGATGCTGATTGCTGTCACCGTTATCAAAAACAGATGCGGTTATGAACGGGACGGTTCTTTTACCACGCCCCGTAAAGATACCTGGCAGATGTTCGATGCCGGCATTGCATCCCAGACTTTCTGTCTGGCTGCTTTTGAAAAAGGCATCGGTTCCGTTATTTTGGGTATTTTTGACCAGGACAAAATCGAGTCCCTTCTTCAGATACCGGAAGACCGTGAACTCGTTGCTTTAATTCCTATTGGCTATGCTGTGGAAGCACCTGCTGCACCAAAGAGAAAGCCAGTAGATGATCTGTTATCTTTTATTTCATAAATACAAAAAATAGAAGGGAAAACTTCTCTTCTATTTTTTTGCTATTAAGTTAGGTGATTGCGAAACGCATTATTTCAAGACAGCAGTTGTGCAAAATAGACAAATCGCAAGCAGGACGCTGTGTCGCCGCCGGTGCTTAGACGCTGTATTTTGGCGTCTTATGCACCGTTGCGAGCGACAGTGCAGCGAAAGCGTACCCTGCGGTGATTGTCTATTTTGTACAACGGAAGTCTTCGAAAACATAGTTTCGCAATTACCTATTGCTATTAAGTAATTGAAAGGAGTTACCATGCCAATGAGACATCTCATGAATCCACTTGATTTTACGGTAGAGGAACTGGATTCCCTCTTCGACCTTGCAAACGATATTGAAAAATATCCTGCCAGGTACGCCCATGCCTGCGACGGCAAAAAACTTGCCACCTGCTTCTATGAACCGAGCACCCGCACGCGGCTCAGCTTTGAATCTGCCATGCTCAGCCTGGGCGGACAGGTTCTCGGTTTCTCGGATGCCGGCTCATCTTCTGCCTCCAAGGGCGAAAGCGTATCCGATACAATCCGGGTCATCTCCTGCTTCGCCGATATCTGCGCCATGCGCCACCCTAAAGAAGGCGCTCCGATGGTCGCGGCGGACAAATCCTCAATCCCGGTCATCAATGCCGGTGACGGCGGCCACCAGCATCCGACACAGACGCTGACGGATTTACTGACCATCCGTTCCCTGAAAGGAAGGCTCGGGCACTTTACCATCGGCCTGTGCGGCGATTTAAAGTTTGGCCGGACCGTACATTCCCTGATCAATGCGCTCGTCCGTTATCCGGAGATTCACTTCGTTTTCATCTCACCGCCGGAATTAAAAGTTCCCGATTATATTACGGATATGCTGACCGAAAAGGGAATCTCCTACGAAGAGGTCATCCGCCTGGAAGAATGCATGCCGGACTTAGACATGCTCTATATGACAAGAGTACAGCGGGAACGCTTTTTCAATGAAGAGGACTATGTGCGTCTGAAAGATTTCTATATTCTGAATAAAGCCAAAATGGCACTCGCCAAAGACGATATGCTCGTGCTGCATCCGCTTCCCCGTGTCAATGAAATTTCTGTCGAGGTGGATGATGACCCGAGAGCCATCTATTTCAAACAGGTACAATATGGTGTTTACGTCAGAATGGCGCTTATTTTGACGCTTTTGGAAATAACCGTATAGAAAGGAGTACTCGGAATATGTTAAATGTAGGTAAAATCGAAGAAGGCTTTGTCCTCGACCATATCGAAGCCGGAAAAAGTCTGTCCATCTATCATCATCTGCAATTGGACAAACTGGACTGCATGGTGGCGATTATCAAAAACGCGCGCAGCGAAAAGATGGGGAAAAAAGATATTCTCAAGGTAGAATGCGATATCAATACGCTGGATTTGGATGTGCTCGCTTTTATAGACCACAATATCACGATCAATGTCATCAAAGACGGAGAGTTAGTCGATAAAAAAGAACTGACCCTTCCTAAAGAAATCAAAAACATCATCAAATGCAAGAACCCGAGATGTATCACCTCCATCGAGCAGGAACTCCCTCATATCTTTGTCCTCACTGATGAAGAAAACGAGATCTACCGCTGTAAATACTGCGAAGAGAAATATAACGGGCATTTTTAAAGAATTTACGAATGCCGCTACCGCAGCAGAATCACAGACTGCGATTCTGTCAACATAAAAAAAGATTTGCCCCCGCAAATCTTTTTTTACGTTTGTTCGTACATACTGACTTCAATCTTCCGCAGTTCCTCCGCAAAACTTTTCAAAATTGCCCGTTTCTCATCGGATACTTCCTGATTCTTTCCGTTCTTATAGCATATCCTGTGTTCCATGCTCGCCCAGAAATCCATCGAAATCGTGCGAATCTGAACCTCTACCGGATAATACTGTGTTTCTTCCAATGTATAGATGGGCACGCCAACGACGATATGATAGCTCTTATAACCGTTTTCCTTTGGATTCTTTACATAATCCCGCTCCCGAATGACCAGAATGCCTGTCTGTTTGCGTATAGCCGATACGACGCTGTAAATATCATCTTCAAAGTAACAAATGACCCTGATGCCCGCAATATCGGTCAGTTCATCTCTCGCCACCTCAATAGAGACCGGCAGTTTCTTCTTTTCCAGCTTCTTCGTGATGCTGATCTTGCTTTTGATTCGCTGCTGAATATTATGTATCGGATATTCCCTGCTCCGACTTCTGTACTCCGCATTCAGGCTGTCCAGCCGAATCTGAATGATCGTCAGCGCCTCTTCATATGGCTTGATCAGACCGTCGTATTCTTCCTGTGAAATTCCTTCTTTTTCTTCTTCCAATTCTATTACCCCGTTTCATTACATTCGTCTGTTCCACGATACCCTAAACTACTTCCGGTTGTCAATCACTTCCATACATATTTAAGATTTTTCACATTTTTTTCATAGACAGCAACAGAATGTATCTAATAAAATACAATTTTTTTTCAAATTATTATAGACATTATCCAAAAATTTGGTATCATATAAATAGAAACAGTAATGATTACTATTTTCATTATAAATTTTTTTATTATAAAGCAGGAGGGACAATGTTATGGCACAGAACAACACAGCACAGGTAGACAATTTAGTATCCTTATTGGATGGTTATGCAACAAAGGGCGGTCATCATTTGAACGTAAACGTATTGAACCGTGATATGCTCCTGGATGCGCAGAAACACCCGGAGAACTATCCACAGCTGACAATCCGCGTTTCCGGATATGCTGTAAACTTCATCAAACTGACACCGGAACAGCAGGCAGATGTTATCAGCCGTACCTTCCATGAGAGTATGTAATTATAACGGTATAAAGAAACGTGCGCCGCAAGGCGCACTGCAGACAGGAACCGGTTCCGTTTGGAGCCGGTTCCTTTTCTATCCTTCTATATAATTTCATGAAATGAAAGCAAAAGCCGCCGCACGAAAACCTTTCGCGCGGCGGCCAAAATCTTTTATGGGAAAAATGCTCTGTTTCCGGGCATTCTCCTGTATGAGAAAGATTTCAATCTATACCTGTGCTACATCCTTCATCGAGAAGCTGATACGGCCCATCTTGTCTTTTCCGAGGCAGACAACCGTAACTTTGTCACCAAGCGTCAGAACATCTTCTACATGATTGATTCTCTCTCTCGCAATCTTGGAGATATGAACCATGCCCTCCTTACCCGGTGCAAATTCGATAAATGCCCCAAATTCTTTGATGCTGACAACGGTTCCCTTGAAAATCTGGCCTTCTTCAAAGTCTGTCACAATGATCTTAACCATCTCAACAGCCTTGTCCATCATTTCCTTATCGGTTCCGCATACGGATACCTGACCGTCATCCGTAATATCAATCTTAACACCTGTACGGGCGATAATTTCATTGATCGTCTTTCCGCGCTGTCCTACCACATCGCCAATCTTCTCAGGATCGATCTGAATGGATATGATCTTAGGCGCATACTGTCCAACTTCTTTTCTCGGCTCCGCAATCGCAGGGACCATGCAGTTTGCCATGATGAATTCGCGTGCTTCGCGGCATCTTGCAATCGCGCCTTCCACGATAGGCCTTGTCAGACCGTGAATCTTGATATCCATCTGGATTGCAGTGATTCCGTCGTGTGTACCCGTTACCTTGAAGTCCATATCGCCGAAGAAATCTTCCAGACCCTGAATATCGGTGAGCAGTACGAAATCGTCATCCGTATCTCCTGTTACAAGACCGCAGGAAATACCCGCTACCATCTTCTTGATCGGCACACCTGCTGCCATCAGGGACATACAGGATGCACAAGTTGACGCCATTGACGTAGATCCATTCGATTCAAAAGTTTCGGATACGGTACGGATTGCATACGGAAATTCCTCTTCGGAAGGAAGCACCGGCAAAAGCGCACGCTCTGCAAGAGCGCCGTGTCCAATCTCTCTTCTTCCTGGTCCGCGGCTTACTTTGGTCTCACCTACGGAATAGGACGGGAAATTATAGTGGTGCATATATCTCTTCGCCGTAATGTTTTCATCCAGCCCGTCTACTCTCTGTACCTCGGATAAAGGCGCCAGCGTACAGACATTGCAGATCTGCGTCTGTCCACGGGTGAACATCGCGGAACCATGCACTCTCGGAATGATATCAATTTCCGCTGCCAGCGGACGAATCTGTGTCAGTTCACGGCCGTCAGGACGTTTATGGTCTTTTAAGATCATCTTCCGCACGGTCTTTTTCTGATACTGGTAAACTGCTTCACCCAGAACTGCCAGATAATCTTCATTTTCCGCAAAAGCTTCTTCCAGCTTTTCAGTAATGTTTCTGATATTCTCTTCACGAACCTGCTTTTCATCCGTGAAAACAGCCGTTTCCATTTCTTCCGGAGTAACGATCTTCTTCATCTCTTCGAACATCTCTTCCGGAATCGCACAGCTTTCATATGCATGCTTCGGCTTGCCGACTTCCGCAACGATCTGATTAATGAAAGCGATGATCGTCTGGTTAATCTCATGTGCCTTGTAGATTGCCTCTATCATTCTGGCTTCCGGAATCTCATTTGCTCCGGCTTCAATCATGATAACCTTCTCTGCTGTAGAAGCAACAGTCATCTTCAAATCACCCTTGTCCCACTGCTCCTGGGAAGGATTGACGATAAATTCTCCATCAATCATACCCATCTGTGTCATCGCACAGGGGCCGTCAAAAGGAATATCCGAAATGCTCGTTGCAATCGCCGTACCAAGCATTGCTACAAGTTCAGGGCGGCATGCCGGGTCAACGCTCATGACCATATTATTCAAAGTAACATCATTTCTGTAATCTTTCGGGAACAGCGGACGCATCGGCCTGTCGATAACACGGCTCGTCAGAACGGCATTCTCGGATGCCTTTCCTTCCCTTTTGTTAAAGCCGCCCGGTATTTTCCCTACCGCATACAGTTTTTCCTCATATTCCACGCTGCACGGGAAAAAATCAATTCCTTCTCTTGGTTTCTCCGATGCAGTTGCAGTTGACAATACGGTCGTTTCACCATACTGCATGAATGCGCAGCCATTCGCCTGTTTGCCGACTCTTCCGATATCGACGCGAAGGGTCCGGCCGGCAAGTTCCATTGTGTAACTCTTATACATAGCCATCTCTCCTTTGAAATTATAATCTATTTCAGGCAGAAGATGCCGAAACTACAGACATGTCCACAACCAACTCATGTTATGCGTATGTCTGTGGTCTCGGAAAATTCTTCCGCCCAGTAACACGTTTAAACAGAGAAGAAAAATGAAAGGCGGAAAAGCTGGCATACGCCATCCAGCCTCATCCCCGCCTTTCCTGTTTCCTTTACTTTCTAAGTCCCAATCTCTCAATCAAAGAACGATATCTTTCGATATCCTTATTTTTCAGATATGCAAGCAGTCCTCTTCTCTGACCTACCATTTTCAGAAGTCCTCTTCTGGAATGGTGATCCTTCGGATTCGCTTTCAAATGCTCTGTAAGTTCCTGAATTCTTGCTGTCAAAACCGCTACCTGAACTTCCGGTGAACCTGTGTCGCCTTCGCCTCTTGCATA
This sequence comes from uncultured Lachnospiraceae bacterium, assembly GCA_910579395.1. Taxonomy (GTDB): domain Bacteria; phylum Bacillota; class Clostridia; order Lachnospirales; family Lachnospiraceae; genus UBA3282. The sequence continues at coordinate 12,739 of CAJTUC010000035.1, read as the reverse complement.
CTCTTTGATAATTGCTGTTTTCTTTTCTTTGGAAATCATATTTTCTCCTTTCTTTTCGGACAGTTCCTTTTATTCACATATTTACCGCCCGTTAAACGCCTGATACTAAGAACGGGGTGGAGTTTTCCCTGCTCCGAGTATCGGCTGAAATTCATACTTTGTTATTTTACCATATCGGTATCTGCTTGACAAGATACAAAAATAAAGAAAAGAGCTAAAAGCCTTAAAAAAGCATAAAACAATAGAAAGCACGCCCTGCGAACTTTCTATTGTTATCAATATCATGCGTTATTAATATACTTCTATAAAAAATACCCTGCTTAGACCTGCAATATCCGTACAACTTTAAGCGGTGTCCTGTAAGTGGCATTGGAAATACGAATACCTGTCTTCGGACTGCTGGCATGAATAACCTGGCCGCCGCCGATATAAATCGCCACATGGTTGATCGTCTGTCCTTTGCCATAGAATATCAAATCGCCCGGCTGTGCTTCCGCCAGCGTAATCCTCGTTCCACAGTTCGCCTGCGCTCTGGAAGAATGCGGAAGGCTGACGCCGTACTTCTTATAAATGCTCAAAACAAAACCGGAACAATCGGCTCCATTCGTCAGACTGGTTCCTCCCCATACATAAGGATTCCCGAGAAACTCCTTAGCATACTGACACAAATCGACTCTCACATCCGACACGCCTTGTCCATATAAGAGTTCGGTCATTGTAATCGCCGTATTGAGTCTTGCATCTACCTGCACATATTCTGCAAATACAAAAACCTCTTCATCATCCAGATAAACTCTGACCCAATCGCCTTCTGATGCCGCCACTTCCAACTGCTCTCCATTCGGCACCATCGTAATGACTTCCGAATCCGTACTCGCTTCCGCGCGTACTTTTAGCGAATCTGTAGTTACCGTGGCAATCGTCGTAACAAGTTCTTCCGCTCTATGCTTCGCCTGAACGCCAGTGAGAAGATACTCACAGCTGACATAGCCATCCACCTTTCCGGATTGAATATGCGCCCATTCACCGTCAGACTCTAAAACCTCACAGGCTGCGTCCTTTGGCAGTTTACCCACCAGTTTGCCATCCTCTCCCGGTATCGCACGGACATTCAGATTATTTTCCACATTGGCAATACCCAGATTTGTATAACCCCAGTTCGCATTTCTGGCATCCTCAAAAGCCTGTGCATATTCTTCCCGCGTATTCCCGGCCTCTACAATTGAAGCTACTCCGACAGGATCTCCCAACGCATCCCTGATGCTTGTTACGTTACCGTTCTCCCCTGTTTCTTCATCCGCAATTCCTTGTTCTGCCGCTCCCTGTCCTTCTACATCCAGTCCTGCTGCATCCTGTCCGTCGATTTCCTGTCCGGACGCATTTTCAATTCCTTTCGCTTCCGTATGTTGAGGGCCGCTCGCATCCGCTATATCAATATCTGTCCCAAGTAAATCAACACCAGCTGTCATCTCGTCCAGAACAGACTGCACGGTCTCCTGCCCCTCTGTTGCCAAAGCCTGAAGCGGATGACACAACATTACAAAAATTAAAAGATAACATAATTCCTTACGTTTCACTTTTCCCAACCTCGCTAACAGCTTATTTATCTCAGATTTATTTCCTATTTATTACATAATTGTTACAATTTCATTTTTATTATAACAATTATATTGCAGGCTGTCAACATCTACGCGGCCAATTCTTGCCTAAACCCATTACGACTACGGCAATTTCCTGTAATATAAAAAATCGCCGCTCGGCAGCGACGATTCTGAGAACGCTCCGCATTCTCCCCTGAAATGATTCAGGCTGTCGCAATTTCCTATAGAATAAAGAAAAAGCCCGTGCCATCTACACAGCACGGACATTCTTATATATATGTATCAAAGTATGTATCAAACTTCTGCCATTGACGTAGCAAAAGCGATATTGGTCGCATGATCCGCAACTCTCTCCAGACCGGAAATGATATCGGAGAACAGTACCCCCGCCTCCGGCGTACACTCATTGTTGGTCAGGCGCTCGAGATGCTTCTTTTGAAGTTCCTTCTCTTTCTCGTCGATTGCCTCTTCCAGATGATTGATGTCTTCTTCGTGTTCCTCGGAACTTTTGACGAACATTTCCAGGGAGAATCGAAGCAGCGTATTCACCATATCCAGCATATTGCCCATCTCCGACTGCGCCTCGCTGCTGAAAGATACCCCTGTTTCATTTCTCCGCTTTGCAGCATCTGCGATATTCTCCGCATGATCGCCAATCCTCTCGATATCGTTAACGACATGGAATAGCGCGCCGATGCTCTTCAAGTCTTCGATGGGAAGGGTCGTCTGATTAATTTTTACCAGATAATCCGTAATGGCATGGCTGAGAAAATCAATATTTTCTTCTACGTCATAGACTTCCGCGATTTCTTCCTCATCCAACGTGATCAGTGCATTCATGGCTCTGTTCAGGTTTTCGCTGGCAAGAGATGCCATACGGTCCAGTTCCTTGATGACCTCCACGATTGCCGTCGCGGGGTTGAATACCACTTTTTCGCCGATGTATTTCAACTGATGGCTGTCGCGGTAGCCGACCTTCTTATCGCTTCCCGGCACCAGCACATACGTCAGTTTCACGATTGCACCGATAAACGGCGCCATAATGATTACCTGGAACAATTTAATAGCGATATGAGCATAAGCAACCACCCGCCCTGCATCCTGATGCGCAATATCCGCCAGAACCGTTGTCACCTGATGGACACCAACCTTAAAAACAAAATAAACAATTGCCGTTCCGATCACATTGAAGATCAGGTGAATCGAAGCTGCTCTTTTGGCATCCTTTTTACCCGTTAAGGAAGCTAACAGCGCGGAAGTACAGGCACCGATATTACATCCTAAAATGATGAACATACACATATCCAGCCCCAGCAGACCCTGATTGGCCATCAGGACCATAATGCTGACTGTAACAGAAGAACTCTGTATGATCGCTGTCAACACCGCTCCCAGTAAAATTGCTAATAACGGCATCTGTAAAGATGCAAACATATGTATGACTGCCGGAGAATCCTTCATGCCTGACATGGCACCTGACATAGTACTCAATCCCATAAATAAAATACCAAAACCGATAATGATTTCACCGAACTTCGTTATCTTCTGCTTTTTACAGAACATAACGACGATAACACCCACAAGTAAAATAACAGGGGCTATTTTTTCCAATTTAAAAGAAACCAGCAGAGACGTCACTGTCGTACCAATATTGGCTCCAAAAATAACGCCAGCCGCCTGATACAAATTCATCAGTCCTGAATTGACGAAACTAACGACCATGACCGTACAGGCCGATGATGACTGAATGATTGCCGTAAAGATGGCTCCTACCAGAATACCCGTAAAGCGATTGGTCGTCAGCTGTTCCAAAATCTGTCTCAATTTGGCACCGGCCACTTTTTCAATGCTCTCGCTCATGACCCGCATACCAAAAAGAAAAAGCCCAAGACCGCCCGCCATCGAAAGAATGATTTCCAGATTCATGTTCCGCCCTTATCCTTCCTTAGTACCTCTTCCCTTAATTATCCATATATTTCTATTCTAAGATAAATCGAATTTCCTGACAAGCTTTATTTTTCAAGCTGCCTGTGAGCGCCTGTGAGCCTGCCCAACTCGTTCCCGAATCCGTTCCCCATAAAAAATAGGACAGGCTGCGGCCGGCTCAGGAAAGCCCGTGAAAGACCATTCCCTCCGCAATGTCCCTGCTCATCTGCTCTTTCAAGGCCTCTACGCCGTCGAATTTCTTCTCCGCCCTTTTGAAATCGAGCAGTTCCACAGTAATTTCTTTTCCGTACAGATCTTTCGTAAAACCATACAGATAAGTTTCGACGCCGACCACCTGGCCATCGCTTACGGTAGGCTTATATCCTACGTTGGAAATTGCCGGATAACGCCGGTCCTGAAACCACACATAGGAATAATAAACACCATTCGGCGGCAGTAATTTTTCCACGGGGGGAAGCAGATTCACCGTCGGCATTCCAAGCTTTCTGCCAAGCTGCCTGCCGTGAGCAACAATGCCGCATACCGGATAAGGTGAACCGAGCAAAAGGGCTGCTTTTTTCATATCGCCCTTTCTGATTGTTTCCCTTGTCAGCGTAGAGCTTACTTCTTCGCCGCCAATGCGGACTTTATCGATGATCTCCACCTGATAACCGCATTCCGCAGAAAGTTCCAGCAATAACGCCGCATTTCCTGCCCCCTTATTTCCGAATGAAATATCCGTACCCGCAATGATGACCGCCGCCTGTAATTTCTTCATCAGATATTCCCGCACAAAATATTCCGGTTCGGTCGCTGCCGTCTCTTTATTTAAAGGGAATTCAATCAGGACATCGATTCCCATTTTCTCAAATGCCGCCAGTTTTTCTTCTTTGCTCATCAGCCCTTTGACCGCTTTTTGGCCAAAAAACGCTTCCGGCACAGGGTCGAACGAAAAAATAACAGATGTTATACCCCTTTTTTTCTGTATCAGCACCCTGTCGAACAGCTTTTGGTGTCCTAAATGAATACCGTCAAATTTTCCAATCGTAACCACACTTTTCTGAGACAGGGTAAAGTCTGTTGTCCCCTGTATAATCTGCATATTTATCCCATGCCTTTCTCTCAGCCTGCAATCTTTGAATGCGAACACAGTTCGCCGTGCATAAGGCACAATAATTGTCAGTCTTCTATTGCATGAGGAACATTTTCACCGGAAAAAAGTTTTTCGTCCGTTCCTCATATCGGTAAATGCCATAAAAAATGCCCTGCGCATTATATACGCGGACCTGTTCCGAATCGTTTAAAGCTTTCAGGCCGCACGTCATTTTCAAGGCAAGACAGTTACCGTTCTCAAGCTGTTTCTGATAATCATCCCATATCTTCACGCTCTGCAGCGCAGGAAACATCTCTTCCACTCGAACAATAAACTCTTCCAGTCTGTCCGCTTTGACCATATCTTCTACATCAGAGAGCGTCAGAGCATCGTCTGCACAGAATCTTCCGACCCTCGTTCTTTTTAATGACGCCATTGCCGCTCCGCAGCCCGCCTTTTTTCCGATATCGTCGCATAATGTCCGAATATAGGTTCCCTTCGAACATACGACCCGCAGCCGGATAACCGGCAATTCCATGTGTAAGATCTCCAGTTCTTCTATACGGACACATCTCGCCTTCCGTTCTACTTCAAGTCCTTCCCTCGCCAGTTCATACAGTTTCCGGCCGTTCACTTTCAAGGCGGAGTACATGGGCGGAACCTGTTCATAGTCGCCCAGAAAGCTATCTGCGATTTCTGCCGCCTGCTTCTCCGTGATTGTTACCGCCTGTCTGGAAAGAACCGTCCCCGACATATCCTGCGTATCAGTCGTCACGCCAAACCGGAGTTCCGCCACATATTCCTTATTTTCCTCCGTCAGCATATCACAGAGTCTGGTTCCAACACCGAGGCATACCGGAAGCACGCCTACCGCATCCGGGTCGAGTGTTCCCGTATGTCCTATCTTTTTCTGTCCTAAAATCCTGCGCAGTCTAGCGACCACATCATGGGAAGTGTAACCGGCTTCCTTATAAATATTGATAATTCCGTGATACATAATTAAACCATGCTTTCTATGAAATCTCAGCAGAAATTTTCTTTTTACTGAAGCTGTTCCTCTATATGTACGGACAGATTATTGATCGTATCATAATAGGTTCCCTTCATATTGCATCCCGCAGCTCTCACATGTCCGCCGCCGCCAAACTTCATTGCAATTTCCGCAACGTCCACTTTTCCGTTGGAACGCATGCTCACCTTATACTCCATGGGCGCCGTTTCATACATGAAAATAGCGCATTCCACACCTTTGACAATGCGAAGCTGATTCACGATGCCGTCCAAATCTTTCGGATCTGCCTGATAAAATTTCATTGCTTTTCTATCCACCATGCTGACAATACATTTTCCGTCCAGAAAACGAATACTCTCCAGGACCGCTCTTCCCATGATCTGATTCTGGATATAAGTCTTTTCATAAAAAGTCTCGTCGATCAGTCTCGGAAAATCGAATCCGAACGAAATCAATTCCGCCGCCACCTGTAAAGTCTGCGGCGAAGTATTAGAATATTTGAAAACGCCCGTATCATGAATAATTCCAATATAGAGCGTTTTCGCAATTTCCTCATCGATCTGCTCTTTTTCGAGCAGTTCATAAAGCAGTTCACAGGTCGAACTCTTCTCCGGTTCTATGATATTGAGGCTGCCACAGCCTGTATTGCTGATATGATGGTCTATATTGATCCTTTTATCCGCCTTTTCATACAGCGGCTCCACGGCTCCCAGTCGTTCTGCATTACAGTCCATTGCAAAAAAAACATCATATGTTTTATCCGTCCTGATATCTTTTTCAAAATCCGACTTAATGATATCGATATCCGGAATACAGCGGAAGATGTCCGCTGGTTTTTCCAAATAGACATCTATCTGTGCATCCGGCAATGCTTTTTTCAAATAAAGATATAATCCCATAACGGAGCCGACACAATCCCCGTCCGGTCTGATGTGTCCGCCAATCCCAATGGTTTTCGCACCCCTTACTTCCTCTATAATCTTCATAAAGACTCCCTTTCACATTTTCCCTGCACGTCATCGATCAGCTTCGACATATTGACACCGTATGCGATGGATTGATCCATAATAAAGCGTATCTGCGGTGTATTCCGCAGATTGAGTTTCCGAGCGAGCTGGTTTTTCATAAAACCTTCGGCGCTGTTCAATCCGGCAAGCGTATCTTTTTGCACCTGCTCATCGCCAAGCACGCTGATCCACACTTTACAGGTCTTTAGATCCGGAGCGACTTCCACTGCTACCACGGATGTCACCTCACCAATACGGGGATCTTTCAAATCCCCCCTGATGATCTCCGCCAAGACCCGCTGTACCTCTCCATTAATACGGGTATTCTTTATACTGTTCTTACGCATTATAAGTCCCCTTCCACTTATTACTCAACCCCAGAAAAAATCGCCTGCGTTATTCCTCTCCAATATCAGGAAGAATCGCTCACATCATTCCTGCACAGCCTCAGGAAGAATCGCGGACGCGATTCTTTCGGGCTCAACTTAGAAAATCTCAGATGCCGTTCTCCGGCATCTTAGATTTTCTTTAAGCCCTGGGTACCTCTACCATTATATAAGCTTCTACGATATCGAGCTCCTGCATCTTGTCAAAGCCCTCAAAAACAAGACCGCATTCAAAGCCCGCTTTTACTTCTTTTACATCATCTTTAAATCTCTTTAAGGAAGCGAGCTTTCCTTCATAAATCTGCTCACCTTCCCTTGTGATACGAATCATGCTGTTTCTCTGGAATTCACCATCCAATACATAAGAACCTGCTATGTTACCGATTGCAGATGCCTTAAAGATCTGGCGCACTTCCGCATGACCAATCACTTTTTCTTCAAAGACAGGGTCTAACATACCCTTCATAGCAGCTTCAATATCCTCGATTGCCTGATAAATAACTTTATAAAGTCTGACATCCACACCTTCGCGTTCGGCAATCGCCTTGGCTGTCACATCCGGTCTTACATTGAAACCGATGATGATCGCGGAAGACGCGGAAGCAAGCGTAACATCCGATTCTGTGATTGCACCGACACCCCCGTGAATACATTTCACGACAATTTCGTCGTTCGACAGTTTCATCAGACTCTGTTTTACAGCTTCCACACTACCCTGTACGTCCGCTTTGACGATCAGATTCAGTTCTTTCAGATTGCCTTCCTGAATCTGGTTGAACAGGTCATCGAGAGACATCCTTGTCTTAGTATCTGCAAGCATCTCTTCTTTATGCTGCGCCATATAAGTATCGGCATAAGATTTTGCAGATTTGTCATTTTCATGAACGATAAATACTTCTCCGGCACTGGGTACATCGGAAAGACCGAGAATCTCAACCGGCATGGAAGGCTTCGCCTCCTTGACTCTTCTTCCTTTATCATCAATCATGGCTCTGACTTTACCGTGGCTTGCTCCGGCAGAAATGAAATCACCGATATGCAGCGTACCTTTCTGCACGAGCACGGTCGCCACCGGTCCGCGTCCCTTATCCAGTTCCGCCTCGATAACAAGACCTCTTGCGCGTCTGTCCGGATTGGCTTTCAGTTCCAGAATTTCAGCTGTCAGCAAAATCGTCTCGAGCAGATTCTCGATTCCTTCCCCTGATTTCGCAGAAACGGGTACAAATTCCGTGGAGCCGCCCCAATCGACCGGAATCAGTTCATGTTCGGTCATTTCCTGCTTTACTCTGTCGATATTAGCATTTGGCTTATCGATTTTATTCACCGCAACGATGATTTCGATGCCCGCTGCTTTCGCATGGTTGATCGCCTCAATCGTCTGCGGCATGACACCGTCATCGGCTGCAACAACCAATACCGCAATATCCGTTGAGTTGGCGCCGCGCATTCTCATCGCGGTAAATGCCTCGTGTCCGGGCGTATCAAGGAACGTAATTTTCTGGTCTTTGACACGGACCGTATACGCGCCGATAGCCTGCGTAATTCCGCCGGCCTCTTTATCCGTCACATTTGTTTTACGGATTGCATCAAGAAGAGAGGTCTTACCATGGTCAACGTGGCCCATAACACAGATAACGGGCGGCCTTTGCACCATCTTGCTCTCATCTTCCTCTTCTTCTTTCAAGAGTTCTTCAATAACATCGACTTTTACTTCTTTTTCACAGATAATTTCGTATTCAATCGCAATATTCTCCGCATCCTCGAAAGAAATCTCCGAGTTCACCGTCATAATCTGTCCCTGTAAGAAAAGCTTCTTGATGATGACGGACGGCTGAATCTTCATCTTATCCGCCAATTCTTTAATCGTCAAAGAATCCGGGACAGTAATGACCTTAATCTGCTCTTCTACGACCGTTTCCGCTTTCTTCTCAGGTTTAATGAAGCGGCCCGCCTTGTTGCGGTTCTTGCCGTTCATTTCATCCTCTTCATAGATCAGATCTTTTTTGGAACGCTTATCCTTTTCCTGACTGATCCTGCGCTTTTCTTCATCCCTGTGCTTCTCAGCATCCTTGACGGGACTCTCCGGCACAAAGTCTTTGTTGTTCTGACCCTTCTTAAATCGATTGTCCGGTCCTCCGTTTCCTCTCTGAGGGCGCTCATTATTGCCAAAATTCCGGCCGCCGCCTGCGTTAGCACCCGCGTTCTGATTACCGCCCTGATTATTTTTATAATTCGGGCGCCCCTGGCCTTCATTTCTCCTGCCTTCATTGTTATTATTGTAGGTATTATACGGCCTTTCCTGATTGTTTGGTCGGTTATGGCCGCCCGGTCTGTTCTGGACATTTGTTCTTTCCCTGTTTTCCTGTCTTTCTTTATTTTCCTGACGTTCCCTGTTTTCCTGTCTTTCCTTAGCCTCCTGCCGCTCTCTGGCTTCCTGCCGCTCCTGACGTTCCAGTCTTTCCTGCTTCTCCTGCTGTCTTCGCTCCATTAAGCGTTCCTGCTGCTGTTTCTGACGCACTTCATAGGGTTCCGCCGTTACAGGGATTGGCTTCTGTGTCGGCCTGATAATCTTATGCGGCGCCTGCTGTACAGGACGGTTATTATTGCCGGACGGCCTTCTGTCTCCGCCCCCCTGTGCGTTTCGATTGCCAGGCATCTTGGAATTATGCGGATTACTTACAAAAATGATTTTCTTCTTTTTCTTCGGCTCCTCCGCACCTGCTGCTTTTGCCGGTTCCGCCGGGTTTTTCTTTTCTCCCGTTTTCACCGTATCTGCCGCTTTCCCGGCATTCTCCGCGCCCGCCGGCTTCGCCGCCGTTCCTTCTACTTTTACCGTATCTTCTGCTTTTCCGGTGTTCTCCACTTTCGCCGCGCCTTCCGTTTTTCCGGCGCTTTCTGCCTTTACCACAGTTTCCACTTTGTCCGCATCCTTTGCTTCGGCCGCCGTCGCGGCCTTTTCTGTACTTCCCGCTTTCGCGCCAAAATGCTTACGGGTTTCTCCGATGGCCTCATCTTCTATGGAGCTTTGCGCCACCTTTACTTCATATCCTTTACCCTGCAAAAAAGCGATGATTTCCTTACTCTGCAATCCAAGCTCTTCTGCAAGCTTAAATACTTTCATTTTCGCCATGCTACTACCTCCGTCCAATGCCTAATTCTTTTAAATGTTTTCGTATCGAATCTGCAAATCCCTCATTCATGACCGCCAGAGAAGTTCTTTCCTGCTTTCCAATAGCATGCCCAAGCATTTCCTTCTCCCCGAACTGATAAAAAGGTACTTCATAAAATTCACACATATTCCGAAACTTTTTTTTCGTGTTATCGGAAGCATCCTCCGGTACGATGACCAGATATGCCTTCCCTGACTTGACTGCGTTCTCCGTTGCAAATCCGCCACTGGCAACATTTCTGGAACGGGCCGCAAGACCAAGCATCGATAACACCTTTTTCTTCACTGCTTCGTTATCGCTGCACATCTTCCTCAAACTCCCTCTCCAGATTTTCGTATAGTTCATCCGGAATCGTCATCTTAAGGGAACGTTCCAGCCCCTTATTCTTTCTTGCCTTCTGCAGACATTCCCTTGTCATGCAAAGATACGCGCCTCTGCCATTCTTCTTTCCGGTCATATCTAACACGACAGGTCCTTCTGCCGGTTTCAGCACCCGCATCATTTCCTTTTTATTCTTCATTTCTCCGCAACCCACACACTGTCTCATGGGAATCTTTTTTGCCATGGAAATCTTTACCCTTTCTATTCTTCAACGCTGTCATCTTCCTCGTATTCGAGGTTCTCTTCGGCCCCGCTCACTTCGTCACCGCCGCCTGCTTCTTCATATTCGTCCGGAGCATATTCGTCAGACTCATAGGTCTCTTCTTCGTATTCTCCGTCATATGTTTCCTCGTCGTACTCATCTTCGTCGTACTCATAATCTTCATAACGGAAGCCCGGTGCATCCTTCGCCTGCGTCTCACTCTTGATATCGATCTTGTAACCGGTCAGCCTTGCCGCAAGTCTTGCATTCTGCCCCTCCTTGCCGATTGCGAGTGACAACTGATAATCCGGCACAACGACTTTGGCGGTCTTTTCATCCGGATCTGCAAAAACAGCAACAATCTTTGCAGGTGACAGTGCATTCTGAATCAGATTTCCCGGATTATCATCCCAGTTGATGATATCGATTTTCTCGCCGCGCAGTTCCTCTACGATGGAATTGACTCTGGCGCCGTTAAGCCCGACACAGGCACCGACCGCATCCACATTCGGATTATTGGAACGCACCGCGATTTTTGTTCTGCTTCCGGCCTCTCTTGCAATGCTCATGATCTCAACGGTACCGTCCTTGATCTCCGTCACTTCCGTCTCGAACAGTCTCTTGACAAGCTCCGGATGGGTACGGCTAACTAAAATTCTCGGTCCTTTTGGTGTATTCTTCACTTCCAGGATATATACCTTAATTCTTTCCGTCGGTCTGAAATCTTCACCGCGCACCTGCTCGCTCTCATTCAAAACCGCATCCGTCTTTCCGAGATTAATGGAAATATTCCTTCCGACATAACGCTGTACGATGCCGGTAATAACATCCTTTTCTTTTTCATAATACTGGTTATAGATAACGCTTCTTTCTTCCTCGCGGATTTTCTGCAAAATAACGTTCTTCGCATTCTGTGTTGCAATACGGCCAAATTCTTTGGATTTAATCTCTACATGGAGGATATCTCCGAGCGCCGCTTTATGGGAAATCTCCTGTGCATCCTCCAAAGAAATCTGTAAACAGTCGTCCTCGACCTCTTCCACGACTTCTTTTTCCGCATAGCACAAAAAATCACATGTTTCTCTGTCAATTTCCACTTTGATGTTATCCGCCTTGCCGAAATGGTTCTTGCAGGCTGTCAACAGTGAATTCTCAATCGCATCGAACAGCGTTTCCTTACTGATTTCCTTCTCCTTTTCCAGCATATCCAATGCTTCCATCAATTCCTTATTCATTTTTCCAGTATCCTCCTTTTATCTTTCTCTTAAAAATGAAACGCCAGTCTGATGAGCGCTATCTCATTTCTGGCAAAAACATGTTCCTCTTTTTCCGCCTCGAGCGTGATCGTCTCCGCGTCAAATGCTTTTAAAATGCCCTGAAATTCTTTCTGCTTATCGATGGGCTTATAGGTTTTGATCTCCACCTCTTCTCCGATGCTTTTTGCAAGATGCTTATCTTTTTTCAGCGTTCTGCCAAGTCCCGGACTGCTTACTTCCAGAATATAAGCATCCTCGATAAAATCTTCTTTATCCAGTTCATCCGACAACACACGGCTCACATTTTCGCAGTCATTAATGTTGACACCTTCCGGTTTGTCGATATAAGCCCGCAGGTACCAGTCACTTCCTTCTTTTACATACTCAATATCATAAATCTCCACGCCAAAGCGTTCCGCGATCGGAGCAAGTAATTGTTCTGTTCTGGTTTCATATGTCTCACGTTTGGACATTTTCCTTTTTCCTTTCCTATGACAGTAATCAGAAAGAGTGGACTCGCAAGCCCACTCTTACCGTAATCTTTCTTTATAACTATTCTAGTTTAGCACTAAATGGAAGAGGATGCAAGGGGAAATTTTCCACGCCTGCTGTATCCTGCTGTATCAACCGGTAGTTTGACAGTTGAATAAAAGAAAAATTCTTGCAGGCCTGATAAAGCCTGTATTTTTTTGTCAAATTTTCTTT
>CAJTUC010000034.1 GCA_910579395.1 uncultured Lachnospiraceae bacterium | reverse complement strand
TGGATTTGCAAAGCAAATCTTCTTCACACCGAAGAATGCCCAAAATCCGGGCATTCTTCATCACAAATTTATTTGTGTTCGGATTTTGAGATTCCGCAAAGCGGAATCATGGAGGTTAGAGTGAAAAAGGAAATTGGAGGAGAAGGAGTATGGTTTATTACACTGATAACAAAATATTAATACGCGATATGCGGCAGAGCGACGCACAGATCATCACCGATGAAGAAACTGCCCAGGGCTGGAGTTCCGATGTGGGAAAATATGAAAGCAGACTTCAGCACCAATCGGAGGGAAAAGCAATATCATTGGTCGCAGAGTATCATGGTAATGTTGCAGGATATATAAACATATATCCTGATTCTGAATGGGGAGCTTTTGCTGGTTGGGGATATCCTGAACTTGTTGATTTCGGTGTGTTGGAAAAATACCGAAGGAATGGTATCGGCAGTAAGCTGATGGATATAGCCGAACAAATCGCATCAGAATATGCGGATATCGTTTATCTTGGTGTTGGTATGCATGCCGGATATGGAAGCGCACAGAGAATGTATGTGAAGCGGGGGTATATTCCGGACGGCAGTGGTGTCTGGTATGGTGATGAAGTTTGTGAACAGAATGCCGATTGCCGCAATGATGATGACCTGGTTTTATATCTGTCAAAAAAGCTTAAATAAATTTATGGTTTGTTTAAAAATAGTAAATTATAAGATAGCATATCATGGTTCACGAAAGGACGGAGAAATGCTGATCGGACGGGAGCAGGAATTTTTCTTTCTCCATCTCTAAAAGCCGTCTTTTCCTGTCAACACCGCCGGCATAGCCTGTCAGGCTTCCGTTGGCGCCGATGACTCTGTGGCATGGTATGATCAGGGAAATCGGATTGTGTCCGACCGCACCGCCGACGGCCTGTGCGGACATATGCGGGCGGTTCATCTGTTCGGCTGTTTTCTCCGCAATCTCGCCGTAGGTCATAGTCTGCCCAAATGGAATCTTGAGCAGGATTTCCCATACGGCTCTGCGGAAGGGCGTAGTGCGGAGAGACAGCGGCGGCGTGAAATCCGGCGCTGTTCCGCTAAAATAGATATCCAGCCATTCTTTTGCCTGATCAAAAACAGGGAGCGTTCTTTGAACGGGCGCTTCGCCGAGCGTACTGCCGAAAAATTTCTGGCCGCGGAACCATAAGCCCGACAGGGCTTCCCCGTCGCTTGCCAGTATTATTTCACCGAGCGGCGAATCATAATGATACATATAGTCTGTTTTCATATCTATATTCGTATTCATACCCGTTTCCGTATCCATATCTATATCCTTATCCTTGTTCCTGTCACGCCTGTCTCCATATCCTTTATGAACCTTTTAAAAGGTGCACCTCGATGCAATATCCGCCCATGCCTCTTCATCTATTTCTTCCCCGCGGAACAGTTTCTTTTTGTCATCATCTGTAATTTTTTTAATTACCTTGCATGGATTGCCTGCAGCGACGCACCAGTCCGGAATATCCTTTGTCACGACGCTGCCTGCGCCGATGACCACATTGTTTCCGATATGTACGCCGGGGCAGACCACGGTATTGCCCCCAAGCCACACATTATCGCCGATGGTCACTTCCTTGCCGTATTCATAGGCGGAATTGCGGGTGACGGGATGGATTGGATGGCCGGCTGTATAAATCGCTACGTTCGGGGCCATCTGGCAGTTGTCGCCGATTTTGATGCGTGCGACATCCAGAAGCGTACAGTTATAATTGGCGAAAAAGTTCTTTCCCACTTCGATATGCTTTCCATAATCACAGTAAAACGGCGGATTGATGAATGCACCGTCCGATTTTCCGAGAAGTTCCTTTACGACTTCGCCGATACCTGCAAAATCGGAGCGGTCCATAAAATTCAGCTTCTGCAGGATACGTCTGCACACGAGCTGCTCCTCAAAAATGCTGTCGTCTGAAATGTAAGCCATTTCGGCGTCTCTTCGTTCTCTGTTCGTCATTGTCTTGTGCGTTCCTTTCTAATGAAGATATGTAATATATCTCTATATTTAGCAATAGCAGCTTTACAATAGCAATTTTAACAATATCATTTTTCACTTTAAAATTCTTTCACAATAGTTTATAATTTTATAACAATCTTCTTTTCGGAGGGAGTATATGAATGGTGATATAAAATACTGTTCACATCTGAATAAAGACTTCTCCGAAAGGGTGTCATACAATCATCCATGCTTTCCGGTCTATGCGAGGTATGATGTGCTGTCGGGTTATCCGGATTATTCCGCAGTCAGCCACTGGCATGAGGATTTGGAGTTCATTCTTATCAAAAAGGGAAAGATGACCTATAATGTGAATGGGGAACTGCTCGAATTGTCCGAAAAGAAAGGCATCATGGTGAACAGCAGACAACTGCACTACGGATTTTCCGCAGAACATCATGAATGCGAGTTCCTCTGCATTTTGTTCTCGCCGGAACTGCTGCAGGGGAATCAGTGGTTTTATCAGACATGTGTTGCAAATATCACACAAAATTATAGTTATCCGTATCTATATCTTGACAGCGGAGGCTGGCAGCAGGCGATTCTGGACAAATTGGAAGAACTGTATCCGGCTTTTAACGGCGGTGTTGTCGATGCATCGGTCTGTTTTCAGGCATTGGAGACTTTTCTTTTTATTATGAAAATCTTATACGAAAATCTTTCGGCAAAACTTCCGGTCCTGGGAAAAGAAAATGCGGAACTCACGGCGCTGCGGCGTATGATCACCTATATCGAGGAACATTATGCGGAACCGGTCACGCTTGCGGATATTGCTCTGGCCGGAACATGCTGTAAAAGCCGGTGTTCGATGCTTTTCAAGAAGTATCTTCGTGATACGCCCGTGACCTATATGACGAAGCTGCGTCTGCAGAAGAGCCTTGTACCGTTGCTTAACTCGGATGCCGGGGTTACGGATATTGCGTATGAGAATGGATTCTGCGGCGGTAGTTATTACTGTGAGGTATTTCGGAAGTATTATGGGATATCCCCATACAAATACAGAAAGAACAGTGGCATGTTAGCTGGAAAGGAGTAAAGTTATTAAAATGAAGACACAATATCGGTTCTTGGACAAACAGGGGACTTTTCGGCTGGAACAGCCGGAGAACACGAGCTACTTGTATTTTCCGGTGGCAGGAGAGCAGGGTATCAAGGGTGCGCTGACGCCGTCGCTCGGCGGAGATTTGAAATGCGGCCAAAATGAGTTTATTTTGCAGCCGGTCAGTGCGGAGGAACTTCACAATAATAAATCGACGCGGAATTTCTGGTGCCGGTTCGGGGAGGATGACTGTTATTCTCTGACAGGAGTTTCTGCCCAGGCACAGGCGGAGAAGTTTACCGACAAACAGGATAAGAGCGTTCTGACGGCGGGGCCCATGTGGCATCAGCTCGAGCGGGAATCGCAGAAGCATTCTCTCGTAGCGCGCATTACCTCTTTTGTGCCGGTCGGAGAGTATGAAGTGGAGATTATGTATGTAGAGATAGAAAACGGGGGCGGGGAAACACTTTCTTTCGTGCCGACGGCGGCTGTCCCGTTGTACGGCAGAAGTGCGGACAATTTGCGGGACCACCGTCATGTGACGTCTCTTCTGCACCGGGCGGAAACGATACCGGAGGGCGTTCTGGTGACGCCGACGCTTTCTTTCGACGAGCGGGGACACCGGAAAAACGAGATGACCTATTATGTGTGCGGCATGGAAAGCGACGGTACGGCGCCTGCCGGATTTATGCCGGTCGTGGAAGACTACATCGGAGAAGGCGGAAGCTTTGAACGGCCGGAAAGCGTCATTCGGAATCTGCCTTATGATGTATATGGCAAAAAGTATGACGGCTATGAAATCGTGGGCGCGCTGCGTTTCCGGGAAGTAAAGCTGCAGCCGGGAGAAAAGAAACGCTACACAATCTTTATCGGTGCGGAGAAAGAGCGGGAAAAAATCGGAGAAATGCTCGCGCAGTACCGGGGGGCGGAAAAAGTGCCGGAAGCGCTCGCACAGACGAAGCAGTACTGGCTCGATAAGATTAACGTGTCTTATGAAACTGCGGATCCGGTATTCGATAATTTCATGTACTGGGTGAATTTCCAGCCGATGCTCCGGCGGATTTACGGATGCTCTTTTTTACCCCATCATGATTATGGGAAAGGCGGAAGAGGCTGGCGGGATCTGTGGCAGGACTGTCTGGCGCTTCTCATTATGAACCCGGACGGCGTGCGGCAGATGCTGATTGATAATTATGGCGGGGTCAGAATCGACGGCAGCAATGCGACCATCATCGGAAGCGGGCAGGGAGAGTTCATAGCGGACCGGAATAATATTACAAGGATCTGGATGGATCATGGGCTGTGGCCGTTGATGACGACAAAGCTGTACATTGATCAGACAGGGGATTTATCCATTTTATTAAAAGAGAATACTTACTTTAAAGATAAACAGGAAGAGCGGGGTACCAAAACCGATGAGAACTGGGATGCAGGCGGCACTCCCGTGCTGAGGGGAAAAGACGGCGCGGTGTATCAGGGCACCATTCTGGAGCATATACTGGTGCAGAATCTGACCGTTTTCTATGAGGTGGGCGAGCATAACCATATGCGGCTGCGGGGCGCGGACTGGAACGACGCGCTGGATATGGCGTCAGAGCGCGGCGAGAGTGTGGCATTTACGGCCGCGTATGCGGACAATCTTGAGACGCTTGCCGCACTGCTCGAGCGAATACAGGAAAAGGAAGGAATCCGTTCCATCGAACTGCTTGAAGAAATCGAGCCGCTTCTGCAGACCGGCATAGATCTGTACGAGGATATTGACCGGAAGAAAGAAGTATTGTCAAAATATTGTCAGAGTTGTTTCCACAATATATCCGGCGGGAAACGTGCTTTTGACTGTAAGCAGGTACGGGACAGTCTGCTGGAAAAAGCGAAATGGATGAAAGAGCATATCCGCAGGACGGAGTGGATAGAGGACGGAGAAGAGCGTGGATGGTTCAACAGCTATTATGACGATCATGGAAGAGCGTGCGAGGGCGTGACGGAGCAGGGAGTCAGAATGATGCTCACCGGTCAGGTATTTTCCGTGATGTCCGGCACGGCGACGAAGGAACAGACGGCCAGAATCGTCAAGGCTGCGGATTGTTATCTTTATCGGAAGGAAATTGGCGGTTATCGTTTAAATACCGATTTTGGGGAATTAAAAACGGATTTGGGGCGGATGTTCGGGTTTGCCTATGGGCACAAGGAAAACGGCGCGGTCTTTTCTCATATGACGACGATGTATGCCAATGCGCTTTACAGACAGGGCTTCGCAAAGGAAGGCTGGCGTGCGCTGCATACGCTTTATGAGCAGGCGGCAGATTTTGCGGTGAGCCGGATTTATCCGGGAATCCCGGAATACTTCAATGATCGGGGAAGAGGAATGTATCATTACCTGACCGGAGCAGCAAGCTGGATGATGCTGACCGTCATTACGGAGATGTTCGGCGTAAAAGGAGACTGTGGCGCTCTTGTACTGGAACCACGGCTGCTGAAAGAACAGTTCAGGGATGGTAAAGCGGGCATTTATCTGAATTTTGGCGGGAAAAGGTGGCATATCGTATATCTGAATACCGGGGAAAAGGAATGCGGTGCTTATCAAACGGGCATGGTATCTCTGGACGGAAAGAAAGTGGATGACAAAGAGGGAAGGGCATCCGTTTCTTTGGAAGAAATCAAGGGACTTTCAGAAGATGCCGTACATGAGCTGCTCGTAGAACTTGTGTAATTATATTAATAAAAAGACGTTTTCGACAAAGGAAAGCATATGAAAATCGTGATCTGCGACGACAGCAGGGAAGACTTGAAAAAAGTGGAGAACTTATTGGCAGGGTATATGAGAACTTTTCCCGGTGAAAAATTTGCGGTGGAGAAGTTCTCGGATGCTTCTGCACTTTATGACAGAATATCTCGGAATGACCTTGCAGATATCTATATACTGGATATGATCATGCCTGAAAAGTCAGGAATTGACCTTGGAAGCCTTCTTGATAAGGTGGGGAAAAGTGTGATTGTTTATATCACTTCTTCCGATGATTTTGCGTTGGAGGCATATGGTGTCCACGCGGTGCGTTATCTGGTCAAACCGGTGCGGGAAGAAATTTTTTTTGAGGCAATGGATTATGCCGTATCATATGTGAAAGCGGTATGGAACAGTCTGCACGGCGAGGCTTCGTACAGAGAAGCGCGTTATCCGGTCAAAACGAAGGACGGTCTGGTGTCCGTGCTTTATTCTGATATCGAATATATCGAGAATGCTTCGAGGATATTGGATATTCATCTGACGGACGGCAGCAGTATCAAAAGCATTTTTATCAGGAAATCTTTTGACGAGGAAATACGGGAAATTGTGAAGGACAGGAATTTTGCACGGGTTCATAAGTCTTTTCTGATCAATATGAATCATATCAGGCGTCTGACGCAGGATTCCTGTTTTATGGAAGGCGGCAGAAACATTCCGGTCAGCAAAACGAGGGCTGCTGAAGTTAAAAAAGAATATCTGCTCTTTGTTTCGGAGCAGTACAGATAGGAAATCGATATGGTCGTTGGTACGGAATTTTATAAAAATATATCATACATGATGAGTCATCTCTTTTTGCTGCTGTTTATCTATTTATTCATCGTACACCGGTATTCAAAAGAAAAAACGTCGGGTATTTGTTTTATCTCTTTTGCGCTGCTGTGTACGACGGATTGTCTGAAACTCAATGTATTTCCTGACAGTAATCTATGTTATGTTCTTGTGACGCTCTTTCAGATATTCGTGGTACAATGCACAGGGATTTTTATTGCAAAGGAGAGGAACAGCAAGATTCTGTTTATCGGACTTACGGCATCGAATTATGTCATTGCCGGAAGCATTGTATCCACGATTCTGTATTTCTACACCGGATACGATATTTTCTCGCTTGCCGGGAGTTTTGTGGTGCATTTCGTCATTTTATTATTTCTTGTCATCAAGGTCAGAGATATATGGCATGAGTATCAATGTGAAAAAACGATGAAGAGCTGGTGGCCGCTCTGCCTGATTCCTGCGTTTTTTTATTGCGGTTTTTGCTTTCTTTCATTTTTCCCGTATACACTGGATGAGAACCCAAGGTCTATACCGGGCGTTCTGTTTTTTGTCATAACGATGTTCGCTTCTTATGTCATCGTGTTCCGCTATGTGGAGAGTGAATCGCGCAGACAGAATGTTTACTGGAAGAATGTGCTTTTCTCGTCCTATATCAGAGGGCTGGAAAATCAGTATTATTTAGTGGAGCAGTCGGAGAAAAACCTGAAAATTCTACGGCATGACATGCGGCATTTTTCCGGTATGATCGACTCTCTGCTGGAGCAGGGAGAATATGACGAGATACGAAAGGTGACGAAGCATATCAATGATGTGACGGATGAGAACAGAGTGGTCAGATATTGCGATAACCTGATCGTGAACACGGTGCTCTCGAATATGATGGAAAAAGCGGAGCAGTTCGATATTGAGGTACGGCAGGAACTTTTCGTGCCGAGGGATATCCCGGTCAATGACTATGAGTTCGCCTCGGTCGTTGCGAATCTTTTGGAAAATGCGCTGTTCTGTGTGAAAAAGTTTGTGAAAGGAAAAAGATATGTGGATGTGAAGATTGATTGTTCGACGGACCATTTACTGATCCATATGCAGAACGCATATGAGGAAGAAATTCGATTTGATGAACGCACAGGGCTTCCGCAGAGCAGGGCAGGAGGAGAGCATGGTCTTGGAATGCAGAGCGTGCTCGCTTTTTCGGACAAAATCGGAGGAAACATCGGCGCATACTGCGAGAACGGCCTTTTTCATATTATGTTGTTTGCGAAATTTCGGGAAGATATGCGAAGAACAGGGAATATCTCAGACGACGAAAAATGATATAATAACCGCAAAAGAAAAACAAGCGGCGCGAAGCGGCATTTGTCTTTCTGCGGTTGTTAATGAGCAAACGTCCGATGAAATCGGACATAAAGCACTGAAAGCGCGTGTTTGCGAGTTTCATGATATAATAACCACAAGCCCATATATTTCCAAAGCACAAGAGGGATATTTTCATGCAGAAAATTTTTATCAAATATACGATTGCGATCATGACCTTCGCCAGTCTTCTCATTCTTCTCATTAACTTTCTGTTTTATTGGCATACCCTTGAATCACAGCAGTTCACCACTTTTCGTACCAAAATAGACCAGGTGATACATACATTGGAGAACAACAGGCAGGAGCTTGCATTGTTGAATGCCAGTCTGGATGAGGATTATCTGACAAGGGCAAGAGCAGCGGCTTATATTTTTGACAGACAGGAGGAAATGTCGCTTAATGTAGCGGAAATGCAGTATCTTGCAAAACTGCTCAATGTGGATGAACTTCATATTATTGATGAGAACGGTATTATTGCTGCCGCCTCAGTTTCACAATATGTCGGCTTTGATATGGGCGCTCATGAGCAGACACGTGCGTTTCTTGCCCTTCTGGACAGTGACGGAGAGGATGCCTATCTGATTCAGGAACCGCAGCCCAATGCCGCGGAAGGAAGAATCATGCAGTATGTCGGAGTAGCCAGAAAAGGTCAGAAAGGTGTCGTTCAGGTCGGTTTTGAGCCGACACGGCAGATGGAAGCGCAGTCACGAAATACTTATGATTATATTTTTTCGAGATTTCCGACGGATGTGAACGAGGAGCTTTTTGTTTTAGACTGTGATTCCGGAGCTGTTCTCGGGCATTCTAAAACAATTCAGCAGGAATTTACGGCGGACTGCTATCGGCTGGAGCAGCTGCTCGACTGTGCGGAAGGTGCATATCGAAAAGGAAAAGATGACCGGTTAATGTATGTAGTGAGTGAAAAATATGATGATGTACTGCTTTGTGCGGTATTGCAGGGAGATGTCCTGTTTCGGGAATTATTTCGCAATACGTTTCGAACTTTTCTATATCTGTTGTTCATAATGGTGGCGGTCATTCTTTTGATGAATTATCTTGTCAAACAGAAAGTGATTGATGGGATTCATCGTATTATTGAAAAACTGACAGCTATTACGAACGGGAATCTGGATACGATGGTAGCGGAGGGCGGCAACCGGGAGTTTCAGGAACTGAGCAGCGGAATCAATACGATGGTGAAGAGCATTGTCAGCCTTTCCGACCGTATTTCTGCGATTATTGAGATCAGCGGTATTCCGCTGGCGGCATTTGAGTATGGGAACGGGTCTTTGCATGTATTTGTGACATCCGGATTCGGGAAATTATTGGGGATTCCCGATCAGAGGGTCGCTGCCCTATGCCGGAATGCGTATTCTTTTGACGATTACATAAAACAGCTTACGGAAGAAGCTGTAGAAGGCGAGGAGGATGTCTACCAGATCAGTGATGAAAAATATGTCCGGATTCATATGTCTGAATCACCGGAGGGCAGACTGGGCGTTATATCTGATGTGACGGGAGATATCGTTCAAAAGCGGAAGATGCGTTATGAGAATATCCATGACCCTCTCACCGGATTGTACAAATATCAATATTTTAAAAAGATGACAGAAGAAATTCTGCGTAATATACCGGAAGGAAAAGGATGTGCAGCCGTTATGCTTGATTTGGATTACTTTAAAGGGATCAATGATACTTATGGTCATGATGCCGGCGACAGATATCTGCAGGGCTTTTCTGCTGTTATGGCGTCTATGCCGAAAGAGCATTTTCTGACGGCGAGACGTTCCGGTGACGAATTTTGTATGTTCATCTTTGACTGTACGGGCAGGGCTGATGTGATAAACTACCTGGAAGACTTCTATGAACTGCTCGGCAGGAATCAGGTCGCGTTATCCGATACGCAGACCAGAGTCATAAGCGCCTCCGCCGGGTTCGCATGGACTGACAACAACAAAGCCGATATCTCCGAGCTTCTGAACCATGCGGACGAGGCGCTTTATGAAGTAAAAAAAGAGACGAAAGGAACTTATCGGGGATATATGGATATTCATCCGCAGGGAATATCTTATTAGGATTACCGTTCAGAGGACGTCCGGGCCGGCGCATAGTTCTCTGGCGGAGGCCCTTGAAAAACGTCGGTACTTAGTGAAAATGCCGCTTGCGGCTTTTGAACTTAGTACCGCTACGATTTTTCGCGGAGCGAAAGCATGCCTCCAAAGAGAACTATGCGCCGGCCCGGACGTCCTCTGAACGGTAATCTGTTGGGAATATAGCATTAGAACGAAATATAATTTTATTTACTTTCCCGGTGCAGTCATTTTATAATAATATCAGCAGAAAGATGCACTGAAAAAGGAGGGCTTAAAGAATGATTTATCGAAATTTTCAAGGATTGGAGCTGTCCGGGCTTGGATTGGGGGCGATGCGGCTTCCGGTAGTGAACGGCAATGATGCCGATATTGATGTCGCGGCGGCGGAAGAGATGGTCGCTTATGCGATGGAGCATGGCATCAATTATTATGATACAGCATGGGGATATCACAATGGAAATTCAGAGACCGTCATCGGAAAGGCGCTCAGCAGGTATCCTCGGGAAAAGTATTATCTGGCGACGAAGTTTCCGGGCTATGATCTTTCCAATATGCCTAAGGTTCAGGAAATCTTCGAGAAACAGCTTGAAAAATGCGGCGTCGAATACTTTGATTTCTATTTGTTCCATAATGTCTGTGAAATGAATATTAACGAATATCTGGATGAACAATACGGCATACACGCTTACCTGATGGAGCAGAAGAAAAACGGAAGAATCAGACATCTTGGATTTTCGGCGCATGGAAGCTGTGAAGTCATCAGGCGTTTTCTGGAAGCTTACGGCGATGATATGGAGTTTGGTCAGATACAGCTTAACTATATTGACTGGGCTTTCCAGCACGCGGAAGAAAAGGTTAAATTGTTAGATTCCTATCATATTCCAATCTGGGTCATGGAACCGATGCGTGGCGGCCGTCTTGCAAAGTTATCGGAAGAAAATGCAAATAAATTAAAAACATTACGACCTGAAGAGGAAGTTCCGGCATGGGCATTCCGTTTCCTGCAGTCAATTCCCGGTGTGAAGATGATTCTTTCCGGTATGTCCGATATGGAGCAGTTAAAGGCTAATATTCAGACCTTCCAGGAAGAAAAAACATTGAGTCAGGAAGAAGCAAAGGCGCTGGCGGAGGTTGCAGCCGATATGCAGAATAATATGCTGCCCTGTACGGCCTGTCACTATTGTGTCAGCCATTGCCCGAAAGGATTGGATATCCCGACGCTGTTGGAACTTTATAATGAGCATAGCTTTACGGGAGGCGGTTTTATTGCGCCGATGGCATTGATGGCGGTGCCGGAGGAGAAACATCCGTCTGCCTGCGTCGGATGCCGGAGTTGTGAGAAGGTCTGTCCGCAGCAGATTAAAATATCGGAAGCGATGTCTGATTTTACAAAGATGCTGAAATAAGATGTTGACAAAACAAAGTGCCTTATGCTAAAGTGGGTTCAAACATAAGAAAAGCATTGACGGAAAGAGTAGTTTACAGGCAGCATTCAGAGAGGGTGACAAAAGGTGAAAGTCATCTATGCGAAGTGTTTACGAAAACCAATCCAGAGCTGCTGCGCGAGTGCGAAAATCGCTGACAGGTTTTTAGCGGTGTTTTTTATCGAAGTGCAGTCGTATGCCTGCGTTAAAGGATAGGATTTGTTGGAATCTGAAGTAAAAAGTCAAGGTGGAACCGTGCAGTATGCACCCTTGGATATGCGGAAGCGTATCCATGGGTGCATTTTTGATTTTCTTTTCTTAATGTTTGGGATTGAAATATGATTGGAATGACGAAAGGAGCATGGTTATGAAAATGAAAGTACTGAGAAACAACGGTGAAGTTTATGAGGGGAATTTTGAGGAGAAAGAGGTGCGTCAGGCGTTTTGGCATACGAGTGCACATCTGCTGGCACAGGCTGTCAAAGAATTATATCCTGACACAAAATGCGCGACGGGACCTGCCATCGAAAACGGGTTTTATTATGATTTCCGATTTCCTTTTTCCTTTGAAGAGGAGAATCTGAAGGCGATAGAAGAGAAAATGCGTGAAATTGCGGGAGAATCTCTTTCTTTGCAGGTGTATTCTGTTTCCAGACAGGAGAGTCTCGCGTATATGGAAGAGCAGGGCGAGAGCTATAAGCAGGAACTGATCGAGGGGCTTTCGGAGGATGCGGCGATCACATTTTACAAGCAGGGCGGTTATGCGGAATTCTGCAAAGGGCCGCATATCGGCAATACGAGTTACATCAAGGCTATCAAGCTGCTGAGCATCGCGGGGGCATACTGGCGCGGTGACGAGAAAAATGAAATGCTGACGCGCATATATGGGATTTCTTTTCCGAAACAGTCCGAATTAAAGGAATATCTGCACATGCTGGAAGAGGCGAAGAAACGAGATCACAGAAAGCTGGGAAAAGAGCTTGGTCTGTTTGCCATGATGGAGGAAGGGCCGGGATTTCCTTTTTTCCTCCCAAAAGGAATGGTACTGAAAAATATTCTGATCGATTACTGGCGAAAGCTGCATATACGGGAAGATTATCAGGAGATTTCCACGCCGATCATGCTGACAAGAAAGCTATGGGAAACATCCGGCCATTGGGATCATTATCGGGAAATAATGTATACATCGGTCGTGGATGGTGCGGATTATGCAATCAAGCCGATGAGCTGCCCGGGCGGTATGTTGGTATATCAGAGCGAGCCGCGTTCCTATCGGGAACTGCCGCTTCGGCTGGCTGAATTGGGACTGGTGCATCGCAATGAGAAATCCGGGCAGCTGCACGGGCTGATGCGGGTCAGTGCATTTACACAGGACGACGCGCATATTTTTATGACGGAAGAACAGATCATTCCGGAAATCAGGAAGGTGGCGCTGCTGATTCAGGAAGTATATGAGAAATTCGGTTTTTCCTATTTCGTAGAGCTTTCCACGAGGCCGGAGAACAGCATCGGCAGCGAAGCGGACTGGGAGCTTGCGACAAATGCGCTGATACAGGCTGCGCAGTCGCTGGAGCTGCCTTATGTAGTCAATGAGGGAGACGGTGCTTTTTATGGGCCGAAGCTGGACTTTCATTTAAAGGATTCCATCGGCCGGACATGGCAGTGCGGCACGATTCAGCTCGATTTTCAGCTGCCGGCGAGGTTCGGGGCGGAATATATCGGAGCGGACGGTCAGAAACACCGCCCGATCATGATTCACCGCGTCATTTACGGTTCGCTGGAGCGGTTCATCGGAATCCTGATAGAGCATTATGCCGGCAGATTCCCGGTCTGGCTGGCGCCGGTACAGGCCAAAATTCTGCCCATTTCTGATAAATATAGCGATTATGGGCGGGAAATCCTGCAAAAATGCCGGGAAGCCGGCATCCGCGCAGAAATAGACCTGCGGGATGAAAAACTGGGATATAAGATTCGGGCGGCGCAATTGGAAAAAGTACCTTATATGATCGTTCTGGGGGAAAAAGAATGCTCTGCAAAGACGCTTTCCGTGCGGCTGCGGGATGCCGGAGAGGCCGGGGAACAGCTTGCTGGGATTTCCTTTGAAGAATTTCTGGAGATGTGCTAGTATAAGTTCAGGACCTGCATCAAATAACGCAGGCTGAGCAGGGAGAGATATTCCTATGGCGGAAGAGAATTATAAAGTAAACGATAAAGGATTTTCAATGATTAAGCTGCTTGGAAAAGGAAAAGGCGGTTATGCCTATCTGGTCACGGACGGAAAACGACGTTATGTGCTGAAACAGATTCATCATGAGCCCTGTGACTACTATCAGTTCGGAAATAAACTGGAAGCGGAACTTCATGATTATGAAAGACTGCGGAAAATAGGAATCAGAATGCCCAAACTGCTGGAAGTCGATACCGAAAAAGAGCGGATACTCAAGGAGTACATCGAAGGTGATACCGTTTATGATCTGGTGCTCAGGGATGCCGTGAAGCCGGCGTATCTGGAACAGGTCAGGGAAATGTGCCGGCTTTTATATGCGGCGGATACGAACATCGATTACTTTCCGACCAATTTTGTTGTTCAGGACGAGGAGTTGTTCTACATCGACTATGAGTGCAACGATTATATGGAAGAGTGGAATTTTGAGAATTGGGGGATAAAGTATTGGTCGAAAACGGAAGAGTTCAGGAAGATGGTGTCTGAAAAGGCGGGAATGAACAGGCAGGCTGAGGGAAAGGCAGGGAATGAAGATGAATTTTGAGCAGATGCGGCTGGCGCGCCAGACATTCGATGAGGTGATGCCGATTGGGAGAACGGTGGAATGGGAAGGAAAAGTATACCATATTGCAGGGATGACGCTGAGTGGAAACAGGGCGGAGATGTATGTCCTGGAAATCGTGTCCGAAGAGGCAGAACCGTTAGAGAACGGGATGGCAGAATGCGCTTTGACTGAATCCGGTGTGACGGGAACATCAGGTGATGCAGACCGGCAGGAACGTCATACGAATCGGAAGAGTATGAAAGTAGTGCCTGCTGAATGTCCGTTTTTTAATATTGTGTCAATCAAGCTCGGAGAACGGGAACTGGAGACGGGCAGTGCGAATTCGGGTCCGCTGGCATTGAATGAAGGCTGTGCGGTGGATGCGGACAGCGAAAACCTTTTCCTGTTTTATGAGATGATGCGGGCAGGATGGGAATTGTCGGAGGACAGTCCGTTTCTGACGATGGACTGGAATACTCTATGGCTGACCAGACTGACCTTCCGCACGGAAATAGAGCACCTGCCTGTTTTGGATGAAAAACAGGAAATGATGGTAAAATGGGGCAGACGGACAAAGCAGCATTATGTGGAGATGCCGGTCTGCCTGACGGTAGGAGAGGAAGCGGAACTGAATTTTGTCATAGCAGATGGCCGTCAGGGCGTCTGCTATATCAACAGAGTCTATCCCATTGATATCTGGAAAGAGAACGAGGAGAAATTCAAAAATCCGCGGTATCTGGAAATCATGACAGCCGAAGAACTGGAAAAGCAGAAAGAAGATTTTTTTCGGAATCTGGAACAGGATTGTCCGAGGGGGATGTGCTATATGGGAATCGAGTACGAGTGCACGCTGGAAGGCAGCCTTGCGTTTTACGACAGGGCTTTTCTGGAGTCGGAACCAAGAATCAGTCAGGGCAGTGCCAGTGTTATGATGATGCTTCTTCGGCCGGATGAACCGATCGGAAAACATGGTCTGCTGCAGCGCGGCTGTGTCATCCAGACACCGGTCGCACCGGAGGTACGGCAGCTTGAAGCGGAACTTTTCCGGTTCGATGAAATGTTCGGAGAAAGCACGGAGTTCGTATCGCTGCAGCCGGCACGGAGGCCAGAACGATGAAAGGGGGGCATTCCCAATTCATCCCCCTCGCCATCCTGCTGCTTGCCGCTATCATGTCTGGCATTTTATATATCATGCAAAGCGGCGATACGGAACAGACCAAAATCTCCCTGCAGCCAGGAAATATCGAGATTACCGGAAAAGGCGCAGTAGAAGGCGGCAATACAGTGGTCATTAAGCGGGGCGGCCATTACCTGATTGAGGGGACATTGCAGAACGGTCAGATATATGTGGATACCGATGATAATGAGCCGGTTTTATTGGAGCTGTGCGGCGTCGATATCAGCAATCCTTCTGAAGCGGTCATTTATGTGGAAAAAGCGGAGCACACAACGATATTACTGGCGGTGGGAACAGAAAATACAATACAGTGCGGCACAAAGGAAGGTGCGGCAATTTATGCGGAGGATGACCTTTTGCTCGCCGGTGAAGGTTCGCTTCGGGTACTTTCTGGTCTGAACAACGGCATCCAGTCGAAGGCAGCCATGCAGATTGATGGTGGGACGATTGAAGTAACTGCTGCGAATAACGGGATCAAGGGAAAAGATTCTGTGACGATAAGCGGAGGCAGTCTTTTGATTGAAGCCGGAGACAGGGGCGTACAGGCGAAATATGAGATGGAGATTACCGGAGGAGAGCTGAAAATTGCGGCGAAAGAGGGCATGGAAGCGAATCAGGTTCTGATTGAAGGCGGAATGATGGACATTACTGCAGAAGATGATGGTATTAATGCCAATGGCGGAGAGGACAAACAGAAAAAGAATCCTTCCAAAGATGTTGTGGAGGATATGCCGAATCTGACGATTCGGGGAGGCATCATTTATATCGACGCGGAAGGGGACGGCATTGACTCTAACGGGAATCTTTTTATAGAAGGCGGAGAACTTGTTATAGACGGGCCGACTGAAGATGATGACGGGCCGCTTGACTTCGGAAAAGAAAATGAGGGAATCTGTACCATCAAAGGCGGAACTGTTCTCGCAATCGGCAGTTCGGGCATGGCAGAGACTTTTGGCGAGGGTTCGGAACAATGTTCTTTTCGCTGGATATTGGATACACCTTACGAGGCGGGAAGCGAGATCGTGATCACCGATGCCGCGGGAAAAGAACTGTATCGCCACACTGCGGCCAAGAAGGGCGCTTCTGTTGTGTTCAGCAGCCCGGAACTCGTATTGGGAGAGACCTATTCGCTGCATGTGGGAGAGCAGACGCTGGAAGTTATGCAGGACAACGTTTCGGTCAGATAGCAAAAATATAACAGCGGGAATCATTTCAGTGGTTCCCGCTGTCGTGTTCGTTCCGCCATTGCCTGGGAGAGACGCCGTAGGTGTTCTTGAAGGCTCTTGAAAAGTGCAGCTGGTTCGGATAGCCGACCGCATTTCCGATATCCCTGATTGACAGCCTTGTCAGTTTCAGCAGTTCCGTCGCCTTGGTCATGCGGTAGGAAATTAGAAAATCCTGCGGGGATTTTCCGGTATTTTCCCGGAAAATCTTCCCGAAATAGCTTCTGTTCAGGCCGCAGAAAGAGGCAATATCCTCGATGGAAATATCGTTCTGGAAATTCTGTTCGATAAAAGAGAAAGCTTCTTTAATATAAAAATCGCGCAGACTGTTTCCTTTGTTGATCTGTCCGGAAGTAGCGGAGCGGACAAAACTGTCAATGAACAGGTAAAGATGCCCGATCAGATGAAAGGGTGATTCCTCTTTATGGTTCACGATATACAACATTTCTTCCTTCATTGTTTCTGAAATATCTTTATAGCGGGCTTTGTAAACCGGCTGGTCGGGAGAAAGCCCGGCAAGATCTACTGTCTCTTTGGCACGAAGGCCGTCAAATTCGATCCAGACATATTCCCACGGAATTTCGTGATCTGCAATATAGGTACAGACCTGATGCGGGAAAAGCATGAATCCCTGTCCGCTTTTAATCTGGTAAGTTTCGGAGATGCCTTTGGAATTGTCCGCATAGAGCGTGCCGGTTCCGGAGAGGCAGAAGTGGAAAAGATAATGGTTCCTGGCAGCCGGGCCGAAAGAATGGGAAGGGTCGCACTGTTCCCATCCGAACTGATACAGCCCAAGATCGACAAAATTTTCACTTGGAAAAACCGAAAAAATAACCTCGCTCATAAACAATCCTTTCTCTTATCCCTTTATATAACAAATTTTACAGGAAGAGTGCCTGCCTTTCAAGGCATTCTTTCTCACGCTATATGCCAAAATGCTACATCATTTTAAATAATCGACATAAAAATAGCATAAAGCCATAAAAATTACAAAATAGTGTTATATACAGATAGCATAAAGGTATGTTAAAATGTTTTTACAAAAAAAGGGAAGGAGAAAAGCTATGAAAAAGAAAGGAATAAAGTGCCTGAAACTGACATTATGCTGTGCGGCTGCAGCGATGGCGGTGCAAGGCTGCGGGGCTTCTTCAGACGATCAGAAGATTGAAATCGAGATCGTGCAGTACAAACCGGAAGCGGCCAACTACTTCAAGTTGGTGGAAGAAGAGTTCAATGCGTCGCATGACGATATTCATCTGACGATTAGCTCCCCAAACGATGCAACAACGATTTTGAAAACACGATTTATCAGAGAGGATTACCCGGACATCATAGGAATCGGCGGAGATATTAACTATTCCTATTTTGTGGACGCGGAAATCCTGGCGGACGTTTCGGACTACGAAGGAATGCAGAATATTAATCAGGGTTATCTGGACATTGCCGAAGCGTTAGAGCTGGTTCCAACGGACGGAACATACATCATACCGTATGTGGCAAATGCGGCAGGAGTTCTTTACAATCGGGATATGTTCGAAGAACATGGCTGGGAGATTCCTACCACATGGGATGAACTTCTGGCATTATGTGATGAGATTCAGGCTGAAGGCATTCTTCCGTTCTATTTTGGTTTTAAAGATACATGGACCTGTCTTGCGCCCTGGAATGCGATGGCGGTAGAACTTTCGCCTGCGGACGCGACCAAACTGGTGAACAAAGGGCAGACGACCTTTACCAGTGAATACAGAGAGTTGTCCGAGAAATATTTACAGCTTCTGCCTTATGGGCCGGAGGGGCCGTTCGCGTATAGTTATAATGATGCCTGTACAGCCTTTGCAAGAGGGGAATCGGCAATGTATACAATCGGAAGCTATGCGACGCCTCAGATTTTATCCGTAAATCCTGAGATGAATATTGATTCTTTTGTGATGCCGGCAAGTGATACGGCGGAAGGCCGGACGTTGAATTCAGGAATCGACCTTGGCTTCTGCGTGATGGCTGAATGTGAGAATAAAGAAGCAGCTTATGAAGTGCTGGATTTCCTGTATGCGGATGAAAATCTGCAGAAGTATATCGATGACCAGAATGCGGTCCCCTGTAAGAACGGAGATTTCCAGCTTTCTCCCATGCTGGACGGTATGCTTGAATTCATTGAATCCGGCAATATGACAGACTATCAGGACCATTATTATCCTCCAGAAATGTCGGTAGATGCGCTGTTACAGACCTTCCTGATCGAGCAGGATGTAGATGGTTTCCTTACGAACTTCGAAACGAACTGGCAGCGATACAACAGAGATATTATCCGCATGGTGCAGGATTATGAAGCAGCAAACGGTGGAAAGGAGTAGAACTAAACTATGAATATTTTTTCCCAGAAAAATGATAGAAAAAGAACTTTTTTACTCATTACGATTCCGATTCTTGCGTTGTTCGTTTGTTTTAATACCATTCCGCTGATCCGCGGTGTTATATACAGTTTTACGAACTTTAAGGGATTCGGAAGCTATGATTGGGTCGGATTCAGAAACTATGCCGACCTGTTCACGGAT
Organism: uncultured Lachnospiraceae bacterium; assembly: GCA_910579395.1. Taxonomy (GTDB): domain Bacteria; phylum Bacillota; class Clostridia; order Lachnospirales; family Lachnospiraceae; genus UBA3282. Next base: position 18,654 of record CAJTUC010000034.1, on the reverse strand, counting down.
GCCCGTGTTGGTAAATCTTACCTGTTCACAATCAAACTGGCTATCGTAACAACGATAGTGGTAAATATAATCAGTCTGATTCTGGCTCTGGGCCTGAACAGTAAAATCCGGGCAAAAGGTTTTTTCCGTGGGGCATATTTTTTACCGAACATATTGGGCTCTCTGGTCGTTGGTTATATTTTTAATTACTTTTTCACATATATTGTACCGGCTCTGGCGGATATGGTCGGCCTGCAAAGCACGAGTATTCTTGCAAGTCCGAGCAAGGCATGGATTGGTATTATGATCGTGTGCGCATGGCAGGCGATCGCCATGAATACGATCATCTATATCTCCGGTCTCCAGACGGTGCCCGAAGATGTATATGAGGCAGGCGGACTGGACGGCGCGACCGGATGGAAGCAGTTCCGTCATCTGACCTTCCCGCTGATCATACCGTTTTTCTCGATTAATATGGTACTCAGCGTAAAGAACTTTTTGATGGTATTTGACCAGATCATGGCATTGACCAAGGGTGGTCCGGCACAGAGCACGGAATCCATTTCCTACCTGATCTATAACAATGGTATGGCAGGCGGACAGTTCGGGTTCCAGAGTGCGAACGCAGTTGTATTCTTTATTGTAATTGTCGCTATTTCTGTTGCGCAGATGAAATTTTCCGGTTCAAAGGAGGAGCAGCTATGAAAAACACAACAACCGCAGTTAAAGCGAATAAAACTGTCATGGTGCTGTTGATTCTCGGCCTTTCAACGATTATTTTTCCGCTGTATATGACGATCATCATCGCATTCAAGCAGCCTTCGGAAATGACAAACAGCATCAGCGGCATCTTATCCCTGCCCAAGACATGGAGTCTTGATAACTTCAGGGAAGCAATGGAAGTAACGGATTTCTGGCGCTCTTTGAGAAACAGTTTGCTGATTTCCGTATTGACTGTTGTATTATCGATTATTATTCACTCTTTAATGGGATATACTTTAGGAAGAAATAAAGGCAGTAAATTTTATAATTTTGTTTATCTCTTTATTGTCAGCGGTATGTTCGTACCTTTTGCAATTCTGATGATGCCTCTGGCAAAGCAGACAGCAGAGCTGGGATTGGCGAACTGGTTCGGCGTTATCTTGCTATATGTTGTATTCTATATGCCGATGAACGTCATGCTGTATTCGGGTTATCTGGTGAATATTCCACTGGCGCTGGAAGAGGCGGCAAGGGTGGACGGCGCTTCCACATGGCACACTTACTGGAAGATCATTTTTCCGATCATGAAGCCGATGCACGCAACGGTTGCGGTCATCACAGCATTGGCTGTATGGAATGACGTTATGACACCGCTGGTCATCATGGCTGGTTCTTCTCAGAACACACTGCCGTTGGCACAGCTGAACTTCCAGTCACAGTTCGGAACGAACTATAACCTTGCGTTTGCATCTTATCTGCTTTCGCTGATTCCGATTCTGATCTTCTATCTGATCTGCCAGAAACAGATTCTGAATGGTGTTGTGAATGGAGCAGTTAAATAGCAGGGTGAAAAGAACTTCTAAGGTCGTCTCGCCATAGGACGAGACGCCAAGAAGTTCTACGATTTGCGAAGCAAATCTTTTTCACCCGAAAGAATGCCCATAAAAGCGGGCATTCTTCCAGTGAAATGAGGGATGTCATAAGTAAGGGCATTCTTCTGATAAATGAGAAAAATACCTGTGAAAAGCGGGCAAAAGGAGTAATTATGGCGATTCATTATCAACGTGAAAACCGAATTTTTACATTGCATACAGAACACACGACTTACCAGATGAAAGTAGATGATTTCGGCTTTTTACTGCACTTGTACTATGGGAGTAGTATATCCGGCGATATGGATTACCTGTTGACTTATTATGACAGAGGGTTTTCCGGCAATCCGTCAGATGCGGGGAATGACAAGACTTATTCGATGGATGTGCTGCCGCAGGAATATCCGGTACAGGGTGTGGGAGATTACCGAAACAATGCGCTTATCATTCATAACGCGGATGATTCCGATTGCTGTGACCTGCGTTATGTCAGTCACGAAATAAAAGAAGGAAAGTATGAACTGCCGGGGCTTCCGGCAGTCTATGCCCCGGTAGAAGAAGCCCAGACATTGGAAATTCTTCTGGAAGATGCGGTAAGCGGCGTCCGGGTAAAGCTTTTATACGGCGTGCTTGCCAGAGAAGATATTATTACGAGAAGCGCGGTCATTACAAACTGCGGCAAAGAAGAAATCGTTGTGGAAAAAGCAGCATCGTCGTGTTTGGATTTTCTGACAGGTGATTATGATCTGCTCAGCTTTTATGGCAGACATACAATGGAGCGTAATCTGCAGCGGGCGGAAATCGCACACGGAAGTTATGTGATCGGAAGCCGCAGAGGCGCTTCGAGTCATCAATATAATCCGGCTGTCATTCTTGCGGAAAAAGGAACAACAGAAGAGGCCGGCGGATGTTACGGTATGCTGTTCGTTTACAGCGGAAACTTTCTTTTTCAAGCGGAGAAAGACCAGTATGACCAGACAAGAGTCATTATGGGACTGCATGATGAACAGTTCCATTACCCGCTTGCGAAGGACGAGTCCCTTATTGTCCCGGAGACGATTCTCTGCTATACGGATAACGGATTTTCGGCCTTATCCGCGAAGTACCATCGTTGCATCAGAGAGCACATATGCAGAGGAAGATACGGCAGACAGTCAAGGCCGGTACTGCTCAACAGCTGGGAAGCTGCATATTTTGATTTTTCCGGAGAAACCATTGTTGAACTGGCGAAGGGCGCCGCAGAACTCGGTATCGACATGGTTGTCATGGACGATGGCTGGTTCGGAGACAGAGATGATGATGACAGAGGCCTTGGCGACTGGTATGTGAACGAAAAAAAGCTTGGATGTACGCTCAGGGAGCTGATTCAGAAGGTGAATGATGCCGGTGTGAAATTCGGTATCTGGATAGAACCGGAGATGGTTTCCGAGAACAGCAATTTATACAGGGCACATCCGGATTGGGCGATGCAGATTCCCGGAAGGGGGCCGGTGCGTGGCCGGAATCAGCTGATGCTCGACTTTTCCAGAAAGGATGTCAGGGAATTAATTTTCAATCAGATATGCGCAGTTTTAGACCAGGGAAATATCGAATATGTCAAATGGGATATGAACCGCAGTATTGCAGAAGTATATTCTGCGGTCAATCATCCGGGAAAAGTGACTTATGATTATGTGCTCGGCGTATATGATTTCCTCGAAAAGCTGACGCAGCGATATCCGGACATACTGATAGAAGGATGCAGTGGCGGCGGCGGAAGATTTGACGCCGGGATGCTTTATTATACGCCGCAGATATGGTGCAGCGACAATACGGATGCTGTAGACAGGCTGCGCATTCAATATGGAACTTCTTTCTTTTATCCAATTTCGGCCGTCGGTTCCCATGTATCTGCGGTGCCGAATCACCAGACAGGCCGGTGTACCAGTCTGCATACGAGAGGCGTTGTGGCAATGGCGGGTACTTTTGGATATGAACTCTCCACGGGTAAGCTGACGGAAGAAGAGAAAGAAGAAATCAAAGAACAGATCAGACAGTATAAGAGATATAGCGAGCTGATTCAAAACGGTAGTTACTATCGTCTGTCAAATCCATTTCAAGATGCCTGTGCGGCATGGCTGTTCGTAGCGGAAGATAAGAAAACCGCGCTTTTGAACGTCGTGCTGTTAGAAAATCATGGAAACATGACGATAACTTATATAAAGTTAAACGGACTTGCTGCGGATGCTCTGTATGAGGACGTGGAAACCGGAAAGTGCTATTATGGTTCAGCCCTGATGAGGGGCGGGCTTCCGATGCCGGCGGAGAAAAAAGAATATCCGGCTTACCAGATGGAGTTCCGGATGGTAGAGTGAATACAAGTCTGTAGTGTAATGAAGGGGTAGAATTATAAAGTAACAAACAGACGAGAAAGGCACAGGCATTCAAAATGGAGGAACGGCTGAAGAGCTATATAAGAAAAATGGAGGCGCAGTCAGTGCAGTGGGAGAGACAGGGCGAAGATGCCATGACGGAGCAGGAAAAAAAGCGGCAGCTGGAAGATTTGCTGATACAGATCAGTTTTTTTCAGCATGAGCGGCTCGTACACCTGATCGTGACGGTCATCTTTGCTCTGCTCACGATGCTGGCTATTGTAGGCACGCTGATTGCGCCGCAGCCGGCCTTGTTTATATTAATCGTATTCTTATTAATCTTATTGATTCCTTATATCCGCCATTATTATATTCTGGAAAACGGTGTGCAGAAGCTGTATCAGTACTATGATAAATTGGTGTCGTGAGATTTTTCCAAAACAAAAAAGCAGGTAAGGGGAATCGAACCCCCCTCCCTAGCTTGGGAAGCTAGTGTTCTACCGATGAACTATACCTGCATAAATCCAGTATAACACCAAATTGGATAAAAGAAAAGAAAAATTTATAATGGAATGCGTTTCTCATAAGTTGCATGAATTAATTGAAATTTTTCTGAGATGTTTGTGACTTCATGCGCTTTTTCTGTAATTGTTTTCTTTTGTGCCATATCCATGGATTATTACCCTCTCCATTTTTTGTTTACAATAGAAGTAAGTAGTGCAACATAGTCTGTATGTATATCGCTGATGCTCCGGCCAATTATTTTACAATCAAACATACCTTGAAGATAGGCAATTCTTCTGCATCTGAATCATAGCTGGTATATTTCGATAAAATCTTATCAGCTTCATCAAAATCTGTCGCCAGTTCGATAAGAGTTTTAATTTATTCGTGAAATGCAAACGTTTCTTTGGTATAAAATAATGTAAAATATAGATTACTTTTGAACAAAATAAAAACAGAAACGAAAATATAGATGGTATTCCATGTTTTCTCTTGACAAAAAGAATTATTGTGATATCATAATGATATCAAATAGAAATGAATCTCTATTATGAGACACATAGGTAATAGAAGAGCAAAAGGAGGCATTTTACATGGAAGAGAAAATTTTGACAGGGAAAAAGAACGGAATGACGGCACTATTCGGCATTATTTTACTGTATATACTTGCGCTGGCCGGAATCATTGCCGGGAACGAGAATCCCGTGCTGGTCATCGCTGGAATGGCAGTAATCGTTCTGGCTTCGATACTCTGGGGCGGATTGAAAGTACTGAAACCGCAGGAAGCGCTCGTGTTGACTTTGTTCGGCAAATATGTGGGCACTTTGAAAGAGGACGGATTTTACTTCGTGAATCCTTTCTGTACCAGTGTGAATCCGGCAGCTAAGACAAGATTGAGTCAGAGCGGGGATGTGAGCGATCAGGCGGCTATGCTGGCAGTGGCTGCAGGCAAATCGGCAGGAGCCGGTGCAGAGGCGTTCAGCAGGAAGATTTCCCTGAAGGTCATGACCCTGAGCAATAGCCGCCAGAAGATCAATGACTGTCTGGGGAACCCGATTGAAATCGGCATTGCGGTCACATGGCGCGTAGTGGATACGGCGAAAGCGGTATTCAGCGTGGATAATTATAAAGAGTTTTTATCCCTGCAGTGCGACAGCGCGCTCCGCGATATCGTGCGCCTTTATCCTTATGATGTAGCGCCGAATGTCGATACCACCGGAGACGGTGTGGCGGATGAAGGCAGCCTGCGCGGTTCCAGTGAAATCGTTGCGGCGAGGATACGGAACGAGATTCAGAGGAGAGTCGAAGAGGCGGGGATTGAGATCATTGAAGCGAGAATCACTTATCTGGCCTATGCGACGGAAATCGCTGCGGTAATGCTGCAGAGGCAGCAGGCATCGGCGATCATCGATGCGAGAAAGATGATCGTGGATGGTGCGGTCGGCATGGTGGAAATGGCATTGGAACGTTTGAACGAGAACCATACGGTGGAACTGGATGAAGAACGCAAGGCGGCAATGGTATCTAATCTGCTCGTTGTTCTTTGCGGAAACCGCGATGCACAGCCGGTTGTGAATTCCGGCAGTTTATACTAAGAAAGGAAAGGGTTCTTGCTATGGGTGATTCGGGCAAGAAGCAGGTGCCGCTTCGGCTTTCAGCCAAATTGTATGATGCGATCGCGGCCTGGGCAGAAGATGATTTTCGTTCAGTTAACGGGCAGATAGAATATCTTTTAACAGAATGTGTGCGGCAGCGTAAGAAGAACGGCAAATACGTTTCCGATGAAATCGACGTGCCGCCAGAGCTTGATATTTAAAAAGGAGCATAGAGATGAAATATTGGAAAAAAATGGCAGCGCCAATTATCATTGCCTCTATCACGATTGCATATTATATTGGCTTCGCAGTATTTGTAACGATTGTACCCGGCGTGCCTGTCGGAATCAGGATTATAATGTTTGTAGTTCCATTGATCCTGGCGGTGGTGATGCTCGGTGTATTAATAAGCAGAATAAAAGAAATCAGAGGAGGAGAAGATGATGATCTTAGTCAATACTGATTATATCAGTGGAAAAGAATTGGAAATGCTTGGTATGGTGAAGGGCAGCACGATTCAGTCCAAAAATCTTGGCCGTGACATCACGCAGGGTTTTAAGACATTGGTAGGCGGTGAGTTGAAAGCTTATGCGGAGATGATGAACGACGCCAGAGCGTTAGCGACAAAGCGCATGGTGGAAGAGGCCGAAAAGCTGGGAGCGGATGCGGTCGTTAATATCCGTTATGCTTCCGCAGCGGTGATGCAGGGCGCTGCGGAAGTCATGGCCTATGGTACGGCCGTCAAATTTAAAAGGTAATGAAGATTTTCCAAGAAGAATGCCCCGTTGGGGCATTTTTCATTCTTGTTCTTTCTCCCGTATCTTTTCATTCATCGTCTTTGCCAGTTTCCAATAATAAAACGCATAGGCGAGCCAGATGAGGAAGGCGGTGGCGGCCTGAAGAAAAATGATGAGCGCACAGCTTTTCCATCCAAGCTGTACCGGAATCCATCCGACAGAAAAGCCGACAATGGTATAAACGGTGCAGCCGATGCCCAAATGGAACAGTACCTGCAGCAGGAAGGGCAGCCTGTTGCTGTGATAGATTTCAGTTGGTGCGGAAAATGCGATGCCTACCAGAATCGTGCCGATGGCCTGTTTTGTAAAAAGCCAGTTCTCCAATACAAAACTTCCGTGATTGTGCTGGTCGGATATCATACCGAAGAGAAGATAGAGTGTACATGCAATACCGATACCCTGCATGGAATTTTTGATTGTTCTTTTCAGTAAAGTCATAAACATACCTCCTAAATCCCCAGATACTTTTTGAAAGCGGGGAGATATTTTCTGGAAATATAATCTTTATTTCCGTTTTTCAGTATCACCAGCATAGTGCCGTGAAAAGACGGTTCTACGCTGTTTATCTGTTTCAGATTGATGAGTGTGGATTTGGAAATCCGCATAAATCCGCTGCCGAGCAGCTTTTCCATTTCATAAAGCCTCTTGCCGGATATATATTTTTTCTGCTGGCAATAGACGTTCAACTGCTCACTTTCCATTCGCAGCATATAGATTTCCGAAGGTTCCAAAACGATGAGCTGGTCGTTATCAGTCACTGTAATGACGTTTCCGGGAGAATGGAACATCTCCATGATCTGTTGGATTTCAGCTGTCATATGATTGGCATGGATAACGGCGTAAGGCTCCTCGATATCTTCGGATATCTGAATTTCTACTTTCATGAGGGGTCTCCTTTCCGGTCCGGCTTGAACGGACGCTGCTTCAAAAAATCTCCGCGGTAATTTTCTGTTTACTATGAGGATGACTCGCGAGTGCGTCATCTGTTGTGATTATCATACAATAAAAGAAGCGGATTGTCATGGCGTGGGCGGTAAGTGGCAGGAATCCGGCCGGAAGAAGTATAATCAGAAGGGTAAAAACGTTGAAGGCCGGCATAAAGTATGCTACATTTTTTGTAGACTATTTGTGCCGTGTTGGCGGCATGATTGGAAGGGAATAAGAAGAATGGACGGAAAAGAAAGTTATTTTCAGGCCGCGCTCTCCGATTTTACATTCGATGTGGCGGCGGGCGGCGCGATCAGGCATTTGACGGACCGGGGCTATTCTGTGGAACAGATCATGCGGGAACTGTCCTATCCGGTCCCACGCGCCAGGGTGGAAAAGGCGGTATACAGACATTTACTGGAATCACGCATCCTGCTGACGGAACTTCCCACGGAAAATAATGCGGTGCGAATAAAATTTTTACAGGGAGACAAGTCTGCGCATTTTCCGGAAAAACTGGCGAATGCCATTGCGGAAAGCGGAGAGAAAAATGCTTATATGGAATGCCCTTTCGGCGCATGGATGAAAAAGGACGAAAGGTGTCTGGAGCAAAACTTCGCCTGCCTGACGGGCAGAGAACGGGAATATCTTCTCGGTATCCGCTGGGAAAAAGATATTATGTATCACAGGCTGAACGACCGTATGCGGGAAATTGGAGTGAAGCTCGTAAGAGGGACGGAGGAAGCGTGGGGGTTTTATTTCTGGTAAAAAGCAGAACAGGATCAGGATAGCTGGGACAAAGGAGCAGGACTTATACAAATACCTGCTTCTTTGTTATTTTTGCACGTTTTTTGACAGATTTTACCGAATTGGGTACTGTCCGCAGAAAACATGATATTCTAAATATAAGGGGTTTTTAAATGAAAATAAGATGAAGCAAGAAGCCGGGTTCTTTCGAACCCGGCTTTTTGTGATGCCATCATCTGTTCATAAGCACGAATTACATGAAATTAACACATCGGTTTGGTTTACATTTTCGGGAATTCTTTCTTTTTTTTCTCATAATGGGGGAGATAGAATTGAGTATTTCTGAACTGATATGTGAGATAAAAAAAGATAAAGAGAAATTCGGCTTACTTTTGCATAGATTTCAGCCTCTTATCAGGAAATATGTAAGAATCCTGTATAAGGATGAAGAGGAGGATATGTATGCTGAGTTTACTGCGGCATTGTGGGAGGCGGTATGCAATATCGTGTTCTACAACGACGAGGGGCAGGTCATAAAGTATTTAACGACCGCATTAAGAAATAAATATTTTGAATTGTATAGGAAAAGCCGCCAATATAACGATCACACTATTGAAATAGAGGAGCAGGAACTGGAAGAGAAGAAGAGGGTAGATAACATATATGATGATATGTTGATAAATGATGAACTGCGGAGGATTGGCGATAAGCTTGAAGGAAAAAAGAAGCAGATTTTTGCGTTGATATTCTTGAAAGGCTATGCAGACAGACAGGTGGCTTCTGAACTGGATATTTCAAGGCAATATGTACATCGGATTAAGAAATTGCTCATTGAAATGATAAAAAAAGAAGTTTTGGATATGAAAGATGATGAGAAATACATAAGGAGGGGTTAAAGAATGGAAAGGAAAATATCGGTAAGTATGATCAAGGGAATTGCGACGATGACATGTACGGTCATTGGAAATGAGCTGGAAATGATATCTCCGGCACTGATATTATTGTTATTATTGATGATCACAGATTACATTTCCGGTATGCTGGCATCCAAGAAAGAAGCGGTGGAGCATCCGAACAGCAAAAAATATGGATGGAGCAGTAAAAAAAGCATTATCGGGATATACAAAAAAGCCGGATACATCGTAACAATTCTGGCTGCGATCAGTACAGATTATATCCTGTATGCCTTGCTGGGAGAGATGGGAATTGCATATCAGACAAAAACTTTTTTCGGTTTTCTCGTCACTATATGGCTTACGCTCAATGAGCTTTTATCCATATTGGAAAACGCCGGAAGACTGGGGGTCGCTCTTCCCCAATTTCTAATGAGCATACTTGTAGAAATGAAAAAGGACGTCGATGAACACGGAACAAAATGATTACTTTTTTCAGAATATTTACTGACTATGGAGGAAATGGACAATGGAATTTGTAACGTCACAAAAAGGAATTGATTTTATCAGGTCGTATGAGTCGCTTAGGCTGAAAGCATATGACGACAGTACCGGGGTGTGGACGATCGGATATGGGCATACGGCGGGCATCATGCCAGATATGACGATCACGGAAAGTCAGGCGGTTGACTATTTTAAAACCGATTTGAAGTCTTTTGAAAGGTCTGTCAATAAGTATGTTGTCGTACCGATCACGCAGAATATGTTCGATGCCCTGGTGTCATTTACTTTTAATCTTGGAGCCGGTACTTTGAAAAGAAGTACCCTTTTAAAGAAACTCAATCGTAACGATATCGACGGCGCGGCTGCAGAGTTTGACAGATTTATTTATGCAGGCGGAAAAATAATGAGGGGGCTTGTAAGAAGGCGGGCCGCTGAAAAAGAAATTTTTTTGAACGGGAACTATCTGAATAATTAAATTTTTTAGATAAAGTGATTTACAATATCTGGGTTTCTTTCTTTTTCTTATATAGCCGGCAAATAAAAGAGCTATAGAAAAAAAGGAGGAAATTATGTCACAATTAAATTTAAGTTTAACATTGAATCAGGATGGTTCTATTACCGCAAACTGGTCTGCGGTTCCAGGGGCCGTGAGCTACCACGCATACATGCTCATCGTTGGCGAAAGCCATGCCGTTTACAATGTGGATAATCTTACGGTAACTTCCTATACCAGTAAGAGTCATTTGGAAGATGGCAAGCAGTATCGTGTTGTTGTTACCGCACATGGCAGCCACACTTCAGTCGATTCTGAGGGGGCAAAAATACTGATCAGGCATGGCTTTTACGATACGGAACCTTTGGCTGTTCCGCAGAATGTAAAAGCAACGGCAACTACATCATCCGTAACCGTTAGTTTTAGTGCGGTTTCACGCGCTACCGGTTATGACATATTATTTGATAATGTTGTTTATAGTGTAACATCTACGTCGAAAAGTTTTGCCGGATTGAAACCCGGTACGTCCCATACTTATGCGGTACGCGCCAAAAACAGTACGAAAACGGGCGAATACAGCAGTACGCAGTCCATCATGACACAGGCACAGAAGGTCAGCGTACCTTCTAATATCAAAAAGACCGCGACGGAGACTTCTGCAACGATAAGCTGGGGAGCGGTAACCGGTGCCACCGGCTATGATATTCAGTTCAATGGTACAACATACGCAGTCAACGGCACATCCAGAACATTTACCGGCCTGACTGCCGGCAGAGCCTATTCCTTTGCAGTTCGGGCTAAAAATGCCAGTTCAACCAGTGCCTACACAACACAGCTGACGGTCACAACGCCGCCCAAGGCTCCGACTGGCATGGGTGCCACAAGTACCAGTAATTCCGTTACGTTAAACTGGAATACCGTAAGCGGTGCCACCGGTTATATTGTCAGATTTAATAATACGGATTATCATGTATCGGCATCGGTTACATCCAAAACGTTCACCGGACTGGCACAGAAGACTTCTTATTCTTATCAGATATGCTGTAAGAGTGCGGATGGTTCTGGGTCATATAGTGCATCCAGAAGTATCACCACACAGGTACAGGCGCCGGCGGTGCCAGCCAATATCAGAAAGACCGCGACGGAAAGGTCAGTAACGATCAGTTGGAATGCGGTAAGCGGTGCAACGGGATATGATCTTGTATTCAATGGAACTGTTTACAATGTCACAGGTACGTCCAAAACGATTACAGGATTGACAGCGAATAAGAGTTATCCTTTTAAGGTCGGTGCGAAGAATGGCAGTGCTGCCGGTAATTTTACTGCCGAAATGACCGTGACAACGCCGCCGGCAGCCCCGTCCTCTACAAGTGCTACATGTACGGAGAATTCTGTTACGGTGAGCTGGGAAGCGGTAAACGGGGCCGCAGGATATACGGTATCCTTTAACGGAACAAAGTATAATGTAGCAGCATCGGTTACATCCAAGACTTTTACAGGTCTGTCGGCTGATACGGACTATAAATATCAAGTGTGTTCAAGGAGTGTGGATGGAGAAGGCACGTTCAGCAGTGAAAAAAAGATCAGGACACCTGCGAAGGGCCTGTCTGTACCAGCGGGCATTTCCCATAAAGCAACAGATACTTCTGTCACGGTCAGCTGGAATGCTGTGTCCGGTGCATCCGGTTATGACGTATTGTTTGGCGGACGGACTTATGCGGTGACCGGAACTTCTAAAGAATTTATCGGCTTGTCGGCAAATTTAACATATACTTACCGTGTTCGTTCCAAGATTTCGAACGGAACTGTTGGCAGTTATAGTGAATCACAGACAGTTCGGACGACGCCCAAAGCACCGACGAATATCAGTATGACTACAAGCGAGAATTCCGTAACGGTAAGCTGGGCAGCAGTGAGCGGTGCGACCAGCTATGATCTGCTTTTTAACGGCAAGGTGTATCATGTTGCCGGAACTTCTCAGACAGTTACCGGATTGAGTGCCAATACCAGCTATAGTTACCAGGTTCGCGTGAATAATGACGATGGTTCCAGCGCATATGGCAGCGCAAAGACAATTAAAACAGCGCCAATGCCGCCCGCTTCGCCTACGGTAACTACGACGAGAAATTCCGTTACTTTGAAGTGGAATGCGGTAAGCGGAGCGGCCAGTTATGATGTGCTGTTCGATGGCAGAACATACAGGGCGTATGGAAGCTCTTATACGATTTCCGGGCTGAATCCCGGCACCAGTTATAGCTATCAGATTCGTTCAAATAATGCGGATGGCTCCAGCTCGTATTGTGCCGCGAAAACGGTATCTACGATTCCGAATCCGCCGGCTGCGCCTGTAAATGTGAATGCTGCATCGACAAAGAATTCCATTACCATAACATGGGATGCAGTGGCAGGTGCGACCAGCTATGATATCCAAATGGGTAATAATACTTATAATGTGACCGGAACTTCCAAGACGATTACCGGATTGAGTTCAGATACGAGCTATTCTTACCGGGTTCGCGCAAATAATGCAGGAGGAAATGGTACTTATTCTGCTTATAAAACAATAAGGACTTTAGTAGCGCCGCCGGCTGTGCCGACGAATATCCGGGCAACGCCTTCATCCTTTTCCGTTGCGGTATCCTGGAGCTGGGTATCGGGAGCTACAGGATATGAACTGTGGTTTAATGGAACTACCTATAGTTTAACAGGTACTTATCAGACGGTTACGGGATTAAAGCCAAGCACCAGTTATACTTATAAAGTACGTGCAAAAAATTCTGCGGGAACCAGTGCGTATTCTGCAACAGCGAGGGTTACAACGCTGGTCAGACCGCCAGCAGTACCTTCCAATATCAAGGCCACGGCGGCAACCAATTCTGTTACCATAAGTTGGAGTGCCGTGAGTGGTGCATCCAGTTACAGAGTCCTGTTTGATGGCACTGTCTACAACGGAACAGCGACAACCAGAACATTCAACGGATTAGAGCCGGGTACAGATCATACTTATGCAGTGAGTGCGATCAATGCAGGCGGTTCCAGCGGATACAGCTCTCAGCAGACCATTCGGACACGCGTTCCGGTGCCTGCAGAGCCATTGGATGTCAATGCGATCGCTACGATCGACAGCGTTATCGTAAGATGGAAGCCGGTAGAATATGCGGAAAACTATGATATTTTGTTTGATAATGTCAATTACCATGTGACAGAAAACGGAACGATCGCTTATTTTAGCAGGGCTGTTCGCAGTGCCGCTGTCGGTGGAGCCGTCGGGGAGTGGATGTATAAGATTTTTACCGGGCTGGCACCGAATACCCGGCATGGTTATTCCGTGAGGGCAAATAATGCGGAAGGTACCGGCAAGTATACGAAAGAACAGTATATTATGACCGATACCCAGAAGAACAGCGGTCTTGCACAGGGCAGAAACCGCAGGACATATCCGGACGGCAGAAGATCCTATATGGGAAATGACCCGGTAAACGCTCTGACAGGCGCATTCCTGTGGAGCTATACATGGCTTGAAGACCATGGTAAAGACGGACTGCATTTTACGACCATGTATGATTCCCAGAGAGAGATAAGACAGGGTGTATTGGGGAGAAAATGGAGCCACTCCATGAATTATTTACTGTGCATGGATGAAGAGTACGCGTATTTTTATACGCCGTACAGCGATGTGACCGCTTTTGTCAGAAATACAGAGGATGGAAGCTTCCAGGCAGTGGACGGTGATGCAGCTTCCTATACCATGAGAGCGAATGAGGACGGTTCCTATTCTGTTGCGGCTTCGGATGGGACGGAATATATATTTGATGGGCAGTTATGCCTGAACCGGATTATGGAAAATGGTCTTGTATCCTGTCGTTTTCAGTCGAACACCGATGGACAGATCATCCGTATGGAAGGGCGGCATGGAGCCGGTATGGATATCGTTTATTCAAACGGCTGCATTACAAGCATAAAGGATGCCATGGGAAATACGGTCGGTTTCGCATATGAGAACGGCAGACTGACAGAAGTGACCAATCCGGACGGCCGGAAAATGGCGTTTACTTATGATGATGCCTGCAATCTGCTGACAATTTCGGATTTCTCGGGTAGAGTTTATCTGACAAATACTTATGATATGCTGGGAAGGGTAACGGAACAGTTTACGGTAGGCAGAGGCAGAAGTTCTGCGGATTATGATGAGGAAAGCAGAGTGACCAGTTTTACTGATGAACTCGGAAATGTCACGCAGTATACTTATGATGAGACCGGACATATCATTGATATTGCACTCGACGGAACGAATATCCATAATCGTTATAATGAAAAGGGACAGCTGACAGAACAGACGGATGCTCTTGGCAATCTGACCCGAATGGAGTATGATGATTATGGACGCATGAATCATGTGATTCATCCGGATGGCACAGAGGAAAGCGCTGTTTATAATGACCAGAACCAGCCCACAAGAGTTGTCGGCCGTGACGGCGCGGTAAATCTGTACCAGTATGATGCGCATAACAACCTGATTGAAATGCAGGATGAGAGGGGGAATAAGAACTCTTATACTTATGATGAAAATGACAACCTGATCTCCTTTACCGACAGGAGCGGCAATGTCTGGACTTATACTTACGATGACGATGATCATCTGGAACAGGCAGCGGACCCGGACGGAAATATCTGTTTCTATACGCATGATGCCATCGGCAGGATGACTTCCTATACTTCCCCGGCAGGCCGGACAGTTTCCTATCAGTATTCGGCGGCAGGCAATCTGTTATCCGTTGAAGATACGGACGGCGAGATTATTTTCGAGTATAATGAAAACGGCGACCGGACCGCAATCACCGACAGGATGGGAAATAAGCAGTGTCTGGAATATAACGAGATCGGCAGGATTTCCCTCGCGATGGATTGTCTTGGCAATGAATACCGGTTCGCATATGACGAGAAAGGCAATCTCATTACGGAGACTGACCCGTTAGGATACAGCATAAGTCGTACCTATGATGCGTTCGGCAACAGAACATCGCAGACAGATAAAAACGGCGGCGTAACACGCTATTCCTTTGACGCAGCCAATCAGCTGATCCAGGTGCGTGATGCGGCCGACGGAACCGTCAGTTATACGTATGACTGTATGGGACAGGTCACTGTTGTTACAGACCAGTTATCCCGACAGCGGACATATGCCTATGATCAGGCAGGACGCGTATTGAGTGAAACGGATCCGCTTGGGCACAGTGTCAATTATACTTATGATGAAGCGGGAAATCTGTTGACGAAAACAGACGAAGACGGCAATATCGTTTCCTATGCTTATGATGCGGAAAACCGTCTGCAGTCCATTCAGACTGATGCAGGAACCACAACATTTGTCTATGATAAACTGGGACGGATCGTTTCCGTGACAGATACAGACGGGCATGCGGAAAGTGCACAGTATGACAGCGACGGCAATCTGACAGCAGTATCCGATAAGGAAAACCATGCAACAGTCTATGCCTATGACAGCATGGGAAGGATTGCGGAAGAGACGGCGCCGGACGGCGGAAAGACAGCCTATGCTTATGATAAAAACGGCAACTGCATTCAGATAACGGATGCGGAAGGGCATATTTCCGGCTATGAATACGATGCCAATAACCGTCTGGTCAAAATGACCGACCCGTTAGGGCAGGAGACATCTTTTGCTTATGACGGCAGAGGACAGCTGATACGCATTACCGATGCAAAGGGCGGCATTACGGAATACTCCTACGATGGAAACGGCAATCTGACCGCAGAGACCAATCCGCTCGGCGGCGAGAGAACCTATGCCTATGACAGCCTGAACAGACTGATTGGCAGCACGGACGAGGAAGGTAATACATGGACTTGCACATACGATGCGGCGGGCAATCGGACTTCTTTTACGGATGCCAACGGAAACTGCCGGGTTTATGTGTATGATGCCAATGACCGCCTGATCAGTATGACTGACCAGAATGAAGGAAGTCTGACACTGACATATACCAATACCGGAAGAATTTCCAGCGTAACGGATATGGAAGGCGCGGTGACCGGTTATGAATATGACGCCATGGGACGCCTGACCCGGATTTCCGATGCCATGGGGCACAGCGTGGCCTATACTTATGACAGCACGGGCAGAGTGCTTACCCAGACAGATGCCAATGGGAACACCACGGAATACGGCTATTCACCGGCGGGCAACCTTTTGGCGGTAAAGGATGCGGAAGGAAATACTACCGATTATACATACAATGCGCTCGGACAGGTGCTGACGAAAGAGGATGCGCTGGGCAACACCGTATCTTATGCGTATGACCTTCTGGGACAGGTAACGTCCATGACCGATGCGCTTGGCAATACGACCGCTTTTACCTATACGGCGGACGGACATATCGCCACAGTGGAAAATGCGGAAGGCAATGTTACACGTTATTCATACGATGCATGCGGAAACCTGATCCAGACGGAAGATGCTCTCGGCAATGTCATTATGTACGAATATGATGCCATGAATAACCGGATCAGGGAATGCCTGTCAGGAGAAGATGAGCAGAGCAGCATTACACTCTACCAGTATGATAAAAAGGGACGTATGATCAAAGAAATCGACCCCATGCTGGAGGAAAAGACCTATGGCTATGACGGAAACGACAACATGGTATCCGTCACGGACGAAGAGCAGCGTGAGACTGTTGTAACGTATGACCTGAACAACAGACCCGCGTCAATGACATACAGCGACGGACGGACGGCAGCGTTCCGTTATAACAAACGGGGCGAGCTGGTAGAAATGCTCGACTGGAATGGCACTACCACAATGGAGCGCGACACGATCGGCAGACTTACCGGCGTCACAGACCACAACGGACGCACAACAGGCTTTACCTATGATGCGGCAGGCAACCGCACAGGCATCCAATATGCCGACGGCAGCGCGGCAGCCTTTGCCTACGACAGAAACAACCGTCTCCTGAAAGTAACGGAAGGCACAGAGGCATCAGCCGAACGGATAGAAAAGATCACCGCGCAGTATACCTATGATGCGGCAGGCAACGTAACTTCTGTCATGCAGCCCGGCAGTACGGCTTCCTATGCCTATAATGCCAACAGACAGCCCATAAAGGCGTCATACCGGTTCGGCGAAACGGTATTTATGGACGAGGATCTTACCTACGATGTTATGGGGCGGATCACCGGAACCAAGAGAACCGGAAGCAATCCGGAATTTGCCAGAACGGCGGCATACACCTACGATGCCATCGGACAGCTTATCGCTTACCGGAACGGCGAAACGACGGAAGCCTATACTTATGACGCACTGGGGAACAGACTTACAAAAAGCCTGAACGGCATTCAGAAAGCAGCATGCCAGTACAACGCCTTAAACCAGCTTACCGCTTTGGCAGAGGACGGCATAGATTACAGCTTCGGGTATGATAAATGCGGCAACCTGACGGAAGAACGCAGAGGCGATGACATTGTCCGGCAGTATGTATACGATACCGCAGGACGGATGACCCTCGGGAAGAATATCGAAAACGGCGAAGAGACGGCTTATACCTACAACGCCCTGCAGATGTGCGTAAAGAACGTGCAGAAACGGACAGCGGCGGAAGGCCTTTACAGCCGGGAAATGCAGTATATACCTGATTTCCTGCGCACCACGAACAACGAACTGCTGGCATACGAAACCGATGCCGGAAGCACCAGGACTATCTTCGGATACGGCCACCAGCGCCTGAGCCAGACCACCCCGTCCGGCCAGACCTTCTTCCATTCCGACATCTATGGAAGCCCGCTCTTTGCAGCAGACAGCCAGGGCACAATGCAGCACTATGCGGAACGCGATATCTGGGGCGATTTAAGACCCGGAACAGAAATCCCGTCCGGTCTGGAAGAAAACCTGCGCTTCACCAGCTACCGCTACGACCCCGTGATCGGAAAATACTTCGCCCAGGCAAGATTCTACGACAGCGCAAACGGCAGGATGCTGTCCAAAGACCCTGTAAAGAGAGGCCTGAACAGCTACCGCTACTGCGATAACGACCCGGCGGACTATGTAGACCCGACAGGCGAGATAGCACACATCTTATGGGGAATAGGACTCGGAGGCGCTTTCGGTTTCGGAGGCGGCTTCCTAAGCTCCGCCGTATCCCAGAAGGCAAGCGGCGGCGAAATCGACTGGAAGGAAGCACTAGGTTCCGGCATAAACGGATTGATCACCGGTGCGACCCAGGGCGGCCTGCTCGCATCAGGCGCGGGAATCCCGGCGGCTCTATTCGCC
>CAJTUC010000033.1 GCA_910579395.1 uncultured Lachnospiraceae bacterium | reverse complement strand
GGAAGGACGAAAAATTATGAGTAAAATCATGGAGCAGCTTTTAAATGAAGAAAAAATTGAAGCAGCAAAGCGTATGCTGGAAAGAGGAAAAATGACAAAAGAGGAAATTGCAGAGGATTTAGATTTGCCATTGAGTGTAGTGGAAAGACTTGAGAATGATTTACAACTGGCATAATGAATTTTGCGGTGGATTGTGAAAGCAGGAACTCATGAAACGGAGAAATCCTGCTTTTATTATATTGATTTTCTTGTTTTGGTATTATTCAACAATAAGAGAAAGGAAAAAACCATTATTACAAGATATTTTTCACAAAGTTCGTGTCACTAACTTGACACAAGGGGGACTTAAGGCGATGGAGGAGTTGGCGAAGCTAGAGGAGGAGAGAGGGACGCCGGGGTATGCGGATGAGAGTGGGAGGCGTGTTGCAAGCAATGAGATGTGTACGTTTTTGATTCTCAATATTTCATCACTGCAGTTAATACCTGTAAATATGATTGCCTATAGGAGTCAGTACGGCAGCGTGAACCCGGCGGGGATTATAGCACCGGCGATTGTGGCGACGTTTGTGAGTATGGCGGTGGTTTATTGCAAGTTGAAAGATAGAAGGCGGAGAGTTTGATGATTCTCCGCTTTATTCATTAGTTATAATCCAATGTTTTATCGGATACATATAAGAAAATATGCGAGAAAAACAAGGAAAAGCATATATGAAATCGCAATATTATCGGATTATATATTGCAATTGACATATGAAAATTCTAGACATATAATAATATAAAATATTGGAAAAGGCTAATTGCATGAATTATCAAAAAATTATTGATGACTTTATAACAGAATATCCAGATTATAAAAGTGATGTAATGAATTTTACCGAATATCTGGAAATACATTGGGGAAATTCTTTGTCGGGAGAACCACTCCGTATTTTACTTAAGGGTATAGATGTTGAATTTATATTACAGAGCCTGATTTATAATGTGGAAGATATACAGCGATATAAAAGCAAGACAAAGGCTAAGCGATATGCTACCGTGGTAGGATTGTTTTTTAACTACATCCGAAAGACTACAGATATTGCAAACCCTGAATTATATGATGCAATTTCTTTCAACCGCTTGCGGGAAAACTCATATATGAAACGAATGATGGCATATATTGAGAAATGTGACTTGCTTGCGGGTATAGTTGAACAGGAACCGTTGACGTTTATGCAAGCCGAAGAACTTTTGGCATGGTCAAATGAACAGCTTGAAGACACGGAATGGGGAGGGGCTACGGATCTTAAGAAAGCAATGGCGGCTATTGGAATAAAGATGATGATGCTTTATGGGATCACATATCGTGAATTGAGAAAAATCAAATGGGAGAATTTTGATGAATATTATGGTTTTATTACAGTAAATGGTTTTGAACTTCGTTTGCCGCCCAAATTGTCAAGACAGTTACAGCAAGTACAGAAATTTGTTTTTCAGAATAAAGTAAAGAGCAATGAGGACTTGGTTTTTATGGATGGGAATGGAGAACCATGGGGGGAGATTACATCTTCTTCTGGGATTCCTGACTATTTAGGGACTCTGATAGAAGTTACAAGTGTAACCAGCATTGTCAAGTATGGAATAGGACAACTTCTCAAGGCAGGTTTAAGTGATTCCGTTATTAAAAAAATAACGGGTGCAAGTGATAAACTGATACAAGGATGTCTCTTGACTGAGGATGATGAACTCAAAAAGATTATAAATAATAAAATTGTTATGGCAGAATTATATTATGAGTTTTAGAGAAGATAAAGCGGACAGGGAGAGATGAATCTGTGGATGAGAACAAAGGTGAAATTTTAATTTATCAATCGGAAGACGGATTAACTAATGTTGAAGTTACTATACAAGATGAAACGGTTTGGCTTTCTCAACAACAAATGGCTGAATTGTTTCAAACATCACGAACAAATATTGTAGAACACATAAAACATATTTTTGCAGAGGGAGAATTAGAGGAAGTCTCAACCTGTCGGAAATTCCGACAGGTTCGACAGGAGGGAACAAGGCAGGTTACAAGAGAGATACCATATTATAATCTGGATATGATTATATCCCTTGGATATAGAGTGAAATCTCTTATAGCAACAAGATTCAGAAAATGGGCGACAGAGCGTTTAAAGGAATACATGATTAAAGGCTTTACGATGGACGACGAACGACTTAAGGGCAATGGTGGCGGGAACTATTGGAAAGAACTTTTAGACCGTATTCGCGATATTCGTTCATCGGAAAAAGTGCTTTATCGTCAGGTCTTGGATTTATATGCCACAAGTGTAGATTATGACCCCCATAGTGAGGAGTCGATTCTTTTTTTTAAAATAGTGCAAAATAAGCTTCATTTCGCAGCGCATGGACATACTGCGGCAGAAATAGTTTTCGAGCGTGCTGATGCCCAAAAACCTTTTATGGGATTGACATCTTTTTCGGGAGAGTTGCCTGCTCTTAAAGATATTGGAATTGCAAAGAATTATTTAAAGGAAGATGAACTAAAGATACTAAATAATCTGGTATCTGGTTATTTTGATTTGGCGGAAATTAATGCGATTGAACATCGCCCAATGTACATGAATGATTATGTTGAACAGCTTGATTCAGTATTATCGTCGGGAAACAGAAAAATACTCAGTCATAGTGGCAGAGTAAGCCATTCTCAGGCAATGAAAAAAGCAAAAGAAGAATATCAAAAGTATCAGGCAGCCACGATTTCTCCAGTTGAGCGCGCTTACTTAAAAACAGTAAAAATGGCAGCTAAAGCAGCAAAACAGGCTGGAAGAAAAGCATATACTGACGGATGAAAGAAGGCTAAAGAGTAAAATACTTCAAAAAGTTCGTGTCATTAACTTGATACAAGGGGGATTCATCAGGATGACATTCAGGAAAAAATGCTCGAGGTACTCGGTTTCACGAAAGAGCAGGCATGGGAGCAGTTCGGCTTTTTGCTGATTGCGTTCCAGTACGAAGTTCCGCCGCATGCGGGATTGGCCTACGGTCTCGACCGTTTTGGCACGTTGCCCGTTCATGCGGACAATATCCGGGAAGTCATTGCATTCCCAAAAGTGAAGGATGCTTCCGGCCTGATGACGGAAGCGCCGGGAACTGTAGACGAAAAACATCTGAAAGAATTGCAGATAGCGGTCATTCCGGCAGAAGACGAGGCGGAATAGGCAGACAGCTGCAGCGTGTTTAGGCAGATGGACAGGAAGATAGTTATATAGAAAGGAATGGTGATCACGATGGGATTTCAGAATCCGGCATCCATTTTACAAATGATAAATCTATGGAATAAATTTAAACAGAACCATCCCAAATTTCCGAAATTTATGACGGCGGTCTATCAGAATGGCGTCAAAGAGGGCAGCATTATCGAGATTAATGTCACGACCCCGGACGGGCAGAGCCTGAATTCCAATCTGAAGATCAGCGCGGAGGATATGAAGCTGATCGAAGAGTTGAAGAATCTGGCGATGAATCCGTGATGGGCAGTTCATGCAAATGGAAATCATTTTGACTTTATGATAGAATGATACAAAATAACTCCAGATTTCATCTTTATGAGAAGGAAAGGAAGATGAGTTATGAGCAATAAGGAAAGGGTAATGTAATTAATTGAGGATATACCGGAGCATAAGAATAATCCATTTTCCAAATGTTAAGATAACCTTTGATGAATTATTTGAAGAGATAGAAGTATAGTGAGAACTCCTCTGCGATTACATCGGTCAGCTAATATAATAAATAAGATTGTTAACTAAAATAAAAATGTGGTTGACAATTGCGGCAACTCCTTCTATACTGGAAAAGAACCAGAATACAATATAGAAGGAGTTTTTATTGCCATGAGAGAAACTGCTAAACAATTAACAAATGAAACGATGAAAAAAGATAAAGAAGGAAATACGAAGATCACGACAAAAGACATCGTCGGCGTAGGAATGTTCGCGGCGGTTTTGGCGGTCCTTTCGCAGATTTCCATCCCAATGCCTTCGGGCGTGCCAATCACGTTACAGACCTTTGCGGTAGCGTTAGCGGGCGTGGTGCTGGCATGGAAACTGGGAACAGCAAGCGTGTTGGTATATATTCTGCTCGGTGCGGTAGGTGTTCCCGTTTTTGCGGGATTTACCGGCGGCGCACAGGCGCTTGTCAATTATACCGGTGGTTTTATCTGGGGATTTCTTGGCATGGCGCTGCTTTGCGGCATCGGTGTGCAGATGAAAAATAAGATAGCAGGTATACTGCTTGGGACAGCCGGACTGGCTGTCTGTCATTTATTTGGAACAATACAGTTCATGGTCGTTATGAAGATGGGCTTGGTGGAATCTTTTCTGCTGGCATCCGCACCCTATCTGATCAAAGATGTTATTTCCGTCGTGCTCGGTTTTGTCGTCGGCGGACAGATTAGAACACGTCTTTTGAAGGCCGGCTTATTATGATGCGGCTGCGGGTGCATCATCTTTTCTGCAGTGCGCTCTATGTGGGAAAAGGTTATAGCGAGGCATTCTGCAGGAATATGCAGAAGGTGGTAACGTGGCTGTGGGCGCCGTCATCCGGACCGGAGGAGAAAAAAAGGCAGAGAGAGCCGGGAGATATCTTGTGTGAAGGGGAAAACCGGAAAATCAGACTGATTACCGAACCGGACGAGATATGCAGGGAGTGTCCGAATCTGGGGGATAAGGGCTGTAAGCTGGATAATGACCATGTCGTATCCAAAGATGCGGCGCTGGCGCAGGCTCTGGGGCTTGAGGCGGAACGTGTTTATCCGATTGCGGAATTATTACATATTGTGAGCGGCAATCTGACGGCGGAAATTTTCGAAAATTCCTGTCATAACTGTGACTGGTATGCACAGGGACTGTGTCGTTACGAGTAGCTTGCAGAGAAGTATCGGAGATGTTGATGCTGTAATCGTAGTGGAGTTCAAGCGCAAGCTGCAGGGCTGTGGAGTTTGCGCTTTTTTTACTTGACTTTTGGACAAAAAATGCTATGTTAGATATAGGTAATTTTGATCAAAGCTTTTGGGAATTTCCTGAAAGCTTTTCCATATTGTGGACGGAAAATACGCATGCGGCGAGAGGAGCGGAGATGGCAAAAGAATTTTATTTTGTTTTTTACAGCGTGCTGGCAGTTATTCTGCTGCTGAATGCGCAGATGAAGGGAAAGGGCTTCTGGCACGAGAATGCGCTGTCGCTTCCGGTTTCAAAGGGGCTGCTTGGTTTTTGCGCTGTCGGTATTATGCTGCATCATATGTCGCAGACGATTTATTTTGCGGGAGAAGATACGGGAATCCTGCTGTTCATGGTGGATATCGGCGTCTGCTTTGTCGGCGTTTTCTTTTTCTTTTCCGGTTATGGGCTATACAGCAGTCTGCGGGACAAGCCGGATTATCTGAACGGTTTTCTGAAAAAGCGTCTGCCTGTCATCGTGATTCCTTTTTATATGTGCAATTTTGTATATATTGCAGTTTCGGCCGCCGCCGGCTATTCTTTCCGGAAGGGGGAATTGCTTTCTTATCTGACAGGCTGGACGCTGATGAATACGCAGATGTGGTATATTGTGGAGGTTCTCTTTCTGTATCTGCTGTTTTATCTGGTCTTTAAACCGATCAAAAAGAAGGGCGCGGCCTGTTTGGTCTATGGCATCGTTTTATGCGCTATGGTGGCAGGAAGCCTGTTTCTTGGGCACGACAATGAGACAGTCTCCGGCGGCGCATGGTTCCACGGGGAATGGTGGTATAATGCGACGCTCATGCTTTTGGTGGGCATTCTGTTTGCCCGATATGAAAAGCCAGTGCTTTCTTTTTGCCGGAAATACTATGGTTTCGTCATCGTAATCGATATTCTGATGACCTGCTTTTTCTATGAAAAGACGCTGTTCGCACTACAGACAAAAGGATATTGGTACGAATGGGACGGATATCCGGGTTATGCCGAGAAATTCCAGACTCTTGCCGTACAGCTTCCGTTTATTTTCTTTTTTGTACTGTTTGTCATTCTGCTGACACAGAAAATACAGTTTAAAAATAAAATTCTTTCTTTTCTGGGGGAAATTTCACTGGAGCTGTATTTGGTACATAATGTTTTTATTGTGTATCTGCCGGTGAAAAACAGGTTCTGGTATATTGCGGCGGTCTATGCGGCGGGAATCGTGACGGCGGCCGTACTGCATCGTATCGATAGAGTCTTAATTGGAATGCTGCGAAAACTTCTTCCTGTGAAAGAAGGTCTTTAAAGAGCCATATTCCTATAACAAATAACAGAACAAAGGAGTTGAATATAGAAATGGCAGAGAATAAGGTAATAGACAACAGCCAGCTGGAACTGGCGGCGGAAACGTTTGCGAAGGACCGGACAAAAGAGAATTTTGTAAAGATCATGGAGCATCTTGAAAAAGCGGTCGTATATATGCCGACGATGATGCCGGATAATCTTGACAAAGAAACAATGGACGGCATCCGCGGTGGAAAAGGCGTGAAACTGCCGAAGGATGCGAAAATCCTGCCCTGTCTTTTGAAAAAGGACAGCGGGGAACAGGCGCTTCCGATTTTTTCTTCTTTGAAGCAGGTGCCGCCGGATAAGAAGAGCCCGGCAATCATGGCGCTGCCCTTTTTTAACTGTGTGTCGATGGCAATGGCTAATAAGGAAAAGGTGCAGGCGGTCGTTTTAAATCCATTTACGCAGAATGTTACCCTGCCGCCTCAGATTCTGGAAATCGCGCAGAAGAGGGGACAGGCGGCGAAGCCGCAGAAGGTGAAGCTGACGGAAAAACAGTTCCATCAGATGGCGCATGGGCTGGTCGCTTACCAGCTTCTTCCGGTTTTTTTGTATGAGAAGCAGAAAGATGGGCTGGAGCAGCTGCAGCAGGAAGAAGGAAAGTTTCTGGCTTCCCTTTATGCATCCGTTTATCCGAAGGAAATCAGAATGCCTTATGGAGAAGACGATTTTTCGCTGATGACCCTAAATGTGACAGACGATATGCAGATTACGAGAATCGATATGCCGGAGGCGAACCTGAATAAGGGTCTGTGCTGCAGAATCTATGCCGTCTGGAAAAGAGAAGCGGAGGAACTTTCCTATTATACGATTGAAAAGGCGGAGAACGGCAATACGATTGGTCGTATCTATGCGGATAAAAAACATGAGATCATCGAGGCGGCGCCGGATAACGGAGCAGAAATCGAGACGATCATGAATTTATGTATGCGGGAAAGCAATTGAGAAAGGAAGAATTTTGCGTATGATAACAACGATTGTATTTGATTTGGACGGTACACTGCTCGATACATTGGAGGATTTGACAGACAGCGTAAATTACGCGCTGAAGAAGCTTGGTTTTCCACAAAGGACAATCGACGAGATAAGAAGTTTTGTCGGAAACGGCATTGCGAATCTGATCGCGCGCGTTCTGCCGGATGGAAACGAGAATCCTCGTTATGACGAAGTCCTGAAAACCTTCCGGGAATATTATGCTCTGCATTGCAAGGATAAAACAAGGCCGTATGACGGAATCCTGCAAATGCTCGATAGCTTGCAAAGGGATGCGTACCAGATGGCGGTCGTTTCCAATAAATTCGATGCGGCGGTGAAGGAACTTTGCGAATTGTATTTCGGAGACCGGATTAGAGCGGCGGTAGGAGAGAGTGAGAAAGTCAGAAAAAAACCAGCACCCGATGCAGTCTATCAGGTGCTGGAAGAATTATCAGTTTCGCCGGAGCAGGCCGTTTATGTCGGAGACTCGGATGTGGATCTTGCGACGGCGGCCAATGTGCCGATGACATGTATCAGTGTGACATGGGGATTTCGCAGCCGCGAACAACTGCTTGCGGCGGGGGCGAAAGCAGAACGCATGATCAATGCTCCGCATCAGCTTCCGGCTCTTCTTCTTGAGCTTTCTCGGGAAGCGTGATCAGGACTTTTAAAATACGATTCTTGGCGATGCCCTGTGCCTGAAGCACAATGCCGTTTTCGAGCTGAATGGATTCCTTATCATTGGGAATCCGTTCCAGCTGCTCGATTATCAGACCGCCGATGGAATCAAAATCTTCCGAACTCAGTTCTGTTTCCAGAGCATCGTTGATATCGTCGAGTTTCATACCGGCTTCCACAAGGAACTGGCCGGGCTGCGTTTCCTTAATGAGTTCTTCTTCATCCTCATCGTATTCATCGCGGATTTCTCCGACAATCTCTTCAATCAAATCTTCCATCGTGATCAGGCCGACGGTCGTACCGTATTCGCTGAGAACGAAGGTGATGTTGAAGGATTTTTCCCGCATTTCCATCATCAGGTCCGCAATTTTCTTATATTCATATGTATAATAAGCGCTTCGCAGTATTTTCTTGATCTGGAATTTCTCCTTATCTTTTACCAGAATAAAGTCTTTGATATTCACGATGCCGATGATATTATCCGGGTCATCTTCATAGACCGGAAGGCGTGTGAACATGGAAGCCTTAAAGGTCGATAATACCTGGTCGTATGTGGAGTTGATAGAGATACTCGTCATATGGATTCTGGGAACCATAATATCTTTGGCGACCGCATCACCGAAATCAAATACATTATAGATCATTTCCCGTTCTTCAGATTCAATGGCGCCGCCTTCGTGGCTCACATCTACATACGTTTTCAGTTCATTTTCTGAGATGCTCATATTGCGGCCGTTCGTATCGATATGGAGCAGGCGCATAATGCCGTCCGACAGTTTATCGATGAGAAAAATGACCGGAGTGAGCAGTGTCATCAGAGAATGGATGATGCCGCTGTAAAACAGCGAAATTTTCTCCGAATTGTTCATTGCCCATGTTTTCGGGATAATCTCACCGAAAAGCAGAACAGTCAGCGTCAATGCACCCGTCATAAAGCCCACCATATAATTTCCCCATGTTCGGATGGCAAAGGTTGTTGCCACAGAGGATGCGCTGATATTGACAATGTTATTGCCGATCAGAATCGTGCTGAGCATTTTGCTGTATTGTTCGAGGATGGAAAGTACCCGAATGGCACGTTTGGAATCTTCCTGTGCCAGTGTACGGAGCCGCACCTGATTTACCGTTGTGAAAGCAGTCTCGGCCGAAGAAAAGAATGCTGATAACAGAACAAGAATTAGCAATGAAATAAGTTGTATGACACCTGTGGTATCCAATGAAAAATTCACACTCCTTTAAAATAATAGATTTCTTAGTAGAAAATATTACATGATGGAGAATATTGTGTCAAGTTTTTCCTGTGCACTGAATATATATTTAATATCTTTTTAAGAAAAATAAAGAGAAGCTTAAGAAAACCGGAAAAGGAAGGGGTTTATTCTATGGAGAAAAAAATAATTGACAGCGGGTTAGTTGTCTTTGTGATGAAGTGTATGCTTGCTGCGTATATTCTGACCGCAGGGCTTTTGCTGCTTCTGGCGCTCATGCTGTACCGTTTCGGGCTGTCGGAGAAGACAGTATCGATCTGTATCATCGTTATTTACATAGCAGTTACTTTTCTGGCAGGCTTTATCGCCGGTAAGAGAGCGGGGGAGAAGAAATTTTTGTGGGGACTTGCAATGGGATGCATCTATTTTCTGATTCTGACGGCAGTCTCGCTCATCGTGAACAAAGGAATGGATGATACAATGGGAAATCTGGTCACGGTATTCATGCTGTGTGGCGGAAGCGGCATGCTCGGGGGGATGATAAGCTGATTTATCAGATTGAGTCAGGTCACAGTTCGGCAGGCAGGCGGGGGAGATGGTTCCTGCGAAGGCCCTTGAAAAGCGCCGGTGCTTGGCGAGGTCCCTTACGAGCTTAGCAACCGTTGCGACTTTTCGCGGAGCGGAAGCGTGCCTTCAAAGGAACCATCTCCCCCGCCTGCCTGCCGAACTGCGACCCGAATCAACCCGCTGCAATCAACCCGCTGCAATCAACCCGCCAAATCAACCCGCTGAATAAAAAAATACTTTTCATGTAGAAAAATATATGGTATACTATTCCAAGCTATGAACGAGGTTCTGCATTGCGGGCTGAGAGAAAGGAATGGTCATTAAAATGAAACATATCAAGACTTTGAACACAAGAGATTTAAAGGAATCCATGAAAAAAGGCGGCTGCGGTGAGTGCCAGACATCTTGCCAGTCGGCTTGCAAAACATCCTGCACGGTTGGAAATCAGAGCTGTGAACACGCTAAGTAAACATAGCGGCTAAGTAAACATAGCGGCCAAATAAATTTGGTATGCCAGATAATTTTGGCAGGCCAAGTCTGTTTGGCAGGCCAAACAGACTTGGCCTTTGATCGGTGGGAATGAATAAAGTTCTATAAGCAGCGATTCGCGTCGCTGCTTATTATGCGTTAAGAAAGGGAGAACCTGTTTTGATACATCAATACAAAAATAATGGCTACAATATTGTACTGGATGTGAACAGCGGAAGCGTTCATGTTGTGGACGATATTGTTTATGATGTCCTGCCTGTTATCGAAAAATTTCTTGCGGAGGGCGTGACAGAGAAAGCAGTAATCATAGAAAGGCTCGGACAGGAAAAGAAATCCGTTATGGAAAGAATCGGTCAGGAAAAGAATCCTGCTTCCGAAGAACAACTGGCGGAAGCAGTGGAAGAAATTCTGGAATTAAGAGATGCAGGAATGCTTTTTACGGAAGATATTTATGAGAAATATATTGCGGATTTCGGGGAGCGGGAGACGGTTGTTAAAGCGTTGTGCCTGCATATCGCCCATGACTGCAACCTTGCCTGTCAATACTGCTTTGCGGAGGAAGGGGAATATCATGGAAGGCGGGCGCTGATGAGTTTTGAAGTCGGGAAGGCGGCGCTGGACTTTCTGGTTGCAAATTCCGGTAATCGAGTTAATCTGGAAGTGGATTTTTTTGGCGGCGAACCACTGATGAACTGGGATGTGGTAAAGCAGCTTGTGGAATATGGAAGAAGCATTGAAAAGGAACACAATAAAAAGTTTCGTTTCACCCTGACGACGAACGGTGTACTTCTGAACGATAAAATTCTGGAATTTGCCAATCGGGAGATGGGCAATATCGTACTTAGCATCGACGGCAGGAAGGAAGTAAACGACAGGATGCGGCCGCATCGCGGCGGACAGGGAAGCTATGAGGAAATCGTGCCTAAGTTCCAGAAAGTGTCCGAAAGCAGAGAACAGATGAACTATTATGTGCGTGGAACCTATACGCGGTATAACCTGGATTTTGCAGAGGATGTAAAGCATCTTGCGGATCTGGGGTTTGAACAGATTTCCGTAGAACCTGTCGTTGCGGGGCCGGAGGATGAGTATGCCTTGCGGGAAGAAGATGTTCCTGCCCTGCTCGCGGAATATGATAAGCTTGCTCTGGAATATTTAAAGAGGAGAAAAGAAGGAAAAGCTTTCAATTTTTTCCATTTTATGATAGATTTAGAAGGTGGGCCATGTGTAGCCAAGAGATTATCCGGCTGCGGCTCAGGAAACGAATATCTGGCAGTTACGCCATGGGGAGATTTTTACCCATGTCATCAGTTCGTGGGAAATGAGGAATTCCTGATGGGAAATGTGGAGGACGGTATCACACGTTCGGATATCAGGGATAATTTCAAGGGCTGTAACGTATATACGAAAGAAAAATGCCGGGACTGTTTTGCGAAATTCTATTGCAGCGGAGGCTGTGCAGCAAATTCCTATCAGTTCCATGGAAATATTCATGACGTATATGACCTCGGCTGTCAGCTGCAGCGAAAGCGTATTGAATGCGCAATCATGATAAAAGCGGCGCTGGCTGATAATGAGTAAAAGCAGTCGGCGGCGGGCGGTATTTAAGAAAGGAGCATGGTTATAAAAATGAAAAAGAACAAAGCCATTACAGGTCTGATTGTCTTTGTGCTTATATTGATTGGTCTGGGTTATACAGCAGCTTTCGGTATCGGTGCGGATAAGTCAGGCTCCGCTTCCGGTATCAAACTGGGTCTTGACCTTGCCGGAGGTGTCAGTATCACCTATCAGGTAGTGGGAGATGAACTGCCGGATAAAGAGGATATGAGCGACACGATATACAAATTACAGCAACGTGTCGAAAATTACAGTACGGAAGCCCAGGTATATCAGGAAGGCGATGACAGAATCAATATTGAGATTCCGGGCGTTTCCGATGCGAATGCCATTCTGGAAGAACTTGGACAGCCGGGTACACTGTATTTTATCGCCCAGACGGACAGCGCGGGCAACCAGAACTATATTTCCAATTTCGGAATCGACGCGGAAGGGAATATCGTAGAGATTCATGAGTTGACGAAATCATTGGAAGAGCTGCAGGCAGACGGTTCCATCGTGCTGACGGGTACGGATGTTGCGAGTGCCCAGGCAGGTACCCAGCAGGATCAGCTGATGAACAATACCCAGTATGTGGTACAGCTGACGCTCACAGATGCGGGAACGGCGGCTTTTGCGGCGGCAACGGAGAAAGCCTATAATGCAGGAGAGTCCATCGCTATTTATTATGATGGTGAATTTGTCAGCGTGCCGAATGTACAGGCAGTGATTTCGGACGGCAGTGCGGTCATTACCGGACAGCAAAGCTTCGAAGAAGCGGACAGGCTCGCTTCCACAATCCGTATCGGCGGATTGAAACTGGAACTGCAGGAACTGCGTTCCAATGTGGTCGGCGCACAGCTCGGTTCCGATGCGATCAGAACCAGTTTGACAGCAGCAGTCGTAGGATTTGCCCTCGTTGTTATTTTTATGATCGCAGTTTATTATGTTCCCGGTATTGCAGCCAGCTTATCGCTCGCTTTGTATACCGCGCTTATGGTCATTTTGTTAAATGCTTTTGAAATTACATTGACGCTGCCGGGTATTGCAGGTATCATCCTTTCAATCGGTATGGCGGTTGATGCAAACGTTATTATTTTCGCCCGTATCAGGGAAGAACTGGCGACCGGAAAAACAGTGCAGTCAGCCATTAAGATTGGTTTTTCCAAGGCATTGTCCGCGATTCTGGACGGCAATATCACGACACTGATAGCAGCGGCAGTGCTTGGTCTGAAAGGAACCGGTTCGATCAAAGGGTTTGCACAGACACTGGCGCTCGGTATCATTCTTTCTATGTTTACCGCGCTGCTCATTACCAAGTTCCTTTTGAATGCGCTTCATGCGCTCGGTGTGCAGAGCCCGAAGGCTTACGGCGTTGCAAAAGAAAAGAAGACTTTACAGATATTATCCAGACAGAAAGTGTTTTTTGGAATTTCCATTGCAGTGATCCTTGCAGGTTTCGTGGTAATGGGCGTCAATCAGGCATCCGGAAAATCCGCGTTGAATTACAGCCTAGAATTTGTAGGCGGTACTTCTACGACATTGACCTTAAACGAAGATATGCCGATTGAGCAGATTGATTCCGATATCGTGCCGTTGATTGAGAACATTACCGGAGATGGCAATGTACAGACGACCAAGGTTGCAGGTTCCAATCAGATTATCATTAAGACAAGAACGCTGAATGTGGAGGAAAGAGAAGCGTTTAAGGATGTTATGGTAACAAATTTCGGCGTGGAGGAAAGCTCCATTACGGCCGAGACAATCAGCGCGACCGTCAGCTCAGAGATGAAATCCGATGCGATCGTTGCGATTGTGGTGGCGGCTGTCTGCATGCTGATCTATATCTGGTTCCGTTTCAAGGATATCCGCTTCGGTGCCAGCGCGGTCATTGCCCTGCTGCATGATATTCTGGTCGTACTCGCTTTCTATGCGGCTGTCAGAGTGTCTGTCGGAAATACCTTTATCGCATGTATGCTGACGATCGTCGGTTATTCCATCAATGCGACGATTGTAATTTTCGACCGTATCCGTGAAAACATGAAGGAGATGGGTAGAAAAGAAAATCTGGATGAAGTGGTGAACAGAAGTATATCCCAGACCCTGTCCAGAAGTGTATTTACTTCCCTGACAACGTTCTTTATGGTAGCGTCGCTGGAAGTATTCGGTGTCTCTTCCATCAGAGAATTTGCGCTTCCATTAATGGCGGGCATTATCTGCGGTACTTATTCGTCTATCTGTCTCGCAGGATCTTTGTGGTATTTGTTCCGTAAAAAGATAGGGAAAAAGGCGGCGTAAGGATAGAAAATCAGATAATTATGATGATTCCTCCGTACCGGGGTCGGTGCGGAGGAATTTTTCAAGTGTAAGAATAAAATATAAAATGTGCAATAATGTTTACATTTAAGTGTATTAATGTTATAATTTGATAATCAGTAGAAGAACAGATGAAGGAGAGTTTGGAGGGCGAGATGTCAATATTGCGTACTTGTCAAATGAGTATATTTGGAAATTATGAAGGTATTGTGCCGGAAAGCGAATTGGTTCTCAGGCTGGCGGAAGCGTTAAAGGAATATGGATTTATTCCGGGAACGATAGATGTTGGGCTTTTTGACGAGACTAAGGGCGAGGCCTCAATAGGAAAGCGTATTCATATGATTTCAAATGATGAATGCTGGACAATAAATATTATGATAGAACGCATTGATTTTAAGTATTCTTATAAAAAAGGAACCATTGAATACTATCGGATAGAAAATGTATGCGAAACGGCAGCGAAGTTGGCTCAATGTGTTTTTGGCGTATTGGAGGATGTCAGAGGCAGGCGGTTGGGACTTTATTGCAGCGTTGGATATGATTTGACAGATTCTAATATTCGTAAGATTATAACGGAGAATACATTTGGTCTTTCACAATTTGCAGAAAGAAATGTGAAAATGCAGTTGGTGCGTCTTGCGAATATCGATACCGTTGAATTTGGTGATGGGAAAAGAGAAAAAAGTAATGTGGTTCTGAACGTCAATATTGATACAAGGGAAAATAAGAATAAACTGCTCGTTACCTGCGATGTTAATACAGTATCAGATAGCAAACAGATGAGATTTATTCCGAAGGATTTTGGCGCATATACTGTTGCAGCGCAGGAAAAAATTCATGAGATGTTATCAGATTTTCAGGCTTATATAGAACAATAGAGGGCTTTAATGATGTACGATACGACATATGCGGGAAATAATATAGAAAATTCTGATCTTACCATAAAATATGCTTTTCGCAGCCTTGATCAGAAATCGGTTTTCTGGGATTTTTCTGCGCAGAGTGATGATGAGGATATTACGACAGGGCAGAGTTTGTGCAGGACAGTTCCGAGTTTCCGGATAGAAGATAATGAAGAAGATAAAATTGACAGTCTATTGATACAGGATGATGAAGATAACAGTATAAATCAGGATTCAGGTTCATCTCTATCTTATTTTCAGGAAGAGAGGAAGATGTTCGTCAATAACTGCAAGATGCAGCTGCTGAATAGCATCATCGCGGATGAGTTCATTGACGGAGAGATATCAAGGACGGAACAGTTTATAAAAGATTTATTCAATCAGAATAAAGAAGCGGTGATGTCTGCTCTTATGGATATTTATCTGGCATATTTTCCCAGGGAAGATACGCATGTTCTAAAGGGGGTGTTGGAACTATTGTCCATATTGCCCTATGATGATGTCAAGCCTTCCGGTCAGGTCATGGCACTGGGAGTCATGCGCCATAAGAATAAATATGTGGTGAAGAAGGGGATACAGCTGTATGAGCGTTGGAATTCCAAAGAGGGAATAGAAATTATAAAATCGCTGCATTTTGAAGAGACCCGTTTTCAGAAGTATGCGGAGCAGGTTATTGAATATCTTGAAAGGGATGGAACGTGAGAAATGCCTTTTTTGGTACGAAAGATATTAAAAGATGAGAGTATTGAGCATATTGAAAATATAACGAATACGGACTATCTGCATCAGAGTGCAGATGTGCCGACAACAGAGTTTCGTACAAAGCATAGTGCGTTGTCTACCTATATGATTAATGATCTGAATGAACTGGATAGAGCGGTTCTGGCGATTGCTACAACTTCCTCAAAACTTTCAAGTATGGAATTCATTATATTGGATACGGAGATTCTCAATACAATCGGTCTTAAATATGAGCAGACATATCCGGGCATGGAGATTCCTTATGAAGAAATGCAGGATTTCCATTATGATATTGTGAATGTAAATATTGAAAATCTATCTAAATGTCTGGAAGCATATAAAAAAACAATGGAGCGTGATAATAATATGAGTATTTATCTCGTCGATTATGCAGAAGGAAAAATTAAAGATTTGGTGAAGACTGCTATACGACAGAAAAAGTTTAATGTGGAAAAGGTGCCGGCGGATTTGAATAAGGCAATCAGAAAACTGCAGAAAGAACTGAATGAAATTCCCTCAGGAACTTTGTAAAATAAGTCCCTGAGGGTTTTTAGCGCGCCCTGCGGGCGCTTTTTTATTCTATAGGAAATTGCGACAGCCTGAATCATTTCAGGGGAGAATGCGGAGCATTCTCAGAATCGTCGCTGTCGAGCGATGATTTTTTATTCGACAACAGGCATATCTGCGGTTGCGGCATTTCTTTGCGTATTTTTTTTCCGGTTGCGGCATTTCACTTTCATAAAGGAGAGGATATCTTCCTGATCCCGGTCATCCAGCAGTTGATAGTAGTAGAGAACGAGTTTTTCCTGCCTTTTTAAGAACTTGAATTTTTTGCTGTTTTCAGGAATACTTATATGTTTTAGAAATTCATTTATGTCGTCACATTCCGATTTGTTTCTGTTGGATGTGTTTATGGAATGCTCTTCATTCTCCGGATGATGGATGGAAAGTTCCAGAAAACTGTTCAGAGGAACTTTATATAATCTTGATAAATTGTATAGCGAATCTACGGGCGGTGTAATACGCCCTGTCTCATAATGCGAGTAAGTCTGCCTTGTGATATTCAGTTGCGATGCGACATATTCCTGTGAATAGTTGTAAGACTTACGAAGCTCTTTTAAATATTTTTCCAATGGTTTTTCTGACATTTCGTTGTCACACTCCCTTTTACCTGTATCTTAATAGAATGCCCAGTCTTCAGAGCCTCATTCGTCATCCTTTTTGCGAAATTCCTGTGTGCAGATAATCGAGGATTGTATTCCCGTGGATTGTATTACAAAAAATACTTGAAAATATATTCATAGTAGCATATTATAAATACTGAAAGTATATCAAAAATAGCATTTTATGTGTATAAAAGATTTTTTTAATAGCAAAAATGACAATATTGACAGCAGAGATACATATGGATGCTAATACAACAGGTGGATACGCGGAGGCAAACATTGCTCCGCGGCACAAATAAATATTTTAAGAGGAGGAAGGAGAATGAAAGCAAAATTCATTCAAAAACTTATGGCAGGCGCTTTGACGGCAGCTCTTGTAGCGGCACCGTGCATGGGCGTTTTTGCCAGCGAGACACCGGGTGGCAGCGAGACACCAGGCAAGCCCAGTGTTGAAGAAGAAGTCGTTGAAATTGTCAATGAATCCATTGGCGATAACGACGAAGGCGGTTCTGCGGTAAGCAGCATCGCACAGATTCCGTCCAGCAGCTCCGTAGCGGGTGTGACGACTTCTGTAAATGGTGTATACCTTGCAACGAGCGTAAACGGTGTTGCAATCAGCACAAGTACTGCGAACAT
Organism: uncultured Lachnospiraceae bacterium; assembly: GCA_910579395.1. GTDB lineage: Bacteria > Bacillota > Clostridia > Lachnospirales > Lachnospiraceae > UBA3282. Next base: position 20,732 of record CAJTUC010000033.1, on the reverse strand, counting down.
TGCAAGCAGCTACAACCTGGGTGCAGGGGAAACCCCTTATGCACGCGTTTACAACATGGATGTAAAGAAGAGCCCGCTTGCGGCTGCTGCGATCAATCAGGCAGCAGAGGCGCTTGGCGCGGCTGTAGGTCCTTACATCAATGTTGAGCTCGGCTTTGTAAAAGGCGGAAAATTCGGTCTGCTTTCTGCAGACGGCGCACCGATAACAATGAGTTTCGGTATTCCGAAATCTTTTGTACAGGCTGGTAAGACCTATGCAGTTATCTGCGTACGTCCCGGTGGAACAGTAACGGTTCTGCCCAATACCAGCACAAATCCGAATGTTGTAACTTTTGCGACAACAGGTGGACAGGGTGCATATGCGATCATCAAATACTAATTTGATGAAACATGATATGGAGACTGGGAGAAGAAATTTCTTCTTCCGGTATCTCCTGTTCTTTGTTGTGCTCATTTTCTGTATCTACCAATACAGCGTGCACAGATTGTATGGATTTTCCGTTTATCCGGATGAATTCGGTTACTGGGCGAGCGCGGCACAGTGGATTGGGTATGACTGGTCCGATGTGGCGTCCCTCGGATATTATTATTCTTTTGGTTACAGTCTGCTTCTGGCGCCGGTCCTGTGGCTCTTCCATGACGGCGTTATGGCTTACCGGGCAGCGGTGTTCCTGAATATGAGTTTACAGTGTATTTGTGTTGGTCTGTTATGGGGAATCTTCCAAAGACTTTATTGCCCGGCGGATTGCAGCAAGAAAGAGGTACACAGCAGGAAAATGCAGGTGGTATTTGCTGTCGGTGCAGCGGCGTTCTATCCGGCATGGACCTTTTATACACAGACGACACTGGCGGAAACCCTTATTGCGTTTCTGTATGTGTTCATCTGTTATCAGTTTCTTTTGTTATTAGAAGATACGAAAACGATAGTTATAATGTTTCGTATATTGCTATTATCAATAGCATTTTTGTATTTACACTTTGTGCATATGCGTACGGTGGGAGCCATTGCGGCTGCCGTACTGATCACGGTTTTTTATCTATGGCATAAGCCGCAGTATCGAAAGCTGGTGCTTATAGCCGGAGCAGCGCTTATGATTGGTGCGGCCGTTGGAATCGGGTTCAAAAATATCGTGATAAATAACGTCTATGCGACGGCGGATGCCGAAAAGATGGCGGTTAATGATTATACCGGAAAACTCCAAGCCCTGAAAGAAATCCTGACGATGGAGGGGATGAAGCAGTTTTTACAGAGCTGCGCAGGGAAGCTGTATTATTTTGGAATGGCTTCTTTTGGCCTGTTTTATCCGGCGGTGATACTTTGTATCAGGAGAACGGCTGCTTTACTGCATGACATTTTTAACAAAAATGCTGCGGATAGGAAAACAGTGGAAGAGGAAAAAACTAAGGATTGGTTTTGTTGCTTTCTTTTGCTGACGATGCTCGGACAGTTCCTGGTCGCTGCAGTTTATGCAAGGGGTTCCTGGCGGTTGGATAGTATTATTTATGGCAGATACAGCGAGTATTTACTGCCTGTTTTTATGGGAATTGGCATCTTGGAATTGTTGAAATGCAGTCATCCCTGGAAAATGTTCGGATGCAGTGTGGGCATTTCCACGGTGTTGTTCGTTATCACGCTTTGGACGGCATTACATAGTGAATCAAATGTCATGCGGGGCGTCTTTGCGACAGGGCTTAATTATTTATCGGAAAGCGTCTATTCTTATCAGGTACTTCCGGAGTTTGTGAAAGCCTGTTTATTTGGACTTCTGCTGATGACAATTGTATATGGAAGCGTTTATATCAGCCGTTATTGGCGGCAGGATATCTGCGCGGCGGCGGTCGTTCTTTTGATGGAACTGCTGCTCACGGTCTGTTTATGTAGAAAATACACATGGATCTATAATGATTCGGATTACTACGATTTAAAGGTCTGTGAATATATAGAGGAATATGTGGCGGAAAACGCCGATGTTCCGGTCTGGTATCTGTATGGCGGCGGAACGGCTTACATTGATCTGATTCAATTTGCCATGCGGGATCAGAAAATTGGAATCCTTCAGGAAAAGGATGTGTCCGGTGAAGAAGCGGTATGGGAGACATTGGAAATGATCTTGCCGGAGAGAGGATTTCTAATCCTTGATGCGAAAAGCCCATATCTCGCGGTGCTGGAAGGAAAAGTTGAGTGCCCGCCAGAGCAGGCAGGTGGATGTACATATGAAAAATGCGTAGAAAGTAATTCCTTTGTATTATTCTTGATAAAATAACCGGAAGTCTGGCCGGCATGGTCATAGAATGACGGCCAGACGTTCGAGAGATAAATTTTTCAACTGCAAATCTGGCGCAGGGCGCTTTTGGCGTCGGCCCAAAGCTCGCGGGTTGAGGGAAAGGTATGGTTATTAGATGAAGCTGATCATTCAAATTCCATGTTATAACGAGGCGGAGACTCTGGAGATCGCGCTGAATGCGCTGCCAAAGAAAATAGAGGGGATTGATGAGATCGAATATCTGATCATCAACGATGGCAGCCAGGATGACACCGTGGCGGTGGCAAAAAAATGGGGCGTGCACCACGTCGTGAACTTCAAACAGAATAAAGGACTTGCAAAAGGATTTATGGCAGGCCTGGACGGATGCCTTCGTAACGGTGCGGATATCATTGTCAATACGGATGCGGACAACCAGTACTGCGGGGACGATATTCAGAAGCTCGTACAGCCGATTCTCGACGGGAAGGCGGATATGGTCATCGGAGCAAGGCCGATTGATGAAACGGAACATTTTTCCTTTATCAAGAAGAAACTACAGCATTTCGGAAGCTGGGTCGTCAGACAGGCTTCCAATACGGATATACCGGACGCGCCCAGCGGCTTCCGGGCTTTCAGCAGAGAGGCTGCAATGCGCATCAATGTGGTCAATGATTATACTTATACGCTGGAGACGATCGTGCAGGCCGGACGGGAACGGATGGCGATCACGAGCGTACCGGTCCGGACGAACGGCGAACTCCGCCCGTCGAGACTTTTTAACAGTATCTGGGGTTATGTAAAAAAGAGTATGCTGACGATTCTGCGGGCCTATATGATGTATAAACCGCTGAAAGCATTCACTTTTCTGGCAGTGATACCGACGGTCATCGGTCTGTTGATCGGGTTCCGGTTCTTATATTATATGGCGGTAGGACTGGCCAGCGGCCATGTGCAGTCTCTGATTTTAGGCTGTACGCTCATCATCATCGGTTTTTTGACCCTGATGATCGGACTGGTGGCGGATGTCATTGCCGCGAACAGAAAGCTTCTGCAGGATACTCAGTACCATGCAAGGCGTTCGGAATATGAAACGATCTATATGCAGAAGAAGATGGAAAAAGAAGCTATCCGTACATACCGCGTGATCAGTAATGGTGAGGCAACGCCGTTTGCGGAGGCAGGGGAAGGCTGAGACGGGTAATTTGCAGCTTTCTCCAGGCGAGAGTGTTTATCATGATTTCTGTTCATTCAGGATTTCCACAGATGTGCATAAGATGATAAAGAGAGAGTGTGTCAATCAATAGTATGTTTGTATATTCCAGATGTAGTTTTAACCTTTATCTGTGCCGTATGCCGCTGTGGGAGTCCTGAATGGGCAGAAATATCTGACCATAGTTTGTGAAAAGTATTTTATGTTGGATTTTTGCATGGAAGGAATATAGATATGGCCGAAAAACAAAAGAAGAAGCTACTGGTTACAGCTTCCACATTTCCAAGATGGACAGGTGATACCGAACCGAGATTTGTATTGGATCTTGCATCGTATATGACGGATGAATTTGATGTCACCGTATTGGTTCCCGCGGTACCGGGCGCAGAAGAAAGGGAAGTATTGGATGGTGTTAAAGTTATCAGATATCATTATTTTCCGGTTCATAAGTGGGAGACACTCTGTTATCCGGGAGCGATTGTTCCAAGAATTAGAGAAAAGAAAGTTCGTGCTTTGTTAGTTCCTTTTTTGTTCATATCTTTATATTTTCATTTATGGAAGTTATTACCGGATTATGATATTGTTCATGCGCATTGGCTGATTCCACAGGGGATTATGCAGTCCTTTTTTAAAAAACCATATATTGTGACGGGACACGGTGGAGATGTGGCATTGCTCAATAAGGGGATTGCTCGGAAATTGAAGGTCAGGTGTCTGAAAAGAGCGGAGCATGTTACGGTGGTTTCGGAACACTTGAAGAAAAAAGTACAGGAATTGGTTCCGGAGACTCAGCCTAGTGTTATTTCGATGGGAGTAAATGTTTCACAGTTTGGCAGACAGTATCGTGTGACGGATTATTTTGGGCAGGGGGATAAGAAAGTAGTACTGTTTGTTGGAAGATTGGCAGAAAAAAAAGGCGTTACCTATTTGCTAGGTGCGATGGAGCAAATTGATGCAATGCTTGTGGTCGTTGGGGATGGACCTCTTAGGGAGGAATTAGAAATACAAGGAAAGAGGATAAATGAGCGTGCGGGATGGATGAAAGTTAAATTGCTTGGAGCAAAAACACATGAGGAATTAAAGAAAATATATGCGTCGTCGGATGTATTTGTTTGTCCATCGATTACAGCGATGGACGGGGATGTAGAAGGCTTTGGGCTTGTAATGCTGGAAGCAATGGCATCGGGACTGCCAATCGTGGCCAGCAATTCGGGTGGGATTGTGCAATTGATTGAAGATGGCGTAAATGGCCTGCTGTGTGAAGAAAAAAGCATCTGGCAGTTGATAGATAATATCTGCAGTTTATTGAGTAATGAAGATTTTTATCAACAGATTGCGAAGAACGGGAAAAAGACAGTTGAACAATATGATTATTGTCTTATATCGAAGAAATATAAAGCTGTTTTGAATGTAGGATAAACAATAAGTTATAAAAAGAATTTGTAATAAAGAAGATATCTGACGTAAATAGGAAGCAAATATATTTTTAATGATTATGGATTAAGATAGGGAGAGCCAAAATGGGATATAAATCAATTTTAAAAAAAATAAGGCGCGGTATGTTAAAAATACACAAATGGAAAAACAGTTCAGATTATTGGGAGCGAAGATATCGTTCAGGGTGTGATTCGGGAGCCGGTTCCTATCATAGATTGGCTGTATTTAAGGCAGATATTATTAATGATTTTGTTAGAAACAATAATATTATGTCAGTAATTGAGTGGGGTTGCGGAGATGGAAACCAGCTAAATTATGCACAATATCCTCAATATACAGGAATTGATGTTTCGGCGAAAGCGGTGGAAATATGTAAAAAGATATTTCGAGGAGACAATTCTAAACAGTTTTATTGTAATGCCGAAGGACAGCTTCCGCCTGACATTATAGGGGGGGGTATGACTTGGCATTGTCTTTAGATGTTATTTATCATCTGGTAGAGGATGAAATTTATGAGAAATATATGGAACAGCTTTTCGCATCCAGCAGCAAATATGTCTGTATCTATTCATGCAATTTTGAAAAAAGGCATTCACAGCATGTAAGGTGTAGAAAGTTTACAGATTATATTGATAAAAAGGAGCCGGAATGGAAGATGATAAAAAAGATACCAAATCAATATCCATATGATAGTAAAGATAAAGAAAATACTTCATGGTCTGATTTTTACATTTATGAAAAGAGGTTATCAAATGGAACAGGTAAAAATATCGATTGTAACGATTGTTAAAAATAGTTTTGATAAAATAGAACATACTATGCAGTCGGTATTGCAACAGACTTTTTCCGATTTTGAATATATTATTAAAGACGGTATGTCGAATGATGGAACTTTGGATAAAATATCGGAGATAATAGAAAAGTATCCTCAAAAAAATATTCAATTAATTAGTTCGATGGATAAGGGCATATATGATGCAATGAACCAATCCGTTGCATATTGTAATGGAAAATGGGTGATTTTCATAAATAGCGGGGACGCATTTTATAGCTCTGTAGTTTTGGAAAATGTATTTATGAAGGAATCGGAATTTTGCCATGCGGGAGTGTTATATGGTGATGCGATTGTGCGAGATGATGCGGAAGATATGGTATGGAGAGCAGATATAAGTTTGATAAAAAAGAAGATGCCATTTTGTCATCAAAGTTGTTTTATAAAGAGGAATATATTGTTAAGGTTCCCTTTTGACACAAAACTGAAAATAGCGGCAGATTATAATAATATTCTGGATATGTATTCTAATGATATTATATTTTATCTGACAGGAGTCATTATATCAATATTTGAACTAACAGGTATTTCCACGACAAATTTTGTAGATAAATATAAGGAGAAAAATGAAGTTATTAGTTCTCATGGATATAAGAGCGATAGAGGCGTTTGCTTTTTGACGGGATTATTCATACAGTATTGCAAAGAAAGTATTCAGAGAAGGGTGCCTGAGAGTATACATACAAGAATCAGAAAGATGTATAAGATATATGTAAAAAAATATAGCCATATTCCGGATTGCGGTGTTGTGAGGAAGGGTATTCATGAAGATATTATTTATTACTAGATTTGATTTTTTGCATGATAAAAAGGATGGTGGGTTATTAGGAACGTACAGAAATTATACATTACTGGAGCAGATATATGGAAAAGAAAATATACGATTGTGTATCGTTTCACCAAATAAAAATCAGGACCATGAGAATGTTAAATATTTCTTTTATCCTGCTAATATTGCATATCGGTATTTGATGTATTTATGTTTAAAGGACAGAATTTCTAAGAAAGCAGAAAAAGAAATAATCGAGTACATCAATCAATATACCCCAGATTTGATATTTTATGATGGTTCTACATTTGGGCAAATAGTCAATAAACTGAATCCAATCAGGAAGCAGGTAGTGTATTTCCATAATATAGAAAGGCATTATACATGGGAACAGGTTAAAAAATATAACTTTTTATGTATATTTAGATATTTTGCCACTCGGTACAACGAAAATAAAATGGTCAATAATACGGAAAACAGGATTTGTGTTAATGAGAGAGATGCTGCATTATTGGAAAAACTATATCATAAAAAATGCAATTTCATTCTACCGGCAACTTTTACAGACACCTGTTGCGGCCGTAGGTTAGACGAAATAAAAAAAGATAATGCGCCTGATGAAAAATTGAATTTATTATTTGTTGGTTCCTATTTTGTGCACAATTATAAGGGGCTTGTATGGTTCATCGATGAGGTCTTGCCGAATACCAATGCAATGTTGACAATTGTTGGGAAAGGGATGGAAAAGCTGCAGAAGAAGATACATGGGACCGCAAGTGAGAAAGTGATTATCAGGGGAACTGTGGAGAGTCTTGTAGAGTATTATCTTGCTGCCGATGCAGTTGTCATGCCGATTTTTATGGGGGGAGGGATTAAAGTTAAAACGGCGGAAGCCTTGATGTATGGAAAAACGATTTTTGCATCTACAGAGGCCCTGCAGGGATATGATGTTCAAGGGCTGAATCATATATATGTATGTGATACAAGGGAGCAATACATAGAGCAAATTCAAAGGTATATGGAGGAAAGGCATAAATTTAAGTATAACAAAGATATAAGAGATTTATTTCTTAGAAAATATTGTACAGAAAATTACTTGAAAAGTTTCAAAGGATATTTGGACACTATGAATTGATAATTGCTTTTTAGCATATGGAATTGCCAAAGTGAGGAAAGCGATGCAGATGAATGAAAAATTACTTACGATATCTATAGCGGCATATAATGTTGAAAAATGCCTGCATTATGCAGTTGAGTCATGTTTAATAAAGAAGAATGATTTATGTAAGAGACTGGAGATTATTATTGTAAATGATGGTTCTGGTGACAGGACATCTGAAATAGCACATGACTATGAAAGAAAGTTTCCAGATATAATACGCGTAATTGATAAAAAAAATGGAGGATATGGAAGTACGGTAAATACTTCTATTGATGCAGCAAAGGGAAAATATATTAGACTGTTGGATGCGGATGACTGTTATGATACGGAACAGCTGGAACATTTTATGGAAAATTTGGCATCATTGGATGTGGATTTAGTTATAACAGATTATATGGTATGTTACAGACACAAAAATAAAAAAGTTACTTATGAATTGCCAAAAAGTATTTTGACTAACTTAGAAGGTATAAACGTAGATTTGAGTATGCCATCCATCTGTTTTAAGACGAGATTGTTAAGAGACAATAAGATTTTGTTAGGTGAGAGAATGTTTTATACGGATACAGAGTTCGTAATTTATCCATTGTACTATGTTAAAACGATATATTATTTGCCTTATATGATATATCAATATAAAGTAGGAGATGAAGCCCAGAGTGTAAGTTTTACAAGCCGTGTCAATCATATTAAAGATATCGAAGCATTGAATGCCAGATTACAAAATTATTATTTTCGCCATAAGATAACAAATGGCGCTAAAGATATGATTGAAAAAAGAATGGCGGTATCAGAACAATTTTATATAACGACTTTACTTTTGCTGCCAGATGGAAAGAAAGCAAAAAAGATTTTAGCCGACTATGACAGAGGATTAAAGAAGTTGTTACCCGGAGTTTATCGGAGAATGAAGACTAAGTGCATTTTATTCCTGAGAAAAAGTAACTATTGGGGGTATAGGATTTGCGCAGTATATGTAAGACTATTTCAAAGGTAGGATATAAGATCAGTGATGAGAAGAAAAGTTACATATTTTATATTGTCATAATAATACTGGTTTTGCTTCATAACATTAATGTTTTGAAGGACCCCTATTTTACAGATGAAATTGGTTATTGGGCAGCAGGTGCATTATTTAGTGGGCATGATTGGTCAGGGGCTATATCGCATCTGCCATATTATGGATATGGATATGGTATTTTTCTTGCCCCATTTTTTGGACTTCATGATTCTGTAAAAATGTTTCATGGAGCAGTATTGTTAAATATCGTATTTGTCATCGGAACATTTTTCAATATTAATTTTATTTTGAAAGCTTTGTTTGGCAATCTGGATGCTTCCAAAAGAATAATGGCTGTATTTGCATCATGTATGTATGTTTCGAATATTGTTTATGCACATATGACACTGTGTGAAGTATGTCTGACGTTTTTCTTTTCACTCATGGTACGGACTGTGTGTAAGATTTGTATAAAAATCAGTTTCATAGGGATTATAGAATTAAGTATAACATTGACTTTTTTGACAGCTATTCATTTAAGGGAATTGGTTTTTATTATTGCCGCATTGATATTGTTTCTTTTTATGATTGTCTGTAAGCGGTGGAAGATAAAATATTTTATATGCTTTGGTTTATGTATGGTATTTTTTATGATTGTTGTCTTTGCTGTTAAAAGCTATATGATAAATAATTTATATACGAACAAGGAAACCTTATCTTATATTAGCTATAATGATGATATACCAACACAATTGAGCAGATTGAAAGGCATCTTTCAGGCAGAATGGTGGGTGGCGCTTTTCAGAAGTGTTATTGAAAAATTGTTTTATTTATCGGCAAGCAGTTATTTTATTTTTTGTTTTTCTGTTTTTCATATCGTTATGTTTCTGGTAAATATTAAGACCAATTTTGATACATATTATTATCCGATATATTTTTTCTTATTTATAGCAGTGCTGGGCGTTATTTTATTTAATGGATTGGTTGCTGGCGATACGAGAATAGATCAGCTTTTATATGGTCGGTATATGGAGAATATTATGTCTGTTTTTCTGTCAATTGGATTTGCTTATTTGAGTGATACAAGGAAAAATATAGCTAAAGATCTGCTTTCTTTTATGGCGGTGTCTTTGTTGGCAAGCGTGGTTTGTTATACACATATGGTCAATCTGGGATTTGCTGGAGAAGAAGCGGAGGCAAAAGTGCAGGCATTGCAGGTAACAGGCCTTGCCGGATTGGCTGGTATAAATCAGGTGGACAAGTATATAGGTTTTACTATATACGCGATTCTAATTATTATCGCTTTCAGCATAGTTCTTTATTTTTTGAGGAGAAGGAACTGGAGAATATTTGTGTTAGGTCTTACCGTATGTTGGATCGTAAGCGGCTATAAGGGATTAGGTGATTTTGCCTATAATTTTAATGGTACGCAGAATCGTAAAGAATTGACCAGACTTCAGGATTATTCAGAAGTTAAGGAAACGGCAGATCAAATAGAAAATATACGGACTGATAAAATATATTATCTTTTAGAAGAAGGGGTAAAAAATTCATCTTATTATCAAATGTATAGTCTGCAATATGATCTCGTCGATTTGCCGTTGACTGTTGTATTAAATGATAATATGGATACAAAGCTGGAAAAAGGCATTCTTGTTGTTCATCATTCTAATTCGATTTTTTCGGAAGTGAGTAGCAAGTATGAATTACTATATGAAAACGGGAAATATAGCATATTTAATGTGGAATAATATGCAATAATGTTCATGATTTCAGAAGGAAAAGATATCCGTTGATGAAATGTATGGAGAAACAGAATGGAAAAAATTTCTTTAAAGAAGAATTTTATTATGAATTGTATTTTGACCGTATCTTCACTGGCAGTACCATTCGTAACCTTTCCATATGTATCAAGAATTTTATTGCCGGAAGGAATTGGACGAGTATCTTTTGCAACCTCTGTGATTAATTATTTTTTGATTTTTGTACAGCTTGGCATACCTACATATGGCATAAGAGCAATAGCGCAGGTACGAGACAACAGACGGGATTTATCTCAGAGAATCAAAGAAATATTATTGATCAATATATTTACATGCTTTATTGGATATCTCTTTTTGGCAGTTTTCCTTATGTTTGGAATTAGCGATCATGAATATCGGCTGCTATATTGTATTTTAGGAATCACATTATTAACGGATTCCCTGGGCGTCGAATGGCTGTATAAAGGTTTGGAACAATATCGGTATATGACGATTCGTTCTCTGTTTTTTAAGTTTTTATCTTTAATGGGAATCTTTCTTTTTGTGAAAGAGAAACAGGATTATTTAGTATATGCCTTTTTTTCTGTATTTGCATCAGCGGGGTCTAATCTGTGCAATTTCATTATGATACATAAATATGTAGACAGGGAAAAAATAAAGATACGGGACACAATAAAACATTTGAAACCAATTCTATATTTTTTGGCAATGTCGGTTGCGATTACGGTTTATACAAATTTGGATAATATTATGTTGGGGGTTGTGACGGATGATGTGCAGGTGGGGTATTATAGTGCCGTTGTGAAGGTGCGTTCTCTGTTGTTGAGTATTGTTACTGCATTAGGCGGCGTTTTGCTGCCAAGGACATCCTATTATATTGAAAGGGGATTCTATGATGAGTTCTATAAAGTCTGCCGAAAGGCTTTTCATTTCATATGTCTGCTTGCCATTCCGCTGACAATTTTTTTTATGCTCACAGCGGAGCTTTGTGTTTATATATTGGCAGGAGAGGAATTTTTACCGGCTGCTAAACCATTGAGATGGATCATGCCAACGGTTTTTCTGGTGGGGGTGTCAAACTTAATTGGGGTACAAATGCTTATTCCGCTGCATAAAGAAAAAAAATCATTTCAATCGGTGTTGATTGGAGCAATTGTAAATTTTATATTAAACACATTTTTGATAACAAATTTTAAAGCCAGTGGAGCAGCTCTTGCGACAACAGTAGCTGAGGCGGTAGTTCTGATTGTACAGATAAAAACATTTGAAAAAAAATCTATAAGGGAATTGTTTTGTATAAATTGGAAACCTGTACTTTTCGGTAATTTCTTTGGCGCATTAGCGTGTAAAGGTGTGATGTGTCTGCTGGATAATGTGTATATATGTTTTTTGGGTGCAGGTGCTATGTACTGGGGGATATACGCATTGCTTTTATGGTTGAAAAAGGATGAAGTAATAGTAGAAGCTATTGAAAGCTGTACCTGTTTTTTGAAAAAAAAGATTAATAGAAGATGAAGCCGGATTGTATAGGAAAGGGAGATTAGGATGTTCTTTGCAAAAATGAAGAAAAGTATGAAGAAAAATGTAGAAGTTTTTAAGATGAAACTGGAAATAATGTTAAAGGAGCCGGATAATCTTGAGACACATGGAAAACTGATAAGGGTCATCACAGTATGTCTCATGATCAGAAGCCGATTGTGTTGTATAAAACAGGAATTTAAGAGAATTATAAAAAGTATTTCGGATGTCCCTATTCCTTATAAAAAGAGAAAGGACAAATCGATATATGAGCTGCCATATATTCAGGAAGTGAGGCTGGCAGCGCTGGAGAGAGCAGCCAGAGAAATATATGAGCGAAAAGTTGTGGGGAGTGTGGCCGAGGCAGGAGTCTACAAAGGTGACTTTGCTAAATATATAAACTGGTGGTTTTATGACAGAAAGATGTATTTGATCGACACATTTGAAGGGTTTGATGATAGAGATATAAAATCGGATAAGAAGCGCCGCCATGCCGTTAATTTTGATGACTGGAGCGGGACAAGTGTTGATTATGTTCTTGCGCGTATGCAGAATCGGGAAAATTGCGTTATAAAAAAAGGATGGTTTCCGGAAGTTATGAAAAATACAGAGGATATATTCTGTTTTGTAAGTTTGGATATGGATTTGTATGAGCCCATCTATGCCGGATTAGAGTATTTTTACCCTAGATTGTCCGGGGGGGGGTATATTTTTGTTCATGACTGTTGCGACGGTATATATAAAGGAAGCAGGCAGGCTGTTCTTGATTTCGCAGAAAAGAATGGAATCGGTTTTGTAATTTTACCGGATGATTGTGGGACAGCTGTTATTACGAAGTAGAAGTATTGATTTTATGGCAGATATAATTGATTAAAATATGGATGGAGGAGATGCTGATGAAGGTAGATTCAGTCGTCGTAGGTGCAGGAATATCAGGAATTTCACTGGCAAGGAGATTGGCAGAAGAGAACGGTGAAAGGGTTCTTCTTGTTGAACGTAAAAATCATATCGGGGGGGCTACGACTACAGGAATGCGGATGGCATTTTAATACATAAATACGGGCCGCATATTTTCAGAACAAGTGATGAAAAAGTGTATAAATTTTTATCACAATATACAGAATGGGAAGAATACCAGCATAGAGTTTTGACCTATTCAGGAGGGGCTTTTTATCCAATGCCGATAAATCTTGATACAGTAAACGAACTCCTTGGTACAAGTTATTCTGCCGAGAATATAAATGATTATTTTACTGCAGTCCGGACATCACCTAAAGAAGTAGTGAACGTTAAGGATGCGGTAGAAAGTCAGGTGGGCCCATTGTTTTATGATATGTTCTTTAAAAATTATACCGAGAAGCAATGGGGAATCTCTCCGGAAAAGCTGCCAAAAGAAATTATCGCAAGAATACCGATAAGAGCCAATCGGGATAATCGTTATTTTACGGATAAATATCAGTTTATGCCCCGAAATGGATATACGAAGATGTTTAGCAGAATGCTAGAGCATCCCAATATTTTTGTTATGTTAAATACAGATTACAGCAAGATTACCGGAGAGATAACAGGTAATAGAATTTTTTATTCAGGAACAATAGATGAATACTACGATTATATATTAGGACCCTTGCCTTATCGGTGTGTTTCTTTTGCATTGGAAAAATATGATTTGGAATATTATCAGAAGGCGGCGGTCGTGAATTATCCAAATGACTATTCGTTTACCAGAATTACGGAATTTAAACATTTTTACCGGATGGAAAGAAAGGAACGGACTACGATTATGAAAGAGTATTCGGATAGCTTTGGAGAACCGGCTTATCCCATTCCGCTTGAAAAGAATAAACTTTTATATAAAGAATATGAGCACTTGAATGATGAAAATATTACTTTTATTGGAAGACTGGGAAAGTATAGGTATTTGAGTATGGATCAGGCTGTGAGAGAGATATTGGATTTGGAAATATAATGAATATGCGAAGGAGATATCTGAATGAAAAGTTTAAGATATTATTATAAAAAAATAGTACGGCCCTACGGGAAGAGCCATTTTTTATCAACGTATGTTGGCAAAAAACAGGCAAAGATCCTGGATGTTGGATGCGGGAATAATAGTGTCAGACTGGTGAAAAGAAATTGTCCGGATTGCTATTATATTGGAGTTGATGTTGGCGATTATAACCTGGCCGAAGAATTAAAAAAGCAAATGGATGAGTATCATGTGGTAACTGCAGAAAACTTTGCTGATAAAATCAGGGAAGTGGGTGCGGATATGGATGTTGTAATCAGTGCCCACAATATTGAACATTGTAATGAGCCGCTTAAAGTACTGAAAAATATGATTATGAGTTTGAAGAGGGGGGGGCATTTATATTTAGCCTTTCCAACGGAAAATTCTGTTGAATTTCCCCATAGGGATGGAACTTTAAACTTTTATGATGATCCTACTCATATCTGGTGTCCGAAGTGGAATGAGATTATGAAAATTTTGGCAGAGAATAATGTTCAAATAGATTATGCCTGTAAAAATCATACGTCTTTTCTTTTAAGAACGGTTGGCAGGTTCAATGAAAGAAAATCCAAGTATGAAAAAAAAGTTTTAAGAGGTACATGGGAATATTATGGTTTTGAATCCATTATTTGGGGGACTTTAAGAGAATGATCATTACACAAACGCCTTTCCGAATGTCTTTTTTTGGTGGTGGAACAGACATGGAGAACTATTTTAGAGAGAATAAAGGTGCAGTCATATCGACGACTTTTGACAAGTATTGTTATGTTAATGTACGGCATTTACCGAGATTTTTTGATTATAGAACAGAATTGTCCTATTCTCAAATCGAACGGGTAACGTCATCAGACGAAATTCAGCATCCACTGATCAGGAATGCGATGCAGTTATTAGATATGCAGGAAATCCGATTAACCTATGAAGCGGATCTTCCTGCACGTTCCGGACTTGGGACAAGCAGCTCTTTTGCTGTTGGAATGTTAAATGCGTTTTATGCGTTAAAGGGAAAATATGTGGATAAGAAAAGGCTGGCTGATAAAGCAATTTATTTAGAGCGCGTACTGTGTAAAGAGGCCGGTGGATGGCAGGATCAGATTGCGGCGGCTTATGGAGGATTTAATAGAATCAATTTTAGTGAAGATGGGTACGAGGTTTGTCCGATCATTATTGCACCGGAGAGAAAACGCCAGCTGAATGATGGGCTGATGATGTTTTTTACTGGTTTTACCCGTTTTTCGGCGGATATTCAGTTAGCAAACCAGGCGGAGACAATCGCGGAAAAAAAGAAATATTTAAATGAAATGTATCAGTTAGTAAATGAAGCAGAACAGATTTTAACGGATACATATGCTGATTTAAATGAATTTGGAAGGATGCTGGATTATTCATGGAAACTGAAACGAAATACCGGCAATAAAGTATCGACGAGTGCAATTGACAAATTGTACAATAAGGGAATACGGGCAGGTGCCCTTGGAGGAAAACTGCTGGGAGCAGGAGGAGGCGGTTTTTTAATTTTTTATGTAAGACCGGAGTATCAACAGGCGGTTAAGGAGGCTATGCGGGATTTGTTATACATACCTTTTGCATTTGAGACGGGTGGAACAAAGGTGCTTTATTATGCACCGGAAGAATATCGCAATACAGCTGCAGTTGTTGATTGAATAGGGAGTTGTATTTATTAGGTGATGCGGACAGGAGCAGGGATGAAGGCAGTAATTATGGCTGGGGGTAAAGGGACAAGGATCGCAACTATGAATGCGGTAGTTCCGAAACCGATGATCAATATATGTGGGAAACCAATATTGGAATATCAGATTGATTGTTTAAGAAAGCAGAATATAACGGATATTATTTTAGTCATAGGATATCTGGGTAATATAATAGAAAAATACTTTGGTAATGGCGGAGCATTTCATGTAAACATTGATTATATTAGAGAAGAATATCCGCTCGGAACGGCAGGGGCGCTTTATTATTTAAAAGATTTACTGGTAGAAGATTTTTTATTAATTAATGGAGATATTATCTTTGATATTAATTTTGATATGTTTTTAAATGCTCACCGAAAAAATCAATCCCTTGCAACTATTTTAACACATCCCAACAACCATCCATACGACAGTGGAATTATTATTTCTGATCAGAGTGGTAAGGTCTTAAAATGGCTTGTCAAAGAGGAAGAGCGAAGGTGGTATAAAAACAGGGTTAATGCGGGAATTCATATTTTGTCGCCGGAATTATTGGAGAGAGTTGATATCCCTCAAAAAAGAGATTTAGACAGAGATATTTTGAAACCATTGATTTTGGAAAATCAACTATATATTTATGATTCCCCGGAGTATATAAAGGATATGGGAACACCGGAAAGATATTATGAGGTAAAACGGGATATAGAGTCCGGAATGCCGGCTAAACGAAATTTGTCAGTAAAGCAGAAAGCTGTTTTCTTAGATAGGGATGGAACCATGAATCGTTATGTGGGCTTTTTAAATAATATAGAAGATTTTTCTTTAATAGAAGATGCGGCAGAGGCTGTTAAGTTAATCAATCAAAGCGGTTATCTAGCGATTGTCGTTACAAATCAGCCGGTCATTGCCAGAGGTGAACTTTCATGGGAGCAGTTAACGGAAATTCATAATAAGATGGAGACCTTATTGGGGAATGCCGGGGCATACATAGATGATATTTTTTGCTGTCCACATCATCCGGATAAGGGTTTTGCCGGAGAAAGGATAGAATATAAAAAAGAGTGTGAATGTAGAAAACCCAGGCCGGGGATGTTGTTAGATGCTGCCCGGAAATATAATATTGATTTAAGCAAGTCGTGGATGGTCGGAGACAGCATGAGCGATATAGAAGCCGGAAATAACGCCGGGTGTCGTGCGGCTTATTTAGGTGAAAATTTGGGGAATGAGATTCCTTGTTATAAGAATCTTTTGGATTGTGTGAAGAATATTTTGGATGCATAAGGGGAGAATTGGCAATGGAAGATTGCATAGGGACATTAATAAAGCGATATCCGAGATTGGAATCGTGTAGAACTTCTATTTATAAAGCTTATGAACAGATGAAGGAAAGCTTTGAAAGAGGGGGTAAAATCCTGGTTGCAGGAAATGGCGGCAGCGCGTCGGATGCAGAGCATATTGTAGGTGAATTAATGAAATGTTTTAATTTGCAGAGGAAAATTAATGTCAATCTGCGGGATAAGCTGATAGCAATTGATTGTGAAAAGGGAATGGAGTTGGCAGAAAAGCTGCAAATGGCGCTTCCGGCAATTTCCCTTTGCAATCACAGTAGTTTAAATACCGCTTTCTTGAATGATGTGGATGGAAGAATGTGTTTTGCACAGCAGGTACATGGATATGGGGTTAAAGGAGATATTTTACTGGTAATATCGACTTCGGGAGATTCTGAAAATATTTTATATGCTGCAATCACTGCAAAGGCGGAGGATATATTTGTTATTGGCTTAACGGGTAAAGGCGGAGGAAAATTAGCTTCAATTGCGGATTTAATGATTTCCGTAGATGAAACGGAAACATATAAAGTACAGGAATTACATTTACCAATTTATCATTGTTTTTGCATGATGCTGGAAAATTATTTTTTTAAATAATGCGTTCTCGGAAGCCGATATTTGAAATTTATCCTGAAAAGTTATCGGAAGAAAAATAAGGTGTAAAGTTTATTGAATTATCAAGAACTTTACACTTTTTTGTTTGTGTTGGATAGTAAGATAAAAATTTTTATAAGACTATACTACGGTTTGTTATTAAAATTGACTTTAGCGGGCGGATGGTTTATGAGTGCAGAACACTTTATGTTTGGACAGTTTTGTATTGAAAAAAATATGTATATAACAAAAAAAATAAATAAACTATAGACGAAAAAGAACGCATTTATATTTTTGGATATGAAATGAGAAGTGAGTATATGGTATATGTATATGGTATATGTATATGGTATATGATTGAAAGAACGTACGGAAAACCATTAAATCGGAAAAAATAGACAAAAAGACAGAAAAATTTGCATAAACAAAAAATGAAGAAAAAAGAAACTTGTGGTATAATGGAGAAGTAATGCATGGAAATTTTAGAATAACGGAAAGGGGGAATGTGTTTTGTTAGACAAAAACAGGGCACATTCCGCTGACCGCAGAAGAACTGACGTTCGAGAATGTAAAAAAAGGAAAAGAAACAGAAGGATTGTTTTAAGAACATCTGTCTTTTTAATTATTGTTCTGACTATTATTTTTGAACTCTTTTTTTATGATTATGTAAAAAAGATGGCAATTATGGGGACGACGTGTGCATTTCTGCTGATGATAGTGAAAACGTTTTTAGAGGTTGCAAAACAGAAAAATGTATATAGCGATTTTGACCAGTATGATTTTTGTCAGGCTGCGATTGACGGGTTCAAAGATTGTTGTAAGATATGGAAAAGTAAACCAATTTTTACATTTTTACTTATTACGGTAATAATTTGGGATTCAGCTGTATTTTTAAGTCAGATCAATACCTGTGCCAGGATTGCATACGCAGCGGAAGAAAGTGTAAAAGCAGGTATAGAAGCCCTTTTGAATTATGAAAGAGAAACTAATGCAAAGCCTATCGGTAAGCAGAATGTACCAGAAGTTTCCGTATCAATTTCTACATCAATTTTGCTGAGTGAAGAAAAAATGAACAATTGTAAAGAAAGCTTGAATGAAGAAACTTCTCTCTACACATATTCTGAGCAGGAAATGATCGAACAGTTCGGTGAAGAAAATTACAGGGAGGCTAAAAATATTATTGTATCAGCAAATGACAGAAACCGGGAATTATATTTGTCCTCAACCAATTACAATGCCCTTTTTCATTTAGATGGAGAATATAAAATTGAAAATTGGAACGATCAGGAAGAGATTGATTCAGCTGTTCTACGGATGATAATGGATGAAATTTCACTGGGAAAGCAAAACATATTTGATGCGTATGCGCCGGGCTGGCTTCAAACTAATATAAAGGCTGCCAGTGAAAAGGAAAAGGCAGAGCATACGTTTAATGAAAGGATTGAGATTATAGGAACAAGAGGAGGAGCATATGGGATGTATCCTAAAAGCTCTCTTGCCCAACTGATAGCAAACGATAATCAGGCCATGGCGCTAGCGCTTGTCCTTATCAAAGGAAAAGTGACAACAGAGTTGTATTATTACGGAGAATCTATTTTCTGGGGAGTGGAGTATCTGGGCTTTGCAGATATTTCAACGAGTGCAGTAAAAGAAAAAGTGAATTGGATTGCAGAACGGTATAAAGATATTCTGTTTATCTGTTCTGAAACAGACCCGGAGTATATGTATGCGGAAAAATTAATGATAGCATATAAACATGCAGCCGACGAATTTTAATGGAAAAGAGGGGATATTATGGAAATCAATTCTGAACTGATCAATAACATACTCAGGCAATACGATGCCTATATGGAGTCTGAAGTTCCGAGTAATATAAAGCTGGATGAAGAAAGAAAAGCCTTTGTACAGGGATATTTATGTAGTGCCATGCAGAAGGAGAACATACAGAAAGCAGATGGCAATTCGATTCGCAGTCAGATTATCCAGACGCGTTCAAAATATTGCGAACCCATATTGGAACTGCTTGCCAATGAAGGGGAATTATATCATGGTGATTTGGCGGAAAAGCTCAATCTGTCGCCCAGTGGATTAAATGCAATCATCAAAAAGATGCAGGAAACGGAGATTCCGATTATTAATACGACCCAGATTGGAAAGTATAAGATATATTCTCTTCCGGACGATGTGCGGGAGTATATGTTGAAAAAGGACAGTGCCCTTGCACGAATTGAGGAAGATAATGTGCAAAAGACCGTTGGAGGCACGGAAAAATCGGATATGATTTTGCATTTGTTGCATTTTGTGGATTTAGTAGGAAGGAACTGGAAAGATGATTTGAGCCGGTTATTCAGGGGGATTGAAGAGAATATTTCTGCAGAAGCCAAGGTGGAATTTGAAAATTTTGTGGAGGCACTTAACCTTTCCTATACAGAAGATGGTGAAGATATGGCTGATTTAAAAAGGAGATTCAACAATAATGATATGTTAATATTTGACATGGATGATTATATGAAAAATTATGATTTACGCAAAGAGTTAAAAAAGCGGAAGGGGGATGGTAAATTAACTTTAAGTGACAAACGGATTATAGAGAATATGTTGTAAATTTGGGGTTAAATTAGACTTTGCTGAATAGATGGGAGGAATATGCTATGGGGTATAAGAATGACAATATCACATGGTATATGACTGCACCCGAGATGGAGGAATGCACGGACGGGTATGTGGCCTTTGCGATGGTTCAAGAAGCACCCGCAGTGGTCAAAGTCCAACAGGTACGCGGAGCTGGAGGCGTGGATATTCATTTAAAACGAAAGAGAGACAGGGCGGAAGGGCCGTGGCGCAGCCTTTCCGTCCTGTCACCGATTTGCGGTTACAATTCTGTATTCATTTCTTTTGCGTCTGTCGGCAGGCATTTCCCCAAAAACATGGCCTTGCAGTCGGAAAATCCCAACAGGTAGGCGAGCATCCCAAACCGGGAGCCGAGAGCGTTCTGCTCGCTGACGTAGCGGTCAATCAGCAGCCGGATTTCTTTTGATAAATCCATCCTGTCCAGTTCGCCGGAGTATATGTCCGACTTCCGGAGAATCGCCTGGTATTCCCCGTCACTGCTCACGATACCGTTCATGACGCTGTGCATGCGGGTGTCCATGAGCTGGTACAATGCAG
>CAJTUC010000032.1 GCA_910579395.1 uncultured Lachnospiraceae bacterium | reverse complement strand
CATTCTATCATGGGACGGACAGGCCCGCAAGCGGAAGCGCAAGCCCTTCTTGCATTTCCATCATCATATGATATAATGAGCGTTAGTAAAGAATTCATAAAGAAAAATTGAAACAGTATTGAGCAAACTGACCGCGTTTGTGCAGCGGCAGTCATTGGGGATAAAACTATGTACCGTATCATAATTGTGGATGATGAGCCGAAAATAGGAGAAGGCCTGGTTCATTTGTTTCCATGGGAAAATCTCGGCTTTGAAGTCGCGGGTTTTTTTACCGACGGCAAAACAGCCTTAGACCATATTAATTCTCATCAGGATATTGATGTTGTCATGACGGATATACAAATGCCCGGCATGACAGGTATTGAGTTGTCCCAAAATCTTCTGGACAGCGATATAATCGTCATTTTCTTTTCCGCTTATCAGGACTTTGAATACGCCCGTTCCGCGATCATCAATCATGTCGTGGATTACCTGATCAAGCCTATGAAATACAATGCCATGGAAGCCTGTTTTACACGGGTCAAAAATCTGCTAGATAATAAAAATCCCTCAAAGGCCGTGAATCCGGCCGTTTTCACCTCATCCCATGACAATCTGGTCAAAACTGTCAAGGAGTATCTGCAAAAAAATTATCGTACTGCTTCCCTTGAAGATGCCGCTCTTCTGGTCCATTTTTCCACATCCTATCTCTCCAGCACTTTTAAGGCTGTGGCCGGAATCAGTTTTTCTGATTATCTCATGAAGATTCGAATGGAAAAAGCTCTTTCGCTGCTTTCTGATGATAATTATAAGCTGTATGATATTGCCGATGCCATAGGATATGTAAATCCTAAAAATCTTTCCCGTAACTTCAAAGACTATTATAAAATAACGCCGCAGGAATACCGAATGGGTAAACAACCCGTTATCCCTGACTGCAATAAAACAGAAAGCGAAAACAATGATTAGAAGATTCTTCCTGAAACGCCTGAAAAACTATTTTACCATTCTCATGATACCCGCCTTTGTGCTCTTTGTTTTCATTCTTTTTATGACGGCCAGCTCCCGTATTCACAATATTCATACCGCGTCACAGAATGCATTGGAAAACATGGATGAAACCTTTGACCTGATCACTGCCAATTGTTTTTACCAGCAGGATTTAATGACTTTGAATCCTCAGTTATCGCTTTCTCTCCGTAAAATTTTTCTGTTTAAGACAAGCAACTACTCTGATTATGTTTTTTTGAACAGCATGCAGACAATCCTGGACAGCGCTGCAAAATCCCACCCTTTTATTCAGAGTATCTACCTGTTCCTGAACCAGTATGATAGCTTCTTTTCCTCTAACAAAGGCATTTGCAGCCTGCAGAACTATTATGATACTTCATGGTATGATATTTACACACAGCTCCCTGATGATATCACTTATTATATTGTTCCGCGCAGGATTCCTGCCTCGGGAAATGCCGGCGCCATTGATGTCATGACGATTTACCAGAAAATGTCTTATATAGACGGTATCATTGTAGCCAACATTCCCATCGATACCTTCCTGAGCAACATGAAAAGCATATCCCCTGCCTGGGAAAATTATTTTTTTATTCTCAATGCTGATAATGACATCCTGATCTCCAATACGGATACAGAAGGGGCCTCTGCTGACTTCACCGGTTACTTTCAAACGACACCGCAGTTTCCCAGAAAAGGCATCTGGGAAGTCGTGAATGGAGATATTTTTATGCGGAATACCATTTTCAATGATCATTATGGCCTGACCTTTGTTCTTATGACTCCTCTCAGTACGGTCATTCAAAATATTTTGAATGACCTGACCTGGCCGCTCATTATCATCATTGCTAACAGTATTCTCGTTTTTATCCTTTCTCTGACGACTACGAAAAGCAATTTTTCACAGATACAATATGTGATCGACTTATTTGATGATGCGGAAAAAGGAATTTTTCCAACGAATGATTCTCCCAAGCAGGATGTAGAAAGCGAATATGACCTGATCCTGAACAATGTTATCCGCCTGTTTCTAAACACGACTTTCCTCAACAGCCAGCTGGCGGAACAAAAATATAAGAAGCAGGTCGCGGAACTCAGTTCCCTCCAGCTCCAAATAAATCCACATTTTATGGTAAACACCCTCCAAACACTGGATTTTGAAGTATATAAGGAAGTAAAAAAACCCACACCGGTCAATACGATCATCAAAAACCTGTCGGATATTCTCAAGTATTCTCTGGCCCCGGTCGATGTGCCCGTAACGATTGATGATGAGCTTAAAAACATTCGTAAATATGTGCAGATTCAAAAATACCGGTTCCCTGACCGCTTTGTCGTATACGAAGATGCAGAGGATGAAATCATGTCACTTCCTTTTAAACGCCTGATCTTACAGCCGCTGATAGAAAACAGCATTACGCACGGACTGCGTCCCGTCTCCGGATATGGTTATATCAAGATCAGAATTTTTGTCAGAAATAACAGAATCCGTGTTTCTGTCATTGACAACGGAGTCGGCATGAGCCGCCTGAAATTAAAAAGCCTGCGTGAGAATCTTTCACAGGATACTTCCGCAGGCCGTATTGGTCTGGATAATGTCAATAAACGACTGATTCTGAACTACGGCGTTGAAAGCCGTCTTCGCATTTTGAGCCACGAAGGACTGGGGACCGCGATTTCCTTCTCCATTCCCATTTCGGACATTTCCGAACCTTTATCCCTTTAAACCGCTGGTCGCAATGCCTTCCACAAAATACTTCTGTGCCGCAAAGAACAGGATGATCAGCGGTACCAGTGACAAAAATGACATCGCCATTACTTTATTCCACTGAATCACGGATTCCGCGTCCAACGATAATCTCAATGCCAGAGAAAGCGTATACTTTTTAACAGAATTAACGTAAATAAGAACATTTGTATAATCATTGTAAGTCCACATGAATTGAAACAATCCGGCTGAAAATAATGCCGGCTTCATGAGCGGGGCCAGAATCCGCACAAATACCCCCATTTCACTGCAGCCGTCAATGTATGCCGATTCGTCCAGCTCTCTTGGAAGTCCCCGTATAAATTGAATCAGCATGAAAACAAAAAATGGATAACATGCCAATCCGGCCTGTAAGTAAAAAGGTGCGTAAGAGTCCAGAAGATTCATGGAATTATAAAGTGCGTACTTGGGAATCAAAAGTATGGAATCCGGGAGCATCATCGTCGTGATCAATATCGCAAATAAAATCTTTTTACCCGGAAATTTGAATCTGGCAAAGCCATATGCCACAATCGCACAAGCTGCGACCGTCAACAATGTTGTGACCAGTGTAAGCGTAAAACTGTTTATGAAAAAAGTGGTATAAGTAATCCGGCCATTTACATTCCACCCATCAATATAACTCTGTAAACTGAATTTCTCCGGCAAGAGCTTAATACTCCCGAAAATTTCCGCATTTGTCTTAAATGTCGCAAAGAACATCCATATAATAGGATACATCATGATAATACCAATTGCGATTACAAATATATATGTCCATATGGATACATGTCCCCGACGGTAACGTTTCTTTCTCATATTTGGCCTCATTTCTTTCTCAAAATATTAAAACTCTCCCCCATCCTCATAATATACTACCATAGAGGAAAAACGGAACAATATGGAGGTAACGATTGTGATCATAATGAATATTACCCACGAAACCGCGCACGCATAGCCCATCTTATAATAGGAAAAGGCTTCCGTATACAATTTCAGTCCCAGCACATAGGTCGATTTGAGCGGCCCGCCGTTCGTAATGACCATAGGGCCGGCAAAACTCTGCAGCGCCGTTATCGTCTGCATGATCACATTAAAGAAAATAATAGAGGAAATCTGCGGCAAAGTAATCTTGAAAAATTTTACGATTCCGCCTGCTCCATCAATATCTGCTGCCTCATACAGATCCATGGGAACATTTTTGAGCGCTGCCAAAAACATAACGAAAGCAGAACCAAACTGCCAGAAATTAAGCAGGATTATTGTAGGGAGCGCCATCTTTGTGCTGCCAAGCCACTGAACAGACGGAATATGAAACACGGCAAGCAGTGAATTAATGATTCCCTGATCCTGAAACATCAGTTTCCACAGAATGGCCACTGCTATACTTCCGCCAAAGAGTGACGGCAGATAATAAATCGTTCTGATTAGATTGATGCCTTTCAGATTTTTATTCATGACAAGAGCAACCAACAGTGCAACGATCAGTTTTCCCGGAACTGTAAAAACTGTATAAATAACTGTTACCTTTAAGGAATTCCAGAATTCCCTGTCGGCGGTAAATAATTTTATGTAATTCTGAATTCCGATAAACCGAGGACTCTCCATAATATTATAATCCGTCAGGGAATAATAAAAGGATGTAACAAATGGATATAGCTGTAAAACAATAAAACCGATCAGCCAGGGCATAATAAATACCAGCCCGATATATTGTTTCCGATTTAATCTTTTTTTCAAACCAACACCTGCTTTCTTAAAAAACAAAGGTATCCTGTATCTTCAGGATACCTCTGCCGGATGAACTTCATCATTTTCCGGAAAGATAAGCTTCCAGAAGCGCCATCGTATTTTGGGCAACATTTTCCGGTGTGTCCTGACCGTATGCGACTTGCACTGCTGCATCTTCCAGAATAGCCGTTACTTCTTCCTCTGTTGTCAACCCGAGGTCATTGGTCCCGCTATATGTCTGAATCATATCTACACTATCCTTCGCAACGCCCTGTAAAAGTCCCAGTTCTTCACAAGTGCTCTGTCCAACACTGGTAGGCGGTACGGAACGGACATTGGTCAGCAGCTCTGCTGCTGTTTTATCATTATAGAAGAAATCAAGGAACATCATTGCTTCCTCGATATGTTCAGACTGTCCGTATACACACATATACTGTGGACAGTTTCCATACCAGCCATCATCCTTTGCTCCGCTGAGCACAGGCAGTTTCCCAACACTGAAGCTTCCGTCCGGACAAGCCGCTTCTGCCGTTTCCACCGTGGAAGAATAGCTGAAAATGGAAACGTATTTTTGATCGATCCAGTTTGGATCCGTGATCAGGTCCGCGCCATAAGAAATAACGCTGGAAATAGGTGCGATCACTCCGTTATCATACATATCCTTAATATAGGTCAATACCTCTACAAAATCTTCCTCTTCAAAACCAAGTGACCTTGTATCATTTACCAGAACCGTTTTTCCGGTCAGCTGTGTCAGATAAGGCCTTACGATCATCGCATTCAGTTCAGCCGCCCCCATGGTCAGAAGATACATGGAATCATCATACTCTTTTACCTTCTTACCCATCTCGAACAAATCCTCCCACGTGTACTGTTCCGTAAAATCGAGTCCAATGCTTTCCGCAAGCGCGGAATTATAAAGAAACGACTGTCCGGAGATTCCTGTGGGGAGCCCGTACTGATGACCATTAAAACCGCCATTGTTTTCAAGGAAAGATGCTTCAAAGCCACTTAAATCAATGATATCGCCATACTCCCTAAAATCCACAAAGTAATCGGAATTAGACTCCGCATATCCCGGCATCCAGCCGGGCCCCATCTGGATAATATCCGCCGCCGTTCCTGAAACAAGCTGCGTGGTCAGTTTTTCCTGATATCCGTCACTGCTCCCATATTCGGCTTCTATGGTTATCCATGGATAGCGGCTCTCAAATTCATCAATTGCATTCAACGTAGCTGTTGCCCGCTCATCGCCTCCCCACCACATAAACCGCAGAGTCACTGGCTCATGTTCCGTATCCGTTTTCTCTCCATCCGCCGTTTCTGTTGGCGCATTCTCTTCCGGTTTTGCTGCTGGCTCTTCTGCCTCCGCATTATCCGGCTGGTCCGCAGACTGATTTTCCGCAGAATCCGAATTTCCACATCCTGCTATTGAAAAAGCCATAGCAGCTGCAAGAAATAAAGCTAAAATCCGTTTCTTTCTCATATCTTTCCTCCATTCTTTCCCGTTCCTAGTTTTGTTCTTTCGGGAAATTTTTATAAGCATATTATATTAAAATTTCTGTAAAATCGGGAGGTCCGCAGATTTTGAAAAGGGCACTGGCTTTTTTCAGTTTTATAAAAAAGGATACTATATTTTAGATAACCTAAAAAATAGTATCCTTTCTCGTCTACATTAAAATTTCAGATTTGCAGTCTTGCCAGTCTGCAAAGTGACCAGCCTTTCCTCTTCACCATATATGACCGTCAGCTCCATCGGCCTCGGGGACCAAATGCGACAGTCTGTCAGCCGTCCGTTTTCCCACGCCATGTTGAGCCTGGCACCGCCGCACAGTGTAAGACCCGTTATATTTCCCTTACTCCACCGGCTCGGTAACGCCGGAAGCAGACGCGTCCTATCCTCATCGCTCTGCACCAGCATTTCCGTGATCGCGGCAGCCGCCCCCAGATTGCCGTCTATCTGAAACACATATCCGTCACGGCGGGGATGCGTATCCATCAAATTCGGAAAAGTGGACTGACTCCACAATTTATCCAACATTAAGACCGCTTCTTCACTTTCCCATAATCTCGCATAAAGTCCCACTATCCAGGCACAGCTCCAGCCTGTATGCCCTCCGCCATAATGCAGTCTGCGTTTTAGCGTTGCTTCGGCAGCTTCTGCAAGCACAGGGGTCTTATCGACAGAAATCTGGTGGGACGGATAAAGCGCATATAACTGGGAAATATGGCGATGTCCTGGCTCCGCTTCCTCGTAATCCTCCTGCCATTCCATAATCTGACCATGCTTTCCGATTCTCATTTCCGGCAGTTTTTTCAAAATCTCCCCGGAACGATCTACAATCTCATCCCGAATACCGAGCGCTCCGGAAGCCTTGAGATACCCATCCACCAAATCCTTTAATATCTGTATATCCATGGCCGCCCCCATACAGATATGGCCCTGCGTTCCATCCGGCATAATGTATGTATTTTCAGGAGATACAGACGGACATGTAAGAAGCTTTCCATCCACCTCTATCAGATAATCATGGAAAAAGAGAACGGCATCTTTCAAGACCGGATACATCCTCTGTAAAAAATCCATATCCTGCGTATATAGATAGTGCGTCCAAATATGCGTACACAACCATGCGCCGCCCATTACCCAATAAGTAGCAGGAATATAGATATCCTGTGGTGCACAGTCCCCCCACAGATCTGTGTTATGATGTGCCACAAACCCCCGGCATCCATACATTCGCTCCGCTGTTTTTTTCCCGTTTTCCCACATTCGGAGCAAATGGTCGAACAAAGGCAGATGACATTCCGTCAGACTACAGGTCTCTGCGGGCCAGTAATTCATCTCCGTATTGATATTGATCGTAAACTTGGAATCCCAGGAAGGAAGCATCTCTTCATTCCAGATACCCTGCAGATTGGCTGGCAGGCTTCCCGGACGGCTGGAGGAAATCAAAAGATATCTTCCATATTGAAAATACAGCGCCCCGAAAGCCCCGTCAAATCCCTTTTCCTTCCCGATTTCCATCCGTTTGTCGATTGGAATATCTTCTCCTGCTTCCCCCAGGTCAAGTACAACTCTCTCATAGAGTTTTCTGTAATCCGCAATATGCTGCCTCTTAACGACTTCAAATCCATCTTCACAGGCTTTATCGAGTTTCTCTTTTGCTGCCATGAACCGGTCTTTTTCATAAAAAGAGGTTTCCCCGCTGATATAAAGCGTAAGCTCCTTGGCATCCTCGACGATCAAATGCTCACCAATGGTCCGAATCGTTCCTGAATCTGTCTGGGCCCGCAGCGCCGCGAGAAAAGACACGCCGCCCTCTCCCAGCGTTCCGTCTATATAAATGGTACAGTCATCCAGTTTTCCTGCATGATCATAGAATCGTTTCCTTTGCAGCAGGATATCCAGAGAAATGGTGCCTTCCCCCGTCCACAAATGAACCGCTATGATTCCATGCGGAAAAGAAGCCAGATATTCTTTCTGTATTTTCTGATGAGGTAATTCAAATTCTTCCGTTACCATTCCGTCACACAAACACAATTCCCGCCTGTAATTCGCAGCCCCTCCATCCATTCCATAATAGGTAAGCTCCGCAAATGCAAGCGGCTGATAAGGACGCTCGCTTTGCGGTGTTCCCGAAAAAGCATATTTCAACAGCTTTTCTGCTTCCGGAATCCTCCCTTCCCGAATCATCCCGCGTACCTTTTCAAGATTCGGACAGGCATCCGGATTAATACGGTCAATAAACCCGCCATACCATACGCTGTCCTGATTCAGACACAACGTTTCTTTTTTGACTCCCCCATATATCATCGCACCAAGCCGACCATTTCCAATCGGCAGCGCCCTCTCCCAGCCTTCCGATGGTTCATCAAACCATAACATCCCCATATCCTGTTCCTCCGCTTTCTTTTCGTAAGCCGTCCCAAAAACTCCAGCTCCCTGTTATGACGTCCATTCTATCATGAAGCGGGCAGACCCACAAGCACAAATATAACACCAAAAAAAGGCTCCTCTGCCGCTTTTATGACAGATAAGCCTTTTCACTCATTTCAACTATTTAATGTTCAGCTTCGCAAACAAATCTCCCAGACTGGTCCCCACGCTCTCGCCGGAACCGTATTGCGCTGTATCGATATGCTCCATTTCCTCCGTCTGCTGGTCTTCCACCGCTTTCATGCTCAATGAGATCTTGCCGTCGTTGGTGTTCAATACTTTAACTTTGACCTTATCGCCCACTTTCAGGACCTCAGAAGGTTTCTTGATCCGCCTCTGGCTGATCTGGGAAATATGCACAAGACCGCTCAGGCCGTCTTTTAAATCGACGAAAGCGCCGTAAGGCTGTAACGTTTCCACCGTGCCTTCCAGAATCGTTCCCGGTACGATCATTGCCACCTTATGGTCGTGCTCTTCCTTTGCCTTTTCCCGCAAAATCTCCCGTGCCGAAAGCACCAGCTTTTCTTTTTCCTGATCAACTGTTATCACTCTTACATCCAGCGTTTTTCCTTTATATGCTTCCAGATTCTCTACATAAGAAACATCGAGGTGGGATGCAGGTATGAATCCCCTGATGCCTTCCAGATAAGCAACAACGCCCGCGTTCACGACTTCGCTCACTTTTATGCTGACTGTTTTCTTTTCTTCCATGCAGCCCTTAAGCACGTCCCACGCGAGTACGGAGTTTGCTTCTTTTCTGGACAAAAGTATATTGCCCTGACCGTCATCCATCTTTACGACGGACGCTTCGATCACATCGCCTTCATGCACATCTGTCATCAGGGAAAAATCAGGGTCGTCGCTCATATCAGCAGCCTTGATGATACCCTGTGTATAGTACTTGAGGTCTAATGTCACTTCTTCCTCGTTTACGCCGATCACCGTGCCCTTCAGCACGTCGCCTTCGTTGATTGTGCGGAAAGAGGCCTCAAGCTCTTTTTCATAATCTTTCATTGTCTCTGCCATTGTTCCTGTCCTCTACTCTTCCTTTTATGATTTGCTTCTTATTCTAACATAGTTTTACGGTTTCGAAAAGACTTATTGAAATTCGGCATTATATGGAAATATTGCAAAAATCTGCTTAGCTGCCTGCCAAACGGATTCCGTTCCTTTATTAAATTAAACAGAATTATGTATGCTTCAAATGAGATCTGCATACACAGGTGCTGTTATCGCCATGGTCATCTTCATACCAAACAAGGGCCGTTTGCTAAACTTCCCTTCTTTTAAGTCGTAGGGGGAGGGTTCAAATCGGTAATAGTTGAATGACATAGTAGAAATATCCATATTATCGTGGTATTATGTATTCAACAAATCGGACTCAATCAAACAGAATTTGAGAAATGTTTTTTAATAACAATTCAAGCGAAAAGAGGTGTTTATCATTACTGAGGAACAAATCAAAAATAAAATATACAATCAATTAATGAAACAAAATGAACATATCATTATCGAGCATATGCCCGATGAATATTTTAATCTTTTTTGGAATAATGTCTCGTTATTATGCAAAGGTGGAATTCTTACATCATCTAAGAGTGTAGACAAGTTTTGCAATAAACTACAGCTATTGGGCTCATATAATAGAGACAAATGTTTTCAAGGTTTATCAGAAATGATGTTCTGGCTCTATTCAATTAGAATGAATTATAATTTTGAAATCGATCAACGATTGCACACAAAGAGTGAGAATAATAATTCTGATGTTGATATACAAATAATTAAAGATGGATACCGTTTTAACATCGAAATTAAAACTCCTAATCAAATAAAAAAGACAGACGAATCCATTCTTAACATTACAATACCTTTTCGTGCCTTTGATAAAAAAGAAATACAAGATGAAAAATTAGGAAAAGCAACCGATAATTTTGTTCAAAAAATAATTAGTAATTCACAAGGAAAATATACTGCATCTAAACAAACAAAAATAGATGACAATAAAGTTATAGAATATTTAAAATCAGGGCAGACAAAATTCACCTTTGAAGAAAAATCTATAAATGTATTAGCTTTGTCAGTTGCATCACATCAAATGAATGATTATTGGGGATATCTATGCAATCCATGTACAGGAATATTTACAGAGCAATTTACAGGAAGATTTTTTGACAAAAATAATCAAGAAATTAAACACTCTGATTTCGATAAAGTTGATATTATTTATCTGACTGATATTGTTGAAGGGCATACACGGTATCTCAAAGATTTTGATTCTTGGAAATTAGAAAATTATTGTAGTATACTTCTTATTAATCCTTTCAGTCAACGAACAAGAAAACGTATTTAATCCACATACTTCTAAAATGTTATCCATTCAGTTTTCCTCCTCGTATAAAATGTCCATCATGGCATTTAATTCATCTTTACTAATGCCCAAAGATTTCGCTGTCTGAATCATATCAAGCATTTTTTTCTCCACAAGCCGCCGCTTGGAATCCCGCAATAATTCAATGTTGCTTGTAGAAACAAAAGTGCCGATACCGACTTGGCTTGTTACAAATCCCTCTTGTTCCAACTCATCATAGACTCTCCGTATTGTTAAGACGCTGACCTTTAAATCATTTGCAAAGGCACGAATAGACGGAAGTGCATCGCCTTCTACTAATTCTCCTTTTAAGATTGCGTCTTTTATCTGGTCTTTGATTTGTTGGTAAAGGGGGGCTTCCGATGTGTTAGATATTACAATCTTCAAATATCCTGCCTCCTTTAGTGTGATGTTGACATATACACATTATATACATATAGCACTTGCACGTCAATATCCTTTCTCTTTTTCCTGAAAAATAACTATATGACGCCCGAAAAAAGCAGCAGAGATTTCTCTCTGCCGCCATGTTGCTTATGCGAAAATGATTTCCTCATTCACAATCTCCCTCGCACAAGCCCTTATATTGTTGAGCCGTCCTGTCCATTCTAAGGCATTTTCAGCCTTTAGCTGTTGTACCTGCGTTCGTTTCATACCCTCTATGAGCCGTTCAAAGCGTTCCTGCGCCTGTCTGTCGATGTCGGCATAAGAATTGAGCCTACCGCTTGTGAGCAGATTGGTGTATGCAACTTTGTGGTACTGCTTCAGATAGTCCAGATGCCGCTGTCCCCATATACCTATCGGTTGTTCTTCTTCGGCTGGTACAGTTAAGCACGGTATCAAGTAATCTCCTTGCCGCTCGTGTTTGCCGCCCAGTTCCTCAAATAATGATTTTGCCATTTTCTGTTTCCTCCAGATAAGATATTCACTCCACATTGTTATGTCTGCTGTCTTAAACAAATTTTTGAGTTTTCTCCTTATCTGGTTTCATTCATCTTTTAATTCTTCACATAAAGGCAATAAAGCTTCCAGTCTTTCCACGATTCTTTTTTGTTCTTCAATTGGTGGAAGTACAATGACAGTTTTAGCAATAAAATCTAATACCCAGTTTTTATTGCCGACTCCTCTTGTATTTTCTTTCACCTGCTCCTGTACCAATGGACTGCATATTAAATAGTATAAAAATTTTTCATTTATAAATTGATGATTGTATTTTAAAAGAGCAACACTTACAAATAAACTAAATTTCTCATCCGTATCAACAATTGCCGGAACTCCCGTTGTGCCAACTTTAGACAGAAGCATATCTCCCTTTTCAGGATTACATCTATTATATAATTCCTCATGTTCTTCTTTGGTTATGAACTTTGTACTACTTAAATCCAATTTCCCCGAACTCATATCTTTCACAGAAACAAATTTTACACCATTTGTCACATATTTAGGCGTTTTATGAGTTCCATCCGTAAGTTTATAAAGAATACTTCCTAATGTAACACTCCTCCAGCTATCCGGTATTGTTAATGATGTATCCTCGTCGTCAACGCGTTTTGTAAATAACCGTTTATCATTCTTTACTAAACCACTATTAATTTTATCTTCTCTATCTTTTTCAATATTCAAAAGCAATTCATCTACCTTGCTATCATTCTCCAACTGCTCTGTCAAGTTTCCCTGCATAGCTGCTTGAAGAATTGCACTTTTCACATTCTCCGGAAATGCTTTTTTTAGTGCTTTCAACTCTTTTTCTATTTTCTCATATTCATCGATTTTAGGCATAATTTCATTGATTTTATCAACAATTCTCTGCTGTTCTTCGATTGGGGGAACTGGAACTAATGAACTTCTTATTTTTTCCCTTGAAATATTTGGTTGCGCCCCGCCTTCCGCTTTACCAATTAAAGTCTCTTTAATGCACATAAAACAATAAAATAAATATAAATTATAAATTCCCATGTATGGAGTACATCCGCAACATGCCTGATTTGTAGTTAATGGGAAAGTAACAATCCCCAATTTCCCTATCGTCGCCCCGTACATTGCAATGAGGATGTCATCTTTTTGATTTAAACGTAATGAACATTTCTCTAAAGCCAAATAAGTTATTTTTTCTTCACATCTATAAATATACCCATTAGTCAATTCCCCTGTTTTTAACCAAGGTATGGTTCCATTATCATAAAAATCCTTATTACCCCTTGGTGGCGTAGCTCCTGCGCCGCAATCACAAATATTACCTACTTTTACCCATCTCCAGCTTTCAGGAATATCAAACGGAATCTCTTCTTCCTGAATCTCCGGCAACGGCTTCTCTTTTTTTATTTTCTTATCAGCAATCAGTTTCTCTTTTTCCTTCTGTATGTTTTTCAGCATCTCATCCACATTACTATCTGTTTCAAGCTGTTCTGTCAGCCTCCCCTGCAATGCGGCCTGCAATACCGCCTGTCTTAAATCTTCTGCTAATACCATAGTTACACTTCCAATATATCCATAATCTCCTGCAGCTTTTCGTCCATCTTTCTGTCAAGCTTTTCTCTTTCAGCCTTGAAATTCTCTATTGTTTCTTTTGGAGAAAGAATTACTTTTTCTTCATTTGGAAAACCACAAAAATCCAAACTATAATGATTGGCAATAATTTCTTTCACAGATACTTTTCTTGCCTTCCAGGTCTCCGTCATAGAACTGTTTTCTTTTTTATCTTTAATCTCTATACGGTTGTCCCACCAATCATCAAGCACAAACATTTTCTCTCTGGTCATCGGATTTTTTTTCATGGAAAATTTCTGTCCGTCGGGTAGATCAAACCTATAAAACCATACATCTGTTGTAGGTTCTGTCTTATCAAAAAAGAGTAAATTTGTCGCAATTCCTGTATAGGGTGCAAAACAGCTTCCCGGCAGCCGGATAACTGTATGTAAATTAAATTCTTCCAACAGTTTCTTTTTGATCGCACTCTTGCTATTATCAGTACCAAAGATAAAACCATCAGGAAGAACCACTCCACATCTGCCATTTTTATTAAGCCGATGCATGATTTCTATTATAAAAAGATCTGCCGTCTCTGAATTTCTAAGTTCTGCCGGAAAATTCTTCTGTATAATTTCAAGCTCCGAGCCGCCATAGGGCGGATTCATAAGAATAACATCAAATTTATCATCATCCGTATATCTCCTGACATCCTGCTCCAAAGAATTATCGTGCATAATATCTGGTTCTGCAATATCATTCAGTAACATATTCGTAGTACAAAGCATATAAGGAAGCTGTTTCTTTTCAATACCATAAAAAGAATGCTGCAACCGGGGCAAATCTTCTACTTTAACTCCAGCTTCTTCCATATGATGAAGCGCATCTACAAGAAATCCACCCGTGCCACAGGCAAAATCTGCTATCCTCTCTCCGATTTGGGGATTCACTTTATCTACAACAAAAGATGTAATCGCTCTTGGCGTATAAAATTCTCCATTGTTCTTCTGCAATCCCTTTAATAAAGTTTCATAAATATCATTGAATGCATGCCTCTCCTCATAATCTGAAAAATCAATTTCATCAAAAATATTCAAAAGCTGTCTGAGAAGAACCCCATTCTTCATAAAGTTAGTAGATTCTCGCATGAACTCTTTTACAATAAGAGCCGCCCTGTCCGTCTTTGAAAAAGGATACTCATCCACTCCGTTCATGTTTTTAACGGCATCCCCCGACAATACTCTGAATAACTTATTATTTACAAAATCAATCAATTCTTCTCCCGTCATCTGGTCTTTTACGGAAGTTGATGTAACCCAGTCTCTCCAACGATATCCCTCTGGAATAACCGGAACATAATCTTCCCGCGTCAATTCCCATTCTTCCTCTTTATAGTCAAAAATCTTCAGGAACAAAATCCATACAATCTGGGATAGCCTTTGCTCATCTCCGCCGACCCCCGCATCACCGCGCATAATATCCTGCAATCTTTTTATTAATGTAGTTAATGCCATGACCCATTTTCTCCTCTTTAGTACAGGGTTTTTTCTATTTTTTCCATTAAGTCAAAGAAATTCTGTTTATTTCCGCCAAAAACATTTTTCAATATTTTCATAGGCGTATAGCCTTTTGCTTTGAATACAGGCAGATTAAATACTGTAATATCCTTCAATTTCGAAAAATCCTCTGTCTTATATTCATTTAGAACTATTTCCATAATATTTCTTTTTTCATCATCCAATCCATCCAGAATACCCGAATCGTAGACCTTCTGCAATCTTTCTTCTTTTGACTTGGGCGGCTTTCCATAACCGACCAAACCGACAATATCAAATTTATCAATATAGTATCCCACCGATTCCCTTATTTTTCTTATATAGTTCGCTTCAATCAAAAGTTCTCCTGTGAGAAAATCTTTCTTATCGGATAACTTAAAAGACGCATAAAAATCATTGTACTCAGGATATTGTGATAAAATATTATTCTTTACACAGCTTTCAATATTCTGCCTAACAAGATTACCATTTTCATCAGTATATCTCACTTCTTCCCCGTCAAACCCCGGGTCTTCAAACTGATGATAATTTGCCCTGAAATCTAAAATTGTAAAATGCAGTTTACTCTTCTTTTGTTCATCAATCGTAAAGCTTTCATTAATCCTCGTCCCTCTGCCAATTGTCTGCTTGAATTCTGTCATGGAACCAATGGACTTATCCAACACGATCAGCTCACAGGTTTCTGAATCAACACCTGTTGACATTAATTTGCTTGTAACTGCAATTACAGGATATTTTACATTGGGATCAGTAAAGTTTTCCAACTCCGCTTTTCCAATTTCATCATCTCCCGTAATTTTCATGATATATTTACTGTTCTCCTGAATCAAATCGGAGTTGAGATTTTTCAATTTTAAGACCATCGCATCCGCATGGTCAATGTTTTCGCAAAACACTATGCCATCCGTAAAGCAATATTCCATAACGATGTTATCAGGGCTTTCTTTTCCCCATCTTTCCTGAATGACTGGTGTTATGTAGTTCTTTTTTGTATTTTCTTCATTTTTCTGCTGCTCAGCTATTTCTTCAGGCGTCAACTGCATAATATAGTTCTCCATATAATCTTCTCCATTTTAATATTTCATTTAAAACTGCTCTCTTCTATTGCATCTATTGTACCGCAGATTAATGTAATTTTCTGCCTCATAGAGATAAAACACTTGAACAACATACGATACCTTTACTTTTCGTTCATCCCTGATATAAT
Source organism: uncultured Lachnospiraceae bacterium (assembly GCA_910579395.1). Lineage (GTDB taxonomy): Bacteria > Bacillota > Clostridia > Lachnospirales > Lachnospiraceae > UBA3282. Next base: position 23,418 of record CAJTUC010000032.1, on the reverse strand, counting down.
AAGTAAAGGAGGTATCTCCATGATTTCATATACAGGACTCTTACAAAAACTGAACGACCAAAATCTGACAAAAACAGCCCTCACCAGAGAGCTTGGTATCTCTTCCCGAACCGTTGCCAAAATCGGACGCGGCGAGAAGATTGCCGACCATGTGCTTGCCAAAATTGCCACGTTTCTTGACTGCACTGCCGATGAACTCTGTCAGACGGCTTCCGACAATGCTCTGCTCCAGATGCTCCGCGACGAGAAAAGCATCCGTATGCCGGGCGGTCTTTACCATGAGCTTCAAGTGCGTATGACTTATAATTCCAACCATATCGAAGGAAGCAGGCTCAGCGAAGACCAGACAAGGCTGATCTTTGAAACAAACACCGTGAATATCGGTGAAGAAATTCCGGTCGATGATATCATCGAGACGGTCAACCATTTCCGTGCAATCGACTATGTCATCGATATGGCAGAAGCGCCGCTCACTGAAGACATCATCAAGGAACTGCACCGCATTTTGAAACAGAGTACCAAAGATACGACTCTTGCATGGTTTGCCGTCGGAGATTATAAGAAGAGAGCCAACATGATCGGCGGCCGGGAAACCGCAAAGCCAAAAGAAGTCCCGATTCGTATGAAAGCGTTGCTTTCCGAATATGAGTCCCATGACATTGTCACAATAAACGATATTATTCGTTTCCACTATGCGTTTGAGCACATTCATCCGTTCCAGGACGGCAACGGCAGGGTAGGCAGACTGATCACTCTCAAAGAATGCCTGCGCTATGCTATCGTCCCATTCATCATTGAAGACACCAAAAAGATATTTTATTATCGCGGTCTTTCCGAATGGGAACGCGAAAAAGGCTGCCTGACGGATACCTGCCTTGACGGACAGGACACATTCAAAAAATTGATGGCTATGTTCGACATACAGGCTTAACAGCCAGTGTCACATAAATCCGGCGGCCAGCGCCGCACAATCTAAAAAAAGGCACGGAAATCAAAATGACCAAAGAAAAAACCAGAAGAATTTTAGACACACTGGATAAAGAATACGGCATAACGAAAGAAGGTTTTGCCCATACGGCTGACTGGCAGCTTTTGACCGCGATCATGCTGAGCGCCCAGAGCACCGACAAGCAGGTGGACGAAGCGCTGCCCGGCCTGTGGAAAAGATTCCCGGATATGGAATCCATCATACAGGCCCCGATAATTGAAATAGAGGATGCAATCAAAAGCATCGGCCTATACAAAGTGAAGGCCAAGAACATCAAGAAATGCTGTGAAAAACTCCTGACCGAACATGATAAAAAAGTTCCGACGACAATCGAAAAACTGGTAGAACTTCCCGGCGTAGGGCGCAAAACTGCGACCCTTTTTCTCGCGGACGCCTACGGGATACCCGGTGTAACGGTGGATACCCATGTATTCCGCATTTCCAGAAGAATCGGCTGGGCTGTCGGAAATAACCCTGTTCAAGTGGAAAAAGAACTGATGAAAGCGCTGCCGAAAGAACACTGGAACCGAATCAATTTTCAGCTCATCTATCATGGCAGAAGCGTTTGTACGGCCCGAAAAGCCAGGTGCGAAGACTGCGTTCTGCGGAAATGGTGTGAATTTCCGCAGAAAACCGTCTGTCCTGCTTCAAAGGCATACTCGCCGATACATGACTAAAAACACGTTTCTAATATGCGCTACTTACAGGCAATGTAAATATCCATACTCTCCCCGTCGGTTTCAAAGCAGGGAATAACGTCTTTTGTCGTTTGTTCAAGGCCGTTCACGCGCATATACTCCATAAGCGTTTTATAGGCGTTGGGAATGGTCACAAAAGGATTCCCAAAAGGGGTCTCAATGTGTATTGCCGCATACCTGTGAGCTGCCTGCTCGTGTATTTCCAGGTCAGGAGGGACGACCCCATCGGGCAATATCCATGCCGCTTCGTAGCCGTGCATATTGAAAACATTTATCTGTTCCTGTGATACATTGGGAAAATCCCAGCCAATGACACGAGGATTATCCACTCCACAGCCGCGGGCAATGGAAAATACTCTGTCGATAGCATCCCCCTCGGGTTCTGAACTGATAACGGCATGCTTTATATAGCGGAAAGCGGGAACAGTCTCGACACGCAGATTTGTATATATTTCACCACAAGCGACCATATCGTCGCGGAACTTCAAAGTGCGGAGAATATTTTTAATAGATGTTCATTACAATTTTCCTGCATATCGAATAGCATTGCCGCAATCGCCTGCTCGTCCTGGAACGTATCAGGAAATAATGCCGCATTCCGATGCGGCGCGGTAATAGGCGGCCAACGGAATCATGCTCTGGGCAAAAATCTTACTGCTGCCATTTCCGACGACCACCGCATCCTGCACATGCTTTTTGGTCCCGACGCGTCCCGGCACCGGGTCCGCTATGGTCTTTTTAAAAGTAACGATTCCGGGTCTTAAATAGTTCACATCCCCCGTCAGCTCATAAGCGATGGCCAGCGCTTCTAATAACAGCGTATTATAACCGGGCCAGTTGAGGCTCGGAAGTTCCTTATAATAGAAGACGCCCCATTTTTCCACATAGCAGTTCTCGATCAGATCATCCACCGCACGCAGCATCATCTCCTTTAACGCCGGGTCGGGGAACTCCCGATAATAGCGCATGACGCTGCCGATGGCTACGGATATCATAAATCCCACGCGGATGAGCGTATTGTCCGTATAGGGCGCAAGCCAGTTGCCGTACTGCTCCTCCCATATCTTGAAATCCTGTAAGATGCGGGCACATTTTGGCAGCCATTTCTTATCCCGTGTCTCCACATAGAGCGCCGTCAGCGTACGAAGCGCCCATCCGGTTTCCCGTGCGTTGGCTTCCCCAACTTTGGCATACATCGGACTGTCCAGAAGCCGCAGCACATGCTCTCCGATACCCAGCGCGGTTTCCAGCCCTCTCTCGTCTCCGGTAAAATGATAGTAGTCCAGAAGACCTTCTACCCACTCATGGGAGCAGACCATGACGCCGCCAATACAATGTCCGCCCGTATGTTCCCACTGTCCGCCGATATAACGCGCATCCGGGTGATAATGACATACGTCCACATCCATCCAATGACTGCAGGCCGCAATATTATAATCCAAAAACCTTCTGATACCCGTGCGGACATACAAAAGGGCACAGGCGTGGGGAAAGTCATACTCATTGTTGCACCAGACCAGATTTCCGCCGCCGCGCCCCTGCGCCGTATAGCCCGAATCATAGGAATCGCCGAAATTCAACATGCCGTAGGCGTGACAGTGTCCATCCGCCCTGCCTGTCAGACACTTTTCCACTTCCATATCCCACTTATCAGCGAACACATCCGGCCAGACACCGGAATCCCTGTGCACATCCGGCGACAGATAAGGTCTGTCCGGCATCTGATAGATCAGACTGCGGTTATCGATCTCCGTAAGAGTCTCCGCCGCATCATGAAAATGCAGCAGGAATTTCTGTTCCCGCGACATCCCTGTCTGCATGACCACCTTTTCCACATTCTCCGGCACCAGCATCACCGAAAGACCGTTCCGGTCTGCCTGCACTGCCTTGGGATAATTCTGCTGTGCCTGAAAGACCGTAGCGCACACGCCGCCCGCAGCGTCCGTACAATCCGCAAAAAAAGTCCCGTAGAGCACTTCCGGTACATGCTCGTTAGCCTCATACATCAGCCATTTGGCATCCACGACGCGGCTCACCGCCGCACCGTCTTTTCCCAGATAAAAGTCCGTCTTGTAATTGGAACTGCCGACGCAGGTCCGCACACTTTCCACGGGCGCCTTTTTCGCCGCTTCTTCCGCGTCTCCCGTGCCTCTGGCATGGAATATGGGCCCATCTCCAAAACCGGCCGCATCTACATGATCTCCGCACCCCGTAGAGTCCAGTTTCTCCTCCATCGCCATAGAAACCAGCTCATCCGAAGGAACCGCATCCACAGTCCGAAGCAGATGGCATACCAGTGATGCCACATGAAGCGGCTTATCCGACGTATTGATGATCCGATAGGAAACCTCCGCCCACGGCTTGCCGGCCCATGCGGTCAGCTTTATCTCGAAATCAATTCCGGGAGTTCTTTCAGCCTCCCCGGAAGCGCTTTTTCCCTCCTTGAGTACATTGCTGCCGGAAGCCTTCAGCACTGCACAGACAGGCCCTTCCTCCACGACCCGCCAATTGCCGATCCGCATCCTGTATGTTCTTCCCTCTCCGTCCTTTAAGAACGGTCCGGCAAACTGCTTCCGGTCATAAACGCGGCCAGCAGCGAAAAGCCGCTCAAAAATATGCCGGCTGTTGTGTTCCACCCGGAAGGAAAGGGCATGATTCTCCCCGCCGCAGGCGGTAGACACCGTGATGCCGTTCTCATCCTCACTGACACACACGGGAGAGACGCCGTCGGGCCAAATCTCCCTGCCGCCTTGCTCTGTCCGTTCCCCGCCATGCAGGTCATACTGCAGCACCGTGCCCTTGCAGCCCGGTAAATCCGCCAGAAAACGCAGGAACAGAAAACGCACGGAACCGTCCTTATGACGGGAAGTGACTTTTGCCTGAAGAGGCTGGCGCTTTCCGCTCTGATATACACGAACGCCGTCCGTATCCCAAAGTTCTCCCTCACGCACCGGAATCCCGATATAACACGGCTCCGCAATTCGGTCGTATCGATATAACTTGTCAAAATAAATGTCCGTCATTTGCATATCTCCTCGGTTGTTGATCAGGTATTTATTGAAAAAATTACGTTAAAAATATCTTATCATATTTTATCCGTATTGACTATCCTTCCGGACATCATTCCCTCTAACTTCTTTCTATGGGCTGCTCATTCACCAATTCAACCGCCTTTTTTCCGGATAAATACTCGATGGAAAACTCCATCATGCACAATGGACTCCACTCCCTGTCGATTGCCATGCTCCGCCCCTCTTCACTATTGTCAGGATAATATTTTTCTGACAATATTTCGATCGCTTTTCGCTTTTCTGCTTCGTCTTCCAGGATACGGACTTTTCCAAATGCGATTACGCTCTTAAAATAAGTTGTATACTCCTCCGGAACTACATCATCTCTATCGATGACACAAAAAGATGCCTTATCGCACTTTTTGACCGCATCAATCTTATGTCCGCTCTTTGCCCCATGAAAATATAATTTGGAATCACAGTACACATAGCTGACCGGAACGGCATAAGGGTAATCGTCATCGCCCAATAAAGCCAGGACGCCGGATGTCCCCCGGTTCAAAACTTCCGCAGTCTCCTCTTCCGATAAAATCTGTTTTTTCCTTCGCATTTCTCTAAACATTTCTTTTCCCTCCCTACTGTTTTTTATAAAATATCATCCCTGCCAATGCCACAATACCTTCCGTAAGTGGATAAGATGTCCACACACCTGTCATTTTAAATAAAAATGACAGAGCAAACGCCATCGGTACAATAACAACAAATCCTCGTGCCAACGAAATAACCTGCGCCGGCAGCACTTTTTCCGTTGAAGTAAAGTAAGCGGATATCACGATATTAAAGCCAACAAAAGGAATGGCCGCAAAATATATTTTCAAGCCCGTTTCCGCAGTTTGCTGTAACAGCATATTTTGTTCACCGTTAAAAAGTCCGACAACAGGATTGGCTGCCACCCAAAAGAACAAATAAACGGCTCCAGACATGATCAACATCAATCTTACCGCATATTTCAACGTCTGCCTAATCCTTTTCGTATCCCCATATCCATAAGACCGGCTCAGGATTGGCTGTATTCCCTGTGCTATCCCCGTATAGACCGAACTGACGACCAGGGACAGATTCGCTATGATGCCATAAGCCGCAACACCGATATTCCCCTGCAATTTCAGGATAATAGCATTAAAAACAATCATGACGACGCCTGAAGCGACTTCCGTAATCAATGCCGGGATACCCAATGAAAAAATAGTTCCTGCAACTTTCCAGGACGCCCCCGCTTTCACAAAATGAAAACGCTTTTTCTTCGTGAACCAATGCCGGGATAAAATGCAAAGACTAATAACAGGCGCAAAGCCAGTCGCCAGCACTGCGCCGAATATTCCCATGCGCAACGGAAAGATGAACACATAATCCAGCACGATGTTCGACAGACTTCCGGCCAGCATGGCCGCCATAGACAACTTTGGATTTCCATCATTCCTTACAAAGCAAATCAGACTGTCATTGGTCAGGAACGCCGGGGAAAAAAGCAGAATGACCTGTAAATAGGTTCTGGTCATGCCCCGGATTTTCCCGTCGGCTCCCAGAAGCATAGACAGCTTTCCCGAAAAGAAAATCCCTGTTACCATAAGCATAACGGCAAACACTGCCAACACATACAGGGTATTTGTATATATTTTATCTGCGCTTTCTGTTTCTCCCTGCCCTCTGTAAATAGAATACTTTGTCGCACCTCCCATCCCCAGCATCAGGCCGCTTCCATGAACAAAACTGTAAATCGGAATCGCAAGATTCAGCGCAGTCAGACCGTCTGCACCTAACCCCCTTGAGACAAAAAAAGTATCCGCGAGTATGTAACATGACAAACCAATCATACCGCATATATTCAAGGCAGTATACCGGACAAACTCTCCAAAAAGTGTCTTTTCTTTCATACACTCCCTCCTTTTACACAAAAAAACGCCAGAACTCCCTATCTTCTAAGACCTAACGATAGAAAGCCTGACGTATCATCTCTTTACCCGGTGGCAAATGAGCAACGTTGTTTCCAATCCGCATTATACATGAAAGCAAAGCAAAAAGCAATTCTTTTTTCCTGCCATATAAGCCAACCCATATAAACAATATAAGCAATCGAAATCTCCTACAGCCGGAACGTAACGTTCCAATCTCCTTCGATGAGATTTCCGGCGCTGTGGAAAATACCATACATGGAATAATCCGCAATGTTATCAATATCCTGCAGATACCAGAATTCATAAATCTGATAGCTGGTATCCCCCACATCCTCATGCCAGCTCACACTGTGGTCCTCATATCGCTCATTCCCTTCCGAATCCTTCAAAAAAAGCTGAACGTGTCTGTCGGTATCCCAGTTATCGCCCATGCACACCTGCACGCGCAGCACGCCATCCATGTATGCGATACCGGTTACTGTAAAATCATCCGCCGCACATTCCGTAATGTTCATCATATCCAAAACTTTGGCATAAGACCTGGGGTCTTCCGGTGCAGCGGAGACATCCTGCAGGAAATCCGGAAGCATATCCTCCGTCATGGGCCCGCCGCTGCCGCTCAACATCACCCGCTTTGTCTCGGCCGAATAAACAAGCCCAGACAAATCAACATCTCTGGTTTCATGATATTTATCGCACAGGAGCGAACGCACCGAGAATTGAAGCTTATTGGACTGATACGCATTATCTGCCTGAACAGCCACCTCAAAATACGCCTTATCTTCTGCCGCATCATATGTCAAAAAACTGCACCCGCCGAGCCAGCTGTCATTCGTATAATCAGACAGCCCATAACCGTCAAACAAATCCATCTCGCCATGTACCAAATCCTGTGTACTTCCCTCCGCATCCCGGAAAGAAACAATGATCTCTGCTTCGTTTCCTTCTAAATGAATGGCCTCCACCTGCATCGTAATTCCCTGGCTGGTACTGCTCTCCTCAATCGGGACAAGCTTGTCTGCCAGCGCCGGCGAAAGGTATTCCACGATTTTATGGAATGCCGGACTATTCGCCGCACAGACCGGCGCACAGATTGGTACTGCCATCACAAAACATAATACGACTGCTGCCGTGATAAGCGATAGTTTCAAGGCACGCGGCTTTTCGAAAAATGTCTTTTGCCCGGCGCGTTTTCCTGCAGCGGCCTTTTCTATCGTATCTTCTACAAGCTTCCGGGACGGCGTGACCGCATCATATGCTTTTTGATATCTGCTCTTAAACATGAAAATCCTCTCCTTTTTCCTCTAATAACTTTTTCAGCATTCTCCTGGCCCTTGTCAGTCTTGTCCTTACCGTTGCCGGTTTCGACCTCGTAATCTTCCCGATTTCCTCAACGGATAATTCCTCATAATAGAAAAGGTGAATGACGACGCGGTACTTTTCCGGCAGTTTCTTTACAGTCTCTATCAAAGTCTGGTCCGCGTCCCCTTTTTCGCGGGATGCTCCTTTTTCCAATGATTCTTTTTCCAGTGCATCCTCTTCCAATCCGCTTCTTCTCTGCATCCACGGCGATTTCCAATAATTTTTACAACAGTTGACCGTCACCCGCAGGAACCACGCCTTTTCATGCTCCCGACCGTCAAATACGGGCTTTTTCCGTACATAACGCAGGAAAACCTCCTGATAAATATCGTCCGCGTCAGACCGGCTCCTGACAAGGGAATAGGCCAGTCTGTAAACCGTTTCGGAGTTTCTCCGAATCATTTCTTCATAAAAAGATTCCGTATTTTCTTTGATTTCTTCTCTGCGCATAGAATTCATTTTTATTTAATCTGCACCTCCTTACAATAGAAATACAATATAGAATGAGAAAAAGCTACAAATTAAAAAAAGTTTCCAAATCTTTTTACATTCTAAACCTTCCTCCTTCAATTTTTTCTGCCATATCCATATTTCTTAAAATGATTATATGAATCACTCTGCTTTAAAACAATTTCACCTTCAGGGGATTTGTTATAAGAAAAACTTATTTGAAATTTTCAGACAGATCGATTGTCCTCGCCGCAATCCTTTCCGCAAGATGCTGATTGTGCGTAACTGCAATGACTCCCATATTGTGTTTTTCCGCTTCCGCCAGCACGACATTCCATATCTGCGCCTGTGTGATCACATCTAACATCGTGCTGATCTCATCGCATATGAGATAATCAGCACCGCTCATCAATGCTCTCGCCACGCAGAATCTTTGCAGTTCACCGCCGGACAGTTCCCTCGGGAATCTATCAAGCCATGCCCGCTCGATCCCAAAAGCATCCAACATATCCTCTCGAATCCTGCCGCTTTCCTCCAAAACGCGCTTCAGCCTCCAGCGGGGATTGATTGCTTTCTCCGGGTGCTGGAAGATCAGCTGAACCGGACAGATACCCTTCGTGGGCAACGGCTTATCATCCAGCAAAATTTCCCCTTTTGCCGGTTTCAGATAACCTGCAAGAAGCAGAACAAGCGTCGTCTTTCCATAACCGCTGGGCGCAGATACTGCCAAACGCTCGCCTTTATCAATCCTCAGCGTACAGTCCTCCAGAATCCAGGGCTGCTTTTTGCCATACCGGAAAAAAACATTCTTCGCTTCAAGCGCCATAATAACACCTCACTTCACCACCTCTGATTTCGCGCACAGGCGGCACGGCATTCGTACATTGTTCCGTTTTGTATGGACAGCGCGGCGCAAACAGACAGCCCGCCGGCATCGCCCCGGCGTAAGGCTGAAATCCGGTAATGGGAGTAAATCCGTTTTGCGGCAGCGCTCTCCACAAAGCCTGGGAATAAGGATGACGCAGCGCATCGGGGCTCTTTTGGAAATCGGATGCCGGAGCCGTTTCCACGGTGGTTCCTGCATAAAAAACAGCAACTCTGTCGGCAAATTCGACCGCCAAATCTATATCATGGGTAATCAGAATGACCGCTTTTCCATTGTCCGCCATCTCACGGAACATCCGCAGTGCCTCGAGCGCCTGTTCGAGACTCATGCCGGGTGTCGGCTCGTCCGCGATCACAAGTTCCGCATCTGTGAGCAGGGCGGTAGATACCAGAACACGCCTCGCCATACCGCCGGACAGCTGGAACGGATAGAGCAGTTCCGTTTTGTCCGGCAGTCCCAAACGTTTAAAAAGCTTTTTTCGTCTGTCTGTCGGAAAAGGCTTGCGATGTCCGTCCGCCTGCGCGCCCACCTTCATCAAGGGGTCGAGAAATGCCACCGACTGCGGCACAAGAGCTATTTCCGTTCCTCGAAGCAGTTCCTGCCGTTCCTTCGTCAATTCCTGCCCCTTATAGTGCAGATGCCCATGTACCGCGGCATTGTCGGGCAGAATCCCTAAGATTGCAGAAGCGAGCAGACTTTTTCCTGAGCCGGAGGAACCGGCTACCGCGACGATTTCCCCCGGATATACGGTCAGATACAGATCGGAAATGACTTCCAGCTCCGTCTGTTCCAGGCCGTGATCGTACATGCGGAAAGAAACGGACAAATCATGAATTTCCAGTAAAGTTTCTTTTTTTTGCTCCATAATACTCCTTATTCCTGTGCGCTGTAAGGGTCCATGACCATCCGCAGGTTATCCCCCAGTTTGTCTATCAGCAGAACGATCAGCACGAGTGTAAGTCCCGGCAGCACCGCAGGCCACCACATCCCTGCCCCGATATACCGCATGCTTTCTGAAAGAATTATGCCGATAGCGGGCTGTTCAGGCGGCAGGCCAAATCCCAGGAAGGAGACGGATGCTTCGTGCAGGATTGCATGGGGAAACATCAGAACCAACCCTACCAAAAATTGAGGTCCCAAATGCGGAAGCAGATGATGCGCCAATATCCACCCGCCGGATTTTCCGAGTTTGCGGGATACCGCTACATACTGCATAGAACGAAGCTGCAGAACTTCGCCTCTGATCAGACGTGCAAGACTGCACCAGTGCGTAGCGGCAATGCCCACGAGCAGTCCTTTTAACCCCCGTCCCATCGCAAAAGAAATCAGAATCACGAGAATCGTATGCGGAACACCCATCACAATATCGATCACCCAGTTGATAAAAACATCGACCCGCTTTGAACCTGCTGCCGCGGCAACGCCGACAAAAACAGCAAACACCGCACTGATCACAGAAGCGGCAGTCCCTACCGTCATGCTGACACTCATCCCCTTGAGAGTACGCATCAGCAGATCGCGTCCCAACGCATCGGTTCCGAAAGGATGCGTCAACGAAGGAGGCTGTTTTGCATACAGGAAACTGCCCGCCGCCGCATCATCGGGTATCAGCAGTCCAAAAGCATAGATTGCAATTAAAATGACCATCATAAAAACGGTCAGGATAACAACGTTTGCACGACGATTTAAGTTCCTCATCCGTCCTCCTCCCGTATCTGCGGGTCAATGATTCCGTAAAGCAGATTTGCGGTCATATTGCCGACTGCGACAAATAAAGCAGAAAACAAAGTCACACCGAGAAGCAACGGCACATCCGCGTTTAAGCCTGCGGCGGATACCGCACTGCCAAGCCCGGGATAGCTGAACACATTCTCCGCCATGACCGAACCGCCGAACAATTCCGCAAAGGATGCAAACTGTAAGGTCAATGCAGGAAGAAGAATGTTCCGCAATCCGTGGCGGCGCAGAATCATCCATTTACCTTCCCCTCTCGCTCTTGCAAAAAGGACATATTCGCTGTTCAAAACATCCACCAGCTTTTGACGGGTATGCAGCGCAATATTGGCAAACGACATAAGACTCAATGTAAATGCCGGCAAGATTAAATGATAAAGTTTCCCCCAAATCGTGACCTCATCCCTGAGAACGCCAATGGGCCCGGAAAATCCGATGGGAAACCATTTCAGCCATACGGCAAATACCAGAAGAAAAACCAGTCCGAGCCAAAACGTAGGAATCGAACTGATCACATAGCATATTTTTTTCAGAATCTTATCCGGCAGTCTGCCCCGATACATACCCATGACACATCCAACCGTGAAACCAATCCCGCCGGACAGGACCCATGCGCATAACATCAACGCCAGTGAATTCAGGAACCGTTCTCTGATGATATCCGCAACAGGCCTGCGGTACAGGGCTGATTCTCCCAGATTGCCTTTCAAAAGTTCCGACATCCAGCCGAAATAGCGTTCCACCGGCGGTTCATTCACACCCCAGTAATCCTCGATTTCAGCCCGCTGCTCAGGAGAAACAGCGGTTCCCAGTCCCATGATATACTGCCGCACCGGATCGATCGGCGACGCACTGACCAGTACGAACGTAATCACGCTTACCGCCAGTAACAGCGTAATGATTCTGACACTATAGGTAATAAAAATGCGGGTCAGACGCCCAATCGTTCCTTTCATAACATCCCTCAAATTCTACCGTCTTTCGCAAGAATAAGATCATTCTGCCCAAGTCCACTCCTGCAGATTCTGAATCAACGGCAAACCATGTCCATGACCATGAATCGGCTGCTCCCCGATAGAAAGCCCATCGCGGACATAAGTTACATGATCCAGATTAACAATCCATACCCACGGGCACTCCCCCCGCATAGCGGTACCGGTCGTGCCGTCCCACTGTACTTTCTGCCAGTTCGCATTGGCCTCTTCCACAGTCAGGGCTTCCATAGCCGCATTGAGATAACCGTCCGTCACATCGCTCCCATAACCTTCCGGATTATAAAAGTCATCAAAAAGAGCGCCTTCGGAGCGATACAGGTAATAGGTTTCGTTAGGGATTGCAGAACCCCAGCCCATCATCACGGCTTCGGAAAACATCCGCTGCATGATTTCATCCCAGCTTGTACCTTCCACATTGATCTGAATGCCGATTTCCTTTACCTGCTCTGCAGCTGCCATGGCAACAGCCTGACGTACAAAATCTCCGGACGGATATACGCAGGAAAATTCCGCCTTCAGGCCGTTCTTCTCAACGATTCCATCCCCATCGGCATCAACCCAGCCGGCATCCGCGAGCAGCTTCTTTGCATATTCAACATCCGTCTCAATCACTACTTCGGGATTGTTCCACGGCATACCGTCGTTTTCAGAGTAAGCGGGCCGGCCGAAACCGTTCAGCACCGTATCGGCAATCTGCTGGCGATCGAGCGCATAGGCGATCGCCTGACGGATTTCAAGATGACAGGTGACGTCATTTCCTATGGGTGCTCCGTTTTCCGCAGTTTTACCCTCATTCGGCAAAACAGGAAGGGTGAATCCGCGGTTGTCAGCAGAAGTAATTGCTTCCATATGATATCCCTCCACCGCCGTCGTGCCGAGGGCTGCCGAAGAATATGCAACATCGACCGCACCGGCCTGAACGGCCGCGAGTGCGGCATCTTCGGACATAAAGACGACCGTTACATGCTTGATTGCCGGAGCACCGCCATAGTAATCTTCATTGGCGGTAAAAACAATCTGTTCCTGTGCTTTCCACTCAACAAACTTGTAAGGGCCGGAGCCAATCGGATTTGTGCCGTAATCCTCGCCGTAAGCGTGTTCGGGTACGATACCGATAGACGCAAGCGTGTTGAGAAAAATAGAGGTAGGCCGGGACAGCGTAATAACAACCGTTGTATCATCCTGTGCAACGGCGCTTTCCATGTAGGTCAGGTCAACAGAGCACTGTGCGTCCCTGGCTGTTTCCAATGTGAAAGCCACATCGGCGGCGGTAACTTTCTCACCGTCGGTAAATACCGCATCGTCGCGGATGGTGAATGTCCATGTCAAGCCGTCGTCGGATAGCTCATATCCGGTCGCCAGATCGTTTTCAAAAGTCAAATCCGCATTGTACTTTACCAGTGTACTCTGGACAATCGGCGAATTGCCATGCCCCCAGCCTCTGGTAGGATCGAGCGTTTCCGGCTCCGAGCCAATGGCGATTATCACACTGTCTCCGGAACCCGCGGTATCATTCTTACCGCAGGCCGTCATCGTCAAAAGAAGGACTGCTGCCAAAAGGAATGCCAGGATTCTTTTGCTATTCATATGTTGATACCTCTTCGTCCACAAGATGAGCCGCTTTAGAAATACTGATATCCTTTTCCCTTGCAATGCGGGAAAGATCATCATATTCATACTTTCTGCGTTCAACGCCATAGCCGGATGAGACCTTGCAGCGGACTGCGCCGTAAGGTGTTTCGCACGTTTCGATATGACGCTCGAGCACATAGCGGCTGAGCCCGCTTTCCCGAATGCCAATGGTGGTCGTATACTTGAAAGCCGTTCGAATCATTGTTTCCCTGTCTTCCTTATAGCACATGATATGAATGAGAACACCGGGACGGGATTTTTTCATGCCGATCGGTATCGTATACACATCCAGCGCGCCGGCAGCAAAAAGCCGTTCTACGGCAAAGCCGACCTCCTCACCGGTCATATCATCCACATTGCAGCTCAGTTCATAGATTTCGTCTCCTGTGCTGATTGCTTCTCCAAGCATCGCTCTGACACAGTTTACTTCTTCAAAGTTCTTCTTCCCCATACCGTAGCCGATTGCCTGCGTTTTCATGACCGGCATACTGTCAAATCTGGCCGCGAAATGTTTCAGCAGAGCCGCACCGGTAGGCGTACACAGTTCACCCCGGATGCTTCCGCCATAGATTGGAACATCTTTGAGGATATGAGCCGTAGCAGGCGCCGGAACAGGAAGAATGCCATGTGCGCATTTGACCTGACCGCTGCCGACATGGACAGGAGAGACAACGATTTCATCCGGAGACAGACGGTCTATCAGCATACAGACCGCCGTGATATCCGCAATCGCATCCATCGTTCCCACTTCATGAAAATGGATTTCCGTCACCGGAACACCGTGAACATGGCTTTCCGCCTCTGCGATCAGCCTATAAACTGCCATGACGTCATTCTGCACTTTTTCGGGCAGAGAAAGATGCCCCCGTATGATGTGCTCGATATCATGCAGACTGCTGTGGTGGTGGTGATGGGCGTGACTGTGGTCATGATGGTCGAGGTTGTGGTCATGTACGTCGCCATGGTGGGCGTGACTGTGGTCATGGTCATGATGGTCGAGGTTGTGGCTTCCTTCTTCCTCACCGTTTACCGTTACGGTCATGTGCGTTCCTGTAATGCCGCATTTTACAGACGTCTCTTTTTGAAAGTGTACGCCGGGTATACCGAGCGCGTTGAGTTCTTTTACAAATTCATCGGGAGCAGGCAGCAGTTCCAGCAATGCTGCTGTCAGCATATCGCCGGCCGCACCCATTCCGCAGTCCAAATATAATGTTCGCAATTTTATGCCTCCTTTTTTATATTCCGCCGGTCAGGTAATTACAAAATGATGTTTTCGAAAGTTTCCGTCGTACAAAATATGTTTCTTAATCCCTTAATTCATATGATTGATCATATTAGCGAGATATCCTGCGCCGAAACCGTTATCGATATTGACAACCGATACCCCGCTGGCACAGGAGTTCAGCATGGCCAAAAGCGCCGAAAGGCCGCCAAACGATGCCCCGTAGCCGACGCTCGTCGGGACCGCAATGACCGGGCAATCGGCAAGCCCGCCAAGCACACTGGCAAGCGCGCCCTCCATCCCTGCAATGGCAATGATCACGCTGGCGCTCATGATCTCATCAAGATGGGCAAGCGTCCGGTGAAGCCCGGCAACACCGACATCATACAAGCGGACAACTTCATTCCCAAGAACGGCGGCTGTCAACGCCGCTTCTTCCGCAACCGGAATATCGCTTGTACCGCCTGTCGCTACGACAATCTTACCGGTTCCGTCAGGAACAGGCATCTGCCCAAGAATACCGCAGCGGGCATCCTTATGGTAATTGATCGAATAGGCTTCGCCGACGACTGCGGCGGCTTCCTCTGCAAGCCGGGTAATGAGAATGGTGTTCTGCCCATTTTTTAACATGCTTTCAATAATTCCAATGATCTGTCCGGGTGTTTTTCCCGCGCCGTAAATCACCTCTGCCGTTCCCTGGCGCAGTTTCCGGTGCGTATCAACTTTAGCATAGCCGATATCTTCAAATGGTTTTATTTTCAGTTTCAAAAGCGCATCGTCAATAGAAACACTTCCATCGCTGACACCCTCCAATAATCTTCTGATATCCGTATTCATCCTCTTACCTCCAAATCCAGCGATACTGTCTTATAATATCCTTTCAGCTTTGCCAGAATGACTTTGCGCTGTTCCAACAAAAGCCCGAACTGCACCTCCGGCACCTGCAGCCGCGCATGGCCTTCCTGAGAACGCACGCGAAAATCCGTAAAGCCTAGCGAAAAAAGATAGTCCTCCGCCATTTCCGTTGCGGACAATTTATCCTCGGTTATCTCTTCACCGGTCGAAATTCTCGTTGCAAGGCAGGCATACGCGGGCTTATCCCATGTAAATAATCCCGCTTCTTTTGAAAGCTGACGAATCTGTTCCTTGGTCAATCCGCATTCCCGAAGCGGGGAAAGCACGGACAGCTCTGACAGCGCACGCATCCCCGGACGGTCGCCGGCATCATCAGAGGCGTTCGTTCCATCCAGAAGCACCGTAAAACCATCCGCCGCCGCGGCGGCTGTGATCGCACCGAAGATTGCCTTTTTGCAGTAATAACAGCGGTCGTGTGGATTATCACTTACATGAGGCACCGAAAGCACTTTCAGCGTAAGTACCTGCATATCCACCCCCAGTTCCTTCGCCAGATGCAGCGCATCATCCAATTCAAATTGCGGCTGGAATTCGGATTTCACATAGTAGGCTTTTACTTTATCTGCATATTTTACCGCTGCATAAAGAAGATAAGCAGAATCCACACCGCCGGAAAAAGCGATTGCCACACTTTTATATTGTTCAAAAAACGCCTGTATGACCAAATGATCACCTCGATTTCAAAAAAACGAAAAGCACACATTTCCCCTTCAGAGGATTTGTGTGCTTTCTAAGCATACTATTTACGCCGTATCCATTATTTTACGTTGTATCATTATTGCATCAATATAAAACGCACTGTTTCTTTTAACGCTTCTGCGTTACACCCGACAGCTTCCTGCTATCGGGGATATTATACACTACTCAGGCCAAAAGTCAATAGGCTGGAGCTTACGCTGATTTTTCTTATACACATTGAAACTGATTTTTCTGCAGTTCGGAAATCACATCCTGAATCAGTTTTTTAATATTTAGATCACTCACGCCAACCACGATATTATCACAATGATTGATGGGAATCAAGATACGCTTCGCACTGCTTTGTGCCACAGCTTTTGCCATAATGGGCGTTATTTCTCCGAATAGAGCATCCGCAATCACAATACCGATCGGACCAACGATCACATCCGCTTTTCTGCTGTTCACGACAACGGCATTTTCTCCGGTCGCCGCATTATCAGCGCCCGCCTTCAACATAGCGGAAGCTGCCGCAGAATTTGTTCCGACAGCGGTAACAACAGCGCCCTGAATGTTTTCTTTTATTGCAGAGACAAGCTGTTTCCCGATACCGCCGCCCTGTGCATCTATTACAAGTATGTTCATGATTACCTCCCCGTTCAATTTTTCTCCGTATCCTCTTTCTCCATCTTCGCCGCCGCATCGTTTACACAGCGCAGCGCATTCAGACTCCTCGGATAGCCAATATAAGGCAGACACTGGGAGATGATTTTAATCAGAAACGCCTTGTCATTCCCAATCCTCATATTTGCTGCCGCATGACTGGTAAGCTGCGGCTCACAGCCGCCCTGTGCCGCCAGAAAACAGAAGGTGATCATTTCACGCTGTTGATAGTCCAGACCGGTGCGGGTATAGTAATCGCCAAAACAGTTATCCGCCAGCCACAAATTGATGTGACGGCTCTCCTCCGGGCCGGACTTCCAGAAGTCCCGCATTCCCTCACCAAAGATATCCACCTGCGCCTGCGTTCCGGCTTCCCTGCGGTTTTCCGTGGTCGTAGTCGCCTGTGACGGAAGCGGCAGTTCAATCCCCTTTTCTTCAAACACATCATTTGCAATCTTTAGAAACGGCAATACGCGTCCCATTCCCAGATATGCTGTCGCCTGATAGATGATTTCCTTAATTTCCACAGGAGTAACATCAAAACGAAGCGCCGCAGGGAGCATAGCACGGAATTCATCCGTCCCCTGACATCCAAGCAATGTCGCAAGGATTGCCATGAACCGTGTCCTGCCGTCAAGGTCATCCTGATTTACGACTTCGTCAAATGCAAAATTGTCAAAACACTCGATAAATTCCGGGTCTGTCTCTAAAAACTTCGATTTGTAATCGGGAAACATTTTCTCATGATACCTTTTCGATGCTTCTGTAACTGCCATTGTTTTATTCCTCCTACTACTCAAATTTTCCTTTTGTGATCATTCAAACTCTGCTGCCACATCCTCAAGCAGTTCGCGGATATGTAAATGCTGCGGGCATACCTGTTCACACTTACCGCATCTGATACAGTCTGATGCTTTTCCATTCTTGACGGTATGCACACTATTGTAATAATAGTCCGTATTCCAGTTGTGGAAAACCTTCTTCGCATTCAGGCAGGCAAACAGGTCCGGAATAGATATTTTTTGCGGACAGCCATCCGTACAATACCGGCAGGCCGTACAGGGAATCATATTGTGGGGGCGGATGATTTCACACACTTTATGAACTGCCGCCAGCTCCGTTTCCGCTAAAGGGCGAAAATCCTTCATATAGCTGATATTATCTTCCATCTGTTCCATATTACTCATACCGGAAAGTACCATCATGATACCTTCAAATCCCGCCGCAAAGCGGATGGCAGGGCGCTGTGGCGCCGCTAGTCCACTGAAAGTGGACTTGTGTTCCAGACGCCGTATTTGGGCGTCCTATGCACCGCTGCGAGCGACAGTGCCGCGATAGCGATGCAGAGGCGTACCAAATGCTGCCGCCTGTCCGCTGCCTTCTACCGGTATGAACCCCCTACCGCCAATCACGAGCAGCCTTGCCTCCTCCAAATTTTCCGCAAACAGGAATTCGCTGCGGATTCCTACGATATCATGATAATAACCCTGTTCGTTCCTGCGCTGGCTCTGCGAAACGACCAGAATGCAGGGAATATCTTTTAAATCCTGAACGTCTACGCTTTCCGCTCCCGCAACGGACGACTGCCTGAAAGTATTTGATCTGTTTTAACATGGAGCTTGTTCACCTCCTTCTTCTCACACTAACCGCCATGCCGCCTCCTGGCGGCACAAATCATCAATGGGAAGAACGCCCGTATTTTGGGCTTTTTTCGGTGTGAAGAAGATTTGCTTTGCAAATCCATAGAAGTTCTTGGCGAAACAGCCAGGCCTGAGAATCAGGCTTTAACTATATGAGCCTTAGAATTTCTCCTCATATTATCATACCACACCTAAGTACAGAAGCACACCGGTTTTTACAAACCAGTGTGCCTGCTTTTCCTTTATTTACCAAGACCGGTCAAATCTTCAACTGTATTCGGGTCGTAATATGAAAAGGCCCTTTGCTTTGTATCTTTACTTTATCATGAGCATCCTTGACACGGAAAACAGATATTTTACAATAGCTATAACAAAAAGTTACAACAAACCCTGTTTATTGTCTTTCTACTAACCAAAGGAGCGCCTCACGATAAATTCCCTGCTGGCCAGTTTTGTATGTGCTGCGGACAGCGGCAGCTTTACTAAATCCGCCGAAAAACTCTTTATTTCCCCGACTGCGGTCATCAAACAAATGAATGCATTGGAAAACATCTGAACATGCAGCTCTTCGACCGGACAAACCATGGGATATTATTGACTCCTGCCGGCAAAGTCATCTACAAACACGCAAAGATATTATTTGAATACTCTGAAAAAAGCGATTGAGGAAGCCCGCCAGGCCATGACCGCAGACCTGGTCACCTTTTATGTCGGTACTTCTATCTTAAATCCCTGCAAACCCTTTATGGATTTATGGTGTAAGGTCAACCATCAGTCCCCGGATTACCGGCTGCACATCATTCCCTTTGAGAACGACCACCGCGATATCCTGTCGGGAATTTACGTCCTTGGGAATAAGTTTGATTTTATAGTCGCAGCCTGTGATTCCAAACAATGGCTGAACCGCGCAATTTTAAACAGCTCGGCACATATGACCAGTGTATCGCCGTTCCAAGAGAGCATCCGCTGGCAGGCATGGTCCGGGACGAAATCGAAACACATCCCCTTATCCGGACAGAGGATACTTCCCAATTCTATGATATGAGTGTTTTCAAACACTGTGTGCAGACGCTGCATGTTCTGCTGACGCTGGAATGCTGGGCTGAAATCCACCCGGCACTGGTCACGCTTCCCGTGGACTGGGATTTTAAAGTTCCTTACGGCATTTTGTATCAGTTAGAACCTGATGAGGACATTCAACGCTTTCCGGAAAGCATTGAAGCAATATGAAAACCGTATAAAATTCAAAACGAAAATCCGGTTTAAAATGATATCTTTTCCGTAATACTTATGCTATAATAGACGTAGCTAAAGCAACGTCACGCAGCTAAAGCAACGTCACGCAGCTAAAGCAATGTCACGCATCTAAAGCAATGTCACGCATCTAAAGCAATGTCACACAAATAGACCAGCGTCACATAGACTGACCAGCATCACGCAGGCTGACAGCCGGCGTTCGGGGAATTACTGCGTAATTCCTGTCAAAAAGGAGTAAAACGATGAAACTCAACTATAAACAGACAATCCTGATCGGCCTTGCATTTCTATCCATTTCCGCCTTCTGGCAGATGTATGACAATATTATTCCGTTGATTTTAAAGAATTCCTTTGAACTGGGTGAGACAGTTACCGGTGTTATTATGGCAGCAGACAATATTTTAGCGCTGTTCCTGCTCCCAGTCTTCGGTCTGCTTTCCGACAGAACGGACACGAAGATTGGAAAACGAATGCCTTTTATCATAGCCGGAACGGCCCTTTCCGTCGTTTTTCTTCTGATCCTGCCTGCTGCAGACCGCAGCAGAAACCTGGTCCTGTTCATTATCGTCCTGTTTTTGACCCTGCTCTCCATGGGGCTCTACCGTTCTCCCTCGGTCGCTTTAATGCCCGATCTGACACAGAAACCGCTGCGAAGCAAGGGTAATGCAGTCATCAATCTGATGGGTGCGGTCGGCGGTGTCTACTCACTGATCATGATACAACTGCTTGTCGGAAACGGAATAACGCCGGACTATTTCCCGCTTTTTCTCTCCATTGCCCTGCTGATGATCGTATGCATTGCCATTCTCTTTTTTACGGTAAAAGAAAAGAAGATTTTACAGGAAATGGCGCCGGAAGCGGAGGCGGATACTGCGGAAACAGGCACAGGTTCCTCGCTCCCGCCGGATGTGAAACGAAGCCTTATCTTCATGCTGTCCTCTATCGCACTGTGGTTTATCGCCTACAATGCAGTCACCACCGCTTTTTCCCGTTATGCAACCCATGTTTGGGGAATGGAAAACGGCGGCTATGCGAACTGTCTGATGGTGGCAACGGTAGCCGCGATCATCAGCTATATTCCGATTGGAGCAATCTCCAGCCGTATCGGCCGTAAAAAGACCATCCTCATTGGCGTCGCAATGCTGGCGTTCTGCTATCTGTGCGCTGCTTTTTACAACAACTATCATGTGACGATGAATCTCTTTTTCGGTATCATCGGTTTCGCATGGGCGGCTATCAATGTCAACTCTTTCCCGATGGTCGTGGAAATCGCCTCTTCGGGGGATGTCGGCAAATATACCGGATACTATTATACCTTTTCGATGGCGGCCCAGGTGGTCACACCGATTCTCTCCGGTTATCTGCTGGAACATGTCTCTTACCGGACGCTGTTTCCCTATTCCGTGTTCTTTTCCGTCATGGCATTCTTTACGATGCTGATGGTCAGACATGGCGATTCCAAACCGGAAAAGAGAGGGAGTATGCTGGAGCATTTTGATGTGGATGACTAAGGGACCGTTTTCTCCTTACCGGAACTGTTTCCTCACAATCCTTATGATGCGCTCCATATCCGCTTCCGTATTTTTAATATCACTTGGCAGACAAAGCCCTCTGTTAAAAATATCTTCGCTTACGCTCATCTCATCCTCAACCTGAATAAAATCGTATTTTTCAAATACAGGCTGCAGGTGCATCGGTTTCCATATCGGTCTGGTCTCGATGCCTTCAGCATTTAAGGCGTCCATGACCCGCGCCGGTGTCACATTGCTGTCAGCGGAAATCGTCATGCAGGAAAGCCAGTTGTTATCAACGCCCTCCCTGTTCAGCGGATTCATTTCTATTTCTTTTATATCAGAAAAAGCTTTCTTGTACGCTTTATAAATTTCTCGCTTTCTTTTTATATGTTCCCCGATATGCGCCATCTGCCCGCATCCTATTCCGGCAACAATATTTGACATTCTGTAGTTGTAACCAATCGCAGAATGCTGATAATGCCTGGCAGGATCGCGCGCCTGGCTGGCCAGAAAACGGGCTTTTTCCACATCTTTTCTCTTCCCTGCAACAAGTATGCCGCCGCCCGACGTCGTAATAATTTTGTTTCCATTAAAAGAGTAAATCCCATAATCTCCGAAAGTACCCGTCATTTTCCCTTTATAGGTAGTGCCCAGCGATTCTGCCGCATCTTCTATTAAAGGAACATTATGCTCTTTACAAACAGCGCCTATTTCATCCATATTAGATGATGTGCCGTACAAATGCACAACCATGACAGCCTTCGGGTGCGGATATTTTTCAAACGCTTTCCTTAATGCTGCAGCATCCATATTCCAGGTATCACGCTCTGAATCGATAAAAACGGGGACTGCCTTCTCATATCTGATCGGATTAACACTCGCTGCAAAGGTCAGAGACGGAACGAACACGATATCATTTTCCTTTACCCCCGCCAAAATGACCGATAGATGCAGCGCTGCCGTTCCGGACGAAAGCGCCGCGGAAGAAGATACCCCCGCATAGGCCGCCACCATATTCTCAAATTCATCTACATTTGGCCCTAACGGCGCGACCCAGTTTGTTTCAAATGCTTTCTGAATATACTGCTGCTCCTCCGCATGTATGGTGGGAGTAGACAAAAGAATTTTCTTCATCATCGCTCTGCTTTTCCTTTCCATATGATATTTAACGCAATGCCTGTTCCAAATCAGCAATAATATCTTCTACGCTTTCTAAGCCGACGGAAAGACGCACCAGCCCCTGCTCAATTCCTGCGGCCGCCAGCTGTTCATCGGTCAACTGCCGATGGGTTTCGCTTGCCGGATGCAATACACAGGTTCGTATATCCGCAACATGAACTTCATTAGATGCAAGCTGAAGCGCATTCATGAACTGCACGGCAGTTTTCTTACCACCCCTGATCACAAAGGAAATCACGCCGCTGCAGCCCTTCAGATACTTCTTCGCCAATTCATAATTCTCATCCTTCTCAAGTCCGGGATAATTCACACGTTCCACCTTATCAGACTGCTCCAGATACTTTGCTACCACCATAGCATTTTCGCAATACTGCTTCATTCTGACCGCTAATGTTTCCAGACCAAGATTCAGTAAAAATGCGGAATGTGCCGCAGGATAAACACCAAAATCACGCATGAGCTGCATCCTTGCCTTTACAATGTACGCCTTTTTTCCATATGTCTCCGTATAGGAAATGCCATGATAGGATTCGTCCGGCTCCGTTAAATCCGGAAATTTACCGTTTGTCCAGTCAAAATTTCCGCTGTCTACAATTGCGCCCCCTATCTGCACTGCATGACCGTCCATATATTTTGAGG
>CAJTUC010000031.1 GCA_910579395.1 uncultured Lachnospiraceae bacterium | reverse complement strand
CGGTGAAATTGCAAAAGAACACAAATATCTTGATGTGGAAAAGATTTCATCAGAAGCACAGTATGACGGGCTTTACGCCGTATGCACGGACCTGCTGGACGATGACGTAAACGGCATCCTGAAAGTAAGCGAAGGACGCTGGCAGATCGAGGAGTGTTTCCGTATCATGAAGACGGATTTTTCCGCAAGACCGGTTTACCTTCAGGATGAAAACAGAATAAAAGCGCATTTCCTGATCTGTTTTCTTGCACTTTTGCTTTACCGGATGATCGAAAAAAGGCTGGACTACCGCTATACATGTGATGAAATCCTGCATACATTGAAAACCATGAACTTTGCCGAAGTTGAGGAACAGGGCTTTATGCCGCTTTACAAGCGGGAAAAGATAACGGATGCCTTACATGATGCCTGCGGATTCCGAACGGACTACCAGTTTATTACCAAGAGCAGTATGAAAACAATCCAGAAAAAAAGTAAAGGAAGAGAATAAAATACTATATCTTAAAACAGAAGACAAAACCGCTGTAACCCCCATAAATACTGGTCTACAGCGGTTTTTATACTTAACAAACTGTCAAAGACGGGATCATAACACAATGCTGCTTTCCTATCAATTGATACCTGTTATCCCCAGTGCTCCGTCTACCGACTTAAAAATAATGTTGGGCGTAGCATCTCCCATGATGACACCCGCCATTGTTTCCTCCAATGCCGAAACATCCACAGCCGCAATCACGGCACACCTCTCCGCTGTAAAAATGACATCTTCTCCCAGTGCCAGAAAAGCATCTTTATCTTCAATAACCTCGCCATTTACTGCGACCGGATAAATACACAGATCAGCAAGCGCTTCCATATCCCGATGAGATACGGCTGTCTGAATCTCTTCCGCAAACGCCGCTGTCTCACCGTTCTCTCCTTTACTTTCCAAATCATCGTAGTCATCGTTCTTTTCTTCTGCTTCGCTTTCTGTTGGCCCGTTTTCTGTCTGCTCCGCATTCGCAGAAGCATCCGCCGACGTTGCGGCATTTCCTGCTCCCTCTGAACCACAGCCCATGCAGCTAAAAATCATGATTCCCGCCGCTAAAACAAATTTCCATTTTTTCATCATTTTTCCTCCTGCTATTCGTTTAAAAAGTCATGTTATACCATGCAGGATTTATTATACGCTGTCGATATTGGGGGTTCAATCCATTGTTTTTCGCATTTTAATACAAATTATTCGCAGAAGACGGTGCGCTGCAGGAAATATCATTTATAAATGGCTGACTAAAACCGCCCCACAATACGTTTCACTTCTGAAAGATACATCCGCCCGAACATATTCAGATGATTCACGAGATGATAAAGATTATACACATCACGGCGGCGCTCATATCCCGGCTGCAAAGGTATTCGTTCCTGATAAGCGTCATAAAAAGCCGGCGGAAATCCTCCGAACAGTTCTGTCATCGCAATATCCGCTTCGGCATGACCCACATAAACTGCCGGATCGATCAGCCATGCTCTGCCATCATTTCCCGTAATAACGTTTCCTGCCCACAGATCACCGTGCAGCAGGGACGGATATTCGGGCTCCACAAGAATTTCATCTATATGATCAAGAAATCGGACTATCCTTTTCAAATCCTCTTTATCAAAGTATCGGGCTGCATCCCGAAACTGCGGCTCAAGACGACAGTCACGGAAAAAGCCCGTCCAACTGTCATATCCTTTATTGACCTGACTGCGCCTGCCGATATAGTTATCACAGCCATACCCATATTTCCCATTTGGAACCGATCCGACTGTTGACGCCCGGTGCAGATTGGATAACTGTCCGGCAAAATCCTTCCAATAACCCGCGTTATGACTTTTACCACGAATAAACTCCAATAGCAAAAAGGAAAATCCTCCTCTGCCCTCATCGGTTCCGACGCCGAGAACGTGCGGCGTGCCAATGGTCTTTGTCCGGGCAATCGCATGCAGTCCCGCGGCTTCCGCAGTAAAAAAGGAAAGCTTTTCCTTTGCATTTGATTTCATGAAGATACACTCGCCGCCTGTAAGCGTCAGGCCATACGCTTCATTAATATCGCCGCCGGATATCCGGCCGGCGCTTTCAACCCTTGTTCCTTCCCCAAAAAGCGAACATAAAGCGCCTGTTAATGAGGTGAAATGCTGCGGTGTGGCCATATCAAAGGCATCTTGTCCCATCTCTGTGTTTACTCCTTTTCTGAATCTTTTTCGATCATAACAGAACCTGTACGCATGATATTCCTGTTTTCATGTAAATTTTTTATCTGAAGACTGCATTTTCCCAAGCAAATAACGTTTCCGATACTTCAGCTGCACATACCGCATAATCTTCCGGTAATAAATGGGATTCGTTGCACCGCCCAGTATTCCTACAATCGGAAGACCCTGAATGAACTTTGTGACCAGCATCTCTGTCGCAAAAGCATTTGCCGTCTTTTCAATCTGCTGTTTTAATTCATTTTCATCGCAATCTACATTCGTACTCCGGTCCATATATCTGTTAATTTCTGAATCCAGAGCTTTCCAGTCTTCTCCGATCGCCATCGATGTCTCTAACATTTTCAGAATAAATATTTTTTCCGCCGGTGTTTCGTAAGCAAATCCATATTGTAATGCTGTCTCATATACGCCGCGAAGCAACACGCCTACCCAGACCACAATATCCGGCAATCCGATGCCAAGAACCCCAAGGCCAATTCCTTCAACAGTGGTGACTACCGTATTGAGGGCATTACTGCCTGCTGCCCCTGAACGAATCCTTCCAATTTCTTTCCTTGTCCCTTTGACATCCATTGCATAATCATTAATTTGAAACTCTTTTGCAATCGAATCTTTATTATAAGTCTTCTCTATGATAACGGTACCCTTTTCAAAAACCAGGCCAAACGCTTTAGAAAAAGCTTTCTGTAGGCCGGACATGACCTTTTCCGGAATCCTGTCTTCCAGGTCGGCTTTCCAGGTCGGAGCGGTTTTGTGCTTTTCGGCATATTGGATGAGCCTTTGCTCCTCTCGTTCGATTTTTTGCAGTTCTCTCTCTACCGTAGAAATTTTTGTTTTCCATAATCCCATACCGAAACTCCCTACCGTTTTCTACACGCCCCTAAAACACCGGCAAGCTATATCCATATAACGTTTTCAGCTCAAACAGTTTCATTATAATGTGTTTACTATTGAATATCAATGTTTTCCACCATATTCACAAAAAGGCGGAGAGTCCCTATACTCTCTGCCTTCGTGAATTTAAAAAATATCCAGCGCCTCACACAAAGCAATCAAACTCAAAGCCTGCCCATAAGCCATCGGGCGAATGCCGATTCCTTTATAATGCTCCGGATTCATTCCCATTGCAGTACCCGCAGAAACATTCAGAACCGTTCCATCATTATCCACATTTCTGCAAATCCCCTGAATGGCCTTTCTGGCACACGACATATAACTTTCATCAAGAATGCCAAGCTTAATACCGCGCAAGAGGCCTGCTGCGATCGCAGCGGTACCTGATGCTTCTTCATAAGAGGACGAATCATCCAAAATAGTATGAAACAGGCCGGAGGGTGCCTGAAGTGAGCGAAGGGCCTCCGCATGTGTACAAAAAGTATCCGTAATATATTTTCTGGTTCCCAGTTCCAAATCATCGGCATTCGCAAGGAATAAAGTAATTCCGAGCGTAAACCAGGAATTTCCCCGATTCCAGAAGATTCCGCCAAAATTGTCATTTCTGATAAAACTAAAGCCGTGATAGAACAGGCCATTATTTTTACAGTATAAGTATTTGATGTGGACCAGTACCTGATGAACGGCTTCGCTCCGCCATACTTCATTATGATAACGGTTACCCATTTGCTGTAAAAACAACACCGCCATAAACAACGTGTCCAGCCAAAGCTGCTGTTCATTTAAAATGACCGCATTCCGGTCCCCGATTCCACTTGTAACATGCTGAAAACCGCCGTCTTTCGTCTTGGGAAGTTCATGAATCAGCCAATCTGCCTGTTCCAGACACATCTTTTCGTATTTTTCTTTTTCCGGCATATCATCCAGAATCTGCAGTAGTGTCAGATAGGGTGCGGTCGTATTAATGTTTCTGGAAGGCAGTCCTTTCTCGATATTGCTTTCAAACCAGTTAACGAAAAAATCCATAAAGCGCTTGTCACCGTAATAATTCTGCAGCATACTCAGCCCATACAGACCGACTCCCTGCGGCCAATCCCATTCTTCAATTCCAAAATCCCGCGCCACATTTCCCGATGCAATGGCATCTTCAAGGGAAATATCCTTATCCTTTTCGTAATCGGCTCCGCCTAAATGAATCAGCTTGTCCATCACCAGATTAATTTTCAATTGCACTTCTTCTTTTGACATATTAGTTTCCTCCTGAAATATATTTTATATATGCACTGGGAGTCATCCCAGTGTTCTTTTTGAACAACTGACTGAAATATTGTGGATTATTGCCGCATCCAACCAGTTCGGCAATGTTTTGGATTTTATCATTTTCCGTTCCGCTGAGCAGTTCTTTCGCTTTCTGGATACGCAAGTCAGTGAGGTAATTAGAAAATTTCTGCCCGGTTTCTTTAAAAAATTTTTTACTCACATAATCCACGTTCATATAAAGAATATTTTCTGCAATCCACTTGAGCGAAAGATTGCTGTCGGAAAGATTTTGCCGGACATATTCATCTATCGTGCTGCTCAAAGAACCACTGGTGGATTTTGTTGTATGATATTTCAGATAAATACTCCGTAATGCGGGTACACACCTTTCCATGATCTGAGCTGTATCCGACAATGAATTTAATGCCAGCAGAAATTCAGTCGCCTCCAGAGAAGAATAATGAAGGCACTTAGAAGCCGCCCGCATAATGATGTAAGAAATTAACTGCTTCAGAAATACTGGATTCGAAATCTGATATAGTTGAACAAACAGTGCGTCTAAAGCTTCTCCTGCGTTCTTTATGTCATTAGAGTAAATCCTCTCTGAAAGACTCTCTATTTCACGCATGATCGTCCTATAATTACATATAGTGATCAATGTTCCATTACTGTTAAAACAAGCTGTCTCATAACGCTTGACTTTAGGAATCATATTATCGAATAACACTTTCAAATTTTCATAATGTATTCTCTGATATTGAATCGTAATCTGTTGATGTGGCAGAAACAGCCCTCTCATATAAGCATCCAGCTCATTGTATTGCAGACAATAAGATGGAAAAAATATCAACATCGTTTGATGAACATACAGCATATGAAAGCTTATTCTAGGAGATTGTGTCCGACAGAATAAATCAATCTGCTTTATGGCATCCTGCAAAGAACTTTCATCCAAAAAATGCAAATAACATAATTCATAAGGGATATGGTCAAAATCCATGAATTTCTCATATGGATAAAAAAATTCTTCCGTCCGCAGATCGGATTCCCTGGCCGTAAGCTCATTGATGATATTTAATATCATGGCCGCTTCCATGTGTTTTCGGGAAATATCGGTCGGCGTCAGATTGCCGGAAGATCTTTTTTGGGAAAGCTCGTCCATTGTTTCCCGTACACTTTCTATAATCTGTTCTTCGTTACAGGGTTTCAGAAGATAATGATGAACGCCGTACTGCATGGCCTCTCTTGCAAATTCAAATTCACCATAACCTGAAATAATGATAAACTCTACATCAGGATGTACTTTTTTAATTTTCTGAATCAGCTGTAAACCAGATAATCCAGGCATTTTAATATCAGTCATAACAATATCTGGATATTCATCCATAATGATATCATAAGCTTCCAATCCGTTAGAAGCGGTGCCAATGACATCAATACCGAGGGAATGCCAGGGAATATGATGTGATATGGTCTCCCTTATGATTTTTTCATCATCCACAATCAGTAATTTCATAACGAGTCCCTCTTTTTTATAACAATGTTCTCTTTTCAGCCTGCTGTTTCTTAAAAATCCCCACAGGGGATTCTTAATTCCACAATAGCGAGATCGTAAAGTTCATCATTTTTCAGTGTCAACCCATATTCCGTTCCAAATTGAAGCTGCAATCTTTTCTGAATATTCAGAAGGCCGATGCCTAACCCATGAGGTGCTGCCTCTCCATCCGCGAGCCGCTGCAATATATTTTCCGGAAATTGAGAACCATTGTTGGTAATGGTGATCAGTACATCATTTTCTATCCTGACAGCTGTTATCTCTATACGGCAGGTGTCGGTCGTCTCTTCCAACGCATAATTGATTGCATTTTCAACAAGCGGCTGCAAAGAAAGCTTTGGAAGAGGCGCTGCATATAAACTCTCTGGAACATCTATGGAGTATTGCAGCATCTCTTCAAAACGAAATTGTATAATGGACATATAATCCTTTACGATGTCAATTTCCGTTTTAATTGTAGAAATCATATGGTCTTTTCTGGAAAGTGTGTTTCGCAGCAAGGCTCCGAGCGATTCAACCATAATGGAGATTTCATCCGCACCGACCGCCTTTGCTCTCCAGTTAATGGATTCCAGCGTATTGTATAGAAAATGAGGGTTAATCTGATTTTCCAAAGATTTCAACTCCGCTTCTTTATTCAAGATTTCTGACACATAGTTTTTCTCAATCAAATCACGAACCTGATTTGCCATTTGGTCAAAACGCTGGTGCAGTTCTCCAATCTCATCATGCCGCATCTTATAGTCATAATCAAAAGAAACCAATTGCGTATTATTTTCACCAAAACATTTCATTTTCAACAACAGCTTACTAAAATGCCCGGTAACGGTCCCAAAAAGCTTTTGAGAAAATATCAGTGAAAGTATAAAAATGCCTGCTATAATACATGCCGAAAGAAATAAATACAAACGCTGGCTTCTTATGACCGAGTCATAAGGTGTGAAGCAAATATATTCCCACTCAAAATCGGGAATCAGGTTTTTGGTATAGAAGAAATATTGTCCATTCATTCGAATCACACCGTAATCAGCAGTCGTTGCGGACATGAGCCGGGGAATATCCTCCTGATTCAACACCGGAGAATGGAAAAGTTCGTTTCCATTGCTGTAAATTAAATACAAAAGAGAATCCTCAATCTGATAGCCTTTGGTAGAATCCTCGATGACAGAATTCAAATCTATATTTACCACGATTGTTCCAATGGTATCCAATTCCAGATTATCGGCACGACGTACATCACGGGATAAAAACAATCCATAGCTGTTACAGTAATCCGTATTCCATACCGCGTAACCCGGCCTTTCGTGAGCATTCTCAAGCAGAGCTTCAAACAATTCATCCGGCAGGGAACGGGCTCTCGCATAATTACTATGGCTCGTGTAATTGGAATTATACAGGCTGATATATGAAATCCCATACTGCTTATAATTTTGATAATACTCCGGCACAAGAGACGATAAAGACCGGAACGCATTGTTGCGCTCTAAATCTGTGGCATCAGGATTGATGGCAACGGATAAATCCTGCTGTACCACGCTGTCTCTTAACATGATCGTCGTCATGGATTCAATCGTTTTTAATTTTTCTGATAATAAGGATGCGCTGTGGAACATCGTGCCTTCCATAGAACGGTAAAGCATCCGGTTGTGTGTAGTGTATATTAAATTAAGCCCCAAAAGAGAACCAATGGAGCAGATGATTAATGCAATGCAGACAATGATGTTAAACTTGCGCTGCAAAGGAAGATTAAGAAAATACTTTTTTTCTTTCAAATAGAAACGACGCAGAATACCGCCCTTTTTCAAATTATAACTCCTCTCCAGGATTATGTGAAAATATATAAAAAGTATATAAAAGGAAAAAATATCATGCAAGAGCTATATCCGCCAAAACCGATATTTTAAACTCTAAGGTCGGTTTTTTAATATTCTAGACAAAATTAAAGCCGGTTTTTTGAAAAAAGTGAACGGTTTCCTTTCTTCTTTTTTTTTAATGAACCGGCTATAATTTGATTACGTTTTAGGCGCCAAAGTGTATTTACAAGAAAACAAAAATCTGGAGGAAAATTTATGAAAAGAAAATTAGCAATGCTTATGACCGGGTTACTTACAATCTCAATGTTAGGCGGCTGCGGAAATTCTGCAAATACAGACTCCATTGCAGATACATCAGCAACAGATACAGCTGCTGCCAATGAGCAATCCACAGGACAGTCGGATACTTCCACACAAACGGCATCTTCCGGCTCTGCAGCGCTCACGATTGCATGGTGGGGAAACCAGACAAGAAACGAAAGAACACAGCAGGTGTTGGACCTTTACAGCAGCGCCAATGAAGGAATCACCTTCGACGGACAATTTGCTGAATGGGCGGATTACTGGACAAAACTTGCTACTGCATCTGCAGGACACACCCTTCCTGATATTATACAAATGGATTATTCCTATCTGGAACAGTATGTAAGCAACGGATTGCTGGTAGATTTAACTCCTTATATTGAAGACGGAACCATTGATGTTTCCAATATCAGTGACAACGCGCTGGATCCGGGCAGAGTCGGAGATGGCCTCTATGCAATCAACGCCGGGGTAAATGTACCCACTGTTGTATACAACAAAACTCTGTTAGATGAAAATGGAATAACAATCAACGATAATATGACTCTGGAAGAATTTTATGCGGTCTGCAGAGACGTTTATGAAAAAACCGGCTATAAAACAGACGTATTTTATGGAAACGGTGCCGATTATCTTGGCTATGTAATGAGAGGCGAAGGAACGCATTTATATGGCGAGGACGGTAAATTACAGGCAACTGAAGACGAGCTGAAGAAATTCTTTGATATTTATGAAACAGGTATGGCCGAAGGCTGGATGTGCGACCCTTCCATTTATGCCGAAAGAACAATCGGAACTCCGGAGCAGATGCCCCTTGTATATGGCTCCAGTCCGGCAACTATGAGCTGGTGCTCCTTTACATGGTCAAACTCCCTTGCTTCCCTTAGAAATGCGGCGCCCGAAGGCGTTGAACTGGCAATTACAACATGGCCATCTGCAAATCCTACAGCATCAAACTATTTAAAGCCCAGTATGTTTTTCTGTATAACCACCGATAGCGCAAATCCGGATGAATCCGCTGCTTTCATCAATTACTGGACCAACGATGTCGAAGCAAATAAAATACTTTTGGGTGAAAGAGGAATTCCGATTTCTTCCGCAGTAGCAGATGGAATTTCTGAACTGATGGATGCTAATCAGCAGGATGCGGCCGATTTCATCAACAATGTGGTGACACCCAATTCCTCTACGATTGATGCGCCGATGCCAGAAGGTGCCGCAGAAGTTACGCAAATGGTTAATCAACTGGTAGAAAAAGTCTGCTATGGAGAAGTAACTGCAGCTGAAGCTGCTAATCAGCTCTATACACAGGGAAGTGCAGCTTTGGAAAAATAAGAAGGAGGACAATGTATGAAAAAGTCATCCGAAAAATGGAGAACCTGTCTTAACAGGGAAAGCGTTGCAGGTGTTGTTTTCACTCTCCCTTTTATCTTGGGATTCCTGCTCTTTATGCTTGTTCCAATGGGTATCTCATTATATTATTCTTTTTGCGACTATAATATTTTGTCGCCCCCGGTTTTTACGGGTTTTAAAAATTATACCAATATGTTTCACGATGAAACGTTTTTTAAGGCAATCGGCGTCACCTTTTATTACGCACTGGTGTCTGTTCCGCTTCGTCTGATTTTTGCCCTGATGGTCGCTATGATTCTGCTGAAAACCACAAAGGCATCAGGCTTTTACAGAGCGGCCTATTATCTCCCGTCAATTATCGGCGGTTCCGTAGCGGTTTCTATCTTGTGGAAAAGAATGTTTGCAATTGACGGTGTAGTCAATAAACTGTTATCTGTATTCGGATTGGAAGAAGGCATTTCATGGCTGGGAAATACAAAGACGGCAATCTGGACATTGATCATTCTGGCCGTCTGGCAGTTCGGTTCCTCTATGCTGGTATTTCTGTCTTCCTTAAAGCAGATTCCGTCAACACTTTATGAGGCGGCGAGAGTCGATGGGGCAAATTCGGTTACACAGTTTTTTAAAGTAACGCTGCCGCTGCTGACACCGACAATTTTCTTTAATCTTGTAATGCAGATGATCAATGGGTTCCTCGCATTCACACAATGTTACATCATTACGCAGGGAAAACCCATGAACTCTACACTGTTTTATACAGTATATATGTACCAGCAGTCATTTGAGTATTACAATACCGGTTACGGAGCTGCGCTGGCATGGGTAATGCTGGCAATCGTCGGATTAATTACTTTGTTCCTGTTTGCTACAAAACGGTTTTGGGTATATGAAGGAGGCGTCTGATGAAAAAAAAGAGATTGATAAGCAAAATCATATACCATGTACTTGTCTGTGGATTCGGACTCATTATGATTTATCCGCTCATATGGATGGTCATGAGTTCTTTTAAAGAAACGAATACCATTTTCGCCACAGCAGGAAGTCTGATTCCGGAAAAATTTATTTTAGAAAATTATGCAAATGGCTGGAAAGGATTCGGAAATGTAAGTTTTGCTGCTTTTTTTAGAAACTCCCTGTTTATTTCTATCATAGCAACGATTGGTACGGTAATTTCATCGGCACTGGCCGCATTCGGTTTTTCAAGATGTCATTTTAAGGGACGTAAATTTTTATTCGCGGCAATGCTGGTAACGATGATGCTTCCCGCACAGGTGCTTATGATTCCACAATATTTATGGTATCAGAAGTTGGGATGGGTAGGAACTTATATTCCATTGATCGTACCATACTTTTTTGCAATCCAGGGGTTCTTCGTATATTTGATGATCAATTTTATTGACGGTATCCCAAAAGAATTAGACGAAGCAGCCAAAATCGACGGATGCTCTTATTACTCGATTTTTGCAAGAATTATTTTTCCTTTGATCAAGCCGGCTTTGGTAACGGCAGGTATCTTCTCATTTATGTGGAGATGGGATGATTTCCTTTCCGCGCTGTTATATGTAAATGATTCCGCAAAATATCCTGTCTCGCTGGCTCTGAAGCTGTTTTGCGACCCGGGATCCTCTTCGGATTATGGTGCCATGTTCGCCATGGCAACATTGTCCGTACTGCCGGCCGTAATCATCTTTATCTTCTTCCAGCGATACCTGGTCGAAGGAATAGCAACCTCTGGCTTAAAGGGGTAGGAAGATTAGGGAACAGTCAACTATTGATTTAAACGTTTGCGAAAGCAGACAGATAGGAGTAAAAATGGAAAAAATGAGAGCGGTAGTAACATACGCACCTTTTGATAACAGATATGAAGATTACCCAATACCGAATCTTTCTGAAGGCGAGGTTCTTTTAAAGGTAAAGGGCTGCGGTATATGTGCAGGAGATTTAAAAGCTTATCACGGCGGAATCCGTGTATGGGGAACCAGCGAAAAAGACAGATACATAGAGACTCCCTGTATTCCAGGCCATGAATTTTACGGTGAAGTAGTAGAAATCAAGGGAGCCGTAGAGGGCATCGAAATCGGTGACAACGTGTGTGCAGAACAAATCGTACCATGCGGAGAATGCGAATTCTGCAAAAACGGTACTTACTGGATGTGTGCAAGATCTGCAGTATTTGGATTTAAAACCTATGCTAACGGCGGATTTGCGGAATATGTCAAACTTCCGGCCACCTGTCTCAGATATAAGCTTCCCAAAAGCTTTACAAAGGAGCAGAGCGTTCTGGTAGAACCTATTTCCTGCGGCCTGCACGCGTTGGAACAGGCAAATATCCGAAATCAGGATGTTGTTGTCATCGCAGGCTTGGGCGCGATCGGACTGTCCATGTGCAACCTTGCAGACCTGAAACTGCCGAAGATGGTAATCGGGCTTGAAGTCAGGGATGAAAGAGCACAAATGGCAAAAAACTTCGGCGCAGATATTGTGTTGAATCCTTCCAAATGCGATGTTGTTGAAGAAATCAAAAAACTTACAGGCGGCCTCGGATGTGATGTATATGTCGAAGCATCGGGAAGCCCGAAGAGCGTATCCCAGGGAATGAATGCACTAAGGAATCATGGCCGGTATGTGCAGATGGGTGTATTATCCGATCTGGTAACTGCAGACTGGAACGTTATTGGTGACGGAAAGGAACTGACTATCATCGGTTCCCACCTTTCGGCTAAGGTTTATCCTGCAGTAATCCGGGGCATTGAAAAAGGCACTATCAAAACAGAAGGTCTGATCTCCCATTGCTATAAACTTGCCGATTGGAAGGAAGCTTATGAAACGGCAGAAAAAAATGTAAATGCGGTAAAAGTAATGTTAGAGCCATAAAATGTGGGGCGGCAGAGTCTTTAGACTCTTCGCCCCAACTTTCTTATCGAATTTGCGAAAGGTCTTTTCTCACCTGCATCAATTGGCACCTTATGCCATTTTTCGACATATATTATTAATAAATCGCTTCTGAAGTCCAATCCAGCACATTGCAGCATTTCTTGTAAAATAAACGATATCTAATGCTGTTCGCTTGATGACCGAATCAATCATAAAGCATGGATTTCATGAACAACGACCAGTGGATATTTCTCCATCTGATGAAGGAACGTCATGTCTAAAGAAACTGAATGGAACAAACAATTTAACATTGGAGTTGATTCCATCGACAATGCACATCGGAAGCTCTTTTCAATCGTACGTAAACTGATCCATCTGAGCAGAGATGAAAATAACGGACAATGGGCATGTGCCGAGGGTATCAAATATTTTAAAAATTATACCGCAGAACATTTTGCCGATGAAGAATCCTATATGCAGTCAATCGGCTATAAAGGATGTGAGATACACAAGCGCCTGCATGACGACATGCGGTATAAAACACTTCCGGCATTGGAAAAAGACCTTAATGAGTCAAACTATTCGCAGGAATCTATCCAGCATTTTCTTGGTATCTGCCTTGGGTGGCTTGCCACTCATATTCTGATCGAAGACCGCGCCATTACAGGTAAAATTTCAAATAAATGGAAAACAGACCATACTGGTGCTGATATGGATGCCCTGAAAAATGCTCTGACTGTCACCTTACAGGAAATTTTCAGATCGCAGACGGAAATTGTAAGTGAATATTACAGTGGAGAAGACTTTGGAGCCAGTTTGATCATCCGACTGGTATATTGCTCAACAGACGGAAAGAAAGTGCAGATTTTCATGCTTCTGGAAGAAAGCCTGGTATTGAGGACTGTCGGCGCTATGTTGGATATGCCGCTGACAAAAATGGATAAACTCGTCATGAATGCCGGTAAAGAACTTTCATTACAAATTACGAGACAGCTTGGCAGATATTGTCATCAGTCTGCACAATATCAATTGGAAAGCAGTCATTTTATGACGCCGGTACAGTTCAGGAAGACATTTTATCTGAAAATTTTTGATTACAGCTTACTGCTTAATACCGGACACGGCTATTTCGCTTTTTGTGTCATATTGGAATGAATCTTCAGGCTATCACAGACTTAACAGGCTGAGTATAAGAAGCAATCATAAGAAACGGTATCAACTATTTCTATTGTGGAATAATTGATACCGCTTCCTGGTTATAAAGCCTCTTCACTTCCTCCTATGAATATTCAGGCAAATGTCAGAGCTCAAGATTTCTTATTATACCATTTGCAAGCGTCAAGATAATGACACGAATTTTTCAGCCTGGCAATATATATTGTCAGGCTGAAAAATCATATTTCAAATTTTTCTATTCTACATTGATGCTTTTTGCTTTTCTTTTCATAGTTAATTCCAACAAGCAGAATATTTCCTTTATACTCTTTAAGGGCTGACACATATCCTTTACTTTTAATCTGACTGACTGCTCCTTCTGCGGTTTTATCCCATTTTAGTTCCACAACCAATGCCGGACTTAAAGATGTACGTTTAGGAAGGAAAACCATATCAGCAAATCCATTCCCTGTCGGCAATTCTCTTACAAGAGTATAATCTCTGCATGCACTATAATATGCCAGCGCAATCACACTGCTCAAAGAAATCTCATTGTTATATATCAGGCTGGAAGAACTTTGCATATGGACTTCTTGTATCATCTGTGCCACAGCTTTTTCGTTCATCTCCAAAGTTGCCTTAAGCAAAGCTTCCGATGCTTCAATCGCCTTTATTACTTCTTCCCACCCATCATTTCTAATTGCTCGCAGAAAAACACTCCTCACCTCATCATTTGGAATAAAAACTTTTTTTGTTTTACTATCATAAGCCAGATATCCCATATGAATTAGCAGGGTAATAACATCATCTGCAGACTTAAAGGAAGTAATATCGTTTTGAAATGATTCCACATCAATACTACATCTCTGATTTCCCAGCATGTCTACAATCAATTGTCTTAACCCATCAAAATCCATTGCAATATACGTCATCAAAGACTCATACGTCTCTGTTCCAGACCAATAATTCCCGAATTCCCTGCTATCTACAGCTTCAATTACAGAATTAGGGCTATAAATATGTCCTATCTTTTCAAAATAATATCCGTCATACCATCTTTGCATCTCTTTAAATAGCATTTCATGTTCTTTGCAAAGAGTCCTTACTTCTGTCTCCGTAAATCCGACATACTCCGCCATCTGTCTTGGGCTGACCATTGTATGCTCCCGAAAATTATTTAAAGCTGACTGTGTGCCGTATTTTTTAATTGGCAAAATTCCCGTAATATAAGCAAGCTTTAAAAAAGCTCCCGACGGCGTTCCTTTAAATAATCCTCTCAAAAGATTGATATATTCCTTCTGAAGATTTTCATTATTTTTGTCCTCCCTGAACAGACAGTCCCATTCATCAATAATAATGATAAACTGCTCTTTTGTCATAACATTGATTTTCGCCAATACCGACGGCAATGAAATGTCATCGTCTCGGACATATTCAACGTATTCCTCCCTTAACTCGGTTATCACCTGTTCCTGAATATAACTCACTACTTTAAGAGTTGAATCTCTCTTCATTTCCTCAAGCGCATTGCCGTACATCCACTGGATATCCAAAAAGATTACATTATACTTATTTAAATGCACTTTGAAAAATTCATTCTGACTTATTTTAAGTCCTTCAAACAGCTTTTCAGAATGACATCCTTTACTGTAATACGCTGCCAGCATGGTTACCGCCATTGTTTTCCCAAACCTTCTTGGTCTGCTGGAACAGATCAACGGTCTGTCTTTTCCGATACGGCTATTCGTATATTTAATTAATTCCGTCTTATCCACATATAATTCAGAATTAACAGAAACCACAAACTGTTCATTGCCCGGATTTAAATATATTCCCATACTTATATGCTCCCTGCTGTTTAAAATGCATTCTATACATAACAGTAATAATCATTTTGTGCAATACTTTTATTAATGCACTTATTGATATCTTCCTCGCGTTTAGCATTCCAATCTTTGGGATAATATGTCGCTTCAATCATAGTAAGTGTAAGTCCCGCTATTTTTGATATAAATACAGGATTAATCATATTATCAACCATCATTTGAATAACCATGTTTTTAATCGGTTCTACAGCCAATGTCTTTTTATTTTTGCACTCATCCTCCATTACCCCAAAGTCTTGTGCTGCATTATAAAGCCATGTATTAAGACTTTCCACCCGAAATTTGCCCTTATATTTGTATAAGTACTCAAAAAAATTATCCTCTTCCTTAATGGGTTCTTTGTTTTTAGTTTCTGCATATTTTAATGCCGCACACAAATCCCTTGACAATCCACAGGGTATATTGACAGCTATACCATTTATAAATAATTTTTTATAATCTTTTGTGATATCTGATTTTTTTATACTTGTTATTACACTCCTTTTGGCTGGCGCAATTAATGTCAACTTAATAAAAAGTCTTAATATTATTCTCTGTAAATGCCTTTCTTCTTCCCTGATTCCAACAGATTCATTCTGAAAATTATCAATAGCTTTATCCAGTTCAATCAGAATCGTTATAATATCTTCACATTTATAGCTTCCTCTTTCTACAGGTTCCAGCAAGCTATATTTATCAACGATGTCATCTTTAAATTTACTGTAATTGTAATCCGAAAAAATATCAGTTGCTTTACCAGTCTCACTTAAGTAGTCGTAGAAGCTTTTAACCGACTCAAGATGCGACTCCATGGTCGATCTGGAATTAAGTTCGCCTTTATTATGATAATATCTGATACATTCCTCAACTATATTTATATTAATTCTGGCAGGCGCGTTTGATAGCTGTACATCGGGCAAGTTTAAATAATTAACAAATTTATTGATATGATTTCGATAAACATGATTTTTGCTAAGTAAATCTTT
Source organism: uncultured Lachnospiraceae bacterium (assembly GCA_910579395.1). Classification (GTDB taxonomy): domain Bacteria; phylum Bacillota; class Clostridia; order Lachnospirales; family Lachnospiraceae; genus UBA3282. The sequence goes on along the minus strand of CAJTUC010000031.1, from coordinate 23,370 downwards.
ACGTTCTTCAAAAAATTCATTTTTGAATTTTTGCATAACATCCATTTCTGTTCCTCCCGCAAAATTTTATGGCAAAAATATAGTTGAAATTATAAATTTCATTGTAATTCTTTCATTAAAAAATGTCAACATTCAGTTTTCACCACAGCATTAAAAAAATGGAGAGCTTTATGCTCTCCATCGTCTATTTTTCATTTTACAATACACCACCGCCACCGCCGTACTGAAAAATGTCGCCACAATCGCCGGCGCAATCACCGCCGTAGGGTTCACGCTCCCGTACTGCTGCCTGTACACGATCATATTCACCGGAATTAGCTGCAAAGAAGAAATATTTAAAATCAGAAAATCACACATTTCCTTCGATGCCGTCCGCTCTCTTTTATACGGAAACGATAACCCCGTTCCGCTTCCCGTCTTCTTCCCGGCTCTCGCCGCACTTGTGTTTATTCCTGCACTTTCCGTCAGATACTCCGGATTCCCCCGCTCCGCTTCCAGCTTCGCAAGTTCTTCCATTGCCTTTAATCCCGCCGGCGTGCAGGCCCAGCCAAGACCAAGAATATTCGCGATCAGATTCGTGGAAATATACTCACGCGCCGGATGTCCATGCGGAATCTTCGGAAAAAGAAACGAAATAAAAGGGGATATTCCTTTCGTCATCTTTGCGATCAGTCCCGATTTCTGCGCAATTTCCATCAGACCTACCCACAAAGACATAACACCAATCATCGTGATACATAAGGAAACTGCCTCGCCTGCTGAGTCTAACGCCGCCTTCGACACCGCTTCCATATTCCCGGTAAAAGCACCGAACACAACACCAATCAAGATCATAAATGCCCAAATATAATTCAGCATAAATATAAAATACCATTCCCTGATTTTCTTATCTACATTTTATGAAGCAATTGGGCAAATATACATTTCCCTTAATTTGTCAGGATTAAAGAATTTAATATAAATACCGGGCGGCAGAATCCTATATCCGACAGACAAAAGATTCTGCCACTTTCAACGCAGCCCCCAATGCAGCGGCCGCCACTTTATAATTACATACCCTCACAAAAACTTCTTTTTCCTCAAAAGTATTTCTTTCAAGTACCTTATCCCATATATCCTGAAGATGCGTGCCCATGCAGCTTCCCACATATCCTCCCAAGACAATATCACAATCCAGAACCATATGAATATTATTCACTGCCATGGCCAGATAATCTGTGTAAGTATCCCATATTTTTACCGCTTCCGTTTCCCCCTGATCTAATCGTTCGAAGAACTGTTCCAGCTTTCCGCCCGCCGCTTCGGATAAATGCCATGCTGCACAATAAGCATCCAGACAACCTTTTTTCCCGCAATAGCAGCTTTCCCCGCCTGCAGCAACAGTCATATGCCCGACTTCTCCACACCGGAAATTCTTTCCCTGCATTAATTCATTCCTGCTAAAGAACGCACCGCCGACTGTATTGCTCAAGGACATATAAAAGAAAGGTTCTGCGCCCTCTTCCTGAAACCCTTCTGCATAAGCCCCTGCATTGGCATCATTCAGAAAATAACACGGATAAGAGAGAAAACGGCTTATGGATACAAACGGTATCGCTTCCACCCCCAAAACATGAGAATATGTAATCAACTCCCGGTCTAAATTCACAATACCCGGAAAAGATATTCCCACACCTAAAATCTTATCCCGTTCCACATTGCCTTCATCCAGAAAGCGTTCCAGTTCTTCATTTACTTCTCGATAATAGACATCTTCCGAAACATATGACTGACAGATACGCTCATATTTCAGTATTTCTCCTACGATATTCGTTAGTACCAGCGTAATATGATTTTGGGTAATATCCAGCCCGACTGCCAACCTTACATTTACAGCCGCCGATAACGCTTTCGCTCTTCGTCCCCCGGTTGATCGTAATTCTCCTTTCTCCTCTACCAGACCTTGTTCTATCAGCTCTTTTGTGATCTGTGTCGCTGTTGGCAGGCTCATTTTCAGATTATATGAAATATCCGGATTTGATACGGTTCCATGCTTGCAGATATAACGAAAAACCTCATTTCTGTTTTTCTTTTTCACTTCCATGTTGGTTATTTTCTTCTTTTCCATTTCATCTCCCAGACTTTATTAAAGTGTTTTTTTAAATATATCACCTCATCTGCCAAAAAGCAAATATCACAGTCCAAACCAGTGTCAGACTGTGATATCCTTCTTTCAAAACAATTATTTCTGTAACAAATGCAGCGCAAAGCCCGAAACTTCTTCTTTCAAATATACGGCCCGGAGCACGCCTTCTTTATAGCTTGCCGTATCCATATCCACCTCTATGCCGAGCGCTTCCAGATAGCTGATAGAACGCTGGATATTATTGGTTCCGATGGCAATATGGCCTTTCGCACCAAGATACGGTGTTTTCATCGCTTCGATATACGTTCCCGCAAAAATAGAACTGTTACCCGGCTTCTTTGTAAAGCCGAATACGCTGTCGAACATATCTGTCGTTTTGTTCGCTTCCTCTTCGCTCTCACAATTAATGCCGACGTGTTTGAGTTCAAATCCATGAACCGTCATGACAGCTTCTTTTGACAGTTCCCTGATCTTGTCAAATTCCTTATTCTTTACCAGATCACCGCTTACCATCCAGCTTCCGCCGCAGGCAATGATCTTCGGAAATGCAAGATATTCGTTGATATTTTTCGCATTGATCCCGCCGGTAGGCATGAATTTCAGATTCACATAGGGCGCCGCCATAGCCTTGATTGCTTTTAACCCGCCGGCTGCCTCTGCCGGGAAAAATTTTACGACCTCCAGACCCAGTTCCAATGCGCGCTCCATATCCGAAGGACAGCTGCATCCCGGTGCGACCGGAATATCTTTTTTAATACAATATTCTACAACGGTCGGATTTAATCCGGGACTTACGATAAACTCGGCGCCCGCGCCCACTGCACGGTCCACCTGTTCCGTTGTCAGAACCGTTCCCGCACCGACAAGCATCTGTGGAAATTTCTGCTTCATCACGCGGATGGATTCTTCCGCCGCATCCGTACGAAATGTGACCTCCGCAACGGGAAGCCCGCCTTCACAAAGCGCTTTTGCAAGAGGCTCTGCATCCTCCACATGATTTAATACAACGACCGGTACAATCCCCAGCTTTTGGATTTTTTCTAATACTGCATTCATTGGTCCCTCTCCCTTCCATTCAGTTCTCTTGTTTCTTTCTGACACTTCTATTCTACTATGAAAAGTACACTCCCTCAAGCCTTTTATCTTCCATTTGAAGCCATCCTCAGCGATATGATATCATACAACAACATACATCCCGCCGTATAAAAAAGCCCCATATTATAAAGCATATACCGCGGCTGGGTAAATATCGTCACCCCGACCGCCACGGAATTAACAGCAATTCCTGTCATTACAATAAATACAAAAATGAGACTATGCCCTATCTGTTCTATCCTGTCCTGATATTCTATTACACCCTGTATCTGCTGTTCCGTTTTCAGCAGTTTCCTCTTTTTCACAATAAGATATAAAACCATTGCCCCTGCTGCATGGCGTTTCTGTCCGGTAATGACATAAAGATACAGTTCCACAATGAACAGCACAAAAAAAGATAATCCCAGTCCTTCTGCCATAATACAGTCTGTATAAACAGAACCTCTGATGGCTGCAAATCTGCAAAGCAGCGAAGGCATTTTTCTGACTGTTATGTATCATCTCTTTTGTGCCTCGTTTCTGTATTATAAATTATGTTTGTTTCTATATCCGTACTCTTCATATTCCCCAATTCATGCGTATGCTATACATCTCCAAATTTTCCCCCCGCGGAATCTCAAATCAGTGTGTGAGAAAGATTTGCCTTCGGCAAATCGTAGAACTTCTTGGCGAAACAGCCTTTGCTGTGAGCTCTAGAAGTTCTTCTCACGCTATGTTACCCAGTGCTTACGATAATTCTTCTTTCTGAAATTGCCAGGAGTCTCTCCGACTACTTTTCTGAATGCAAGAGCAAAGTGGCTTCCATCAGAAAAGGCAAGGTATTGGCCTATCTCACTGCAGCTATAATCGGAATACATAAGCATATTCTTAGCTGTCTGTATTTTCTTTTCACATATATATTGACTTATTGTGCTTCCCATTTCTTTGTGAAACAATCTGCTGAAATAAGACCGTTCCAGGCCTACATATGCTGCAACATCCGCAGCTTTTATATTTTCATGAAGATGATTGTTCACATAATCTATCGCCTTTACACAATGTATCGACATCAATTTGTATTTTTGAATCTTACTCATGCGCCTGGCATAATCAACACAAGCCCTATAGTATATTTCTCTTACTGTTTTCTGGTCTGCCGCCCGATCTAACAGCTTGATGTAATAATCACTCAGGTTATAACTCATAGATTCCTCCATACCATCCTCAATGCAAAATCTGCATACCATAGCGATTGTTACTACTGCATGATATTTTAAATTTTGAAGCGTATTGTCGGATAATATACCGCGTTCGACTGCATCTACATCCATATAATTTTGATTCTTCACAGCTTCCACGTCACCGGAACTTACTAAATGGTAGAAACTAAGCTCTGTGTCATAGGTTGGATGTTCTATATTATATTCTAACTGCATGAATTTTTGCATCATCATCGATATATTAACAGATGCGTCTGAAGCTGTATCATTTTTCATTTTTCTGTCCCGATTCTGATCGTTCATCGTGTCTCTCCTTACCAAATATTTAAAAGTCTTAAATTTAATATAAAAGTCACATTTATTATATTATATGTATTACTAAAATGATAGACTTAAAGCAGAAACTACATTTATGAAAACAGGAGGTATATTATGACAACAGTAAAAGGCTTTAGAAAAGGTGCAAATCTGGGTGGCTGGTTATCACAAGGACCACTTGTCAAAGAACACCTGGACACATTTATTACAGAAAAAGATATTGCAAGAATTGCATCATGGGGACTTGACCACGTAAGACTTCCTATCGACTATGATAATTTTGAAAACGAAGATGGTACGGATATATTAGAAGGTTACAGCCATATTGATGATTGCATTGCCTGGTGTAAAAAATACAATCTGAATATGGTTCTCGATCTCCACAAAACACAGGGATACATATTTGATGATTTTGAGTATTCCAAAAATTTTTTTGATGACGAGCGGCTACAGGCCAGGTTTTATGGAATATGGCATAAACTCATGAAAAAATATGCTGAATATTCGGATATGTTGATGGTTGAACTGTTAAATGAGGTTGTCAGGGATGATGTTGTAGATAAATGGAACGACATAGCTTCCAAATGTATTGATATTATCAGGAGCTATTCGTCTGACATTAAGATTCTTGTAGGCGGTGTATCCTACAATGCCGTAAGTTCTGTGGAACTTCTACCTGATTTTGATGACAGGAATATCGTTTATAATTTTCATTGCTACGAACCACAGCTTTTCACGCATCAGTCAGCATATTGGGTCGAAAATATGCCGCTTGATTTTCATATAGGTTACCCTGCCGATTGGGATGAGGTTTGCAGGCTGACTTATGATATGAATATTACGCCTGCTATTCTCTGCATTGAAGAGAGTCAAAAAATGGAAATAACCTCATTTACTCCTGCTTTTTTCGAAAAAATCTTTGCTCCGGCTGTCAAAACTGCCAAAGAGCGCGGCAAATGTTTGTACTGTGGTGAGTACGGCGTCATTGATCAAGCTGTTCCGGAGGACGCGGTCCGCTGGTTTAAGGATATTCACTTCGTATTTGAAAAATATGGAATCGGCCGTGCCGTGTGGAATTACAAAGGAAAAGATTTTGGTCTTGTTGACGAACATTATGACGATGTAAGAGACGAGCTTATAAAGTATTTGTAAATTATTCTGGAGGCTGGAAAATGGCATATATTTTATTAGGCCTGGCAATAGGGCTTGAGCTATTGGCAACAACATTGTTGAAATATTCGGTTGGGTTTACGAAACTATGGCCAACTTTGGGATGCATATTATCATATATTTCCTGCTTTTATCTTCTGTCCAAAGCACTAAATACAATAAATTTAGGTGTGGCATATGCAACCTGGAGCGCTGTGGGTATCGTTGTAACATCCATTATATCAGCAACATTATTTGGAGAAAAAGTAAATTTAATAGGTGCCATGTCGCTTGTTTTAATAATTACCGGATGTATTTTGCTGAATTTATATGGCACAACGAGTAAATAAACTCCTGCTTTTGTGAAAATAATGAGCTGTGAGAAGGGTTCGCCCGCGAACCGTAGAAATTCTTATCGAAGCATCCTCTGGCGCGAGTTTTAGAACTTCTTCTCACACTTACCATTCAAGCACCGCCGAACCCCAGGTCAGGCCGCCGCCAAATCCAGACAGCACGATTTTCATTCCCGGCTTCAGCAATCCCTTCCGGTTTATTTCATCCAGCAAAATCGGTACGCTTGCCGCAGAAATATTTCCGCAGTGGTCCAGACTCGTCGGAAACTTCTCTTCCGGTGCTTTCAAACGCTTTGCCACGGATTGTATAATCCGAATGTTCGCCTGATGCAGCGCAAAATAATCGATATCCTCTATCGTAAGGCCTGCTGCCTCGACTACTTTTCTGATAGACGCAGGCACTGTCGTAACCGCAAATTTATAGACTTCTTGTCCATCCATCTGTGTATAGGAAAAAGCAATTGGATTTTTTACAAAAGGATTATTATTCTTTCTGTTCTGACAGGTCAATACCTTTCCTCTCGTCCCGTCGGAACCCTGGTCATATGCGAGCAGCCCAGTTTCGTCGCTGCGCACGACCGCTGCTCCCGCACCGTCTCCAAACAGCACGCAGGTGCTTCTGTCATTCCAATCCATAATTTTAGATAATGTTTCTGCTCCCAAAATCAGGGCCGTTCTATAAATACCGGTTTTCAAATAAGCGTCCGCGATATGCAGTGCGAACATAAAACCGGAACAGGCCGCATTTACATCAAAAGCAACTGCCTTGTCGGCTCCGATTGCCGCCTGCACTTCACACGCGGTAGAAGGCGTCACATAATCGCCTGTTATCGTGCCGACAATGATCAAATCTATCTCCTGCGGAGAAACTCCCGCATTTTTCATTGCTCTTTCGGCTGCCGTTACCGACATCGCCGCCGTTGTTTCTTCTTTTACGAGCCGGCGCTCTCTGATACCCGTCCTGCTGCTTATCCACTCGTCGGATGTATCCATTATTTTCGACAGGTCGTCGTTTGTTACGACCATTTCCGGCAGACAGCTTCCGGTCCCTATGATTCTCGTTCTCATAATTATATACCCTTCTTTTTCACTTGCTGGCAGACGGCGCCTGTCAGGGAGCAAATTCCGCCATAATGTCCTTCACATACTCCATTTTTTCAGCCCGATAGGCATTGGTCCCACAGAACAGCAGCGCTTCCTCCACATGACCTGTTGCCGCATTGATAAGCGCATCCGTTATACAATAAGGTGTCTTCGCCGGATTACAGGCGCTGATACAACTATGGCATCTTCCATGCGGAATCTGTCCCGCCTTTGCCTTTTCTATAAATGGATTCCGAATCGCTCTGCCAGGCATACCGACAGGACTCTGAACAATCATAATGTCCTCTTTATGCGCACGGATATAACACTGTTTATAGGCATCATCCGCATCGCATTCGTAAGTGGTTACAAATCTGGTCGCCATCTGCACGCCGGATATTCCCAGCGCCAGATAATGTTCCATATCTTCTCTCGTATAAATGCCGCCCGCCATAATGACCGGTATCCGTGTATGATGTTCTTCCCCGGCCTCATTGACATACCGGAGAATTTTCAAAACCTCATCGTCATAATGAAGCGCTTCCGGATTTTCTGCCTGTTCTCTTGTGAAACCGAGATGACCACCCGCCAACGGCCCCTCTATAACGACGGCATCCGGCATTATGTCATATTTCTTCAACCAATACTTCATAATGACCTGAACGGATTTGACACTGGACACGATCGGCACCAGTTTTGTTCCACTCCCCTGTACATACTTTGGCAGATCCACAGGCAGACCTGCACCCGAAACAATTAAATCCGCGCCGGCTTCTGCGGCCGCCTTAACATATTCCTCATACTTCTGCGTCGCCACCATAATGTTTACGCCGACAATGCCGCCTTTGGCAATCTGTCTGGCTTTGTCGATTTCTGTCTGAATAGCCCTTAAATTGCAGGCAATCGGCTCAAGGTCAAAATTCGGATCCCGATAGCCAATCTGTGCCGTAGAAATGATACCGATTCCACCTTCAGCCGCCACAGCACCGGCCAGCCCGGACAGGCTGACTCCTACGCCCATCCCGCCCTGCATGACAGGAACACGCGCCGTTAAATCTCCTATGACAAGAGGTTCTATTTTCATTTATATTCTCTCTCCTTATAGGTTCAATCCACTCAAGCAGAATGGCTCAACAGAAACATTCTGCAATATAAAAAAGTTCTTCTCACACTCCGATTGCAAAGGTGAACTCTGCCCAGCAGAGCTCTCTCAACTACGAGTTTCCAATAGCAAAAGTGAGCTCTGCTGTTGTTACCAGCTTCCCATCCACATACGCCTTTGCTGAACCTACACCGATAGGCCCTTTGACCTTGACGATTTCCGTTTCCAACGTCAGCACATCTCCCGGCGTTACTTTGCCTTTGAACTTCGCCGAATTGATTGCCGCAAAATAAGCCGTTTTCCCTTTAAATTCCGGCTGACTCAAAATGGCCACCGCTCCTGTCTGCGCCAGCGCTTCGATGATCAGCACACCCGGCATGACCGGTTCTGTCGGAAAATGTCCTGCAAAATAAGGCTCATTGTACGAAACACATTTTCTGGCAACCGCTTTTACGCCCGGTTCCAACTCTTCAATCGTATCGAGCAGCATGAACGGTTGTCTGTGCGGAATGATCTCCATGATTTCCTTTGCTGTTAAAACCGACATCGTTATAACCATACCCCTTTCTTACTCACCATATTTTTTCACAAGAATGCTCGCATTGTGCCCGCCAAATCCGAGTGAGTTCGACAGTGCATACATAAATTCCCCTTCTGCCGGCTCGATACAGTAGTCCAGATCACATTCTTCATCCGGAACCCTATAGCCCGCCGTCTTATGAATGTAACCTTCCTGCAGTTCCTTTACACAAGTTACAAATTCGACCGCACCTGCTGCTCCGAGAAGATGTCCTATCATGGATTTTGTCGAATTAATCTTGATATCCCCGGCATGCTCACCGAACGCCAGCTTGATTGCTCTCGTCTCGAACAGGTCATTATGATGTGTACTCGTTCCGTGTGCATTGATATAAGTAATATCATTCATCGGAACTCCTGCATCTGCGATCGCATATTCCATCGCTTTTGCCGCACCGGAGCCGTCCTCAGCGGGTGAAGTAATATGATAGGCGTCGGACGTACAGCCATAACCAACTACCTCCGCGTAAATTTTTGCGCCTCTTGCCCTGGCATGCTCTAACTCTTCCAATACGACGATTCCAGCGCCCTCTCCCATGACAAAACCACTCCGCTCTTTATCAAATGGAATGGAACATCTTGCCGGATCATCCGAAGAGGTAAGCGCCGTCAAAGCGGAAAAGCCTGCGATTCCAATCGGTGTCACGCTGCTCTCCGTACCGCCTGCCACCATAACATCCGCATCCCCATACTGAATCGTGCGATATGCTTCCCCAATAGAATTGGTGCCCGTTGCACACGCCGTTACGACATTAATGCTCTTTCCCTTTAGTCCGAACTGAATCGACACATTTCCAGCCGCCATATTGGAAATCATGAGCGGAACAAGAAGAGGTTCCACTCTGGACGGCCCTTTTTCCAACAACCGGCTGTGCGCTCTTTCCATCGCCTGTAAAGAGCCGATTCCGGAACCGACGGAAACGCCTACGCGGAAAGGATCTTCCTTTTCCATATCGATTCCCGCATCCTCCATTGCTTCCTTTGTTGCTGCCACCGCATACTGACAGAACAGTTCCATACGCTTTGCCGCTTTGAAGTCCATATAATTTTTCCCTTCAAAACCCTTTACCTCTGCCGCAAGCCTGCATTTATATTCCGATGCGTCGAATTTGGTGATCTCGCCAAATCCCGTCTTCCCCGCTCTCACACCGGCCCAGAATTCTTCTACGCCAAGCCCTATCGGGGTAATTGCCCCCATCCCTGTTACGACCACTCTTCTGCTCATCTATCATCATACTCCTTTTCCCAAAGTTCTTCTCACCCTATGTTCATGCCGCCATCAACGGAAATGACCTGCCCTGTAATATAAGACGCCTTGTCGCTTGCAAGAAACGCCACCGTTTCTGCTACATTCCTCGGCGTTCCCGCTCTTTGCAGCGGAATCTGCGACAAAACCGCCTCTTTTGCCGAATCCGTCATGGCCTGCGTCATATCGGTATCGATATATCCGGGCGCAACTGCATTGACCGTAATATTCCGGCTCGCCAGTTCTTTTGCCACCGACTTTGTAAGTCCGATAACACCCGCTTTCGATGCGGCATAATTGGCCTGCCCCGCATTTCCAAGAATGCCGGTCACAGAAGAAAGATTGATGATCCTTCCAGCCTTCTGCTTCAAAAAAGGACGGTACATGTGCTTCATCGTATTAAATGTACCTTTCAGATTCGTCTCTATGACCGCATCGAAATCCTGATCCGTCATTCTGATCATCAGATTATCTTTTGTAATGCCTGCATTATTTACAAGAATATCGATATGCCCGAATACCGACAGCATATCCGTTATCATTTTCCCACAGGCCTCATAATCGCCCACCGAACACTGCACCGCCGCCGCTTTTCGGCCCATGCCCTCTATCTCCCGGACAACCTCCTCAGCCTTTTCTTTGGCGCCGTTATAATTCACAATAACATCCGCCCCATATTCCGCCAGCGTCAAAGCAATCTCACGCCCGATGCCGCGGCTCGCCCCCGTTACAAGCGCAACCTTTCCTGTCAGCATATTTTTTCTCCTTTTCAGCTTTGCCAGTCTCTGCATTCCCTTTTACAATTTTTCCAGGTCTTCCACTTTCTCCACATTCAGGACTTTCACATCGCGGTTAATTTTCCGCATAAAGCCCGATAACGTTTTGCCCGGTCCGATCTCGATAAAAGTATCCACACCGTCCGCCAGCATTCTTTCGATGGTCTGCTGCCATTTGACGGAAGAAGAGACCTGCTTTTCCAGCAAAGGCTTCACATCCTCCGTTTTCCTCACATAATCAGCCGTTACATTTGCAATATACGGAACCTGAATTTCATGAACTGCGACCGCTTCCAGTTCCTTTGCCAGCTTTTCGCCAGCGCCGACAAGCATTGGGGAATGGAAGGGTCCGCTTACCTTCAAAGGCACACATCGCTTAGCGCCCGCCTCAGTCAGTTTCGTAATCGCCTCCTGTATCGCCCCGTTTTCTCCCGTAATGACAATCTGACCAGGACAGTTATAATTTGCAACGGACACCATACCTGGTGTTTCACCGCAGATCTTCTCGATGATTTCCGTATCCAGTCCAAGGATTGCCGCCATAGCGCCGCCATCCGGCACTGCTTCCTGCATATAGATACCCCTTTTTCTTACAATTTTAAAAACTTCTTCCGGCGTCATCACACCGCTCGCCACGAGGGCGCCATATTCCCCAAGACTTAATCCTGCCGTCACATCCGGGCGGATGCCCTTTTCCTCAACCGCCTTTAACATGGCAACCTCCGCTGCCAGCATGGCGATCTGTGTATACTCCGTAATGTTGATCTGCTCATTTTCCTCAAAGCACAACGCCTCTACATCCAGTCCGCTCGCTTCTCCCGCCAGCTTGAACATCTCTTTGCAGACGGGTATCTGCTCATAAAAGTCTTTCCCCATTCCAACGTACTGTGCTCCCTGCCCCGGAAACATGAATGCTGTTTTACCCATAGGAATCTTTCCTTCTTTCTTTTATTTTCTAATAGTTTGACTTTCAAAGTAATAATTTTCAAGAATGCGCAGGCGGCGAAGCTTGCATTTGTGCAAGCCGGGCAGCCTGCGCTCCATAAAGTTACAGTTATTTCAGTAATTCTTCAGCCTGTGCCATGATTTCCTGAATCATTTCCGCACAGGTCTGCTCTTTTTTCACAAGACCCGCAATCTGGCCTGCCATAACGGAGCCTTCTATCACATCGCCTTCCACGACCGCTTTTCTAAGTCCGCCCAGCGTCAGCTTTTCCAGCTCTTCAAAAGATGCTCCTTCTTTTTCCAATTTCAAATACTCTCTCGTCGTTTTGTTGCGGATGCAGCGAATCGGATGTCCTGTTGACCTCCCTGTTACCGCTGTATCGATATCTTTCGCCGCAATGACTTTCTGCTTGTAATTATCATGTACAATGGATTCTCTGGCTACAATGAACCGCGTTCCCATCTGAACGGCCTGCGCTCCCAGCATCATTGCCGCTGCAAATCCTCTGCCATCCGCAATTCCTCCGGCTGCGATAACGGGTATGCTGACAGCATCCACTACCTGCGGAACAAGCGTCATCGTCGTCGCTTCTCCGATATGGCCGCCGGACTCCATGCCTTCCGCAACGACTACGTCCGCACCTGCACGCTCCATCATTTTTGCAAGCGCCGCACTGGCTACAACCGGAATGACCTTAATTCCGGCCTCTTTCCACATCGCCATATATTTACCCGGATTCCCGGCCCCTGTGGTAACAACTTTTACCCCTTCATCCACAACGACCTGTGCAATCTGATCCGCCTCCGGATTCATCAGCATAATGTTGACGCCAAAAGGCTTATTGGTAATTTCCTTCACTTTCTGAATCTGCTCCCGTACAAAAGATGCCGGCGCACCGCCCGCACCGATAATGCCGAGCCCGCCTGCCTCGGAAACAGCCGCCGCGAGATGGTACTCTGCGACCCATGCCATACCGCCCTGAATGATTGGATATTTAATTCCCAGAAGTTCCGTAATCTTTGTTTCCATAACCAGTAATCCTATCCTGTTCTATTAATGACTATGCCGCTTTCACAGTCTGCAATATTACTGCCAAAACGCTGACAGCGATGGCGCAGCATTCACAAGACGAATCAATTCGCCTATAAAAAATTCTGATTTTTCAATCTATGCCTCTACGCCTTTGCTCTTCATATATTCGATAACAGCGCCGACCGTTGTGATCTGCTCCAGATCTTCTGAAGGAATCTCAACGCCGTATTCCTCTTCAAAAGCCATGACAAGTTCGAACAGGTCCAATGAATCCGCACCCAGATCGTCTTTGAAAGAAGATTCTTCCGTAATCTCAACACCGTCCAAATTTAACTGTTCCTGAATGATTTCTCTTACTCTTTCTAACATTTCTTTATCTCCTTTTCCGTCTTATAAATTTTCTGGCAAAGAATAGTTTGATATTCAAAGTATATTCTTTGCTTTCCTGTTTGTCAATCTTATTTTACGGTTTTTCTTCGTTTTGTCAATTCACTTATTGAATAAATATTGATAAATCTCTCTTTTTGCCACACCCCGGTCTTTTGCGACCTGCTTCATGGCGCTTTTCTGGTCCATCCCCTCCTTTTCATAATATGACATGTGTTCCTCAATGGACATCGCCTGCCAGGACTCCTTTTCCTCTTCCCGTTTCTCCTGACGGCTTTTCCCTTCCATGACTATGACATACTCACCGCGGGGTTCCTGCGCTTCATAATATGCAAGGGCATCCTCCAACATGGTCGGTAGAATCGTCTCAAATTTCTTTGTCAATTCCCTGCAAAGGGTAATTCTTCTGTTCCCCACGTTGTCATATAATTCTTTCAACGTCTTACGCAGACGGTGCGGTGCTTCATACAAAATGATCGTTCTGGATTCTTCCCGTAATTCCTGTAACACTTCCGTCTTTTCCTTCTTATCTGCAGGAAGAAATCCCTCAAAGCAGAATCTTCTGGTACTGAGTCCGGATAAAGTCAGAGCCGTAATACAGGCAGCTGCTCCCGGCAGGGAAGTTACCGTAATATCCGCCTGCTGACACTTCTGTACAAGAACTTCTCCCGGGTCAGAAATGGCCGGCGTTCCTGCATCGGTGATCAAAGCTACATTTTTTCCCTGTAAAAGCTGTTCTACCAGGTAGTCCGCTTTTTCTATTTTATTATATTCGTGATAACTTGTCATAGAAGTTTTTATTTCAAAATGATTTAACAACTTAATGCTGTTACGCGTATCCTCAGCGGCTATGATATCAACGGCCCGCAATGTTTCCGTCACGCGCGGCGTCATGTCTCCCAGATTCCCGATGGGCGTCGCGCATAAATATAAAATTCCTGCCATTGATAAACATACTCCTTTCGATTTTTCAGTCTAATAGGTAATTGCGAAACGCATTATTTCAAGACAGCAATTGTGCAAAATAGGCAAATCGCAAGCAGAACGCTGTGTCGCCGCCGGTGCTTAGACGCTGTATTTTGGCGTCTTATGCACCGTTGCGAGCGACAGTGCAGCGAAAGCGTGCCCTGCGGTGATTGTCTATTTTGTACAACGGAAGCCTTCGAAAACATAGTTTCGCAATTACCTATTTCAGTCTAATAACCGTACAATTCATAAATTTCCGGCATATAGACCCCCGGCTCCTGATAAATGATCAGCGGCTTCTCCACCTTCATACGGGGTTTCCCGCCCCGGTTCGCCTCAATCAGCACCATGTTTGGCTCTTTATCTACAAAAGGATAGGCCAACTGCATCCGCTTAGGTTCCAGTTTATACCGGCACAGCAGCGTTATGATCTCCGCCAGCCGAAACGGCCTGTGCACCATAAAAAAATTGCCGCCCGGCTTTAGCAGCTTCGCAGCCTGCCCGATCACATCCTCTAACGTGCACAGAATCTCATGCCGCGCAATAGCTTTAGCATCCCCCGGATTGACGAGTCCATGCTGCCCGATCATATAAGGCGGATTACAGGTAATGACATCAAAAGAAGCAGCGTCAAAAAGATTCCCTGCCTCTTTGATATCTCCCGTTACGATCGCAATCTTTTTTTCCAATCCGTTCAGCGCAACACTGCGTCGTGCCATATCGGCGCTTTCTTCCTGAATTTCCAGTCCTGTCAAATGGGCGGCTTCCGTTTTGGCAGCTAACAGAATCGGGATAATGCCCGTTCCTGTTCCCATATCCAGAATACGGCTGCCCGCCTTTGCCCTTACGAATCCGGAAAGCAGAACGGCATCCATTCCAAAGCAGAACTTGTCCGGATTCTGGATAATCCGATAGCCGTTGCGCTGTAAATCGTCCATTCTTTCGTTTTCTTTCAGCACAATATTTTCCCTAATTATCATCCAGTTTCGAGGTATTGTCTTCCAGTTTCGCCAACTCTTTCAATTCTTCCGCATTCACATCCACTTTATCCTTGTGGTTCTTGTGGTGTTTTCTCTTGAACCGGAGCTGTTCTACCTTATACTCCTGAATCTCTTTTTCATCGTCCACATCCACGATGACTTTCACAAGCTGACGCAGCACATTGACGCTTTGCACTTCGCCCTTTAATCCATCCGATGTGGTCACAAAATCTCCCACATTAGGCAGTTTTCTATTCAATTCCTCATAGGTTTCTTCCTCATGGTTCAGACAGCACATCAGCCTTCCGCAGACACCCGAAATCTTCGTCGGGTTCAGGGAAAGATTCTGTTCCTTTGCCATTTTAATCGAAACCGGAACAAACTCAGACAAATGCGTATGACAGCATAACGCTCTCCCGCAGATACCAATGCCGCCCACGATTTTCGTTTCATCCCGCACACCAATCTGACGAAGCTCTATTCTCGTTTTGAAAACGGATGCCAGATCTTTTACCAGCTCACGGAAATCGATACGACCGTCTGCGGTAAAATAAAATAACACTTTGTTATTATCAAACGTATACTCCGCATCAATGAGTTTCATCGGCAGATCATGTTTTCTGATTTTCTCCAGACAAATTTGAAAAGCATCTTTTTCCTTTTTCTTATTCGCCGCTTCCTGCTCGTCATCCTTCGGCGTTGCCACACGCAGGACCGCCTTTAGCGGCTGAACGATCTTATCTTCGGTCACTTCCCTCGGATCTCCTACCACAGTTCCGTATTCAATCCCTCTTGCGGTCTCTACGATAACATGATCTCCCTTCTTAATCTGTAATTTACCGGGATCAAAATAGTATATCTTCCCGGCAACACGAAACCGCACGCCTATTACTTTTATCATTCTCTATTAACCTCCATGCTAATTCTCCTGAATCGTCAGAAGAAGTAATTCCATTGTCAGATCAAAATTAACGTTGGCTTCCAGCCTTCTTTTGGCCTGCTGCAACGCCTTTACGATCGTCTCAATCCCTTCATAAGTGCTCCTGTCCGCTACCTTGCGAATGTATTGAAGCTCATTCTTGAAAATCAGGCTGTTTGCGTCTTTTGTCGCCTTAAATAACAGCGCATCTCTGTACCAGACAGAAAGAATGTCCAGATAATCCGTAACATCGAACTGATATTCCGAAATCTTTTTAATCGCTTTTACGACCTCGCTGATATCCATATCATTAATATACTTCACCAGCGTGACTGCTTCTTCCTTTACCTTTTCAAATTCTTCACTGGAAGCGAGCATCTTAGCCTTCCCGATATTCCCTCTGGCAAAAGCCACGCAGATATTGGCCTTATAATCCGGAATTTCCAGTTCTTCCATCAAATATTTTTTTACCTTATGGTCGGGAACCGGCTTCATATTCAGTACAACACACCGGCTCAGTATCGTCGGCAGAAGCGAATCCACATTCGCTGTCAGAATCAAAATAACAGCGTACTCCGGCGGTTCTTCCAATGTCTTCAGCAAGGCATTCTGCGCCTGTACGGTCATTTTTTCCCCTTCGTTCATAATGTATACTTTTCTGGGACTGCTGTAAGGCTTAATACCGATATCATTATTAATCTGTGCCCGAATGTCTTCTACGCCGATTGAATTCGGTTTATCATGCGACACGAAAATGATATCCGGCTGATTACCGCTCTTTGCCTGAATGCAGGAATGGCATTCTCCACAGGGCTCCGTCCCGCCCCGTTCACACTGCAGCGCCGCCGCGAACACTTTGGCAACAAATTCCTTGCCGGAACTCCGTTCCCCATTGATAATATACGCATGAGACACCTTATTCATGGCAATGGCATTCTGCAAATGCTCTTTCAGTTGTTCCTGTCCAATAATATTCGTAAATTTCGCCATATCCTCACCATTCCTTTCTCCCCCGCTGCTTCTTAGGTAAAAATATCCAGAAGCAGTCCTCGTATCTCTCCGATTTTGCTCAAGATTGCCAGATTATCCTGTTCATCCTTCACAAGTTCCTGCGCCAGTTCGTCCAGATTCTGGTCGATCAGGCGGATAATTCCATAAACGCGGTGCCGGCCCTTCCTGTCCAGAAAGTTCTCTCTGGAAAAAGCGTGGGAACGGTTAACGATTTCATTCATGAAATCCTTGATCAACGCCCGATACCGTCTCATATCTTTAATATCCCGATGTTTGGCAAGTTTATCACCCTGCCTTGTAATTTCCTCCATCATCTGCATCAGCGCGTTCTGCAGATCCTGTTCCTCAATCCGGCTGACCAGTGTAAATTTGAATGTACCGTCCGTCTCCTGTGCCTGCTGTGGCTGCTCTATCTGCACAGGCTGCTGCACCTGATTTACTTTAATATCCACTTGACCCCTCCAATGCGCCCATTATGCGCCGCACTCCTTTAGATAATCGATAATCTTTTCAAGACACTGCTCCAGTTCATCGTTATGAAAAGTCTGTACAATCTCGGCCGCTTCCATTCTTTCCGCTGAAAAATCTTCCGCATCTGCCAGAAAACGCCTGCACATTTCTTCATATCGCGGATGATCCTGCGCCTTCTCCCTGTCCAGCGCTCTTTGCAGCCGTATCCCGTCATCCAATTCGATCATAACGGGAATTACTCTGTCTTTTCCATAAAATCTGCGAATCTGCTCATAAGCTTCCAGTGTTCCGATCATCAGATAAGACCGCTCCGACAGTTCGACCGCACTATCCACCACAGTAAAATACCGCCAGATACCATGGCAGGTATGATAGATTCTCGCCTCAATCACTTCCCCTTTTTGCAAAAGTTCCTGATAACCGGCCTCATCCGTAAAATGATATTCAACACCTTCCTGTTCTTCCGCGCGGATGGGCCTCGTCGTATAAGGCACGATTTTTTCTAACCGAATGTCGTTCTGTTCTAATAATCTTTTATAAATAGTATCTTTCCCGGATGAGCTTTTCCCCATCAGATACACTATTTTCCCCATATGAATAATATGCCTTCCTCTGAACCAAAATTGCCTCTCTCTTTAATAATGCCATATTTCTATGGGAATTTCAATTTTATTCAGCAAATAATCACAGTTTCGTTTACAGATACACCCTGTACACACAGCCCAATCTGCAGACTTTCCACGATCTGCCTGACCACAGGCTCCTCAATGACCTCTCCCGGAACCAGAAGTGGAATGCCCGGCGGATAAAGGCATACAAAATCGCCGCTGATGCTGCCTGCCGCCTGCGCGAGCGGAATTTCCCTGGCCGTACCGGAAGAACGGCTCCCATAAACCTTATTTAATGCCTGCGCGATAGTTAGCTTCACAGGCGGCGGCACTTTTGCACTTGCATATCGAAACGCCGCCTGCGCATCTTCAGTTCGATACATCATCCTGTCATCCGCATACGAAGCCTCTGCGCACATCGGCACAGCTTTTTCTTCTATCCTATCATCAATCTGCTGCAATGCATCAGCCAATCTCTGCCAGCCTTCTTCTTCATCCGCAACCGTCATGATTGCCAATACATAGCCGGCGGCCGCCATCTCCATCTGCAAATGAAATTCGTCCCTGAGCACATCATATAGAGTCTGTCCGCTCATAGAAGTCCCTTTCACGGAAATGACCAGCTTACAGATATCCCATGCCCGAAAACAATATCCTTTTCCCTGAACTGCATTCGGATTCCCGATGCGGATATACCGGCACTTCTCCATTCGCTGCATAAAATTTTCATAATGCAGTCTAAGTTGTGCAAAACAGGCTTCCGCTTTCTCTTTTATCTCCAAAATACAGGCATCCATGCTCGCCATCAGCACATAAGAAGGACTGCTCGACTGATAGATGCGCAGATACCGGCGAAGCCTCTCCCGGTTGACCCGGCTGCCGTTCACATGCAGCAGCGCCGTCTGCGTCATGGAAGGCAGCGTCTTATGCAGACTGTGGATAACAAGGTCCGCACCCTGCCGTACCGCATTGTCCGGCATATCCTGTACCAATCCTAAATGTGCTCCGTGCGCTTCATCCACTATCAAAATCCTGTCCTTCTCATGTACAATCCGCGCTATCTCCCGGATATCTGCTATTATGCCCTCATATGTCGGCGATGTGATCACCACCGCCCTGCATTCCGGAAACTGCGCAAGCGCCGTTCTCACGGCGGATGGGCTGACGGCATCTGAAATATCGAATTCCGAAATTTCTCCCGGATAAAGATAGCGCATCTCCAATTCCTGTAAAAATGCCGCATGGTAGACAGACTTATGGCAATTCCGCGCGGCCAGAATCATATCCTGCCTGTCCGTTACTGCCGAGATAGCGGCCAAGATGCCGCAGGTACTCCCATTCACCAGAAAAAAGGTCTCTTCCGCGCCGTACAGCCTGGCCGCCCGCTCCTGCGCCTGCCCGATGATTCCTTCAGCCTGATGCAGATTGTCGAATCCGTCTATCTCCGTAATATCTATCCGAAAAATATCGGAAAATCCTTTTATCCTGCCGTTCCGTTTATGCCCCGGCATATGATAAGGATAATAATCCGTCTTTCCATAATCGATAAGACTGTCATATAGCGGCCTTATCTTCTGCTTTTCTCCATGATTCAAGCTGTTTCTCCTTATCACGCTTCCGCTTCGCCTCGACAAAATCATACCGCTTCCCATGACCTTTATGAAGCTTCAGTGTCTCCATCAGGGAACAATATTTATCTGCGCTCGTAACGACCCATGATTCCCGGCATACGGGCGGCACAATCGTCAACGGCCACATATGCTTTTTAATAATATCCCTCTGAATATCTGTCAGCTGATACTCTTTATCCGCATTCCGCAGCGCAATGCCGGGATGCCAGAACCCGTGCAGCCGCTTCCGCTCCGGCACATATCCCTTATCATGCCAGTCATAAAGAAAATAATCATGCAGCAAAGATCCTCGTATCAAGTCTCTCTTGTTGCAATGCAGACGCAGCTTTTTATTTAAAATCAGGCTATACCGTGCCACGCTCAGGCAATGGTCATTGACAGTCATATTCCCATGCTGGATATGCGCCTTCGTCATCTGAAAGTTATTGGAATGAATGATGTCATCCCCGTATTTTTCTAACAGTGCATGAATCCTGCGATACCGTTCGTAATGCCTTTTCAGCCTTTCTCTTCTCCGTTCCCTGATTTTTTCCACAATACTCATCCTGTTCTCATGTCCTTTCTTAATATATCTCTCTATATATATCTATATATCTCCCATGGTAGAATGGCCGTCAGGACATTCTGCGGGGTGAAGAAGATTTGCATTGCAAATCGTAGAATTTCTTAGTCTGCGTTTTGGCAGACTTAGAAATTCTCTTCACCCTTCTATCAGATTATGCAGCACGGCCGCGCGATGCTCCCATGTATGCGCAGCTTTCGCCATCTCATATCCATTATCAATGATCTCCTGCAATCTATCCGGATTAGCCAGCAGTCCATATACTATCTCCGGCAGCGCTTCCGGATGCGCCGGCGAGTATATCCTGCAGTTTTCTTTATCCTGCAAAATCTCCTCCAGATAAACGCTGCTGTCCGTCAGACACAATGCCCCGTTCAGCATCGAGTTAAAAATCCGGTCATGCGCACCGTCCCGAAACCAAGGCATCACATTCAGAGAAATCTTACTCTGACAAAGCTTTTTCAGACAGCCCACAGAATCCAGGCTGCTGCCATTGATCAGATTTTCCGGCTTTTTACAATCGAGCGCCTCCCATCCGCCGCCATAAACATGCACTTTAACGCCGGCATCCACTAGCGCCTGCACCGCCTGCCCTCTTGTGGTGAACCGGACATACAAATCGATAAAAGTCAGTTGACTCATGACCTTTTTCAACTCTTCTTCCGTTACCTCCGGTATCTCTCTGCGGATATGCTCCTCAGCGACCTCTTCCACCGTCCGCATCGGATGCGCCAGCAGATCGTCTATCATTCCATAATAAAACGCCGTGTACTCCTCATCAATCCTTGTAATATATTTCTCAAACTGCTCCGGCCGCGTATAATTACCCACCATCGTGACCTCATATCTGCGGTACTCCGCCGGTGTATATGACTTATTCGGATAAAGCTGCGTTCCGGCGAGCGGCAGAAACGGACCATTTACAATCTCCGGAAAAAATCTCCGCATATACCTCTCATGATTCCTGTCAATGCTGATATGATGATAGTCTTTCGGGTGTTTCTCCAAAAAATGATGGTAGTACATTGGATGGTCCACAACAATATTATAACTCGGTATCCGCAACGCGTCCCACATCATCCTGTCATGTTCATCCAGAAAAATCTCTTCCCCACTCATTCCGTGAAAATTAAAATTAACAAGCACCGTATTTCCCTTCTCAAAAAACTGAAAAAAGCGATTGGTACTGCTCCACGGACGACTCAGATCAAAAATATAAGTCTGATGCCCCAATTTCTGAAATGCTTCCGCTAACTGTATTGAAAAATATCCCTGTGTTTCAATGTCTCCCTCAAAAAGCATTATCTTTTTCATCGATTTTCCTGTCCTTCTTATTGCTCATTTTTACTTCATGAAGAAGCTCTCTGCCTTCACTGTAACCTGCACGGACTTCCTGCAGCATACTCCGGTAAAAGCTCTCCGCAGCCTCCTGCCTGCCTTTTGCAATTTTTCTTCCGCATGCGGTGTAAAAAGAATCGTAAATTCCCTCCAGCTTATATTTATATTCCTGAAAAAACGATTCCTCACTGTCACCCGTCCCATCCGACACCTGACCGTCCGGTGTCAAAGAATATAAAGGCTGGGACAGCTGCCCCTTATACAATAGAGTGCGGGCGATGCCGATCGCACCGGATACATCGATTTTATCCGCATCGAATAAAATCTTCTCCTCAATGCTCTCCGGCCGGCAGTCTTTCCGAAAACGATGTACCCGAATGCACCTGCTGACACGCTCCGCAAATGCTTTCGCATAGTGGTTCTCCACCAAAAAAACATACGCCTTATCCGCTCCCGCTTTTGCATGACATATCGCTGGATTTTCATACTGTTCCTTTCTTCCGATATCATGTAACAGGCATGCACAGACCAACACGTCATAGTCCACATTCTGCTCCGTCCGCGCAATCTCCAGCGCCGTATACAGCACTCTGTAAATATGTTCCTTGTCGTGCGCACTGTCTTCCATACACGACAGCATATAATTTTCCCATTGTAAATAATTTTCTTCTGTCATAAATATCGGGCTCCTTATCACAAAATTTCATCGTCTCAGCTAAAAAATCGCAAATTTTGTCTTTGCAGATAAATTTATCAGCAGGCCTTAATCTTTGCAGATAAATTTACTTGCAAGCTTATAGACTTGCATAACTTTTTTAGATGACAAATCCCATGTAGATAATTCGGCTGCTACCAAATCGGCATGTTTTTTACTGATATTCCGAAGGCTGTTCCCGGCAGACGTTCTTACATACTCGCTTTCATCCTCTTTATGGCTTGCCAACAGTTCGACTGCGATTTCAGGATGCTCCTTAAAATAAGGCCGGCTGACCGTATCCCGCAGAAATTTCAGCGCATCCGGCTATCTATCCGCTGCATATCCTACAAGAAAAACGCCGGCTTCCTGAATCTGAAAATTATCAGATTGGTAAAGTACCGGAAAAATAGCATAACACTCAATTTAAACTAATCATACCACATTTTTTTATAAATGCACATTCCTTATGATGATTTGCTTAAATTGCCATTTTATTATTTAAAAAATAACGCGCAAAAAAGACCCCTTTCTTGTTCAATCATTACAAAAAAGAGGCCCTTCAATGAGCCACTGGGGATTCGAACCCCAGACAACTTGATTAAAAGTCAAGTGCTCTACCACCTGAGCTAGTGGCCCATAACAATTATTGATAAAACAAAATGCCCAGAACCGGAATCGAACCAGTGACACGAGGATTTTCAGTCCTCTGCTCTACCAACTGAGCTATCTGGGCATTCAAACTTATTGAACTCTTATTCATAAGTTTGTAGTAGCGGGGACAGGATTTGAACCTGTGA
>CAJTUC010000030.1 GCA_910579395.1 uncultured Lachnospiraceae bacterium | reverse complement strand
CACTGTTCCATGGAAGAAAAGATGTGGACCAGCCCTTCGGTCTTTCCGGTTTTCTGGATGATTTCCTGAATCCGGTCATCCTTGCGGAAAGCACGCAGTTTACGGATGAACTCAATTTCAATGCCATTTTCATCTGCAATACGCTGGGCGTTTGTACGAACCTGTTCTGTAAGGGGCTGGGAGAAATTTGAAAAATCAAAAATACGGATGTTGTTGGCATTCAGGTAGCCGGTCATGCCTTCGGCATGGCTCCATCCGGGGATATATCCCTGGATGATCATACGGTCATAGCAAGTGATCGTACCATAAATCTTGTCAGCGTATTTATCCATAAGTAACATGAATACATCCTCCAATGTTTTCTTTATTGTACTTGAAACGTGGAGGAAATGCAAAAAAACTTTTCCGGTTTATCCGGGTTAGGGGAATAGGTAATGATTGAACGCTGGTGCAGTTTCTTTGTGGTATATGGTTCATCCTTGTAATAAAATCCTTTGTCATTCTCCAGCAGTTTTGTAAGATCGGCAGGAGTATCATCAGACACCCTGTTCTTCATAAAATGGCAGTGGTATCGGAAGCTGTATATAATGCGTTTCAGCCGGATAAATTGAATTATTCTCTTTTAGGTGTTGGAGGCGGACTGCATATGCACTGGCATATACATCCGAGAAGACATGGAGACACGCCCGCTGTCGGTCCTGTCTGGCAGCTCGGAAAGGACTTGACCGATAAAAAATATAATCCTACGAGTGAAGAACTGGAAATGTTAAAAACGAAATTAAAGGAAGAGTTGGATAAACTGCTGGTGGGAAGCCGATAGTGTAGAACAGTTTGCGCCTACAACTAGAAATACCTCTTTTTTGATAAGAAACAAGATGTGACAATTCTTATCGGAAAAGAGGATTTTTTATGTCCACGGTAAAGGAACAGAGCCGACAGATCACAGCAGATATTTTACGGCTCCCTTTTTGTGCAAAGTTCATAAAGCTTAATTGGGAAACAGTCGAAAAAAGAAAAAAATATGTAAAAATCGCCAATAATAATAAAGAATAGACAAAATAGTTGAAAAAATGGATAAATAACCATATAATATAATTGTTAAACAAATAGACAAGAGGAGAAAGGTTTCAATATAAAAAGAAAGGTACGGTCAGTAATATGAAAGAAATGAAAATCTTGGCGCCATGCGGAATTTTAGGATACGGATTTCCAAAAGAGTCTTTCATGAACGGCATGAAAGAAAAACCGGACGCCATCGTAGTAGATGCCGGAAGTACGGATGCGGGACCGCATAAGCTCGGAGAAGGAGTTGCCATTGTCAGTGACGAAGCCAGCAGAAGAGATTTGGAACTGATCATAACGGCGGCGGCTCAGGCAGGAATTCCGGCGATAATCGGTTCGGCAGGAGGCGCCGGTGGTAGAATTCATGTAGAACGGACGCTGCGCATTGTTGCTTCTATTATAGAGGAATATCATTTACAGGATTTAAAGACCGTAGTTATCTGGGCGGATATTCCCAAATCTTTTATTAAAGAAAAAATGAAAGAAGGAAAAATCGAAAAATTGGGAAGCCTTGTAAAAGAACTGACGGAAGAGAGGCTCGATGAATCAAGCGGTATCGTAGCGCAGATGGGTCATGAGCCGATTGTAAAGGCGCTGCAGGAAGGCGCGCAGTTAATTATTTGTGGACGTGCTTATGACCCGAGTCCGTTTGCTGCCATAACAACGTATTACGGATTTCCGCTGGAATATGGTTATCATGCGGGCAAAATTTTGGAATGTGCGGCTCTTTGTGCGGTTCCGGGGACGACGAAGGATTGTATGCTTGGAACAATAAGGGAGGATGGATTTATCATTACGCCCCTGTCCGGCATGCGGAAATGCACGCCGCTGTCTGTAGCCGCCCATACTTTTTATGAAAAAGAGCATCCCTATATATTGCATGGGCCGGGAGTGGTCATGAATCTGGACGCATGCAGCTTTGAACAATATGATGCAGACAGTGTCATGGTAAAGGGCAGTCATATCGAAAGAGCGCCCCGTTATCAGGTGAAACTGGAGGGCGCTGTCCGCGTAGCATACAGGACATTTGTAATCGCAGGGGTACGCGATCCGATCATGATTTCCATGTTGGAAGAAGTGGAAAAGCTGGTAGAGGAACAGACGATGGAGTATTACGCGGATATTGACAGAAATCGCTATCAGATTCATTTTATGAATTATGGCATCAATGCGGTAATGGGAGAGGCAGAACCGCTTACAGGGGAAAAAGGACATGAAGTGGGTGTCCTGTTTGAAGTCATTGCAGATACTCAGGAACTTGCCAATGTCATTTGCAGCACGCTGCGTTCTACTTTTCTTCATTATGGATATCCGGGAAGAAAGTCTACGGCGGGTAATCTGGCTTTTCCATTTGCACCGAGCGATATTCCGTTTGGACCGGTATATGAGTTTTCCGTATATCATCTGATGGAGATTGCGGAAACGGAAATGGACGAACTGTTTCCGGCAGACTGGATAGACTGGGAAAAGGAGCTGGCGGTGGAAAGTCAGAAGGAAGGAGCTTTGTTATCAGAATGAAAGAGTACAAATTATATGAGCTGGCAACGGTAATCCGTTCCAAAAACAGCGGTCCTTTTCAGATTACGCTGGATGTGTTATTCGACGATGTGGAAATATACAGGAAAATAAAAGAAAGCGGGATAATCTCTAAGGAGCGTATAGCAGCCCTGTATAGAATGGAGGAGTCCAGAATCCAACAGATTGTTTTCTTTGACACAGCGCTCGGATTTAAGATTACTTACGACCGGAGCATTTCCTCCGGAACATGCGGGGAACGGGATGTTTATGGAGCACAGCAGCATGCTCCGCTGGCCGAAATGAAAATCACGATATAGAAACAGGGAAAGGACGGAAAATGAAAGTGGCAAAAACAATGGCGAGAACAGCGGCAAAAAAGAAATGTCAGATGACGACCTGGCAGAAAGTAAAAAGATATAAATGGATTTATCTGATGCTGATGCCTGCGCTTTTATACTTTGTGATTTTTCGGGTGACAGCAATTATTGGTATGAAACTGGCATTTTATGATTACAAGATCGTAGGAGACAATACCTTTGTAGGTATGAAATATTTTAAAATGCTTTTTGATACGCCGGCTTTTTGGAATATTATGAAAAATACGCTATTGATCAGCAGTATAAAGATTTTTCTGCTGTTTCCATTTCCGGTCATGTTTGCTCTGCTGCTGAATGAAGTGGGAAGGACAAGGTTCGGGAAATTTGTACAGGTCGTTTCCTATATGCCTCATTTCCTTTCCTGGGTTATTATTGCGGGCATCTGGATAGACGCCTTCTCACAGGGCGGCATTGTGACCGAAATTATGAAGGCTTTCGGTATGGAATATAAGAACCTTATGGTGAGCAAATCCGCAATCATTCCGATTTTGACTGGTTCTGAAATGTGGAGGAGCATTGGCTGGGATTCCATTATCTATCTGTCCGCGATTCTGGGAATCAGCAAGGAACTGTACGATGCAGCCGCAATCGATGGTGCGGGAAGATGGAAGACGGTAAAGCATATTATTTTACCCGCGCTGGCAGTTCCGATGGTCACGGTGTTGATTTTGAACGTCGGTTTTATCATGAGCGCGGGACTGGATCAGATTCTGAACTTTTCGAATGACGCGGTACTGAGCCGGATTGACATTATCGATACTTATGTATACCGGATTGGGCTTGTGAATACGCAGTACTCTTTTGCAACGGCAGCAAGTCTGTTCAAAGGCGTCATCGGAACGGCGATGGTTTTGATTACACATTTTATATCGAAAAAGCTTACCGGAACCGGTGCATGGTAAGGAGGTATACCGATGAAGAAAAAGATAACGATTGGGCAGCTTTTAATTCGTATATGCCTTTTGACGGCTGCGCTGCTGATCTTAATTCCCATATTGAATATCCTGGCAAAGTCTGTTTCCGACCCGAAGCTTGTGCCGTATATGTCGGGCTGGCAGTTTTGGCCAAGCGGGTTTGATCTGATCAATTATAAACTGATTTTTTCGAATTCGCTTGTGACCCGTTCTTTCCTGAACAGTCTGTTCATTACAACGGCAGGAACCATGCTGAGCCTTCTGGTGACCGGCTCTGCGGCTTATGCCCTGACAAGACCCGGATTGCCGTTTAAAAAACCGCTTATGGTGTTTTTCATCATTATGATGATTTTTGAACCGAGTATCATTCAGGAATATTTTGTAATAAAAGATTTGAATCTATTGAATAATATTTGGGTTATGGTGCTTTATAATTCTGTGAATGTATATTATCTGATTCTGATGATGCGTTTTTTTGAAGAGACACCGATAGCCTTAATCGAAGCGGCAAAGATAGACGGGGCCGGAGAATTATCGGTTTTTTTCAGGATTTTTCTCCCGTTGAATAAAATCGCATTTATGACGGTCGGCATGTTCTATGCAGTCGTAAGATGGAATGAATATTTTAAGAGCAGTGTTTTTCTGCAGACAAGAGATACCACCGTGCTGCAGGTGTTTTTAAAACAATTTGTCGTAAACGGGGATTCTACGGCAATCGCATCCTACGCGAATGTAGATCTGACATCCTTAAATATCGGTTCTTTAAAGGCAGCTACCATTGTCATTGTTATGGTACCGATTCTGGCGATGTATCCGCTGATCTTGAAATATTATACGGGCGGTGTTATGGCGGGGGGCGTTAAAGAATAGGGTGAGAAGAAGTTCTAAAGACGTTCCGCCAATGGGCGAAACGCCAAGAACTTCTACGACTTGCGGGGGCAAGTCTTTCTCACCCTGGAGAATGCCCGGTGTATGGGCATTCTCCAGATATAGTGAAAGGCGGCAGAGGAGATGCGGTTTTTCCCTGGATTTTCTCCGGGATTGGAACGTTGAGAAAACAGAAAGGGAAGAAGAAGCAAATGAAGAAAGGGAAGAAGAAATGGACGGACAGGTTTATATACCGGAAGGACATTATCTATACCGGGTGGAACATCGGATCATGGAAGGAGACTGTGAATACGACCACGGACCGAGAATGGCCCGGGTTCCGGCTCTTTTCGTGGACAGGTATCCGGTGACAAATGAAAGGTTTTATCGGTTCCTGCAGGAATCCGGTTATCAGCCCGACGATATGAAGAATTTTCTACGGCATTGGGAGAACGGTAAATATCGAGAAGAAGACCGGCATAAACCGGTGGTATGGGTCAGCCACAAAGATGCGGAGGCCTTTGCGGGTTGGTACGGAGCAAGGCTTCTGACAGACTGTGAGTGGCAGTATGCGGCGGGCGGAAAAGAAAAATACAGGTATCCGTGGGGCGACAAATATGACAGGAATAAATGCAATGATACCGGGGAAGAGACATTGACGCCGGTGGATGCTTATCCGGAAGGGGCTTCTCCGTTCGGTCTCTGTGATATGTGCGGGAATGCTCACGAATGGACGGAGGAAGTTTTTGACGACGGCATTCATCAGTTTGTGCTTTTAAGAGGCGGTGCAAGTTATAAGGGGGCACATTTCTGGCATGCGGAAGGCGGTGCAAAGCCCAATAACTGGCATTTGAAATTCCAGCTTCTGAACGAGGGAATGAACCGGTGCGCTACCGTTACCTTCCGTTGTGCAAAGGAGGCGGCAGAATGAATATTTTTGAGATAGAGAATACACAGATTCGTTTTCGGTTCGACACGGTATCAGGGCTTTGCTGTACCGGAATTTTTCAGAAAGAGACGAAAGAGGAATGGCTTACGAAGGCCTGTGTTCCTTTTATATTTGAGGTATGTGGGAAAGCATATCCTGCGGATGTTTTTGAAATTCGGAAAGCAGAGCTTTTGCAGGATGAAAAAGACCGGGCGCTTGTTTTCGAACTGTTTCTGGCGGAATGGAAAATCGGGATGAGGCTCAGCGTTTCCGTGAAAGAAGATTGTCTGGTGTTTCTGCTGCAGGCCGGGGCGGAGTGGCAGGAAAGTCCCAGAGAAGTTTATTTGCAGATTCCGTTATTCCGGTATTTTCGGGAGAGCGGGAAATGGCATCTTTCGGCCAATCCGAGACCGAAACCGGACGGAAGTCCGGCGCTGGAACTTCACGAAGAATTTCCGCTTCCGATCTGCTGCATTGATCCAGAGACTGCGCATGGCATTATGATGGAGCTCCCGGATTATCCGGAATTTACGGGGACTTGGAATCAAAACAGGAACAGACAGCTTTTGCAGATGACGGACAGCGTGGAATTTTTAAATCATAATCTGCTGCTGCGTTTACAGAACAAGGAGCTGGCCGATGTGGCGGAAATCCACTTTTCCTCGCTCACCGAGGACTATAAAGAGGCCTTTTTCCGGTATAAGGCGCATATTCGGAAGAATATGGATTTTTCCATGTATGAGAAAGAGGATTTAAAGTGGTACAGAAAAGCGGTGTATCATCATCTGGCTTTTGCCTATTCCAGGGAAATCTTCAATTATGAGACACAGAAGTTGGAAGTGGAGCGTCTGCTCGACGAAGGAGAAGCGTTTGGCGGTTATGATATTCTGGTGCTTTGGTTCGTTTATCCGAGGCTTGGTGTGGATGCCAGAAAACAGTGGGATTTTTGCGATGATATTCCGGGCGGAATAGAAGGCATAAACGAAATATGTGATAAAGCGCATGCGCGCGGTGTGCGTGTGATGCTTCCCTACAATCCATGGGATGCGGCGGATGACGAGGCACTGACGGATGTGCTTGAACATATTGCGGAACTGGTGGAGAAGACGCGGATTGACGGTATATGGTTTGATACGATGGACAGCATTCCGAGAGGATGCAGAGAAAGGATAGAGAGTATACGGCCCGGCGTAATCTGCTGTCTGGAGGTGACGCCGAAGGTACGCGGAACGGTAGAAGAAATTACCGGCTCCTGGAATCAGCGGTTCCGCATGCCGGAAGGCCATGTGCTCCGCTATCTGTTTCCGGAGCATGCGGCGCCAATGACTTCGCGGTGGCGGGTGGCGGAAAAGAAAGATATGCTGATAAAGCGTGCTGTTTTTAACGGCACGGGTTTTGCAATCTGGCAGGATGTATTCGGGGCATGGCTTCCTTTTGACAAAGAACAGAAGGCAGCGTTAAAGAAATGGAAACAGATTCTGCTTGCCAATTTCGATACCTACTTCGGATCGGATTCTATGCCGCTGTACCCGGTGCTGCGGGAGGAACTTTATATAAATGCTTTTTATCATGACAGCGGAGAAGAAGAAATCTATTCTGTCTATAACGCATCCGACCATGCGGTAGACGGTGCGCTGTTCCGGCTTTATCCGCCGCCGGCGTCCGGTGAGAAGATACGGATTGAAGAATTATGGACGGGAGAGAGCAGTTTCTCGATACATCAAGGGAAAATCATTTCCGGAACAATTGAACCGGAAAGGATATATATTTTAAAAATGACAAGGAGGAAAAAAGTATGAAAAAGAGATTGATTGCGTCATTGTTATCATTAACCCTGGTAACAGGCCTGCTTGCAGGCTGCGGCTCCGGAGAAGAGCCGGGAAATACGGGAGCAAACGAAGGACAGACGGTTTCCGAAACAACAGATACTTCCACAGCGGAAGAGGCTCCGGGGCAGGAAGCGGAACAGGAGGAAGGAACCGGCGAAGTTGTGACGCTGCGTGTGACCCTGAAAGGGATTTCCATGGAAGACGAGAGACAGCGCGCATGGTTCGATGAGTATAACAAAGCGCTGGCGGAAGCGGGTATTTTGGCGAAACTTGAAGTGGTCGAGATGCAGAGCGGCAGCTATCAGGACAATCTGTCGCTTATGCTGAATAGCGGAGACATCCCGGATATTATTTATTTCCAGGGCGGCGACCAGGTATTTGCGGCGCAGGGGATACTGGAAGATCTGACACCTTATATTGAAAACTCCAAATATGTGAAAGGTGCGCTGGAAGACTTCCAGAAAGAGCGTCTTGCCAATTATCCGTATCTGCTTTTCGTAACGCCGGCGCTTACACCGACACCGGTCATTCGTACGGACGTACTGGAAGGATGTGCATCTGCGGAAGCAGTTCTTGCGGATCCGACTATAGAAAATTATCTGAAGTTATTTGAGGAATTAAAGGAAGGACGCAAGGCGGTATTCGGACTGGATGGAAACTTGAAGGGAATCAATGCGATGTTCGATCAGGCCTTCGGTCTGACAAGCACATGGGTAAAAGATGAGTCGGGAAACTATGTATATGGAAGAGTCAGCGAACAGTCTCTGGAAGAACTGAAATTCTATGCGTCTCTGTATCAGAAAGGAATTATAGATAAGGATTATTTAAGCGCGAACTGGGAAGTAAAAGAAAATGATTTTTACAGCAATAATACAGCGGTCATCAGCGGTAATCAGGGTGCGGTCATTGACCTTTACAACAGTAATCAGGTCGCTGCAAACGGGGAAGAAGCAGCCCTGACAGTGCTTCCGCCGGCTAAAGGAGAAGCGCAGGGATATCTTCCGTTGGATGTCAGCAAGGAATCCAGAGGATTTGCGATCAGCGCGCTGTCGGAGCATAAAGACCTGGCTTTTGAAGTGCTTGATTTTGCAGTATCCGGTCCAGGACGTATCCTCGATCTGATGGGAACGGAAGGTAAGGATTACACGGTAGAGAACGGCGTATATACGCTGCTTCCCGATCATGACACATGGTATGCGAATTTCTTTGAGACTTTTGAAAATTTTGATTTGAATGCCATGAACCCGGATACGCCTTACTGGTCCGATGCGGCGGTCTCTTCTGCGGAAATGATGGCGACCTATGCGACGATGGATAACGCGTTCGTGATTCCCGAGGAGCACATCGTTAATTGGGATGCGGCAGAAACCAAACTTGCGGAATTTACAGCGGATTTTGTGATTGGAAATAAGACAGAAGCTGACTGGGATGCGTTCGTGGAAGAATGGAACAGCGTCGGGGGTGCGGCTGTCACCGAATATGCGAATACAGTATTAAAATAGCGTGAGAAGAACTTCTAAAGACGTCTCGTCCCAGGACGAGACGTTCTTCAAAATTTACAATTGCTTGGGGTGTACGAAAAGAAAGGAGTAAAGTTATTAATATGCTGACAAGACAACAATTACTGGAAAATAGAGACTTATTGACGGATAAGGCAATCGGCGCATTGTGCGGACTGGCAATCGGCGATTCTCTGGGCGATGCGGCAAGAATGCCGGACAACCAGAGAGATTACGGATTTACGACAGATTTTAATAAAGGCGCTTCCTGGAGCACCGACGATACGGAGTTTGCGCTTCTCGTTTTGGAAACAATTCTTGAAAAAGGAGGAGATTTTACCGCGGATGATGTGGTGGAAATGTGGCTTGCACATGTGGCGACGGAAGACGAATTAAAGCGCGGCGGTGTCAGTGAAGTAGAAGCATGCAATAATCTGAGACGGGGGCTTAGGCCGCCGGAGTCGGGTAAGTTTAATCCTCATCATCAGAGTGACGGTGCGGCGATGCGAAGCGGTCCGATTGGCGTCTATTGTGCGGGCGACCCGGAAAAGGCTGCGTATCTTGCAGAAGTGGATGCTTCCGTCAGTCATTACGCGGACGGCATCTGGGGGGCGCAGGCTGTTGCGGTTGCGGTATCGCTTGGCATGGTGGACGCTTCTATGGAGGAAATATGGGATGGGGTTATGAAAACGGCGCCGGAAGGCTCCTGGTTCAGAGCGGCCTTGCTTCGCGCGGACAGGATTGTTACGGAACATTCCGGCCGAATTGCGGATGCGTGGATGCCGCTTCATAATGAGTTGTTTTCCACAAACCGCTCGACCGTTGCCGAGGCGCTTCCGGAAGTGTTCGGATGTCTGCGGTTAGAAAGCGCTTCTTTTAAATCCGGGCTGCTTCTTGCGGCAAATTTCGGAAGAGATGCGGATACGATCGGTGCGGTTGCAGGGGCGGTGCTCGGCGCAAAATACGGAGCGAAGAATATTCCGGAGCATTGGCTGTTAAAGACCAGGTACCCGTCGGGAACCTGTTTAAAATTTACCAAAGGAATTGATATTGTCCGGTATGCAGAACGGCTTACGGGGCTGATGAAATAAGCGCGGAAAAGAGAAAATAAAGTAGAGGTATGCCGATGAAAGTTGAAAATTATCTGGAAAAAGTGTATTCCGGTATCCTGGGAATGAATATCGGGATCAGGCTTGGGGCGCCTGTGGAACCAACCATCTGGACGTATGAAAGAATCCGCGATACCTATGGAGATATTACGGGTTATGTGAAGGAATATAAGAATTTTGCGGCGGACGATGATGCCAACGGGCCGGTTTATTTTCTGCGGGCATTGCGCGATGATGCCGTAGACAGGGAACTTACGCCGCAGGATGTGGCCAATGCCTGGTTGAATTATACAAGAGAAGGTGTGGGTATGTTTTGGTGGGGCGGATATGGAATCAGTACAGAGCATACCGCATACCTGAATCTGAAAAACGGAGTTCCGGCTCCCCGGTCCGGGTCGATTGAGCAGAACGGGAAGACACTGGCGGAGCAGATAGGCGGTCAGATTTTTATTGATACCTGGGGACTGTGTTTTCCGGGCAATCCGGAGAAAGCGGCGGAATATGGAAAGATGGCGGCCAGCGTATCCCATGATGGCGAAGGCATTCATGGCGCGGCATTCTTCTGCGCCTGTATTGCGGAAGCCTTTGTTTCTGACGATGTGGAACATATCATTGAGACAGGTTTAAAAATGATTCCGCAGGAGAGTGTCTATGCGAAAGTGACCCGTTCAGTCAATGATTTTTATCAGGAAAATCCGGAGAACTGGCGGGCCTGCCATGAGCTTCTTGTTCGGGAGTGGGGTTATGACAAATACAAAGGCGTATGTCATATCATACCCAATGCGGGCGTCTGCGTGCTGTCGATGTTGTATGGAAAAGGAGACTTTGCAAGAACTGTGGAGATTGCGACAATGTGCGGATGGGACACGGATTGCAATGCAGGAAATGTGGGTACGGTACTCGGTGTAATGTGTGGCCCGGGAGGACTTCCGGACCGCTATCGGAAACCTGTTAATGACGGTATCGTTTTATCCGGTATTTCCGGTTATCTGAACATTCTGGATATTCCGACCTATGCCAAAGAAGTTGCGCTGCTCGGATACAGGCTGTCAGGGGAAACGGCGCCGGAAGCGCTTAGGAAAAGTATTTGTGACGGGGAGATTCATTTTGATTTTGAGCTTCCCGGCTCGACCCACAATCTGCGTCTTTCCGATTCGTTTTTCTGCATGGCGGAACATTCAACGGAACACGCATACCGTGGGACGGGCTCTCTGAAAATCATCGTTGACCGCATGACAAGAGGAGACCGCTGCAGGATTTATTATAAGCCTTTTTACAGAAGAGACGCTTTTTCAGACGAACGCTACAGTCCGGTCTTTACGCCGACGGTCTATTCCGGACAGCGGGTGAGCATGCAGCTTTATCTGGAACAGTGGAACGGATGGGAAACGCCCGGCGTGGCGCCTTATATCCGGACGATGAGCGATAAAGAACTGCATATACAGGGGTTTTGCAGGCTGAAAGCGGATGCGTGGACGGAAGTTTCTTTTGTGATTCCGGATACGGAAGGCGATTTAATTGATGAGGTCGGCATCGTACTGGAGGGATATTCCATATCCAAAGCAAAGACGCTGGGGGCAGTTTATCTGGATGATTTTTCAATTACCGGAGACAGTGCCTATACGATTTCCCTGGCAAAACAGCGGAAGGAGTTTGGTACGATTACACCCTTTGCAGCAGATCATGGGGCATGGGAGATTGAGGATGGCAGACTTTCGCTGTTGCGCTGCGGCGAAGCATTTGCTTATGCGGGAAATTATTATGCCGGAGATTGCAGGATAACGACGGAAGTGGAACCGGTAAACGGAGAAAATCATTTACTGCTGATGCGTGCCCAGGGCGCGATGAGAGGATATGCGCTCGGATTTTCCGGGAAAGGAAAAGCCGCCATTTACAAAAATGATTTTGGTTTTATCAAATTGGCAGAAACGGATTATCCGTGGGAAACGGGACAAAAATATAAATTTTCGGCCGTAGCGGAAGGAACGGAGATTTCTCTTTATATCGATGACAGACAGGTACTGCGTGTGGAAGACGGGCAGTATGCTTATGGTATGTATGGATGCGGTTCACTCTCTATGGGAAGAACATTTTTCGGAGATTTTGCGGTCAGGACGAAAGCGGCCGGCCAGAAACCGGAACAGACAAGAGGATGACAGAAAATGAAAGTATTAAATTACGGTTCTTTGAATTATGATTATGTATATTTGGTAGAACATATGGTACAATTAGGAGAGACAATCTCTTCTTCCGATATGGAAACGCATTTTGGTGGAAAAGGATTGAATCAGTCGATCGCGCTTGCCAAAGCCGGCGCGGAGGTTTACCACGCGGGTATGGTCGGCGAGGACGGAGAAGAACTGATTGCCTTTTGCAGAAAATACGGCGTACATACCGATTTTATTACAAAACAGACGGGAAAGAGCGGCCATGCTATTATCCAGATAACGCCCGAAGGAGATAACTGTATTATTTTATACAGCGGTTCCAACGGGAAAAATACGGAAGAAAAAATAGACGAAGTGCTGGCCGGCTTTTCGGAAGGCGACCTATTGCTGTTACAGAATGAGATTAATCTGTTGGATTTACTTGTGGAAAAAGCATATGACCGGAAAATGAAAATCGTGCTGAATCCTTCTCCGATGAACGAAAAGCTCTTGCGCTGCGATCTGAAGAAAGTGTCTTTGTTCATGCTGAATGAAGTGGAGGGGGAGCAGCTTACGGGAGAAACGGAAGCGGAGCATATTCTGGGCCGGATGCGGGAACTTTACCCAAATGCGGAAGTAGTGCTTACGCTTGGAAAAGAGGGGAGTATTTATGCCGGTCCGGGTATGGATTGTACCTGTGACAGTTTTACGGTCGAGGCGGTCGACACGACGGCGGCGGGAGATACTTTCACCGGATATTATATTGCTTCCATTCTGCGTGGAAAATCCATAGAAGAAAGTTTAAAGACTGCTTCTGCGGCTTCCGGCATTGCTGTTACAAGAAAAGGCGCTGCGCCCTCTATTCCGGAGGCGGAAGAAGTGGAGGACTTCCTAAAAAAATATTCCAGGTAAGGAGAAAGCGCAAAATGAAATTCTCATCGGTTACAAACGAAAAACTATCGGACAAGGTCATCGGCCAGATCATGAACAATATCAAGAGCGGGAAGTTACAGCCGGGGACCCGGCTGCCCAACGAACCGGAGCTGGCGACGAACTTTGGCGTAAGCCGGGGAATTTTGCGGGAGGCGCTTACCATCCTCCAGGCGAGAGGAATAATTTACCGTAAACCAAAAGAGGGGACTTTTATTGCTCCGGACGTACTGGAAGTGATCAGCGGAAGCCGGGAAGTATCCGTCAGGGAAGCTACTTATCTGAATCTGATAGAGGTACGGGAATGTTTTGAACCCCGTGTGGTGGAAAAAGTGATCGAGCTTGCAAGCGATGATGAAATCGAAGAACTGGTGGAACTGGTGGAAAACGGAACGGTCAGGAATGCAGCCCATTCGCTTGATTATTATTTTCACTACCGCCTTGCGGAACTTTCCGGTAATGTCGTGTTCGTGAATTTTATCGATACCTATTACGATATTATTGATGAATTGAAGACCAAGTCAAGCAAACAGAAGAATCGAATTTCACAGATTAACGAAGAGCATAAAAAAATCCTTGAGGCAATTCAGAAGAGGGATTCAGAAAAAGCCAGACAGCTTATGTACTATCATTTGCAGAAAGTAAAGGAGCATGCGCTGGCGAATGAGAATTCCCGGGCGAAAGGAGAGACAAGTCTGTAAAACAGACCCGGACAGAATCATGGGACAGAAAAAGAAAGCCGGTATCTGGGCGAAAGAATATCTAGTGCTCACACTGGCCGTAATTGTTTTGGTTATTGGCATCTATGTTTTTAAATTTCCAAATCATTTTTCTTTTGGAGGAGTAACAGGCATTGCGGTATTACTGGAAGAATTTTTGCCTTTCAGCGCCAGCACCCTGACTCTGGTTATGAATATGCTGCTGCTTATTGCAGGTTTCTTATTTTTAGGAAAGGGCTTTGGCATA
Source organism: uncultured Lachnospiraceae bacterium (assembly GCA_910579395.1). Lineage (GTDB taxonomy): Bacteria > Bacillota > Clostridia > Lachnospirales > Lachnospiraceae > UBA3282. The sequence continues at coordinate 26,263 of CAJTUC010000030.1, read as the reverse complement.
AAGACTGTCTATGTCAGCGTATTGAGTTCCGCGGGACTGGAATTTTTGGACAGATATATGCCGCTGCAGGGTCCTTTAACGGACCAGCCCGTTTTAGAGCTGGTCTTTGCGATCGTTTTACCGGCGGTCAGTGCTGCGGTTTTCTTTTATTATGACGCATCCGGCGGCGGAACGGATATTGTGGCAATGATCGTCAAGAAATATTCCGATATGAATATAGCGATGGCATTATTTCTGGTCGATTTGCTGATTTCCGTTTCTGCATGGTTCGTATTTGGCGCGCAGACAGGACTTTTTTCTTTCTGCGGCCTGATGGCAAAATCTCTGGTGATAGACAGAGTCATAGAGAATATGAACCTGTGCAAATATCTGACAATTATTTGTTCGGAGCCGCAGCCGATCTGTCAGTTTATTCAGGAACAACTGAACCGGAGTTCCACTATTTTCAAGGCGGAAGGATCTTACAGCCACAATGACAAAACGATTGTGCTTACCGTGATGAAGCGGAAACAGGCCGTCCGGCTTGAACGTTTTATACGGCAGCAGGAGGCCGGCGCATTTATTATGGTGACTAACAGCAGCGAAATCATCGGAAACGGATTCCATGGATTTCATTGAAAATTATTTTTACGGGGGATAAAGCGACGCTGGATAAGTATCTGTTGATGGGATTTTCCATCGGCATTACCGGATGGAACTGTGATGAAAAGCGTTCCAAAGAACTGCGGGAGGCGGTAAGGCTGATTCCGCTCGACCGGATTCTGGTGGAAACGGACGCACCGTATCTGACGCCGAAAAACGTAAGCGGCCTTGGGAGAATCAATGTTCCCGGAAATATTGTATATGTTGTACGGGAACTGGCAAAGCATATGAAAGTGGAAGAGGATGTTTTGATGGAAAATGCGCGGAAGAATATAGAAAGAATTTTTTGCATAGGGGAAAACGACGGACTATGAAAACGAAACTGCTGATCGTAGACGATGAACCGGGGATTGTGGATATGATGAGAAGCTATTTTGAACCGCATTATGATGTGCTGACGGCACGAAACGGCGATGAGGCGCTTCAAAAAGTATCCGCGGCCCCCGATTTGATTTTATTGGATATCAATATGCCGGAAATGGACGGTCTGACGGTCTGCCGGAAAATCCGGGAGTATGTCGCCTGTCCGATTCTGTTCCTCACGGCCCGCATCGAGTCTGCGGACATCGTGAGCGGATTTGGCGTCGGTGCGGATGACTATATCGTAAAGCCGTTTAATCTGGACGAGCTCGGTGCACGGGTAGAGGCGCATCTGCGGCGGGAGCAGCGGCGGCAGAACAATGCGTCGGTGCGGTTTTTCGGAGAACTTGCGATAGATTATTCCGCCAGAACGGCGGTGGTTCACGAAGAGCAGATTTCTTTTTCCAAACGGGAATTCGATATTTTGGAGCTGCTTTCCTTAAATGCCGGACAGGTCTTTGACAGGGAGCGCATTTATGAGGCGGTCTGGGGGCTTGACGGGGACGGAAACAGTGATACCGTGATGGAGCATATCCGGAAAATCCGGGCAAAACTGGGTGCGCATACGAGCCACAGTTATATTGAGACGGTCTGGGGGTGCGGTTATAAATGGAACGGTTAAAAAATATGGGGTTAAAGCGTTCCTTTTTTCTGCTGTCGGTATCCTGTCTGTCTGCGGCGCTTCTGTTGACTTTCGGTATCTATTTTATCTGTGGAAAAATAGCGGAGCGTTATCCGCATGGCGGCGTTGCGATCAGTTATGACGGTACGATGACGAAACTGGAAGAACCGACGCCGGAGCAGGAAAAGTTCCTGAGCCTGCTCGGCAGGATTCAGACAGCCGCCATGCTTATCGTTCCGGTCAGCGGTCTGGGGCTGGCCGGGATTTTGTTTTATCAACTGAAACTGAAAAAACCGATTGCAATTTTAAAAACGGGAATCGTGCGCATACAAATGCACGATCTGGATTTTGTTATCCCGGAAGTTTCCAGCGATGAGCTGGGGCAGCTTTGTGCGGCTTTTGAGACGATGCGGGGCGAACTGCTGCGCACCAATCAGGAGCTGTGGCGGCAGGCGGAAGAGCGCAGGCGGCTCAATGCAGCATTCGCACACAATCTGCGCAATCCGGTCACGGTCTTAAAAGGGACGGTGAAGCTGCTTAGGCGCAGCAGCGGACTGGGCGGCGAAGAGGCGCAGGCCCTGGAACGGCTGGAAACATATACGCTGCGCATCGAACAGTATGTGGAGGCGATGAGCAGCATACAGCGGCTGGAACAGATGCCGGTCTGTAAAAAGCCGGTAGACCTATCCCTGCTGCAAAGTGAACTGGAAGAAACGGGGAAGCTGCTTGCACCATCCCACAGGGTAAGGGTTTTGGTGGAGGATGATTTTGCATTGGATATTTCTGCGCAGGATGACGGAACCGTTCAACTGGACCATGGCTTGTTTCTGACCGCTGCAGAGAACCTGATTGGCAATGCGGCGCGTTTTGCAGAGGAAGAATTGACGATTTCTTTGGTAAGAAAAGGGAATGTGCTTATTCTAGTCGTTGAAGATGACGGCCCGGGATATCCGGCGGCGCTTTTGCAGAACGGCCCCAGGCCCTTTGCTAAAATGAGCGGGGATGCCGTACACTTCGGCATGGGCCTGTACAGCGGCATGCTGTTGTGCATGAAGCACGGCGGAACGCTTACTTTGCAGAACGGAACAGAGCGCGGTGCGTCGGCGACGGCTTCGTTTGCCGTATAAAAGATTAAGCTGCCGGATGAAAGGACATTATCGCAATCTGTATTGTGGCTGCCAGATTTAAAAACCAGTGACCTGCCCATTTTGACAGGAAGCTGTTTACTCCATATCCCCAATAGACACCGTCCTCTGCAATCGTCGTTGTCAGTGGGAGCATAACGATATGTTGTATTGCCGCGTTTGCAGACGAACCATAAAACGGAAATCGTAACGATGTTGACCACGGCTGCAGGCAGTGTCTGCCAATGGAGAATTTCCGTTAAATCCTGATAAGTGATTATACTGCAAAAAGAAAATGCAGCGATAAACAGGAAACACCGCATCGGTAAAATAACCATTTTTTTGAATCATATTTCATTGGCAGCATCTCCCTTATTATCCGTACCATGGAAAATATCCATGCCATGGAAAAGCATTGTAACTGTGTCCTCAATAAATAAATCCCGTTCAGTTTTGGAATACAGATCATATCCCAGGATTTCTTTCGCATTATTTTTGGCAAGAAAACCTTGAGCAATTCTTGAGATTTACCCGTTACACTCTCCTTAGTAAAAAAAATACGAGGAGAGTGTTTTTATGTTCATTGAGGCGAAAAAAATTAGTAAAGTGTACGGAAGCGGCGAGAATCAGGTCGTCGCGCTGGAGGAGGCCGATCTGAAACTCGAACCGGGCGATTTTGTTTCGATTATGGGGCCTTCCGGAAGCGGCAAGAGCACGCTGCTGCATTTGTTGTCCGGGCTGGATAGGCCGACTTCGGGCAGTCTGTTTTATGACGGACAGGATATCTACGGTTTCAGTGATAAAGCATTATCGGCATTCCGCCGCAGACGCATCGGTTTTGTTTTTCAGCAGTTCAATCTTCTGCCGGTGTTGACGGCGCGGGAAAATATTCTTATGCCGCTGCTTTTGGATAAAAGGCAGGGAGAAGAGGCGTATCTGGAACAGCTTGCAGAACGACTCGGTATCGGGGACAGGCTGAATCATCTGCCCCATGAGCTTTCCGGCGGGCAGCAGCAGAGGGTGGCAATTGCGCGGGCATTGATTGCCGGGCCGGATGTCATTTTTGCGGATGAGCCGACCGGAAATCTGGACAGCAGGAGCGGCGGGGAAGTGATGAAGCTGTTGGAGGACATTTGCAGGGAAATGGGGAAAACGCTTGTCGTCATCACCCATGACAGCCGGGTCGCGCAGCTGGCCAACAGAATATTTACGATGACGGACGGGAAGCTAGCGTGAGAAGAACTTCTAGAGCTCACAGCAAAGGCTGTTTCGCTAAGAAGTTCTACGATTTGCCGAATGCAAATCTTTCTTACGCGGGAGAATGCCTAAAAAGCGGCATTCTCCCTGACAAACTTGTTTGTTTTGAGACTTTGAGATTCCGCAAAGCGGAATCATGGCGGATAGTGTGAAGAGAAGTTCTAAGGCTCACAGCATAGGCTGTTTCGCCAAGAACTTCTATGGATTTGCAAAGCAAATCTTCTTCACACCGAAGAATGCCCAAAATCCGGGCATTCTTCATCCAGATTTGAGATTCCGCAAAGCGGAATCATGGCGGATAGATTGGAAAATCAGAGATTTTTCAATCGCGAATTTGTGCCTGCGGCCCAAATATCGCAGGCTGAGAGAGAGGCATAGTTATGAAAATGAAATCATATCACACATTGGTATGGAAGGAAATTATGGAACAGAAAATCGTGTCCGCACTGATTTTGACGGCAATCGTTCTGTCCACGATGATGACGGCGGCAGTCGGGCAGTCCGTTGGGGTGCTTTCCGCCATGCGGAAGCAGCAGGCAGTTGCCATTGGCGGAGACCGCTATGCGACATTTGTCCAGTTGACGGATGAGCAGGCGCAGTTTTTGGAGCGGGATGGACGGTTGTCTTATGCCGGCCGCTTCGTTACGCTTGGGAGCATGGAATTGAATGATCTGCTGCGGCTGGATTTGGCGGAGTATTGGAATGACGGCATGGAAGCGCGGCCTGGGCATGCACAGCTGGTAGAAGGCCGGCTTCCGGAAGGGCCGATGGAAATTGCGCTGCCGGAGGATGCGCTGCAGTTTCTCGGGTTTGCCGGAGAGGTTGGCGATACGATTCCGCTTTCTCTTTCCAAGGCGCTGCGTCATGGGATTCAAATCGAGGCTTATGACTATCAGGCCGATTTTGTTTTGACCGGTATCACGAAAAGTAATTACATGGGATATACGTACGGCAGTATTCTGGGACTCGCGGGGGAGGGCACAGCCGAGGCAGTTCTGCCTGCGGAATATCTGTATTATAATATGGATGTCAAAACTGTGGATAAAAAGCATTTTCTGTCCATCATGGATGACATAGGCAGCACGCTGAATCTGCATGAATTGGATACCACTTATAACTTCCCTTATTTGAAAGCATTGGGCATCCACTGTGAGGAAGAGGATGACGATTCCGTAAGCGATGAGGGATTTTCGTATCTTTTTCTGGTGGGCGCGCTTGTCGTCGTGCTGGTTCTGACGGCGGCAGGGCTGGTCATTTATAATATCCTGAAAATTGCCGTTTCCAGACGTATCGGCGGATACGGCGTGCTTCGTGCAATCGGGGCGGAGAAGGGGCAGCTATATGGGCTCGTGGCAAAAGAAGTGCTGCTCTTATGTGTGTTTGGAATCCCGACAGGTATGGTGCTTGGCGTTTTGTCTGCCAAAGGCATTTTGACCGCGGCACTGAGCCAGCTGTCGCCAAAGTTGTTTCTGGCACAGGATATGGAGCAGCTTAAGGCGTTGATTGCCGAAAACGGCGCCGGAAAATGGGGCTATCTTCTGCTTGGCGCCGTCATTCCACTTTTCTTTGCTTTTCTGGCGGCAGCTCCGGCCGCATGTTTTGCGGCGAAAGTCTCTCCAGTTACGGCAATGTATGGGAATGCGGGAACAAAAGTCAGACGAAGAAATCGGAAGAAAAAGAAAATACGGGGATTTGAGCGGCATTATGCCTGGCTGAATCTGCAGCGGAACAAAAGCCGCACGATCATTACCGTTCTGTCGCTGGTCATGAGCATTACCGTGTTCATTACCCTGCGGGGCGTTCTTTCCCTGCTCAGCGTTGCGGGTACGGAATCAGAGCATTTTGGAGATTACTCCGTGGTGAATGAGTATAATGGTTTTTCACCGGGTGAACTGGCTGACATGGAAACAAGGACGGATGTCGTGTCGGTGGCGGCGCAGCAGTTTTCTCTTTATGAGCTGGATGAGCAGTATTATCCGGTCGGAATCGATACGGATTTTGCGCTTGGCATTGGCGAGACATTTCAGATTTTCGGATTGAATGATGACTGGATGGACGCTGTTTTTGCCGACAGGCTTACGGCGGAGCAGCTAAATGCGCTGAAAGCGGGGGAGGGCTGTGTCGTCCGCAACCCGCTTCCACTGGAGATCGGCGGGGAAACGATCGGGAAAACCTATATTGAGGAAGGGCGGACGATTATGACGGCAGGCCGGGAGCTGCCGGTGCTGTTGTCCATCAGCGGTTATGACGGCTATTTCAGTGTGGGTAACAGCGGCTTTATCAACGGCGTACAGGTAATCGTGAGCGACCGTTTGTATCCGCAGCTGACAGGAACGGACGTATATGCCGAATTGCGTCCGGCCATGAAGGAGGATGCCGACAGGGCGGCTTTTGACAAAGCGCTCGATGACCTCTGTGCGCGGACTGCCGGAACCACTTGGATTTCCTATGAGCAGACCGACCGGCAGCTTCAGGAAAGCGAAGCACAGATTCATATGCTGGCCTGGGGGCTGATCTTGTTCATCGGACTGATCGGGATTTTAAATATCATCAATACGGTCTATACCAATATTCATACGAGAGTGGCGGAAATCGGGACACAGCGGGCCATCGGCATGAGCCTTGGGAGTTTATATAAAACGTTTCTGTGGGAGGGAGTTTACTATGGACTGATCGCGGCACTGATCGGAAGCATTGCAGGGTATTTCAGCACGGTACTCATAGAAGCGGCCATTTCCGATACGCTGGCTTTCGTGGCTGTACCCGTCGGCCCGATTTTGGAGGCTTCTGCCTGTTCCGTTGCGGCCTGCCTGCTTGCTACGGCGATTCCCCTCCGGCGGATTTCCGGACTCAGTATCGTGGAGGCTGTAGGGGCGGTCGAATAAAGTTCATCAGCCAGAAAGGTGAATACAACCCTCCGCATTTATGGTATACTGTAACAAGCGCAAAGAAAAAACAAGCGACGCGGGTTTGCGAGTGAAGTTCGTGCGACCGCGAACTTGCAGGCCGTGCTTAATATGGAGGGTAATCAATGACTCATGAAAAAGTATACGCAATGCGTTTCGACAAAATTTATCCGATGCTGGTGGCAAAAGCGGAAAAAAAGGGAAGAAGCCGGGAGGAAGTAGACCAGATCATTAGCTGGCTGACCGGTTATACCGCAAGAGAAATCGAGGAAGCAAGGAAAAACTCTACCACATATGGAGACTTTTTTCGGAATGCGACCGAGCTCAATCCGAATAGAAGACTGATCAAAGGAGTCGTCTGCGGGGTGCGTGTGGAAGAGATTGAGGAGCCTTTGATGCAGGAAATCCGGTATCTGGATAAGCTCGTCGATGAACTGGCAAAGGGAAAGCCGATGGAGAAGATTCTTCGCGAAAACGGGTGGAAGTGTCCTAAGTGCGGCCGTACTTTTCAGCATACAAATCAGGATCACTATTGCGGTGAAGCGCCTGCAACGATTGAAGAATATATAAAACGACAACCGGAGCAGGCGCAGGATTTTCTGTGGCAGATAAATAATGCGGTCAGAGCCGCATTGCGGATGCGGTGGAAAAAATATCGTGGAGTATGCCGACTTACTGGAAAAAGCATAATCTGATACAGTTTGCCGCATTCAAAAAGCATGTTGGCCTGTACCCTGGCCCCGAAGCCGTAGAGGCGTTTGCGGACAGGCTGCAGGCGTATAAAACGAGCAAAGGAGCCATACAGTTTCCATATGATAAGCCGCTGCCGCTTGCGTTGATCGGGGAAATTGCAAAGTGGTGTGAAGGAGCGTATGGTGAATAGTGCCGGATGAAATTTATCCGCCCGCATAGACACGCAAAACCTGCCCGTCAAGCGTATTTCCAAGCCCGTATACCACATGACTGATGACATATTCGCCGCTGTTGATGAATATTTCTATCAGATTCGGCTCTACAAAGATATCCAGTTCATGGCGCGTCAGACTTTTCGGAGTATCGGCCGTCAGGGCCGGGCCTTTGATATCTCCGAAAACGCGGCTCCGATCTGTTTTCACATATCCCCGTTCGACCCATATCCGATATCCGCCGATATCGAGGCTTTCTCCCTCGGAGAGCGCCGCTTGAATCCGGCGGGGAAGAGCGGACGGTATGGCGGTATATTCTTTTATGGTAATCTCCCTGGAAAAATAGCGTTCCACTTCCGGATGCACCCGGAAAAAAAGACGGCCGCCATTCATTTCGATCACTCTCGGAAGGCACATCATGCCGTTCCAAGGCTTTTCTCCGGTTTCTTCCACGGGTTTTGGCATCCGCATCCATGCGATCAAGACGCGCCGCCCGTCTCTGTCCAGATTCGTCTGAGGCGCATACAAGTCCCCGCCGTAATCTACATACCGTAATTCTCCCGAAAGGTTCAGGGAACAGGTTTTCCCGTCAAAAGAAGCCGGAGCGCAGAGGGCATGGTGTTCATAGCCCTTTGCGGAATCCGCAATATACATTGGTGAACCGATAAATACATAAGAGTCCCCTGACGGGAACAGGTCGGGGCATTCCATGATCTTTCCGAAATTCTCATGGCTGTATTGAGACGCATATTCCCAGTTTTCCCCATCAGGGCTCCGGTAGAACAGGACGCGCCCGGCCTGCCCGCCTCTGGTGCTTCCGAGAAGCATATAGTAGTTTCCGTTCTCATACCAGACTTTGGGGTCCCTTGTGTTTGCCGGATGGCCGACGGCCTCGTCACGGATGACCGGAATGATCTGCTTTTTGGCGTTCCAGTTATCGAAGTGGAAGCCGTCTTCTGAGATCATCATTGCCTGACTGGTTTCAAATTGGTCCGGAAGCGATACGTGGATATTTTCTGCATCGGCTTCCAGATAGTGGACGGCGGAGTAGTAAAGATAAAGCCTGCCGTCTTTTTCAATCGCGCTTCCGGAAAAGATGCCGTTGCTGTCATAATATTTGGTCGGGAACAGCGCGATATCGAGATGTTCCCAGTGCACGAGGTCTTCACTGACCGCATGGCCCCAGTGCATTGTTCCCCAGACCGGTGCATAGGGGAAATGCTGGTAAAAAAGATGGTATTTTCCCTGATAATAAATGAACCCGTTCGGGTCATTTATCCAGTTGCCCGGGGCCTTTAAATGCAGCGTATTCTTTATCATAAGAGCATCATGCCTTTCTTTTGATATTTCCATTTATTTATTGTGCGCTTATTATGCCGCTATTCATTATGCCATACAAATCGGGAGAATGCAAAGCATTCTCCCGGGTGAGAAAGACTCGCTCCGCGAGTCGTAGAACTTCTTAGCGAAACTCCCATTGGAGCCACACCGTCAGGTGTGCTGGCTTTTAGAAGTTCTTCTCACTCTTTCTATTTGACCGCGCCTGCCACAACGCCGTTGATGATCTGCTTCTGCAATACCATATACAGGATCAGGATCGGGATAACGCATAACAGCAGTCCCGCCATGATCGTGCCGTAGTCCGCGGAATAGGTTCCGTAGAAGCTGTATGTGGATAAGGGCAGCGTCAGCAGTTTCTTATCGGTCAGCACGAGGGAAGGCAGCAGGAAGTCGTTCCAGAATGCCAGTGCGTTCAAAATGACCATCGTGGAAATGATTGGTTTCAACAGCGGAAATACGATGCGGAAGAAGGTCTGCGAGTGGGTGCAGCCGTCAATGTAAGCAGCTTCTTCCAGCGCAATCGGAATATTGCCGTTCAGAAAGCCGTGAAACATAAAGACCGACATCGCCATGGAAAATCCGGTGTGCATGAAGATCAGAGTCAGTCGGTGGTTCAATATGTTGAGCGTACCGCCGTAAATGCTGACGAGCGGAATCATGATCGCCTGGAAAGGAATGATCATGGACGCTACCATCAGAGAGAAAGTCACGTTGGAAATCCAGTTCTTATGGCGTACGATGTAATAAGCTAACATTGCTGCTAACAGCGTTACAAGGACCGTTGCCGAAACGGTCACGATCAGGGAGTTCTTAAAGGCGTTTAAAAAGTCCATCTGCGTAAACGCTTTTACGAAGTTGTCAAAGGACAGGCCCTTGATGGTAAAAAGCCATGAAAACGGGCTCTTGATGATATCGCGTTTCTGCTTCAGAGAGTTGATGATGACCATGATAAAGGGAAACATATATGCGATAAATACGATGATCAGGCCGGCCATCATCAGCGCGTTGATCACTTTTTTTCTGGTTCCGCCGATTGTTGTCTGTGTCATTATGCCTCAACCTCCTTTTTCTTTGTCAGATATACCTGAAGTCCGCTGATACATGCCGTGATGATGAAGAGAACCAGCGCTTCCGCCTGCCCGACGCCGAACTGCCTGGAAGTGAAGGCTTTCTCATATACATGCATTGCAGCCATTTCCGTTGTGCCGTAAGGCGCGCCTGCTGTCAGGGAAAGGTTCACGTCGTATACCATGAAGGCGCGGGAGAGCGTGAGGAACAGGCAGATCGTTACGGAAGACATCATTAACGGCATGATGATATTTTTCAGTTTGATGAAGCCGGAAGCGCCGTCAATGCTTGCCGCTTCCAGAACGTCTTCGCTCAGTCCCATGAAGCCCGCGACATAAATCAGAATCATGTAGCCGGATAACTGCCATACGGAGACGATGACCAATGCGGCAAAAGCTTTGCCTGGGTCGGAAAGCCAGGAGGCCTCAAATGCGCCCCAGCCGGTGGAATCGCCGATGCTGACAAATACTCTGGAAAAAACGAACTGCCAGATATAACCGAGTACGATACCGCCGATCAGGTTCGGTGTAAAGAAGCCTGCCCGGAAAAAGTTCTGTCCTTTGATGCCTCTTGTCAGAAGCCATGCAATCGCAAAGGCGATGACGTTTACGATGATGACGACAAAAATAACATAGCGGAAGGTCAGAAGAAGAGAAGACCAAAATTGAGTATCTTTTATAACACCGACAAAATTTTTCAGCCCCACAAAGTTCTTATCCCGTGACACGCCGTTCCAGTCTGTCAGTGTCAGGTAGACACCGTAGAGGAACGGAACGATCACAACTGCCAGAAAGCAGAACAGACCGGGCAGTGCAAATGTACAGAAATCTTTTCCATTGCTTTTGGATTTCATATCGTTTACCTCCTTTTATTGTTTTTATTCCTGCTCATCCCAATAGGCCTGGATGGAGTCGATCAGTTCCTGCCTGTCGCTTCTGTCGGCAAGGTATTTCTGCATTGCCGCGCCCAGGACTGCCCAGTGGTCGTTCGGTACGATGGCGGAAGCGTTGAAAGCCTCGTCGTTATGAACTCTTTCATAAATATCCCGGCTGAGCGGGTCGCTCGGTTCATAAGGATTGTTCTGGAAAGGCGGAATGATGTTGCATGTTTTCACGAGCATCTGCTGTCCGATCTCACTGTAAACGATCCAGTTCAGAAATTCTCTTGCGGCAGCCTGTTCTTTTTCCGATGCCATCTGGCCGTCCAACATGATCTGTTTGGAAGGTGAGGCCTGTATCTTCTGGTTGACAAAATCATTCGGGTCATTGTTCATAAAATAGGGCAGGAATCCATAAGCGTCTTCGTTCTCCGCACCTGCTTCCGACAGGTTCGGCCATGCCCAGTTCCCATTGAACCAGAAAGCGGTCTTGCCGTCGGCAAGGTCGATCGCCATTTCATCATAATCGGCACCAAGCGGGTCTTTCGCGGATACATTATATTTTTTCAAGACATCGAACGCATCCAGAAATTCATGTGTACGGGAATATGCGGTCAAATCAAGCTGCCCCGTCTTGATCTGTTCGATGACTTCCTGTGCGCCTTCTGACGTGCCGTTATAGGTCTCGTAAATATATTGAAGCTGGTGTGCGCCGAGCGACCAGTCCTCTTTTGCCAGAGATAACGGTCTGTCCATGCCGGCCGCTACCAGACGGTCCAAAAGTCCGGTGAAGTCTGCCAGTGTGGTGATAGAGGCGGGGTCAAAAGATTCTCCCAGTGTTTCTTCGATGACGGTGCGGTTGTAGATAATGCCGCGGCCTTCAATACAAAGAGGAAAACTGTATACTTTGCCATTCACCTCTGTCAGATAGCCTTCCGCTTCCGCAGTCCAGGGTTCTTCTGTCAGGTCTGCGGCTTTTTCTTCCGCCAGTGCGATGACGTCCGTTGTATCCAGAATAGAGAGGGTGGGCGGATTGCCGGAATTGTACAGGCTGACGACTTTCGTATAAGGAGAGTCGCCGTCAGTGACCGGCATGACTTCTACATGGACCCCTGATCTGCTTTCATATTCGGCGCTCATTTTTTCGAGCGCTACCTGAATTTCTGCTTTAGAATTTAAAAGTGTGATGCTTGTTCCCCTGAGGGAAGTGTCGTACTGGAAGGTGTCCACCGAAGTGTCGATCGGCTCTTCCTGCACTACTTCATTGGGATCATCCGGGTCGCTGGCGAAGCCGAAGGTACAGCCTGTAAGTGAGGTTGCGGGCAGCGTCAGAGAAAGTCCCAGACAGATGCGTGCTAACGCTTTTCTTTTCATCGCTCAATCCTCCTGTTCATGTTTGATATGTATACTTTTATTTGGACAAGTAATCGGTTAAGTAACCGGTTCCTTTGTGACATTATCGTACCATTTGGAAGAAATGCCGTCAATCCCGAAATGAAAGTTTGTAGGATGTGCCGATTTTAAAAAAAAGAAATTATGCAAATGTTACAAAACCGGTTACTTAACTGGTAACTTGACCGATTACATATTGCCTCTTTTTTCTGTTTTTGATATACTTGGCGCAGGGGATTCTGATACGGAAGGAGGCGGTTCATCATGGCGAAGAAGAAAAATGTCACTTTTGATGATATTGCAAAATATACGAATTTTTCAAAGACAACAATATCCCGTTATTTTAACGATATCGATTCGCTGACGCTGGAAAATCAGCAGATCATATCGGATGCACTCGTCGAGCTGAATTATAAGGAGAACAAGGTCGCCCGGATTCTCGCAAACGGCAAGACAGAATTTATCGGTATTATCATTCCGGACCTGTACTATCATTTCTATTCGGAAATGCTGGCCAGCATTTTATCCACTTATGAAGAGTTCGGCTACAAATTTCTGGTTTTTATCGGGAATGAAAAGGAAGAAACGGAACGAAGCTATATTCAGGAGCTTTTGGCATATAAAATTGAAGGCATGATCATTATGAGTCATACTATTCCGTCCGGGGAACTCGCAAAACTGCCCATTCCTATCGTGACGATCGAGCGGGAAGACCAATATGTGTGCAGTGTCAATACGGATAATTATATGGGCGGCTATCAGGCGGCGGGACTTCTGGCAAAGCATCACTGCGATATCCTGATTCATATTAACAGCCCGTACAATGAAGCGATTCCGGCAAACGGGCGTATCAGGGGTTTTACCGATTTCTGTACGGAACATGACCTGCGGAATGAACTGCTCCTGAGGGAGTTCGGTCATACACATGAGGAAGCAAGAGAGCAGCTTATCGATATACTGGAACAACTGGAAACAGCCTATGCCGGACAAAAAAAGGGGATTTTCATTTCCAGTGATACGCTTGCCAATACCCTGCTCAATCTTCTGATCAGAAAATATGGGAGGCTTCCCGATGACTACCTGCTCGTCGGCTATGATAATTCGCTCATATCGCGGGAGGCAATCATTTCCATCAGTACCATCGGGCAGCAGATAGAGAAACTGGCGCACGAAGCGGTGAGCCTGCTCGTGGAGCAGATGGAGGAACGGAAGAAAAGAAAGCCGGTTCCGTTAGAAGAACCGATTCATAAAATTATTACACCGGTGCTGTTCCGAAGGGAGACGACGGAAAAATGTGCCGTTGACGGGGATGGAATGGAGGAAATAGGTTGAAAGAATTGCATTCTTTCAACCGCGAGTTTGTGCTGACGTTTGCAACGTCCGACACAAACATCGCAGGCTGTGAAAGGAGCATGGTTATAAAAATGAGTGAAACGGACAGGGATCCGATAAAAAAGAACAGGGGAGGATATTTTATGGGAAGGAAAGCGAAAGGGCCGTATAAAAAAAGATTTGAAAAACATTTTGAAGAGCTGCGCTGGCTCTATATGGAATTGTACGATAACGGTTCCATGTTCGCAGAACTGTGCGACAGGATGGCGGAATTCTATGAGGAACGCGGCGAGGAGCTTAAAAAACTGGATATCGAACGGGAGAAGCAGCCGGACTGGTATAAGAAGAATGATATGCTCGGTATGATGTTTTATATTGATAATTTTGCCGGAAATCTGAAAGGCGTGGAATCCAGGCTGGATTATCTGGAGAAATGCAATGTCAATTACATTCATCTCATGCCTTTTCTGGATACACCAAAGGGCCGTTCCGACGGCGGCTACGCGGTCTCCGATTTCCGAAAGGTACAGGAAAAACTCGGTACGATGGAAGATTTGGAAAAGCTGACCGCATCCTGTCATCAGAAAAATATGAACGTGTGTATGGATTTTGTCATGAATCATACTTCGGAAGATCACGAGTGGGCGAGGAAGGCGCGCCGTGGCGACGGCGAATATATGAGCCGCTATTTCTTTTTTAATAACAGGCAGATTCCCGATGAATATGAAAAGACCGTGCCGCAGGTATTTCCGACGACGGCGCCGGGTAATTTCACATGGCTGCCGGAAATCGATCATTATGTCATGACTTCATTTTATCCGTACCAGTGGGATTTGAATTATAAAAATCCGAGAGTATTCAATGAAATGATGTATAACTTTCTCTATCTTGCGAACAGGGGCATTGATATTATCCGTATCGATGCGGTGCCCTATATCTGGAAAGAGCTGGGAACACAGTGCCGGAATCTAAAACAGGTACATACGATCGTGCGTATGATGCGCATGATTTCCGAAATCGTCTGCCCGGGTATTTTGTTGCTTGGTGAGGTTGTCATGGAGCCGGAGAAGGTGGCGCCCTATTTCGGAACGGTCGATAAACCGGAATGTCATATGCTCTACAATGTCACAACGATGGCGACGACCTGGCATACAGTTGCTACAAGGGATGTCCGCCTTCTGAAAAGACAGCTCGATATCGTGAACCATCTTCCGAAAGAATATGTGTTCCTGAACTATCTGCGCTGCCATGACGATATCGGCTGGGGGCTGGATTATGCGACACTGCAGGCGGACGGTTTCGGGGAAAGGTCTCATAAACAGTATCTGAACGATTATTTTCAGGGATATGCCGGAAACAGCACGAGCCGCGGAGAACTCTATAATGCTGACCCGGTCACGGGAGATGCCAGATTCTGCGGCACGACGGCTTCCATGTGCGGCATCGAAAAAGCAGGCTTTGAGCAGGACGAAGAAGCTATGGAGCGGGCAATCTGCTTAGATGTCATGCTTCATGCCTATATGTTCATGCAGTCGGGCATTCCGGTGCTCTATGGAGGCGATGAAATCGGTCAGGTCAATGACTATACCTATAAAGAAGACCCGGATAAAGCGCAGGATTCCCGCTATATCCACCGTGGGGCGATGAACTGGCAGCTGGTGGAAAAAATTGTGGATGAGCGTTCCGTGGAAGGCCGGATTTTCAGACAGTTGGGACGGCTTGAGCGGATTCGAAAGTCGGAAAAAATATTCATGACGGATGCGGACGCATGGACGTTTGAGACCGGAGAAAACAGTGTGCTGGGCATTGGAAGATATTATGAAGGAAAAACGCTGCTCGGCCTGTTCAATTTCAGCGAATATGATAAAACGATAGAACTGTCAGAGAAAGAAGAGTCCTATATTGAATTGTTTTCCGGAAAGACGGTGAAAGCCGGACAGATAGAGATTCCGGCTTACGGGTTCTATTATCTGAAAAAGTGTGAGAAGAAAGTGTGAAGCGATTCTCCAAGAAGAAATGCGGATAAGTAGGAGTGGAAAGGAAAATGAAGAAAGCATATCGCAAAATCGTTAATTTATTGTTGGCGGCGGCAGCCCTGGCAGGGACTTGCCTGTCTGTACCTGTCGTATCGTCTGCGGCGGACGCGGATAAAATGGAAGTGCATTTTCTGGATGTGGGGCAGGGGGATTCCACGCTGATCGTCTGCGGGGAACATGCCATGCTGATTGATGCGGGGGACGACTCCAAAGGCACGCAGATTCAGAATTATCTACAGAAGCAGAAGATTGAAAAACTGGATTATCTGGTGCTGACCCATCCGGATGCAGATCATATCGGCGGCGCGCCTGTGATCATCGGTAAGTTCGAGATTGATAAAGTCTTCGTCTCCAACTATGAAAAGGACAATAAGAGCTATCAGAAGCTGATACAGGCACTCGACAACAAAAGGCTGAAATATTCGACGCCGAAAGTCGGAGCACAGTATTCTCTCGGAACGGCGACCATTACCATCCTGGCACCGGGGAAAGAATACGATAATCCAAACGATGCTTCGATTTCCCTGGTCGTACAGAACGGCAGTCATAAATTTCTTTTTACAGGAGATGCGGGCGAAGCGGCCGAACAGGATATACTGGACAGCGGCATGGCGGTTTCGGCGGATGTCTATCAGGTAGGACATCATGGGAGTAAGACTTCCACGTCGGAAGATTTTCTGGAGGCAGTAAATCCAACTTATGCAATCATAAGCTGCGCCGAAGGCAATGAGTATGGTCATCCTCATGCCCAGACGTTAAATGCGCTTAGGGCAAACGGCGTCAAAGTATACAGGACCGATGAGGCGGGTACGGTCATCGCTTCTTCCGACGGTAAGAAACTCACGTTCAACGTGCCGGCTTCCGAAACATGGAAAGCGGGAGAGCCGACAGGGTCCTCGGCGTCGAAGGGTTCGACAACGAAAGAGCAGAGCGTGACAGCGGACTCTGCAGAAAAGGCACAGAGCGGAACGGCGGAAACTTCCGTGCCGCAGCAGGAAACGAAACAGGAGCAGACGCCTGCGCAGAACGTGGTGCAGGATTCTTCCCCGGCTGTTCAGGAGGCGGAGCAGGCTCCGGCAGCTTCGGATACATCGGAGCTGACTTATGTGCTGAATACGAAAACGAAGAAGTTCCACAAACCTTCCTGCAGTTATCTGCCGACAGCCAACCGGAAGGATACGTCGGAGAGCAGGGAGAGTGTTATCGCACAGGGATATGAGCCTTGCAAGAAGTGTAATCCGTGAGGGAAAGTAGAACGGTTATGGAAATTGACTGATTTTATAATGATTTATGCAGAAAACGGCGGTACAATTATAACGGAATCTTTGACGGTCAGAGGCGATACCGTAAGCAATATGTATTGAAATGGAGTGGAATCGAGGGATTTCGGGCTTGGCGGGGTTCATCACAGAGGTTGGTGAACCCCGCTTTTCTGATACCGCTGATAATACGGCGATTGGGGAGGAAATCGTACTATCAGGCAAAAGTAAGATGTATTTCTTTCTATGTTTCTTTAAATCATTTCTTCTATGTCTGAAACCGGCATTGTTCCAATGAGCAGAGCCCTGTAGTCTGAAAAGCCGAGTTGACAGGCAAGTTTCCGATAGAGAAACGCTGGTGCTACGTTTATTGGCGAAGCTTTT
This sequence comes from uncultured Lachnospiraceae bacterium, assembly GCA_910579395.1. GTDB lineage: Bacteria > Bacillota > Clostridia > Lachnospirales > Lachnospiraceae > UBA3282. The sequence goes on along the minus strand of CAJTUC010000030.1, from coordinate 8,758 downwards.
TTTAGTCAGAGGATGTTGGTCATGTTTCTAAAGACTCTCAACGTACATCAGGATGTTTCCGATACATATTTGGTGTAACTCCAAATTTCTTTTTAAACACGTTCTGAAAATACGCCTGGCTGGAAAAACAGAGATAACTGCTGATCTCACTGATGGATTTATCCGTGTAGGTCAGAAGTGATTTTGCCTCTTCCAGCTTGCAGCGCATGATAAATCCATTCATTTCAAATCCAAGTTCCTTCTTAAAACAGTGCGAAAGATAAGAGCGGCTTTTACCGACATAGGCAGCCACATCAGAGGTGGAAATTGTCTGGTTGGTATGCTGCTTGATATACTGGATGCTCTTGTAGATATCTGAAGTGATGTCATGAGGAATCTGTGTCTGCGCCACGCGGCGTGTAAAGTCAAGCATCATATTGTACTGCAGCTGATAAATCGCTTCCGCATTCTGGAGTTTTTCACTTTCCTGAATGTAGATGTCGCTGAGCTGATAGGCAGATTCGATGTCAAGGCCGCCTTCAATCGCATAGCGTGTAACCAGTGTGACTGCAGTAATAAGGATATTTTTCGCCTGCCGCAGGCTATTGTCCGCGAGCTGTCCTGCCTGTATGGAGAAGGCGTTGGAGAAGAATTTTTTCAGCCCTTCAACGTTTCCGTTGCGGATATAATCTAAATACAGCTGTTCATAATGGTATGTGTTGTGGAAGCGTTCCATTTCTTTTGCATCATAGCTTTTTGACGAGTGAAGGGAGGCGACAGAAGCGCTTTTTGTGTCAGTGTATACATTCAGGTATGCGTTAATATCAATTACATCATGTAATAATTCCTGGTAAAACAGGGCTAAAAAATGGCAGAACTGATGAAATGAGTATACAGGCGTGAACTGATACAGTTCTGTCAAATGCGCTCTGTATTCGAGCGGGATAGCATATTCCTTCATGATATTCCTGATGGATTCCGGAGAGGGCAGAATACTGATAACGGGACCGATTAGAACCATCTGTTCCGTTTTTTCGTTTTGCACAAGACCGATATAGTGAAACTCGTTTGTGGCAAGATAAGAGATGGGCAGTCCCTTGGAAACCAGCTCGGACAGATGGGGAACGGCAAGATCGAAAGGAAAACCAGTGTCGGGCAGTACCAGTTGCAAATGTCCGTTTTGATAATAGTGTATCGGAAGATAGGTACAGTTGTACAGTGTCTGGCAGAACGAATAGATTACATCCTTAGAATCCATGGTAACCTCCTATGAAAAACAGTTTCAAAAAGCAGATAAAGTAGCATTGGAAACAATTTTATAATATTTATAACAAAATTACAATACAAGATAAAATGGAATACTTAAAATGATAAATAGATTATGAAGTTCTGTTTAAAAACAGGAGGAGATATTTATGGAACAGATCACAATCAGGGGCATGAATTTTCAGACATCGGATGGAAGGCAGATTTTATTGAATGGTATCAATGTAGTGTGCAAGGATAAAAAGTTGGGATATTTGTTTCCCAATCTGGAGAAATCATTCCGGTCATTTCATGAAATGGGTTTTAATTTAATCCGGTTTGGCATTTTCTGGGATGGAGTGGAGCCGCAGCCGGGAGTATATGATATGGAGTATCTGAAAAGAGTAAAAGATACGATAAAGCTTGCGCGAAAGTATGACTTGTATGTCATGGTGGATATGCATCAGGACCTTTTCGCACAGAAGTATGCGGACGGGGCGCCTGACTGGGCGGCTCTGGACGAAGGGGCTTATCATCCGGCCGGGTGTACGATGTGGTATGATGCCTATCTGCAGAGCGAGGCAATTATCAAGGCGGCAGATAACTTTTGGGCAAATAAAGAGGCGGAGGACGGTATCGGGCTTTTGGAGCATTATGCAAAAATGTGGGAGCAGATTGTGCAGTATCTGGACGACTGTGAGAATATCATTGGCTGGGAGCCGATGAATGAGCCTTTTATGGGAAGTCTTGCACGCAATGCTTTTGGCGCTGCCACGACGAAAATAAAGGAACAGGCGCCGCACTTTGACTTAAGCCGTCCTGCGGAGATTACACCGGAACAGCAGGCGCTGTTTATGGGCTGTGTGACGGAGCAGCTGCAGGAATTTGACCGCACTACATTGATGGATTTTTACCGGCGTATGTGGAAAGCTGTCAGCAGATACAGCAGAAAACCGCTTATTACAGGAGGAAACATTTACAGCAGCAGTACAGTCCGCACCGGAATCGGAAGACTGGACAATCCGGCTGCAGAGAACGGCATACAGATTTATGCCCCGCACGGATACGATTCTGTGGTTGATTCAGACCGTTATGAGAATTTCAGCAAAGAGAATGTAGAGCAGCTTTTTGCGGATAAACGCAGTTCTCAGGAGGAACTGGAACTTCCCGTGGTTGTAGGGGAGTGGGGAGCGTTTCCATCCAAGGACTTTACAAATGACCTGATCCGTCATATGAACGGGATTCTGGAAAGGTATCTGTGGAGTTCCGCTTACTGGGAATATCATCCGGGAATGGAAGATGATGAGAACTATAGTTCCCTTTGCAGGGCTTATCCGATGGAGGCGGCAGGTGAACTGCGTTCCTATCATTATAATGAAGAAAAGAAGGTTCTTGAAATGACGCTTAAGGCTGCAGGCAGGAGCAAAATTTACTGTCCTTTTGCTCCTGTGCGTGTAACCGGCTTGGGAGAGAGCGGAGAATATCCGGTCGATTATAGTGTGGAAAAAGTGGGCGGAACTGCAAATTATGTGTTTTTCAGTCTGGAACAGACTGATGAAATAACGATACGTATAACAGAATAGAACAATTTCATAATATGAAGCACATAATTACAATACATGTGTCTGATATAAAAGTAAGATGTAGATACAGAAAATGCAAGAAAAATAAAAATAGGAGGTGCTTTTATGCAGATAACTGACTTGCGCACAGAGTATCAGAAAAATCCGCTGGGGCTGGATACGGTAAGACCGCGGTTCTCGTGGAAAATCGAGTCGGAACAGACAGATACCGTACAGACTGCGTACCAGATTCAGGTTATGTCGGAAGGCCAGATGGTGTGGGACTGTGGCCGTAGGGAATCTGACCGGTCCGTGCTCGTGGAATATGCAGGTCCGGCGCTGTTGGCGGAACAGATTTATGAGTACCGCGTAAGGATATGGGATAATCACGCAGAGACAGCGGAGACAGCCGGGAGCTTTGAGACAGGATTGCTTTCCGGGACAAATTTTCAGGCAGGGTGGATTACACATCCCTTTGCAAAAGAAGAGACGGCCTGTCCGGTTTTTGTGCGGACAATATCGTTAAAGAAGGCGGTCAAGCGGGCACGTATCTATGCCACAGCGCTGGGTGTGTACGAAATACAGCTTGACAGGGAAAAGGTCGGTGATGCCTTCTTTGCTCCGGGATGGACAAATTACAAAAAACGTCTGCAGTATCAGACATATGATGTGACAGGATTGCTCAACAAGAATGATGACTCAGACCACACACTGGAAATCATGGTGGGAAATGGCTGGTATAAGGGGATTTTCGGTTTTACCTGCACGCCGAACCACTATGGAGACCAGACAGCGCTTCTGGCGGAGCTCCATATCCTTTACGAAGATGGTTCTAAGGAAGTAGTCGCTACAGACCAGAACTGGCAGGTTAAGACAGGCTCCGTCAGGTACAGTGAAATCTATATGGGCGAGACAATTGACAGCACATTTATGGACAATGCGTTATCTGCGGCAATACCGTTTTCCTATCCCATGGAGAATATCACGGCGCAGGAATGTGAACCGGTAAGAATCACCAAACGTACTCCCGCAAAAGAACTGATTCTGACGCCGAAGGGGGAGAAGGTTCTGGACTTCGGACAGAATATGGCTGGATTTGTGGAAGTTACTGTAGAGGGAAAAGCCGGACAGAAGATTGTTGTACGCCATGCAGAGACCTTAGATAAGGATGGAAATTTTTATCCGGAGACACTGCGTCAGGCGAAATCGGCGGATACGTATATCTGTGACGGCACTAGGCAGACGTTCCTTCCGCATTTTACTTTTCATGGATTCCGTTACATATGCGTGGAAGGGCTCGATGAAGTGAATCCTGCTGATTTTACAGCGTGTACGCTGCACACGGATATGCGGCAGACAGGGAGTTTTTCCTGTTCCAATGCGATGATTAATCAGTTGCAGAGTAATATCCAGTGGGGGCAGCGGAGCAATTTCCTTGATATTCCCACAGATTGTCCGCAGCGGGATGAGCGTCTTGGATGGATGGGGGATGCGCAGATCTTTTGTAGGACAGCTTCCTACAACATGGAGACAGCATTATTCTTTACCAAATGGCTGCATGATCTGAAGAGTGAACAGACTGCACAGTTTGGACCGCCTCATGTGGTTCCCAATATCCTTGCTGACCAGGAGGCTGCAGCGGCGTGGAGCGATGCCGCTACGGTGATACCATGGACGGTTTATCAGGTATTTGGGGATAAGAGGGTGCTTGCAGACCAGTATGAGAGCATGAAAGGATACGTGGATTATATTACGGCGCATTGCAGTGAGAATGGTCTCTGGCAGACAGGGTTCCAATACGGAGACTGGCTGGCGCTTGACAAGGAGGAGAGTGCAGACCGCACAGGCGCGACGGACAAGTATCTGGTGGCAAATGCCTATTATGCGTATTCCGCGGATATTGTGCGGAAGGCGGCTGAGGTGCTCGGATATGATGAAGATGCGAAAGAGTATGCAGCGCTTCATCATAAGATTACAAAACTGTTTGACGAGGAGTATATCACACGCACAGGCAGGATGGTGAGCGAGACACAGACGGGATGCGTGCTGGCGCTGCATTTTAACCTGGCGCAGGAAAAGTACCGGGAGCGGATTGCCAAATCGTTAAAGACAAACATTGCAAACCACAAGAACCACCTCTCGACCGGATTTGTGGGAACCCCTTATTTATGCCATGCATTATCAGAGAACGGCATGCATGAGCTGGCGGGGACTATTTTCCTGAAAGAAGATTATCCTTCGTGGCTGTATGCGGTGAAAAAGGGTGCGACTACTATCTGGGAACGCTGGAATTCCATTATGCCGGACGGCAGTTTTGACGAATCCGGCATGAACAGCCTGAATCATTATGCATATGGTTCGATCGGGGACTGGATGTATGAGAAACTGGCAGGAATCAATCCGGCAAAACCGGGATATAAGGAGATACGGATTCAGCCAGGATTTATCAAAGGAATCACGAGTGTGGACGCGTCGTTTGATTCGGTATATGGCACGATTCGCAGTGCGTGGAGCTGCCGGGAAGGAAAAATAACGGTGGATGTAACAATTCCGGCAAACACGACAGCAGAGGTATATCTGCCGGAGAAGGACGGAGCATTAAAGCTGGGTTCCGGGTCATGGCATTATGAGTACGACACGGATACCAGACTGGAGACGGACAGATTTACTATGGACACGACGCTTGGCGCATTGGTTCAGGAGCCTGTGGCGGTGGAGCTTTTTAATCAGTATGTGCCCGGAATGCTGGATGGCCCTATGATTGAGTTTGCCTACGGTATGACCATCAGTGAGCTCACGGCAGTGATGCCGCCGGAGGGTATCGGGGTATTTCAGATGGTGCTGGAAACGCTGAATAAACAGTAAAAAATAAACAATATAAAGGAATATATCGCTATGAGAGAACACATTAATCAGAGAAATCCGATTCTGCCGCTTAAATATCATGTACCGGATGTAGAGGCTCATGTGATGCCGGACGGCAAATTATATATTTACGGCAGCTTTGATGAATTGGAGGACAGATTCTGTAGTGAAAAGTATCATGTGGTTTCCACACCGGATTTGAAATACTGGACGGTTCATGATACTGCCCTGTCAGGACGTGAAATACCATGGTTCAATAATCCGGATGCGCCTAAATATCCGGGGATTGACTGGTTTCATCCAACGCCGTTTATCCTAAAGATGATTCAGGGGTACGCGGCGGAGTGGAAAGAGTCCTATGAGAAGGAACAGGAGAGTGAAAAGCCGCCGTTACTGTGGGCACCGGATTGTATTTATAAGAACGGTAAATATTATCTCTACTTTTGTATGCCGGATGACAGTGAGGGCGTGGCAGTCTCGGAGCATCCGGAAGGACCGTTTATCAATCCAATTCAGCTTCCCTGTGGTGGTATCGACCCAGCCATCTTTGTGGATGACGACGGACAGGCCTATTATTATTGGGGACAGTTATTTTCCCATGGAGTTAAGATGAATGATGATATGGTGTCCTTTGCTCCGGAAAATATTGTAGATAATCTGGTGACAGAGGAGGAACATTTCTTTCATGAGGGTTCATCCATGAGGAAAATCGGGGATACCTACTATTATGTATATGCGGACATGGAACGCGGAAAGCCGACAGCGCTGGGATATTCTACAAGTAAATCGCCTTTGGGGCCATTTACCTATCGGGGAATTATTATTGACAATGACGGATGTGACCCGGCCAGCTGGAATAACCACGGTTCTATTGAAAATGTGAACGGACAGTGGTATGTATTTTATCACCGTTGCAGCAGAGGATGTCAGCAGTACCGGAGATTGTGCATAGAGCCGATTACAATCAACCCTGATGGGAGTATCAATGAAGTGAAGATGACTTCGCAGGGGGCAGGAAATCCGTTTGCACCCGGTGAAACAATCTATGGTTATCAGGCATGCGGCGTCAGCGGGTCGATTTATATTGGTGTTGATGCGTTATATGAAGAAAAATTGATGAATATATCAGCGGGAGATACGGCAATATTCCGCTATGTACAGAGTGAGACGGCATGGAATGAGATTTTTGTCACTGCTTCCGGTAGTGGAAAGATATTGATTAATATGAATGATCAAAATGCTGGCAGTCTTAAGATTGAAGGGCAGTCTGGTACAGTCTGTACGGTATCGGGCGGGATTGGGATGCCTGCTGGGAAATATGAACTAAAGCTCATATTTGAGGCGTCTGACAATTTAGAAATCATGGAAATTGTGTTGAAGTAGTTCTTATGATGAAGCAGAAAACAGGAGGGAATAGATATGGCGAAAAAACCATTGGGAAAAGATCAGTTTGGCATTCAGAAAGTAATGCGCGGGGGTGATTATTTTGCAGATTCCATGGGGCAGTTTGCACTGAATGCAGTCAGCGGCATGGTGGGACAGCTGACATATTTTTATACAGACAAGGCGGGATTGGCGGCGGGGATGGTCGCGACCGTGTTTATGGTCACCAAAATTATTGACGCGTTCACGGATATCATTATGGGAAACATTATAGACCATACAAAGCCGGGCAAAGAGCGGTACAGACCGTGGATTCTGAAGATGGCGATACCGGCTGCCCTTATGATGCTGTTGTTGTTTACTGTTCCAAAAGGAAGTGCAGGACTGCAGGTTGCATATATGCTGATTACCAATCTGCTGATGACTTCGGTAATCTACACGGCGATTGCAATTCCTTATGCATCTTTGCAGGTCGTAAGAACAAACAGTTCCGAGGAACGCGGCAAGATGGGTGTGTACCGTGCACTGGCAGGTTATGTTCCGGGAATGGCAATCGTGCTGGCGGTGATTCCGGTTACGAACGCACTTGGCGGCACGCAGAGCGCATGGATAAAGTTTGCGGCAGTCGTTGCATTGGTCGTTGCACTCTGCCTGCTGCTCTGTTATAAAAAGAGCAGGGAAACAGCAACCGCTGATGGCATTACAGAGCAACCGCTAGAGGAAAATGGACTGGATGAGGCAATTCCGCTGTCTGATGCCATCGGAAAGCTTTTTGGAAATAAATACTGGGTGCTGGCGTTGATTATGGGGTTGATATCTAACGTTACCTACGGACTGGCTAATTCCTCCGGTACATATTATTGCAAGTGGATTTACGGGGATGACAATCTGGTGGCGATTCTTGGCGCAGTGGGAATGATTCCGACAATTCTGGGATTTGCCCTTGTCGGTCCGATGAACAAGAAACTTGGCGTTGTAAAGACGCTGCGTGTGAGTTTCTTTCTGGGGATGATTGCCAATATCCTGCGTATACTGAATCCTACCCATTTCTGGTATAACACGATTCTTGGCTGTGTCAGTTCCTTTGCAAACATACCGATGATGTGTCTGCTGGGTGTGACTACGGCAATGGCAATCGATTACAATGCGTATAAGTACGGTAACAGGATGGTAGCGTGTTCACAGAGCGCGACAGGATTTGGCGGTAAGATTGGAAATGGACTTGGTGCGGCAGTGGTTGGCTGGTGTCTTGCGCTGGCGCACTATGACGCATCCATGACAGTGGCGACAGCGGCAACGAGACAGGCGATTTATGCATTTAACATTTACATTCCGTTTGTGTTGTTCCTCGTTATGTTCATCTGCGCGGTGAAGTTTGACTTGGAGGCAAAACTGCCGGAAATCAAGGAAGAACTGGGAAAACGCAGGTCGCAGAAGTAAAAATTCTAAAACGCAGGAGGAAGAACGATGAATGAAATCAGGGAAGTCATTGCCAAAATGACATTGGAAGATAAAATAAAGCTCTGTTCGGGTGCGGGTTTCTGGGAATCAGAGAGCATGGAACAGTACGGGATTCCCTCCTTTTTCATGTCCGACGGGCCGCATGGCCTGCGGACACAAAAAGGGGAGTCGGATCATCTTGGAATCAACCAGAGTGAACAATCAACTTGTTTCCCGACAGCGTCCGCCAGTGCGTCGTCATGGAATCCCCATCTGTTGCGCAG
>CAJTUC010000029.1 GCA_910579395.1 uncultured Lachnospiraceae bacterium | reverse complement strand
CATAGATCGCGGTAGCATATGTCCGTCCCTTTCTGATGGCGACATCATCAATACCGACAGCCTGTATATCCGTGGCGTCTTCAATAGACAGCCTGCCATATAGACGCCCAATGGTGTCGTTGCTTACCCGGATCCCCATTTCCCTCAGGATAGTGCTTGCACCCTCGTTGCTCATAAACAGGGATACTGCAAGAATGATACAGGTAAGTTCATCCGTCCTTGTCTGCGACGGGGACGCAAAGGGGAGAGACTCCATAAAAACTTTCTGGTTGCATTCCGGATTGATACAATAGAACTTATATGCAATCACATCAAAGCGGGTATTTTTTCCCCGGATGGGGGCTGCCTGTAGGTTCCTGTGGTATGTGCTGTGATATTGGTCGGATACAACGCCACACAAAGGGCAGGAGCCCTGCGTTGCCCGGGATTTCATAAAGAGAGTGATACAACATTCATCCTCTATCTGGTCAAAGACCGTTACACTATCGCCGAATAATACCTCATTCATATTTATCTCGGAATATTTTTTCTTATTTTTTCCCACACCCATCACAAAAACCTCCATTCCATTTTTATGATTGTATCATAAATACCCAAAAATGAGAAGTATAATGACAAACAAAAAAGAGTACATGATCATACTCTTTTTGCATCTGCCGCCATTGGTTCTTACCCAATCACGAGTAAGAACCCCTGGCAAAGCAGACGGCTATTTCTTTAAATATCGTTATAAATTTTCGCCGGGTCAGGTGACTTGCCCCCACCTTCGACAAGTGAAATTATATCATTTTCCCGATCAAAATGCGTGAAGCTATCCGGGAAGAGGCCCTAATCTCCCTTGCAGAGTACAATAAAAACTCCTACAGTATTTCAGACCGGGATATTCCTTTTTCCAGAAACATCCGAAAAAAAGTCCTGTTATAAATAATCCTTAAATGTGAAGATAAATCCTATCTTTTTAACAACACTTCCTCTTCGTACTGACGAACAGCCTCGAACCAGCTCTTGTCCGCAACGACACCACACTGTCTGCAGTACTCTTCCCAGACATCGCCGAATGGATAAGTCTTAATGTCTTCCTGCCATACCATGAGCTCCGTCATACGATTCTCTTCCTGCATTTTTTTCAGTTCCTGATTCGGTGTACAAAGAGCGCTCAACAGAGCCTTCTGCCAGCTGCGGAAGCCGACCGTCCATGCGGAAATACGGTTAATGCCCGCATCGAAATAATCGAGTGCCATATAAACCCGCCCGAGGGCATCATTCCTGACGATTTCTTTCGCCATCTCTTTGGTCTCGTCATCGAAAAGCACAACGTGATCACTGTCCCAGCGCACCGGCCTCGTGATATGCAGGGCGATTTCCGGGAAGAAGCAAAGAAGCGCCGGAATCTTATCCGATACGACTTCCGTCGGATGATAATGTCCATTATCCATCAAAGGCAGGCATCCTTCGTGGGTCGCCGCAAAGGATAATGTAAATTCTGCGCTGCCCGCCGTATAGGATTCTACGCCGATGCCGAATACTTTGGATTCCACACAGGGTTTTACGAGGTTCTTATCAAAAGGCTCGGACAGAATCTGTTCGATGGACTCTTTATACCGCATTCTGGGACCCATGCGGTCAGCAGGAATATCCTTGTAACCATCCCCGGTCCAGATATTCATAACACAGGGCATACCGGTCTCTTTCGCGAAATATTCGGAAATACGGATGCACGCCTTGCCGTGTTCAATCCAGAATTTTCTTGTTTCTTCATCGGGACTCGACAGCGTCAATCCGTCCTTTACCTTATCATGGGAAAAGAACGTGGGGTTAAAATCAATGCCCATGTTTCTTTCTTTCGCGAACTCGACCCATTTTGCGAAGTGCTTAGGCTCAATCTTATCGCGGTCCACATACCCGCCTTCCTCAAAAATCGCATAGCTTGCGTGCAGGTTCAGTTTCTTCTTGCCCGGCATCAGTTCCAGGGCCTTCGCCATATCCTGCATTAATTCTTCCGGTGTTCTTGCTTTTCCGGGATAATCTCCGGTCGTCTGGATTCCGCCTGTCAGCGGGCCGTCATGGTCAAAACCCGTTACATCATCCCCCTGCCAGCAGTGAAGGGATACCGGAATCTCCTTCAGCGCTGCGATTGCCGCATCGGTATCCACGCCGATTGCCGCATACATTTCTTTGGCTGCTTCATACCTTTCTTTCTGTGTCATGTTCCTTCTCCTTTACTATATTGATTTGTTTTCTATGTTATTTCCTTCTATAATTGCTTTCTTTCTGAATTGCTTCTATAATTGACTTACTGCTTTTATTTACAATACAAGATAATAGGATTGTCTTTATTATATCGGACTTTGAGCGGCGTGGGAAGGTCTTTTTCTGAAAAAAAGGGGGACCTTAGTTGCAAAGTTTGAGAAAGATTCGTAAAACGAATCCTTCTCAAACGACAGAATCGCCTCAAGGTGATTCTGTCAGATGGACGCCGCCCGAGAAAATCTATGGTATTCCTGATGAACGGATTAGGGGTATGATATAATAGACGCAGTACCCTGCGATGAATTGTTGATATTGTACAACGGCGGTTTAAGAAAACATAGTTTCGCAATTACCTAAAATGAACGTTAGGTGATTGCGAAACGCATTATTTCAAGACAGCAGTTGTGCAAAATAGACAAATCGCAAGCAGGACGCTGTGTCGCCGCCGGTGCTTAGACGCTGTATTTTGGCGTCTTATGCACCGTTGCGAGCGACAGTGCAGCGAAAGCGTGCCCTGCGGTGATTGTCTATTTTGTACAACGGAAGCCTTCGAAAACATAGTTTCGCAATTACCTACTAAAATGAACGTAAATGAAAGGAGAAATCATGCAGCAGGACCTGTTAGCGCAGCTTCAAAAAATTACAGAGGAAGAACAGGCCATTCTGGACGGCCGGCAGGACGTGCAAAAGGAGCTCTACACTTCCGGCAGAGGCTTCGTCATCGACAGCCGGAAGCTTTTGCGTAAAGGGCGGCTGATTGAAATACGGCCGCATACCCGCTTCGTCCATTTTCCGCGGCACAGTCACAATTATGTGGAGATGGTCTATATGTGCAGCGGCTCAACGACTCATATCATCAATGACAGAGACCGCATCACGTTACAGAAAGGGGATCTCCTTTTCCTGAATCAGAATGCTACGCAGGAAATCCTGCCTGCCGGGAAAAATGACATTGCTGTGAACTTTATCATTCTGCCGGAATTTTTTGACCATGCTTTTTCCATGATCGAACGGGAAAATATCCTGCATGATTTCCTGATTTCCGTGCTGTCGCAGGATTCCTCCTTATCCAGCTATCTGCACTTTCAGGCAAAAGATATCCTTCCCGTGCAGAACCTCATCGAAAACATGATCTGGACGCTGCTTCATAAAAAGGCGGGAACCAACACCATAAACCAGACGACGATGGGGCTTCTTTTCCTGAATCTGTCCATGTTTACGGATACCATCAATCAGGATGACCCGAATCAGTATGAACAGAATCTCGTTTTCTCCGTCCTGAAATATATCGAAACGCATTATAAAAACGGCTCATTAACGGAGGTTGCAGAAGAAATGAAGCAGCCTGCCTATTTTATAAGCCGTTTGTTAAAAAAATATACGGATTCCAATTTTAAAGAACTGCTGCAGCAGCGGAAGCTGCAGCAGGCCGCTTACCTGCTTTCCCAGACACCGCTTACTGTTGATGCGGTCATGGAAAACATCGGTTATGATAACAGCAGCTATTTTTATCGGAAATTCCGGGAAAAATATGGGTGTTCGCCGCGGAAGTACCGGGAATCAGGAAAGTGACTCCTCCTTCAGCCTGATATGCACCTCATCCAGCTGCCTCTGTTCCACTGCCGAAGGCGCATTCATCATCACATCCATCGCGCTCTTATTCATCGGGAACGGAATGATTTCCCGGATGCTCTCTTCTCCCGTGATCAGCATGATCATACGGTCTACACCGGGCGCAATGCCGGCATGCGGCGGCGCTCCGTAACAGAAAGCATTATACATGGCCGGGAATTTGGCTTTCACGTCCTCTTCTCCCAATCCCACCAGCTGAAATGCCTTTACCATAATTTCCGGGTCATGGTTTCGCACCGCGCCGGAAGACAGTTCCACGCCGTTGCAGACGAGGTCGTACTGATAGGCCAGAATCGAAAGCGGGTCCTGCTTTTCCAGTGCTTCCATTCCGCCCTGCGGCATGGAGAACGGATTATGGCAGAATTCCAGTTCGCCGGATTCTTCGCCGATTTCGTACATCGGAAAGTCCACAATCCAGCAGAACTCATAGCGTTCCTTATCCATATGCGCCTCACAGTTCTGCCCCAGCATATTCCGCAGAACGCCGGCCGTTTTCTGAGCCCTCAGCTTTTTCCCGGCGGTCAGGCCTATGAAGTCACCCGGCTTTAACCCCAGCGCTCCGATTACTTTTTCTTTGCTGTCCGTTAAAAATTTGCTGATGCCGCCGACAAATTCCCCGTTTTCATCCAACTTGAACCAGTAAGCCTTTTCGCCGGACTGCACTTCCACGTCATTACAAATCTTATCAATCACCTTCCGCGTCGCCGTGAACTTGTCCACAACAACCGCTTTTACTACGTTTCCTGCAAAAGGGCCGAAACCGCAGTCCGCCAGACAGTCTGTTGCGTCCTGTACGATCAGATCGATGCGCAGGTCCGGTTTATCGGAACCATATTTTTCCATCGCTTCCAAATAGGGTATGCGGGTAAAAGGCGGTCTGGAAGCCGTTTTGTACACGCCATATTTTTCAAAGACCGCTGGAAGCGCTTCTTCAATAATGGCAAAAACATCTTCCTGACTCGCGAATGCCATTTCCATATCGAGCTGATAGAACTCGCCCGGAGAACGGTCCGCCCGCGCATCCTCATCCCGGAAACAGGGCGCTATCTGAAAATAACGGTCAAAACCGGAAGCCATCAAAATCTGTTTGAACTGCTGCGGCGCCTGCGGCAGCGCATAAAATTTGCCCGGATGGACTCGGGACGGAACGATATAGTCCCTCGCCCCTTCCGGCGACGAACAGGTCAGAATCGGCGTCGTAATCTCCAGAAATCCGAGGTCTGTCATCCGGTTCCGCAGTTCTGCGACAATCTTGCTTCTCAGGACGATTTTTTCCTTTACCTGTGGATTTCTCAAATCCAGATACCGGTATTTCAACCGGATATTCTCATCCGCCTCTTTGGAATGGTTGATTTCAAAAGGCAGAGCGTTATAACGGCAGCTGCCCAGCACGGTAATTTTGTTCGGAACTACCTCAATATCGCCGGTCGGCAGATTGGGGTTCTTATTGGAACGTTCTCTGACAACACCCTCTATACTGAGCGTCGATTCGTTATTAACACCGTCAAGGGACTGCATGAGTTCTTCTGTTTCAATGACAATCTGCGTTGTCCCGTAAAAATCCCGGAGAATCAAAAAACCAAGATTTTTGGATACCTTCCTCAGATTTTCATACCATCCCGCCAGCGTCACTCTTTCTCCGATATGCTGACTGCGCAGTTCGTTACAATTATATGTTCTCGATTGCATCATTGTTCTGCATTTCCTTTCGTTTTATATTTTTATAAAAACAGGAAAATTTCTCCTGCTTACCAAGGCTCATTCTATCACATACAGGTGCGGACAGGCAAGGGGAGCGGACCAGAAAATTCAGAACAAAAATCCCGAATAAAAATATGGATTTCCTCTTGCCTTCCTGTCCCTTTTCGCATAGAATACAGTTACCATCAGCTAAAATTTACGAAAAAATCAGAAAGGACAAGGGAATATACCATGTTTGGAGCATTGTTAAATTACGAACAAAAAGGCCAGGCCATCACGCTGCACTATGAAAAGCAGTCCGTACAGATACAGGTATTGACCAATAGGGTCATCAATGTATTTGTCCCGCTTAAGGCATCCGAACACCGTTCCAAAGCCATCGAAGGAAACAAAGAACTACCTGCCGCTTTTACACTGAATAAGGCGGACGACCATCTGATTCTGGCGACAGATTCTCTCATCTGCCGGATTTATGATGACTTTATGATTGATTTCTACGACAAAGAAGGCACTTTACTCTGTGCTGACTATCGTGGTCAAAGGATTCCCCGTTTTGAACTGTCGGAATCCTTCATTGCTTTTATCAAACAGGAGGGCCACGATGTCAATGATACCGGAAGCAGGAATCATCCGGTACAGTGCATAAAACAACTGGATGCCGGTGACTGCATCTATGGTCTTGGGGATAAGACCGGCGTTCTGAATAAGCGCTGTTATGAATATGAGAACTGGAACAGCGATATCCCGGACCCGCATGAGGACTGCTTCAAATCTCTCTATAAAAGCATTCCTTTTTTCATTACGTTAAAGGAAAAAGGCATCTACGGCATTTTTTACGACAACACTTTTAAAAGCTACTTTAATTTCGGCAAGGAAAATGACCAGTACTATAGTTTCGGAAGCGACGACGGCAATCTGGACTATTATTTCATCGGCGGGGATTCCATGCCGGAAATTCTCGCGAATTATACATATCTGACCGGCCGGATGCCGCTGCCTCAGAAATGGGCGCTTGGCTATCACCAGTCCCGCTGGGGTTACGACAGCGAAAGGACGTTCCGGGAACTTGCCGCCAAATTACGGGAACTGCGGATTCCCTGCGACGCACTCCATTTTGACATCGACTATATGGAGCGCTACAAAGTTTTCACATGGAATCGGGAACGCTTCACAGACCCGAAGGCCATGATCTCCGATTTAAAAAAGCAGGGCATCAAAGCTGTTACGATCATCGATCCGGGCGTTAAGGTGGAAAAGGACTATCCGATGTACGAAGAAGGCATCGAAAACGGCTTCTTCGCCAAATCCCCGGACGGCAGTGTCTATGTTAACAAAGTCTGGCCCGGCGACGCGGTATACCCGGATTTCGGCAGCCCGGCCGTTCGAAAATGGTGGGGCAGCCGCCTGCAGTTTTATACCGACCTTGGCGTCGGCGGCGTCTGGAACGATATGAACGAACCTGCCAGCTTCAACGGCCCGCTCCCGGACGATATTGTTTTTACGGACGAAAACAGGCCTGCCACCCATGCGGAAATGCACAATGTCTACGGCCACAATATGGCCAAAGCTACCTATGAGGGTTGGAAATCTCTGACAGATAAACGTCCTTTCGTCATCACGAGAGCCTGCTATGGCGGTTCCCAGAAATATGCGACCGCATGGACGGGAGATAACCAGAGCTTATGGAGCCATCTGCGCATGGCAATTCCACAGCAATGCAATCTGGGACTCAGCGGTATGGCCTTTATCGGAACCGATATCGGCGGTTTCGGGGCAGATACTACACCGGAACTTCTCGTCCGCTGGGTGGAGCTCGGCTGCTTTTCTCCGCTGTTCCGCAACCACTGCGCGCTTGGCGGCATGAACCAGGAACCGTGGCAGTTTGGAGAAGAGACGCTTGCCATTTACCGTAAATACGTCAATCTCCGGTATACACTGCTGCCCTATTTCTATGATTTATGCCGGGAGTGCGAACAGACCGGACTTCCCATCATCCGGCCGTTAGTCCTTCATTATGAACATGACAATCATGTCAGAAACCTGAATGACGAATTTCTGGCCGGAGAACATCTCCTTGTAGCGCCGGTCGTTGAACAGGGCGCCAGAAAGCGCATGGTCTACCTGCCGGAGGGCGTTTGGTACGACTACTGGACACACACCGCATACGAGGGACAACAGTATTATGTGATAGACGCTCCTTTGGATGTATGCCCCATTTTCGTCAAAGCCGGCACGATACTGCCGAAGGCTCCCGCTCAAATGTATGTAGGGGAAATCGAAGACCCCGAACTGCTTCTGGAAGTCTATCCCGGCGAAGGCTCTTATGTTCACTATCACGATAACGGAGAGGACTTCGCTTACAGAGACGGCGCCTACCATGAATACCTTTTCAAGACCAATGGAAAAGGCGAATTGGAAATCACAAAGCTGCACGAGGGTTATAAAGATTATCCAAAAATCGTAACGAGCTATATCTCATAAAACATGCTTACCGGCATAACACGACAGAATCGCCCAAACAGGCGATTCTGTTCTTTTTCGGCTTATTCCGGCAATCCCGCACGATAATAGAAACAGGTCTTCTCCGGTATACTATACGCCCGGCTGTTCTCGCCCTCTCCTTCAATGCGGCGTTCCGTACAATATGCGAGTACAATCCTTCCATCCGGAAGCGCACAGTACATGCTGCCTTCTCCCGGGCAGGGAGCCTCATAGGCGGGTAATACATTCACAGCGCTTTCATCACCCAAATCGTATACAAAAATCCCGTCATATCCCCAAAACACGAAATCCGTTTCGGAACCGGGCGCGATGATATCCAGCATGATCGTTCCTTCCGGCACGATGCCCTCGTAGATATTTTCCAGACAGCCTTTTTCAAGGTCAACGGAAGCAATGCCCATCCTGCTTTCCTCTACCTGCCCGCCACGCGTCTCAATCTGCGTATAAACTTTCCCGTCCTTTCCGATGCCGAGACCGCCCGCGGGATGACTCTGATACTGATCAGAAGTGATTGCTTTCACATAGTTTCCGTCTTGATCGAATACGGAAATCAGCTTATCAGAAAACATGGCGCGAAGATAGATATATCCCTGATCGTCCACTGCCATTCTGCTGACCATGCCGCCGATTTCTTCCTGATAAGCCGACAGGTCAATCTTCTTTTTGATCTCCCCGTCCGCACTCAGAATCCAGAGAGCCGATTTGTAGCTGCTCCCACCCACAGTTGCCGTGGCTTCCTCATTCTGCGTCCGCTCCATCAGGGCCAGATAAATATCACCCTTTTTATCCTGATATAAAGCGGTAATATCCGTTTCCCCGTCAAAATCATCGAAGAACAGCTCCGAATCACTGCTGCCAATCTCCATTTTATGAATCGCACTCCATCCCATCAAAAAGATGCAGTTTTGTCCCGCCGCAATCCTTCTGATTTCCAGACTTCCCGTGTAGGGAATGGTCAGTTCCTGATCCGGGTCCCAGACGGCCTCGCTCTGCAGAACGGCATCCGCCGTTGCCGTTTCCTCGATTTCCTTTTCCCATTCTTTATTGACCGTTTCGGTCGGATTCTCGATTTCTCCTGCTTCCAGCTTTTCATTCATCGCCTGTAAACTGTAATCCCGCTTATACATGAAATCGATGATCTGGAGCAGTTCCTCATCGCTCATTTCCTTCTCCGGGAAGAAAAAAGTCGCCGTCTTTCCATAAAATGCCACACCCTTTCCTTTATAAGCCTCCGGCTCCGAAAGCATGGTCAGAGCGCCCTTCGGAAACAGCCCGGTCTCTTCATAGGACTTCCTGAGTTCCTCCATACGCACCTTTTCCGAATCCTGATATGCTCTGTTATAGTTGTCTGCGCCTACCGCATTCTGATAAATCTGTATGAAATATTCTTCCATCTCTTTTTCGTTCATGGCCTCCATACGCTGCTGCAAAACGCTGACCGCAGCAGTCACCGTAATCGAAAACATTGCTGTCAGTGCCGCCGCCAGAATGACCACTTTTTTCCAATTCATTCGGTATTTCCGCCTTTTTGGCAGATTGACAAGCATGTCATCTATTCTTCTTTCCAATGTTTCGGGCAGTATCATTTCTTCCTGCTCCGCCATCCGAAATAAATCCTGTTCCAATCTATCTTTCATAGGGAATCCTTCTCCTTTCCTGCTCAACCTTTCAAATATGCCGCTCCGGGCGGCCCAGACGATTCATGTGCAAAAAAGATTTGCAGAGCAAATTGCAGAACTTCTTGACGTCCTGTCCAACGGCGGGACGTTTTTAGAAGTCCTTTTCACACTGTTCCCGCAGCTGCTTCTTTCCACGGAAAAGTCTGGATTTGACCGTTCCTTCCGCGATATGAAGAATCTCGCCGATTTCCTTTATGGAAAAGCGCTCATAGAAATAAAGAATGATGACTTCCCGATAAACAATATCCAGCTCCATGACCATATCCCACAACTCATGATACTCGTCCCGGAAATCGGGCATGTACTCTTCTATATTTTCCACGGGTGAAACCCGTTTGTTCTTCGCATAGATTCTCTTTGCCTCGTTCGCGGCTATCTGCATGATCCACGCCTGAAAGCACTCTCTTTTCCGCAGCGTATGCAGCTTCTCATACGCTTTCAGCACGGACTCGCTGACCGCATCTTCCGCATCCTCACGGTTGTGCAGAATACCGAGTGCGAGCCTGTACAGGTTCGGCGTATACTCCAAAACCAGACGGCTGAATGTTTCATTACCGATTGCAGACATAATCCACCTCCTTTGCAGTTTTGCCGGCTTCTGTATAGTATGACCGGGCAAAGAGTAAAAAGGTTCCCATGCCGAAGAAAGTTTTTACACAACATAACGCTCAATGTTTCAAACTTTCTTCGGCAGACAGAAATCGCCAAAACGATTCTGTCGGGTAAAGGAGATTTGCAACGCAAATCATAGAAGTTCTTAGCCTGCGTTTTTTGCAGGCCTAGAACTTCTCTTTCCCCCTAGCCCGCCGACAATCTGCGGTAGACCTGATAAATCATCGGGATGAGCAGCAGCGCCAGACTTCCGTACAATGCAGGCATAACATGAAGCGAGCCCATTACTTCTCCGCCGATCTGATAGAGAGAAAACCGGCTCAACGTCTGGTTCACATCCAATAATCTATCCGGCAGAATCCCCAGAATCTTATCAACCATCTCCAAGCTGCTCCTACCGATAAAACTTGGCATAAACAGCAGAATAAAGGGAATCGTCACCGCAATGACCGAAGATTTTGTTCTGGCGGAGACCAGTATGGTCAATGACAGGATAAAAAGCGTTCCTATATAACCGCAGAAAAGTATCAGCAGATACTCCTGCCAGTTCGTGATTATATAAAAACTCTTCCAGCCGACATTACTCATTTGAATGGGCAGTCCCGCTCCATCCGTTCCAAAAACAGCAAGCACGATGCCGGAATAAAGCAACATCATCACAAAGTATATGAGCGTCACGAACAGCAGGCCGGCCTCCAGTTTTGCGGCAACGGCTTTCCCTCTTCCGTGACAGGAAGCATAGAAGACGGAATCCGCCTTGTAACTGAATTCCCCCGAAAAAATACCTGCCACGACAAAATTGAGCGTCAGCATCGTCAGCATGATGACTGTTGCGGCCCATTCGAACAGCTGATTCCAACCGTCCGCATAATCATAGTAAAGAGGCGCCTGCGCTTCCAAATCCTGATAACGCCGTATCAGAAAATCCTGTTCCGCCTCGGTAAAAAGATTCTGCTGCGCATCCTCTTCCAACCACTCCTGCAGATGGAGCAGCCTGTTCCCATAAAAGAACCGGGCATCCTCCGGGGCGAGGGAATCCGGTACATAGTAATCCGACTCGCGGAACTTACAGAAGGAGCGCACCAGCATCCATCGAATATCATAAAAGCCCTGTTTCCAACCGAAAACAATGTTGCTGTCGTGCACCGTTTCCGACCGTCCCATCTCCGTGTCGTTGATTCTGTTATTTTCCGCTATGACTTCTGCTATGACCTCTTCGGTCAATAATCCTGCCCACTCTTTTTTCGCCGCCTTCAGCTTATGAATCGCTTCTATTCCATACTCATTTTCTCCGTTTTCATTCACATAATAGACTCCATGTATCGCAAAATAACAGGAAAGTACCAATGTTATCGCCAGGATTAACAGTACGATCTTCGTTCCCGGCTTCACCCATATTTTTTTCAACTCATAGTACAGCATCCTCTTCCCCCGCTTTCTCACCAAAATAAGACAAAAAGACATCTTCCAATGTCGGCATTTCTTCTTCCGCTTCCGGATGCGGCCGTTCCACTGACAAAATTCTGAGCATGATGCCGCAGGGAACGTTCTTTCTGTTCGCCACTTTATAGTTCCTATCGTACTTCGATGCTTCATGAACCGGAACGGTCAAGCGCCATACCCGCTCCGGCATACCCTCCAGGATTTCTTCCGGCGTTCCCGCATGAAGGATTTCCCCGTCTTTCATCAGGAGAGTTTCATTTGCTATGGACTCAATATCCGACACGATATGCGTAGAAAGCAGTACCAGCCTGTCCCGGGAAAACTCGCTGATCAGATTCCGAAAGCGAATCCTTTCGTTCGGGTCAAGACCCGATGTCGGTTCATCCAGAATCAGAATCGCCGGATGGTTGAGCATCGCCTGCGCAATGCCGACCCGGCGCTTCATGCCGCCGGAAAGTTTTTTCATTTTCTTATCCGCCGCCTTCGATAATCCCACCTGTTCGAGCAGTTCCTTCACCCTTTTCCGGGCTGCCGTCCTATGCACCCCTTTGATAGATGCGATATACATCAGATAGTCCTTCACCGTAAGGTCAGGATAAAAACCAAAATCCTGCGGGAGATACCCGAGTATCTTCCGATAGGCGGCTCCCATTTCAAAAATATCCCCGCCATCCAGCAAAATCCTGCCGCTCGACGGCTTTAACAGCGTACAGAGCATCCGCATCAATGTCGTCTTTCCGGCTCCATTGACACCGAGCAGTCCGTAAACGCCTTTTTCCATCTTATAAGACACATGCGATACCGCCGTCGTGTCCTGAAATTTCTTTGTCAGATCTTCTATTTCCAATTGCATTTTAATAACCATACCTTTCTCTCTACCCTTTTTTGGCCTGTCGCCGGCTTCTATCTCATCTCTCAATCCCAATATTTACGCCATAGTCTCCAGCCCGCTTCCACATTCCCGCATCACTCTTTTGACTGCATAAGTCAAATACAGAACGGCAGTTCCGCAGATAACCCGCCAGACCGGAACGGAAACGGCCTGATAGATGCGGCCATTCAAAATGACCTGAATCCACACGGCAATCCACAGAAGAGACAAAAAGCACGCCGTATACTCCGAAGTAATGCAACGGCTGCATAAAGTTCTGAAACAAATACAGCAGGTAACGATCATCGGTAAAAAGAACTGTATAAGAATCTCACCCGCCATGACTCTTGCAGTCAACGACAGTACTGCTGAAAATATCCCAAGGAGCAGACCGTCCACTACCCCAAAAATAAGCATCCGTGCCGCATAAATCTGTCTGATGGAAAAATAAGCCGCCCCTTCTATCTCCATGGAATCGGAACTGCGGTTCTTCCACAACTCCGGTATAGCCATGATGACGAACAGGGGGGCCGCAATGCCAAGCAGTCTCTGTGCAGCCCAGCTGTCCGCCCCGCGAACGAACATTCCTGTAAACAACAGCAGCATGAACTGCAGCCCCCACCACCGTTTACGGATATAACGGGTCTGATCATAAATAAAATCAAAATAGGATACATGAACCTGCTCCGCTTCTTCGTAGAAGCTTTTCCGCGCACTGACAATGGTGTCTTTTATCTTTGACTCATCCGGTTCAGGCATACTGCTCCTGCCGTATGCTCTCAGCCGCTTATCCAATGCTTTCAAAATGATTCCTCCTCTCCCAGAAACTCCCGCAGCAGTTCCTTTGCCTTTTTGATACGATACTTCACAAGCGGAATGCCAATCCGCAGGATACCGGCGGTTTCCCGCATACTCAACTCCTGAAAATAATGCAGGATAATGACTTCCCGCAGTTCCACAGGCAGCTTTGCCAGCGCCGCTTCTATAAGCAGCTTGTCATTCAGCCTACCTGCTTCATCCGTTCCACCGCATTGACCAGTTGAGACAGTGCCATTTGAGCCAATGCGACTATCCTGCAAGAACGTTTTCCGCTCATCTTCCGCTTCTGCAGTGCTCTCCACAATAAACCCGCTGTTCTTCCGCTCCCAGTCGATACAAAGGTTTCTGGCAATCGTATAGAGATAATTAAGGGATTTTCCATGATGCTGATAATCCGCGAGTTTCCTGAAAAAACGCTCAAAGGTTTCCTGCGTCAGATCCTGCGCCCACTCCCTGTCGGCACAGTGATAACTGCAGTACTGCAAAATCTGCGCATAGTACTGCCGCACGAAGGCATCCATTGCCTTTTCATCGCCGTTTTTCATTTTCCAGACCAAAAGAAAATCCTGCTGCATAAAAATTTTTCTCCCACTATTATTGAGACCGGGCGTCCCAGAAAGCGCTTTCTATTATGTATAACGGATTGAGCATTCAATTGGATAGTGAAATCATGAAATTAACATAAAATCATAAAAAAAGAGGCAGACGTTTGCGCGCTGCGCCTTGTCTGTCTCTGATTTTACTTACAAATATACCGCCTAAACAATTACGGAGAATGGCTCTTCATGCCCTTCACACTTTTACATCTCAACCAACTCATACGCCCGGCTGCCAACCCCCAGCTCCGCGGCCGCCTCTACCGTATGGATGCCGTTCCGGGATTCCATCCGTTCGATCAAATGCTTTTTGCCGGGATCTTCCGATTGATAAACCAAATCGACGCAGGCCTGATCGAGCGCAATCGGGTCAAGGGAGGCAAGCATCCCGATATCCGCCATTTTCGGGTCTTCCGCCACAGCGCAGCAGTCGCAGTCCACCGACATATTTTTCATGACATTAATATAGGCGATTTTCCCCGGAAAATAATTCACGACCGACTGCGCCGCGTCCGCCATCGATTCCAGAAAAGAATCATGGTCCGACGACCAGAAATTCTCCGGAACACCGACACCGTGAATATAGGCTTTTCCATGGGAAGAAGCAAGACCGATGGAGATATTCTTCAGTGCACCGCCGAATCCGCCCATCGGATGTCCTTTGAAATGAGACAGGACGAGCATCGAATCATAATTTTCCATATGACTTCCCACAAAATTCTTTTTGATTTTCTTTCCGTTTTCAACAGACAGTTCCAGTTCGCCTTCCTCATCCATGATATCCACAGCGGCAACGTCAGTCCATCCATGCAGCTTCATCGTCTCCCAGTGCGCCTTTGTCGTATTGCGCGCGCCCTCATAAGCCGTATTGCATTCCACAATCGTGCCGTTCACCTTCTGAATCATCGGCTGCCAGAAGGAAGGCCTGATAAAGTTCTGATTGCCGACTTCCCCGGAATGAACCTTGACTGCCACTTTCCCCGGAAGCTCGATTCCCAGCGCGTCATACAGCTTCAATACCGCCTCGGGTGTTATTTCCTTTGTAAAAAAAACTTTCGATTTTTCCATCGAGAACCTCCATTCCTGCCCGACTTACAAAACGGGACTTTGCTTTATACTCTATAACATAATTATATAGTTCACCCCCAGCCGCAAGTCAAGCGGTTTTTATACAGCGAGTCAAGCAGAAATGTCAGCGGTACGTTATGCCCTTTCCGACATTCGGAAAGTCCGCGCTGTGCGCCGCATCCACAATGAAGAGCCCCAGCAAAAGCAGCGCCGCGGCCAGTCTCACTTTTTCCGGCATTCTGCGGTACAGGCCCGAATAGACTGGAATCAGAAAGAAAACGAGAAAAAGGCCGCCGATGCCAAACATCAGACAGCTCATCAGACAGATATGCCCGTTCAGGTTAAAAGGCATCCCGCTGTAATCCCACCACTTGACGCCCCATGCTTTTTCCAGTAGAGAGCCAGCCATATATTCCAGCACGGAGCATACCGTCATGGATATCAGAAAAACGGAAATCGGCTTTCTGATCCGTCCGTCAGCCTGTCGTCTGCCGGACAATAGGCCAACTAACAGCGGATTACTGAATAATAAATACAAAAACAGACCGCCTGCTCCGTAGATTGGCAGCCAGGGGCCTGACAGAATTCCCCGGTTCACGAACCGTTCTTCCCGCACCAGATAGAGCACGACTTCCCATCCCCAGCCAAAAAAAGAAACCAGAAAGAACAGCAATACATAGTAATCGAAAGAGACTTTTTTTCTCATATTACACCACCATGACTGCTATTCTATCCGGTTTTGCGGAAAATATCCGTGCTTTGTTCCGCGATTTAAAGTGCCATTTTACCCGGCTGTCTCAGGCAAATCCTGCTTCCCCGCCAGCCGGAAGGAACATCGCCATATACAACGGCAGCGTGATCTTCGTACCACTCACTCCAATATTCCCCGAAATCAGCTTGTAAGCACAAGGGGGATGATATTCTGTAATGAAATTGTTTAATGAAACGGTTGCTCCGTTTTTGGATTTTACTTCAATGGGAATGACATTCCCATCCTTCATATAAAGAAATTCTATTTCCTGCGTATTTTTGTCATTCTTGTAGTAATTTAAGGAAAATCCCCTCTTTATCAGCATATCAAACACCAGATTTTCATAAATGCCACCTTTGGCAGGTCCGGAGATCGTATCTTTCCACAACGCTATTTGTGTTTCATACCCATACATTGACGTCAAAAGGCCGATATCTGTAACATACACTTTGAACTGCTCCGGCTTTTCATAAGCTATCAGTGGAAACTGCGGTGTTGAAACATTGACACACATCGCGATCATCCCGGCATCCACAAGCCAGTTCAAACAGTTTTCATATCTTCTGGCATTCCCTTCTCTGCTCACCACCTTGTACTGAAACTTCGTGTACTCTTTTGCAAGCTGTCTGGGAATGGAATGATAACAGTCACTGATTTTCTGTCGCATCTGCGTGGACGCATAATGTTTGATATCCTCCTGATAACTTTCCATAATTTTCTTCTGAGTCGCATATACTTCCTGAAAATTATGGGAATCCAGAAAAGCGTTGACAGCCTCCGGCATACCGCCAACAATCAGATAGTCCCGAAGCAATGCTACAAAATGCTCATGAATGCCTGGTGCAATTTTCTCTTTTCTCTCAAAGCATTCATAAAGCACGCCCAAAGCCTGTTCACTTTTCCCGGCAGCCCACAAGAATTCTTCAAAATCAAGAGAAAACATTTCGATGGTTCTTTCATATCCTACCGGAATAGAAGCCATTTCCCGGTAATGCAGTCCCAATAAAGAACCCGACGCAACCACATCGTAAAGATCGTCAATCGCAAGAAATTTCAATGCTGTTCTTGCATTCGGACATTCCTGAATCTCATCCAGAAAGATCAGCGTGTCATGCGGTACAAAACGCACCTCTTTTACATAAACGGAAATTCTTTTATAAATCTCTTCCGCCTCAAGAGAACCTTTAAAAATCTCTCTGTACTCCGGATTCTGATAAAAATTCAGATAAATATAACTGGAATACTGCTCTCTTCCGAACTTCTCTATGATAAACGTCTTTCCTACCTGCCTTGCACCTTTTATCAAAAGACATTCACGACTTTTTTTCTGTTTCCAGCGCAAAAGTGCATCATAAATTTTTCGTTTTAACACAGGTGTTTCCATAGGACACCTCCATTGCGCATAATAATCCTCTTTGGCCATCTGCACACCTATCTGTTTCTATTTTACCGTTCAGCATCCCTTTCTGTCAATGAAATATGCACCTTTTCTGACGATATTTTTTATGATATATGCACTTTTTTTGACAATCATATCATTCTATTACCCCTTCATCAGTGCCATAATGCCAAACTGATCAGTCTCGATCGTAATGGTGTTGGGATCATTATCCAAATCTTCCAATATATGGAACGTCCCATCTCTCCCAATGATTCCTACCGCATATGAGCCGTCTGATTTTTTGTATTTATCCGGAATTCCGATGACCACTTTGACCTTTGAGGCCGTATTATAAATCTTGTTCACCTGCCCGGCCATGCTGATTGCATACAAATCCAGATTGAATGTCGTGAGCGCCTGTTTTCCGTTCGATGCAGCCGCTTCTTCTAATGCAGTTCTAACCGCCTGATTCCGGTTATTACATACATAAAATTTTACCTTGCCATCTCCAGCCGTAATGCCTGCCGCCGTCTCCACCTGTTCCTTTGGCGTGGTGACTGCTACACCGGCGATATCTGTTACCTGATAGATTCCGTCAATCGTCGAAACGATTTTGATGCCGCCTGCACCGGTCACTGTATTTGCAAAGGTTATCTGCTGACTATCGTCTGCAGCATCTTCTTCCTCTGTTCCCGATTCACTACCTGTAAAAATTTCTTTTTCTTCAATCTCCCCCTGTTCGCTATCAGAAGTTTTTTCTGCACCTACTCTTATGACAATCTGCAGACTTTCCGATTCATCACTGTGAATTCGCAACAGTTCTTCTGTCTCCTTATTCTTCAACCAATAAGTCCATCCACTGCACTCCATTGTAATTGTAAGTTCCTCTGCTGTTTCATCTTCCCCTACTACAAGATAACGGGTATTGGCATAATCTTTTCGATCTTCTATTTTCGTATTCTCACTCATATTTCCGGAAACAATACAACTCTTTATTCCCAAATACCAAAAATGCCCTGTATCATTATAAATTGTATATTTATTCGCATCATATATCAGCCTGTATCCCATTCTTACTGCCGTTTCTTCTCCGTAATCTACACTGGCCTTGTCTGCGATCAACTCCCTCGTAAAAGAAAATTCATCCGCAACATCCACTATTTTTAGTGTCACTGTTGCTTTCCTGCCCCCATCATTCCCGCTTACGTGAATGATTTCTCCGGTCTCCTTATTCCGTAGATAGTAAGACCATTCTCCCAGACTTACTGTTATGGTAATTTCCTCTGCCGTTTCGTCTTCCCCTACTTGGACATCAAAACCCTCGAAAAATCCCCACTCTGTGATTAGATCATCTGCAATAATCTTTGTATCAGAACTCGTATTTCCATCAATCTTAATCGAAGTTCCTGATGAATTGTATAGCATACTAGAAAACACATGATCGTTATCATTATAATATTCATATAGATTTTCATCAAATTTCCGGGAAACATTTGTATAAATATGTTTGCTTCCGCCTTTCGCTACCTGAACAGAAGTTTCAGGTTCCAGCCATCTGTATAATCCTGCCTCAATTTCACTCCCCTGAGTGATTGACGTTCCGCTTTCATCTTTCACAGTTCTCTCTGCCTGTACATTTTTCACAGTTTTCGTCTGTGACTCCATTTCTCCCTGTCCGCCTGTTTCCTCCATCTCTGCATCCGGTACAGACTCCACTTCTTCTACCGTCTCCTCATCCGCAGGGATTTTCTCTTGCTCTCCAGCCTCTGCATCCGCAGGAATTTCTTCCTGTCCGCCATCCTCTGCATCCGCAGAGATTTCTTCCTGTTCGCCATCCTCTGCATCCGTAGGGATTTCTTCCTGTTCGCCATCCTCTGCGTCCGCAGGGATTTCTGTTTGCTTGTCAGTCTCTGCATCCGTTGTGATTTCCGCCTGTCCATCAATCCGTTCATCCACGGATTCTACCGCATAAACTACCGAATTCATCCCAATCAGCATGGCTGCAGTCAATAATAATGCAATTTTTCTTTTCATTTTGATAAATCCTCTCCCTTCTCATAATCTTTAATATTTTTAAGACGATTGTATTGTATCACAATACTTTTTGTATTGCAATATTTCTATTTTTACTTGTAATAAAAGACTATCTTGTTGCTAAGTATTATAATGCAATACATTCCACGTTACAATAGGAATAATTTGATCAATACTCTATGATGCAAGTTCGTGGTCAAACGGAGGGTATTTATGTTAGATTATTCAGCGATCGGAAAGAGAATAAAACGCCTAAGACTTCAAAAGCATATGACCCAGGAAGCGCTTGGAGAGCAGATTGGCATATCCGCCAAACACGTTTCCAACATCGAAACAGCCAATGCACACCCGTCCATCGAGACGCTCGTCAATATCGCGAACGTTCTCGAAAGCAGCCTGGATTATCTTGTCATGGATAATATTGTAGAGACGCAGGACATCAACTTCAATCAGGAGTTCATCAATCTGATGAAGTCCTGCACCCCACAGGAAAAGCGCATCCTGATTGAGTTCATGTACGCTATGAAAAAGATTTTGAAAGAAAATTCCTGATTTCATGCCGCTGGGCGATGTCCCTGCCTACCGCAGAGGCAATTCCCCGCAAATCCTCTTTCCCGCCTTTATGAGCCAGACGATAAACGGCCTCCCAGGACAGGAAGGCCATAAATTTTGACGCAGATCAGATATGGTCAGAACAACCTCATCTGCTCATAATCCGTTTTCCGTTCCAACAGACAGGGAGTCTGATGCAGAATGCTTTCCGTTTTCGTATCATCCAGCATCCACTCCGCAATCTCATCCTTCTCAAGAATCAGCGGCATCCTGTCATGCACCGGTTCCATGGAAGCGTTTGCCGCAGTCGTCAGGATTACAAAATGTTCACCATCCTCATACCGTCTGCAGAAACCTGCCATAAACAGCACCGGCATATCCTTCCGGCGAAATATATTCTTCTCTTTCCTGGGATTCCATTCATAGAACCAGGATGCCGGAATTACGATGCGTCTGTGCCGGATGCTGTCCCGAAACAGCGGCTTCTCCAGGGCGGACTCGCATCTAGCGTTAAAGATCAGTTTTTTACCATGAAAACCGGGAAAGCCCCAATGCTGCCAGCCACAGCAAATAGAGCCGTCTCTTTCTGACAGGACAGGGGCATTTTCCCCCGGATAAATATCTCCGGCTGATATCCGGTCAACCACCTGCATGGATTCCCGTCTTTTCTTTTCACCAATCTGCCGGACCAGCTTTTCAATCTCTCTTGCCGTTTCATCATCCACATAATATCTGCCACACATAAAAAGTCTTCTCCCGAACGCTTTTTTTCTATCTTACTATTTATTATGCCCTGTCTCAAGCATACAGATACGCCCGTGGGTAATACATGAAAAAAACTTTCCCCCTATGCCAACTCACTCAACCCCGTATAAAGGTTATAATACCGCCCACGCATCGCCAGCAGGTCATCGTGGTCGCCTCGTTCGATGATCTCGCCGTTTTCCAGAACCATGATCGCATTGGCATTGCGCACCGTCGAAAGCCGGTGGGCGATAACAAGAGTCGTGCGGCTCGCCATCAAACGGTCCATGCCGTGCTCGATATGCTTCTCCGTCCTCGTATCGACGGAACTCGTCGCCTCATCCAGGATTAAAATCGGCGCTTTGGAAATAGAAGCCCTTGCGATGTTCAGAAGCTGCCGCTGTCCCTGACTCAGGTTCGCACCGTCCCCTTCCAGCATCGTATCATAACCATGCTCCAGACGCATGATAAAAGAATGCGCGCTCGCCATTCTGGCCGCCGCTTCCACTTCCGCATCGGTCGCATCCAGCCTGCCGTAGCGGATATTTTCCCTGACGGTCCCGGTAAAAAGGTGGGTATCCTGTAAGACCATCGCGATATTTTTCCGCAGGTCATCCCGCCGGATATCCTTGATCTCGATTCCGTCTATCAATATCCTGCCGTCTTCAATATCGTAAAAACGGTTGATAAGATTGGTGATCGTTGTTTTCCCGGCACCCGTGGAACCGACAAACGCGATTTTCTGGCCCGGCTTCGCATACAGTGACACATCTTTTAAAATGGTTTTTTCGGGCACATAGCCGAAAGTGATATGCTCTACCGTCACGGCCCCTTTTACTTCCGTGCCGTTCTTATCCGCATAAGCCTGACTGGAAGTCGGGACCTGATAAAAGAATCTGCCGTCTTTTTCCACGATTGTGACCGCTTCCGCATCGTCCGCCGGTTCCGGCTCCCTGTCCATCACGTCAAAAACCCGTTCCGCCCCCGCAAGTGCGGAAAAGATTGTATTGACCTGCATGGAAATCTCATTGATCGGCCGGCTGAACTGTCTGGAATAATTGACAAAGATCGTAAGCCCGCCCAGGTCAAAGCCTTTCAAAACACATAAAATACCGCCGATGCAGGCTGTCAGGGAATAGCTCACCTGGCTTAAATTACCCATGACAGGCCCCATGATGCCGCCGAAGAACTGCGCGCTTATCTGTTTTTTGCACAAATCGTCATTTAAATAGGAAAATTCCTCTTCTGCGATTTCCTCATGACAGAACACCTTGACGACTTTCTGGCCGGTAACGGTCTCCTCAATATAACCGTTCAGTGTTCCGAGCGCCGCCTGCTGCTGCTTATAGTATTTCCGG
This sequence comes from uncultured Lachnospiraceae bacterium, assembly GCA_910579395.1. GTDB lineage: Bacteria > Bacillota > Clostridia > Lachnospirales > Lachnospiraceae > UBA3282. The sequence continues at coordinate 18,817 of CAJTUC010000029.1, read as the reverse complement.
CTCCGTCCCGCTACCGCCTTTCCGGCACGAATCATCAGCGGAACCATAACAATTGTTATTAAGGTCAGCCAGATATTCGTATATACCATCAGCGCAAACGTTCCGACGATATTGATCGCACCGGAGATCAACTGGTTTATCGTATTGTTCAGCATTTCTCCAACGGCATCCACATCATTCGTAAATCGGCTCATGATATCTCCATGGTTATTCGTATCGTAAAATCTGACCGGAAGCTTCTCCAGCTTACGGAATAGGTCATCCCGCAGTTTCTGTAACGCATTCTGCGAAACGGAAATTATGATACGGGACTGTAAATACTGTGCCATGATACCGACCGCATAAATACAGCCCATCAAAAGCAGGGAGTTGAGCAATGTCGTCCTGCTGCCCTCCTCGGATACCAGGTTATTGATGATCGGTCGAAGCAGATAAGAGCCTGCAAGATTCGCAACCGTATAAAAAACGATGCAGAAGATGAAAATAACAAGTTTCCACTTATCCTCGCCGATATAGGAAAAAAGCCTGCCTATCGTCTTTCCCGCATTCTGCGGCTTTGCCATGGGCATCCCCGCACCGCGTCCCCGGGGACCGGGGCCGCCCGGTCCTGGTCCCGGCCCTTTTCTGATTTCCGGTCCGGCCGGATTTTTTCTTCCGTATTTCTTTTCCAAACGTTCCAGTCTTATGCTGTCCATTATGCACCCACCTCCCTGTCCATCTGAGAATCATAAATTTCCTGATATGCGCTGCAGGATGCGAGCAGCTCGTCGTGTCTTCCCTTTCCAACGATTCTGCCTTCCTCCATCACAAGGATCATATCCGCATCCATCACAGAACTGATGCGCTGTGCAATGATCAGCTTCGTTGTCTGTTTCAGCGTCGTATGGAAACACTCTCTGATCTTGGCTTCCGTCGCCGTATCCACCGCGCTGGTGCTGTCATCCAGAATCAAAATCTTCGGTTTCTTCAACAAAGCTCTGGCAATACAGAGCCGCTGCTTCTGTCCGCCCGAAACATTCACGCCGCCCTGCCCGAGTTCCGTCTCATAGCCATCCGGAAAATGGCTGACGAAATCATCCGCCTGTGCCGCCATGGCTGCTTTCCGGACTTCCGCCTCAGTGGCATGTTCATCGCCCCATTGCAGATTTTCCAGAATCGTGCCGGAAAAAAGCACATTTTTCTGCAAGACCATGCTGACGCCGTTACGCAGATTTTTCAGGGAATACTCTTTGACGCTCACACCGTCTACCATCACATCCCCCTCGTCCACATCGTAAAGTCTCGGAATCATCTGCACCAGCGTCGTTTTGCCGGAACCGGTAGAACCGATGATTCCCACCGTCTGTCCCGGTTCAATCACGAAGTGAATATCATCCAGCACTTTTTCCTGATTATTCTTATAATAACGGAAGGAAACATGACGAAATTCAATTTTTCCTTCTGTGACTATTCTGTCCGTACAGGTCGATGCTTCGTCCGTCAGATCGATTTCCGTATCAAGCACCTCACTGATTCTCCTGGAAGATGCTACCGCTCTGGAACTCTGCAAAAGCACCATCGCGAGCATCATAAGCGACATCAGAATCTGCGTCACATAAGTCGTAAAAGCCGTCAGATCGCCGACCTGCATCGTCCCGTTCAAAATCTGGTTCCCGCCGAACCACACAACGGCTATGACCGTCACATTCATGGCAAAGGTCATGATCGGCATCTGAATAATAACGACTTTGAACGCATTCAAACTGGATTTCTTCAGGTCTTCGTTCGCATCTGCAAACTGCTCTTCTTCATAATCTTCCCGCACAAAAGACTTGATGACCCGGATATTGGTCAGGACTTCCTGTATTGTAGAATTCAAGCGGTCCAACTTTTTCTGCATCACCTCGAACCGTGGGAATGCAATCCTGATAATCGTTCCGATGGCAATCGCCAGAAGCGGCGCCACGATCAAAATGATGACCGCCAAAGAAGCATTCATCATAAACGCCATGATAACGGCGCCGATCAGCATCCCCGGCGCGCGCAGCATCATCCTGAGCCCCATCATGATCAGGTTCTGCATCTGGGTAATATCATTCGTCAGCCTCGTGACGAGAGAGCCTGTGCTGAAACTGTCAATGTTCGCAAACGAAAACTTCTGTACCTTCTGAAACAGATCTTTTCTCAAATCCCGGCCAAAGTGCATGGCCGCCTTGACCGCAAACCAGGCGCCCCCGATTCCGCCGGCCATCATGATAAAAGCCGTCGCGATCATCATGATGCCCTTGGAAACAATATAGCCGATATCATGATTCGCTGCTCCGACGTTAATGATATCCGCCATCATCGCGGGCAGCATGACCTCACCGATGACCTCCACGATCATCATGACAGGTCCTAAAATAAAAGCCGACAGATAGGGCTTTATGTATTTTCCGTAACGCTTCATTCCTATGCCTCCTTCTCTCCGTTCTTTTCTGCGTCTTTGCTCTTCCCGACATCCTTTTTTTCGCCGGTTTCCCTGTCAGACATTCCTTCCTGCATTCTGCTCAGATTCTGATACGCCCTTAGCAGAAATCCATAGAACTGCTCCGTTTCTTCCTGGCTGAATCCCTCAAACATGCCGCCCTCCACCTCATCGAAAAGCAGCATGCTTTTGCTGATGACCTGATTTCCCCTGTCCGTAATGGAGACCCGGTTGCTGCGATGGTCATCCGCATCGGTCCTGCGCGCAATATATCCGCCCTTCTCCAGCTTATTCAGCGAAACGGCAACTGCTGCCGGAGAAATCTCCAATTTGGCTGCCAGCTCGCTCTGGGAACAATTCGGATTCGCCCCCAGATTCATCAGCAGACAATGCTGGCTTCGATAAATTTCATCATCCAGCGTCCGCAGCTTTTTTCCGATGCAGCGTCGCAGCATAAAATCCGTTTTACGGAAAATATCGGCCGTAGCATGATATAACTTCATCCTGTCATCCTCCATTCCATAGCTTTCTTATTGTCTCTATCATAACCAGCGCACACATTGCCAACCGTCTGATTATCAACGTATTAATTATTAATTAGTTAACATTTAATTCGTTAACTATCTTACCGCAGCAGTTTCCGTGTGTCAACCTCTTTTCAACAATGCCGTCCATCTGGCATTATAAAAAAATCTTAATTTGGCACTTTTCGCAATGCCACTTTGTCATATAATGGGAATATAAAAGAGCTCTTGAAAAATGATGAAAAAATTTAAAAGAAAGGCAAGGTTATTACTATGAAAAATACGAACCTTCAAAAAATAGTTCTGACGGGTTTATTTGCTGCCCTGTCCTATGTTACGTTTACCTTTTTACAGATTAAGATCACGCTGCCCGGCGGAGATGCTACTTCCATCCACCTCGGCAACGCAGTCTGCGTGATCGGTGCCCTGCTGCTCGGCGGTGTCTACGGCGGTCTTGGCGGCGCCATCGGCATGACCATCGGCGACCTGCTCGACCCCGTTTACATCGTATATGCGCCAAAGACCTTTATCCTGAAACTCTGCATCGGCCTGATCACCGGACTGATTGCGCATAGAATCGGACACATTTCGACAGAAAAAAACGAAAAGAAGGTGCTGCTCTGGACGATTCTTGCGGCAGTCGGCGGTTTGCTTTTCAATGTCATCTTTGATCCGCTCGTCGGATATTACTACAAACTGCTGATCATCGGAAAGCCTGCCGCAGAACTTGTTCTGGCATGGAACATTGCTTCCACCTCCATCAATGCGGTCACTTCCTCAATCATATCGGTTGTTATTTATATGGCGCTCCGACCCGTTCTGAAGAAATCCGGTTTTTTCTATGAAATCGGCATCAGTAAGAAAGTGAATGCACTCGCGAAAACAAGATAAAAAATTTCCTATTCTATAAAAAGTACAGGCCGTACAGGACCTGAACCTGTACGGCCATGTTTACATATCGCTCTTTCAGTCACTCCTTGGAAAAGCTTCATTCCAAGGCATGACTGAAATTTCTTTACACTTCCTCTGGTATAATAACAGAAGCTATTAAATAGATGAGTGCACCTGTTCCACATCCTGCCAGTGCGCAGAATATCCATATGATCCTGACGATAGTCGGGTCGATATTCAGATATTCTCCCAATCCGCCGCATACGCCGCATATCATTCTATTCGTTCTGGAACGTGTCAGTTTTCTGTAATCATTACTCATTTTCTTTTCTCCTTTCTTTACCTGTGCGTTTCATTGGTAATTGCGAAACGCATGATTAATTGCGAATTTGTATCAAGACGTTAATCGGTAAAATAAATTTCAATGCTTCCCATCGAACATTCTACGTCAAAGATTCCTTTTCCGCCGTTCTTAATCGTTCTCTCATTGCCGAGACCGCTGTATCCCTCTCCATTGAGATTGATTTCACCCATTGCGCATTCCAACTGGTAATCGTAATCCGTTTCCGCGCCCTGCAGTACCATGCTGATCGAGCCGGCGCCGCATTCGATATCGGCATTTCTTCCAACCTTTCCTTCAATTGTCAGGCTGCCTGTCGACGCATTCAGGTCCACATCTTCCGCAGAAAGATTCTGGACGGAAAGGGAACCAGCACCGACTTCTGCAGAAAGCTTTTTCGTCGTGATCTCGTATATTTCCAATGTACCGGCATTGGTCGATACATCGATTTCATTCCCGTACAGGCTTTCTATCATGCCCATGCCCGCATCCACTTCCACATCAATTTCATTCGCTTCCAGACCAATACTTTCCAGTGTCCCGGCTCCGACTTCCAGATCGATCGAATCCAGACTCATACCTTTTGGCAGATACAGATATATGGTTCCTCTTGGCTTGCCGTTCCACCATCTATAGCTTTTTTCGCTATAAACCCTGAGCGTTCCGTTCTTAAGCTGATATTTTACCTCTCTTGTATCAAAATCTCTGGCGATCTGAACATAGTCGTCTTCCGATTCCTGAATGACCAGATGACTGCCGCCGATTTCAATATCAATATTTCGAATATCGGAGGCCTGATAGTCCGTTTTATCAGCCTCTCCAGCTCCGATGCGGTCCGCATCGGACATCTCCTCAGGCCATTTCTCATCACCCCACCAGAATTCATCCGCATCCGTAATATACCATAGACCGAATCCGCTGTACGCCAGCTTGAAATTATGTCCCCATAAATTAAAAGTGTGTCCCTGCCATGATTCCAACTGCCGGAAACCGCCCATTAATCCGCCGGCACCATAAAAAGCGCATCCAACGATCAATAATACCAACGCCGTAAGTAAACATCCTTTTGTAAACTTTTTCATGCCGCTGCACCTCCTATATGAAAAATGCCCTGTACTAATTTTACAACGCCTCTGACAATAACCGGTATAAGCCCTCCGCATATCATAACGGTGATCCAGAGGAAAAACAGCCCGACTGCAAAGCAGATCAATGCCGCACCGATCATACACAGACCGCCTAACGGCGTTCCGAATAGCAATACGATACCAAATACGAACAGCACGATTCCGAGAATCAAAAGCACAACCGCTACAATACCAAATCCCACAAAGATACCGATCAGGCCGCCCAACAAGCCGACGATGACACCGAAAGCGCCGCCGCCGATGCCGAGCAGGAAGGGACTTGCAAAAATACACAGAATAACGATCAGCGCGATCGTACCGCCCGACAGTTTCTTTTTCTCTCCTTTCGTTCCCTGCTCCTGATAAGGCGCTTCATATGCTCCATAGCCATTGTTTCCGCCAGTATTACCCCAGGCAGTATTTCCGCTGCTTCCGCCGGTATTACCATAGGATGTATTTCCGTTGTTTCCCATTCGGTAGCCATAGCCGTTCTCCCTGTTGAACTGCTGGCTGCTGCCGCCCGCTGACCCGTCCGTCTGCCAGCCGCTATCTTTCTTATTTTCTATTGGCTGTTCGGGATCCATCACCTCGTTGCTGCTTCGCTGCTCATATCCGGAAAATCCCTTTTCCGTAAATTCCCCAGCACTGCCGCCGTCAAAGAGTCCGGCCTTAATCGTCTTAGCGAGCTGTTCCGGTGTGCCGAGAGATGCAATCACACTCTGCTCGTTTTCTGCTCCCGCGTCATCAAAATAGTCGTTATAATACTGTATTGCTTCTTCTCTTTCTGCCGGTGCCATATCTGCTAACAATTCCGCCAGATTCTTCATAAAATCTGCTCTGTTCATTGTTTAAGTCCTCCCTCAAAAATACTGTTCAATTTCGCAGAATACCGATACCACTCACTGATGTACAAGTTAAGCTGGGCACGCCCCTTCTCCGTCAGCTTATAATAACGTCTGTTACGCCCTGCGCATTCCATGTCATATACTTCCAGACATTCATCCTTTTGCAGCCTGCGCAGCACCGGATATAATGTTGACTCGGAAATCTCTATGACCTGCCGTACTTCCTGTGTGATCTTATATCCGTAGGTCCCTTCCGCCTCACTCGATACGACCGCCAGAACGATTGCATCCAGCAACGCGGCGCCTGTATTAAAAACCATGCGATATCCTCCTTTCCCTTTTCTTACACATTTCATAGACCAACCTGCTTTCAGCTTCCCAATGCGGTTTTCAAATTTCTTTTCAAACCGGCATTTTGTTTTTACACCTATCTGTCTGCTTCAGCAGACACTCAAATTCAGTAGCTGAAAGTGTTTTTCTTTCAACTTAGATACTGAATAGAAATATAATATAATATTATATGTCGTATAATATTGTTGTTATAGATACTATACGACATATAATATTATTTGTCAATATATATTATATTTTTTATAGAAAAAAATTTTATGTCCCGGCACGCAAAAACCTGCCGCAATCATGGGCAGGTTTTTCTCTCTGTTTTTCCGGTATATTATTCTTTTGAACCAGGCAGACCGTATTCCTTGTATAACCGTTTTCTCGTCTTCTCCTCTACAATATGGTCTAATTCATTTAACCTCCCGCCTCTTTTCAGACAGACGACAAGCGATGCAAGTAAAGTTTCTCCTTTTTCTATGCCTTGCTCTATTCCTTGCTTTATCCCTTTTTCGATTCCCTTTTCTAATCCTTGCTGCATTGCTTCCTGCATAATCGTAAGACCTAATCCGGTCATATGATCAACTTCCTTCAATACCAATTCTTTTTGATGAATATCTACATATTCTGAAATTTTTCCTTATCGCACCGAAAAACACCTGATAAATAATCAAAAACCGGTTCTTTTGTTTCTGGTCCACGACGTATCACAATGACACTCATTATATCATGAATCAGAGATTCATGATCATCATTCGTCGTTCACCGAAATTTTATGAACGATACGGGACGGCTATCCATTATACCGGAAATGCCGGTTCACGGATGCCGTCCCCGAATATCATCGTATGATATGCAGTAAAGTACGAACTTTATTGAAGCCTTTCTATCACAAGCGCCTTCTTCGGACAGACTGACGCGCATTTCCCGCAAGCGATACATTTCTCATAGTCTATAACGGGCGCTTCAAAATCTTTTTGGCACAAAGCGCCGACCGGACAGGCTTTCACCGCCGGACATTTATGATTCTGAGGACAGTTCTCTTTTCGGATTTCCAACTTTCTTTCCATAACGACTCTTCCTTTCCACGCTCAAAATAATAGGTGATTTGTCTATGTTGCACAACTGCTATCTTGGAATCATGCGTTTCGCAATTATCTACGCAAAATCACCATAATTGAAAATCATATTTTCAAAACAGGCCGCTCCCGGGCGCGCTGCCTCTTCTTATGACCTCAAAACACATTCTTCCATTGTGATACGGGCATTTCCACGGCTCCACGATAGGTTTGCCGCTCACGGATTCCCCGTCTTTTGTCACATCCCAGAACCATTCGGAACCGGGTCTCCTGTCAATTATATGCGCTTCGATAAATTCCCATACCGCTTTCGCGCCTTCCAGATATTCTTTCTTTTCCGGCGCAAGTTCATAGCCGTTCAAAAAGCCGACGATTGTTTCCGCCTGCACCCACCAGATACGGTTCGTATCGACAACGCCCTTTTCACATTCATTAGCAAGGGAATGACCGTCAAATGCCGTCTGGTAGACCTGCGCGGTCAAATCCAGAATAATCGGGAGCATCTTATCTTCATATGCCTTTTCTCCAAGAACATCCGTTCCCCGGCGTATCAGCCATGCCGTTTCGATATCGTGTCCGTAAGAATGCAGATCCAGAATGGAATTCATCTCTTTGTCAAAAAATACTTCCTGCCTGTGCAGTTCCGGATTATAGACTTTTTCCGCAAAAGTATCCAGAATCCACTCCAGTCTTTTTTTCACCTCTTCCGAATGGCTGACGCGGTACAGTTCCGTATAAGCTTCAAATACATGGAGCAGCGTATTCATTGTCTTATCCGCGATCACGCCGTTCTCGGAAAGCTTATCGTTCTCAATCTCCACAAAGTCCCGGTCAAAAGCCTCCTTATAACCGATTTCGTCCATACAACGGCTTTCGATGATATGAAACAGTTCCATCGCTGTGTCCAGTGCGCTTTTATCTCCGGAAGCGTCATAATAGGAAGAGAGGGCATAAATGGAAAAAGCCTGATTATATGTATGCTTCGTCGTGTCCTCCGGCGTTCCGTCATACTGTACCGACCAGTACACGCCGCCTTTTTCCGAATCTACGCAATACTGCTGCATGAACTCATAACCGTGCCTCGCCTCGTCTAACAGGCTCTCCTCTTTTAAAAGCAGATACGCATTCGCAAAGAACCATGTAATGCGGCTGTTCAGTATGCAGCCCTTCACTGCCTTTTTATCAACTTTCAGGTCGTAGTCCATCCATCCGTAATAACCGCCGTATTCTTCATCCCGCAGCGCCTTCCAAAAAGGGATGATACAATCCGTTAAATTTGCCTTTATCTCTTCTACCATCATACCGTCCGAATCCTTTCTTTTCCCCTGAAATAGTTACTCTAAATGTTTTCTTTATCGTCTTCTGTTAAGAATTAAGATTAAGAACTATTATAGCAAAAACCGCTTGAAATGTCATTCCTTATATTCCGACCGGCATCATAATTTTCTCGATAGGTTTTCCCGACATTTAGACTTTCCCGGCACTATAATTGCAGCTGCCGCAGCTGATAGAACTCACCTTTCTTTTCCATCAGTTCGTCATAAGTTCCGTATTCCCGCAGCCCGCCTTTTCCGATGACCGCAATGTGATCGGCATTCCGAATCGTCGAAAGCCTGTGCGCCACAATGAGCGTCGTCCGGTCTTTGACCAGACGTTCCGTCGCCGTCTGGATTTTCTCTTCGGAAATGCTGTCAAGCGCCGAAGTCGCCTCATCCAGAATCAATACTTTCGGGTCTCTGATAAAAGCCCTTGCGATAGAGATACGCTGCCGCTGTCCGCCTGAAAGATTGCTGCCACGCTCCGTTACCATCGTTTCCACGCCGTCCGGCATCTGTTCGATGACCTCTTCCAGATTCGCCGCCCGGATGATCTCCATCAGCCTATCGTCAGAAATATCTTCTTTGCCGTATGTAATATTCTCCCGTATCGTCCCGGAAAAAAGAATCGGTGTCTGCGGCACGACCGCGATATTGGAACGATAACTTTTTAAATTGATACTCTCCATATCCTGTCCGTCAATCAGCACCCTGCCCTCCGTCGCATGAAGAAAACCGATCACCATGTTCAAGATCGTGGTCTTGCCGGCCCCTGACTCCCCGACGAAAGCGACTGTTTCTCCCTCTTTAATCTTCAGATTCAAATGCGAAAAGACAGGCGTTTCCCCACTCGGGTATTGAAATCCGGTATTTTCAAAAGTAATCTCACCCCGTATAGAAGGGAGTTTCTTCTTATTATTATATTCTTCCACATCATGACACAGCATGACATCGCCGATGGAATCGACGGACTCCAGGCCTTTTGCAATCGTTGGAAGCAGCGTGATGATGGATGACACCTGCGCGACGATGGATGCAAAGTAAGTCTGGTACATGACCACCTCGCCCACGCTGATTTTTCCCTGACTGGCAAGATAGCCGGTGAATCCGAGACACAATACCTGAAAAATCTGGAAAGCCGCCCAGCTGATCGACGAAAAATAGGACTGTACCATATCCAGAGACAGGCCGGAACTCGCAACATGATAAAGCTGATGAGCCATCTTGTGCGTTTCTTTCTCTTCCAGCGCATGAGCCCTTGTGACGGGAATCATCTCGATCATTTCCATCACATGAACGGATGTTTCCTCCATATCTTTTCGAAAAACCCTGTTATATCTTTTGATTTTGCTCTTAAACGCTGCCATAATGCAGACAGCGACCGGAATCGTCGCCAGGAAAAAAACAAAAACAGTCATGCTCTTTGTCACCACAACGGCAAAAGAGACCGCAATATTCATAACAATGCTGAGCATCGAAATGAAAATCTGCTTCGACAGCGTCTCAATCTGCTCCACATCCCGCATAATCTTGGACTGCAGCCTGCCGGACTGCATTTCATTGTGATAACTGATCGATAACTGCTGCAGCCTCCGCACAAGGGAGCATCTTAAATCCCGCTCCACATTCCTGATCGCCCTCGCATAGAATAAGGTATAAAAATAATTCGTCAGAACATTCTGTGCAATCAAAACGACCATGATGCCCACCTGAATCAAAATTTTTCTGCCTGCATCACCGCCCCGCTCTGTCGCAATATTCACAATATTAGCCGTCACGATCGGCAGGACCCAGGCCGGTGAATGCTTAATGGCAAAAAAGAAAATCGACAAAAAAAGCTCCAGATAATGTCCCTTATAAATGCCAATCAGGGTTTTCAGGGAATTGTTCCGATTCCTTTTAAAGGTCTCTAACAGCTTCTGCTCCGTCTCATCCAGATCGGTGTCCGGATGCAGACCATAGTGGGGTTTGTTCTTTTCCTGTGTATCAGCAAACTGCTCTTCCGATTTTTTCATTCCTATGCTCCTCTTCTTCTAACCTCTTCTTCTAACCGCTTAATCATACAGGAGCGAGAAAAGACGGTTGTCTCTTTCCGCCTTTCTCTACCTGTCTGCTGCATTTATATTGGCGCTTCCTCTTACGCCGAAAACTGCGCCATATAAAGCTGATAATAAACGCCCTTCTTTGCAAGCAGCTCCTGCGCATTTCCTTCTTCCACGATATGCCCGTCATCTACCACAAAAATGCGGTCGGCATGCTGAATCGTAGAAAGCCTGTGGGCAATGACAAAGGAAGTCCGTCCCTTTAACAGGTTCTCGATGCCGCGCTGCACCAGAATTTCCGTCTTCGTATCGATGCTGGAAGTTGCCTCATCCAAAACGAGGATTTTCGGCATGGAGACCATCGTTCTTGCAAAGGCAAGCAGCTGTTTCTGTCCGATGGACAAACCGCCGCCCCGTTCGGAAAGTTCCGTATCATATCCTTTTTCCAGCTTCATGATAAAATCGTGGGCATTGACGGCCTTTGCCGCCGCGATGATTTCTTCGTCCGTTGCATCCAGCTTACCATAACGTATGTTATCCTTTATTGTACCCGAAAACAGGAAATTGTCCTGTGTCATGATTCCCATCTGCCTGCGCAGGCTTTCGATGGAGACCTTTTTGACGTCTCTGCCATCCACAAGCACTTTACCCTGCTGCACATCATAGAAGCGGCTGATCAGATTCACAATCGTTGATTTGCCGGCTCCGGTCGGGCCGACCAGCGCGATCGTTTCTCCCGGCTTAATCCGGAAGCTCACATCATCCAGCACCTTTACCTTATCATCATAGGAAAAACTCACATGGTCAAATGTAACCTCCCCCGTTATTTCCGGCATCTCTTCTACATCCGCCTCGTCCGCGATGGCGGGCGGCGTATCGAGTATTTCAAAAATCCGCTCCGCACCGGCAATGTTGGTAACAAGCTGGTTATAAAAATTGCTGATATTCTGAATCGGATGCCAGAACATCGACAAATAGGTGCTGAAAGCAATGAACGTACCGACGGACACCTTATCCACACCTATAATCACGATTCCCGTAAAGTACAGGAGAATACAGCCAAGCCCCCAGGAAAAATCAATAACGGAGCCGAAAGCGTCGCTCAATCTGACTGCATCGATAAAAGCGCCCCGATGTTCTTTGATCAGCGTGTCGAAAGTATCCCGTGTCTCCTCCTGCGCATGAAAGCTCTGTATGACCCGGATGCCCGCCATATCCTCATGAATGAAAGCATTCAGGTTCGCCGACTTTTTCCGGAATGTCTGCCAGCGCGGATGGGCTTTTACCTCAATCCACAGCATCCCTGCAATCATCAGAGGCAGGGACAGCATGGAAGCAAACGCAAGCTTCGGATTTTTATAAATCATGATTCCCACCACCGCAATGATGGTAAATCCGTCCGGTATCAGCGTCGTAACACAGTTGGAAAGCACATTTTTCAGGGAATTGATGTCCCCGATGATACGGGACAAAATCTTTCCTGTCGGCCTGCTGTCAAAAAAATGAAAATCCAGCTTCTGAATATGGGTATACAATTCCTGCCGTATCGTCAGCAGAATCTGGTTACAGACCTTCGCCATAATAAACATACGCAGCTTGATGACCGCCACGAGCAGCAGGTTCAGAACGAGTGCGATCAAGAGCAGTCTGTATAATCCCCCGATATCGCCCACCGCAATATGCTCGTCGATTGCCGCTTCCATGATCAGCGGATTTAACAGGCTGACTGCCACACCATATCCCATGATCACGAGCACCAGAACAATCTGCCATTTATAGGCGAGTAAATAGGCAAAAAGCCTTTTTAATGTCTGTATTTTACTTCGTTCCACACTTTTTTCATCATCTTTATAAGAATTGACCGCCATAGTCTATGCCTCCTTTCCTTCCGGATAGTCCCCATACTGGGCAAGATACGTCTCATAGTAAAGACCTTTCCCGGCGAGCAGACTTTCATGGGTTCCCCGCTCCGCAATGCTGCCGTCCTGAAGCACCAGAATTTCATCCGCATGACGCACCGCGCTGATACGGTGAGCGATAATGATCTTCGTCGTATCCGTCAATGTTTCCAGCGTTTCCTGTATCAAATGTTCCGTTTCCATATCCAGCGCGGAAGTGGAATCGTCCAGTATCAGGATCGGGTCTTTTTTAGACAGGGCCCGCGCAATGCTGATTCGCTGTTTCTGTCCGCCGGAAAGGCCGACGCCCCGCTCACCGATGACCGTATCATACTGCCATTCCATCCGCTCAATGAATTCGCTCGCCTGTGCGTCCGTAGAGGCTTTCCGCACCGCTTTAAAATCCGTCGTGCTCTTTTTGCCCAGTTTGATGTTCTCATTGATCGTATCCGAGAACAGGAATACATCCTGTGTCACGCTGCTGATGTTCGTGCGGAGCTGCTCCAGAGAAAGCTGCCTGATATCCACATCGTCAATGGATATCGTACCGCCCGTCGCATCGTACATCCGCTGTAATAACTGTACAATGGATGTCTTGCCCGCACCGGTCGCTCCCATGATACCGAGCGTTTTCCCCGGCTCCAGCGTGAAAGAAATATCGTGCAGAATCTCGTGCATATCCGCTTTGTGGAAAGAAACCCCGTCAAAGCACACTTTTCCATGAACCCTATCCAGTATGACCGGCTCTTCGGCTTCCCGGATGCTGGGCGTTTCCTGATATATCTTCTTAATCTTCTTATTGGAAGCCACCGCCGAAGAGAAACTGTTGGTCAGCCATCCAAGCATCTCCATCGGCCATACGATATTGTTGGAATATTCCACAAAAGCCGTCATTTCGCCGAGCGTCATCTCTCCGGCAATGACAAATCTTCCACCGACCAATATAGTCAATAACGGTAAAAGCTTGGAAATAACCGAAAAATAAGGGTCATATTTCACGAACAGCCGGGACTGCTTCATATTCAGCTCATAGTATCTTTTGTTATGAGAAAGGAATTTTCCAATCTCAAACTTCTCTCTGGCAAAGGCTTTGACTGTCCGCACCCCGGCCAGATTTTCTTCCGCCACCGTATTCAGAACCGCATTCTCCTCGCTGATTTCTTCATAGACTGCGCCCAGCTTTTTCTCCATGATGATCGCGATCGTACCGCAGAAAAGCATCGCCGCGGTCGGAATCAGCGCCAGCTTCCAGTTCAGCATGTACATACAGACCAGTACAATGCCGGTATGATAAAATACTTCAATCAGAAGCATCCCGACAAACCCGAGCGCATCCCAGATAATGTCAATATCTTCTTTTACGCGGGCCATCAGTTCTCCGGTATTGGTCCTGTCAAAAAAATCCGCGCTCAGCGACTGAATATGTACAAACAGGTCCCGGCGCATTTGTGCCGAAATTTTGGAACCAACCCGGTCAAAAGTAAATTCTTTGATATACTGGAAGGTACACCTTCCCACGCCGATGCCGAGAAAACCGAGCAGAAGAAACTTCAGTTTTCCCATATTCCCGCCGACGATAACATCATCCACAACGGATTTTGTCAGCCTCGGCGCCATCATATCTAATGTCACCGCAATCAGAAGCGAAGCTACCGCCAATAAATATGGCATTTTATTTTCCCAAATATAAGTTGATATTTTTTTCATCGTTATAACCATGCTCCCTTCTCAGCACGCAGTCCTCGAATGCACCGTACACAAAAAACAGCCGCGGCTGAAATAGCCCGCGACTGTTCATCTTTCTATTCTGGCTTTATCCATTTCCCGGTTTCCTGACTCTTCTTCCTTTTCACCCGTTCATGGACACACAAATATAGATGCGGAGGTAATTTCATGTCTTTTTCTATTATTCACTTTCATGCTAAATTCTAATGCAGATCTTCTATTCCGATTTAACTTAATGTATCCTGACATTTCCTTGACCTCCTTTCTTAAAATTCATCTTGCTGCTTACTGTGACATGCTTTTTATCATAAAGGATTATTCTGTAAAAGTCAACTATCCTTTTTGAAAAATTTGCCGAAAATGTAACAGTTAAACCACCGTGCAGGACGGTGTATGGTTCCTGCGAAGGTCCTTGAAAAGCGCCGGTGCTTAGCGAGGTTCCTCACGAGCTTAGCATCCGTTGCTGCTTTTCGCGGAGCGAAAGCGTGCCTTCAAAGGAACCATACACCGTCCTGCACGGCGGCTTAACTGTTACCCAAAAATTTTACTTTTCCATCTTCCAGAAAGCTGCGCTGTAAGGCGCCAGTTCGCTGCCGCCGCCGAAATCGTGCTTTTCTCCGGTCAAAAGATCGACCGCCATGCCGCAGCCCGCGTCAAAATGCGCCGTATAGCTTTCGCTGTCCGCATTGATGGCAACGAGCACACGCTCATTTTCCGACTTTCTTTCAAAAATACACTGTTTATTCGTCAATACGACCGAACGGAACGCACCATAATTCAGCGCTTCCGAATCCTTCTTCGCTTCCGTGAGCGCATGAATCCAGTCACACAGTTCATTCCACTCCGGCGCTGCAAAGCAGGCTCTAAGAGCCGGGTCTCCTTCGCTCTTCTGCGCCTTTGCGCCCCATTCGCTGCCATAATAAACACAGGGGATTCCCGGCATACCAAAGCAGAGCGCATAAATAAGGGGCAGGTGCTTCTCATTTGTCAGAATGCTCGCCACCCTTGTCACGTCATGGTTATCCACAAACGACAGCATATGTTTTCCCTTGTATAAAGTCCAGTTCTCCGGGCCGAACTGCCGCAGCAGGGAATGTACGATTTCGAACATGTTCATGCTGTTAAAGCTGGAGAACAATCCTTTATAGCACTCGTAATTCGTGACCGAATGCAGCATACTGTCATTCATCCACTGATTATAATCGCCGTGCAATGTTTCCCCAAGCAGATAAAAATCCGGTTTCAATCCGCCGCAGAAGCTCCGCAGCCTGCGCAGGAAATCATGATCGAGGCAGTACGCAACATCCAGACGCAGTCCGTCGATGTCGAATTCTTCTACCCAGCCTTTGATGCTGTCAAAAATGTGATTGATTACATCTTCATGGCGCAGATTTAGTTTTACCAGGTCATAGTTGCCTTCCCAGCCTTCATACCACAAGCCGTCATTGTAATTGGAATTGCCGTCAAAATTGATATGGAACCAGTCTTTATAGGGAGAATCCCAGCGTTTCTGCAGCACATCCTGAAAAGCCCAGAAACCTCTTCCCACATGGTTGAATACGCCGTCCAGAACGACCTTGATGCCATTCTCATGCAGGTTCTTACAAACCGCCGCAAAGTCCTCGTTGGTTCCGAGACGGCAGTCAATCTTATGATAATCTCTCGTATTATATCCATGCGTATCGGACTCAAAGACCGGAGAAAAATAGACCGCATTGATACCAATTTTCTTCATATGCGGAATCCAGTCATTCACTTTCAGTATCCGGGACTCTGACACGCCGTCATTTTCAAAAGGCGCACCGCAGAATCCCAAAGGATATATTTGATAAAAAACACTTTCATAAGCCCACATTTCTTTTCCCTCTTTTCACATTTTTACTTTTCTTTCCCCGCGTCACGAAAAAGTGCCGCTGGAAAAGTATAACACATTTTCGCCAAAATAGAAACAGAAAGATTTCACCGCCGGTTCTTTCAAGTTAAAATCCGTCCTCCGGCCAGGCAGCACGCGCGTCCTATGGTACCTGCAGCGGCACGCTCCCGCTCCGCGAAAACCCGTAGCGGTACTAAGTTCAAAAGCCGCAAGCGTCTTTTTCACTAAGTACCGACGGTTTTCCAGGGTCGCCGCAGGTACCATAGGACGCGCGTGCTGCCTGGCCGGAGGACGGATTTTAATCTTTTCACATCGTTCCATCCTTCAGCCGATACAGCCGGAATCCTTCATTTTCTACAAAAATCTCATATTTTCCTTCCATCTGCTCTATCATCATTGCGTTCCGGAACACTGTGGAAGCTTTTGTCACAATCCATTTGGGCGGCTCGCTTTCCATCATCTTTCGAATATCCGTTTCAATCTGCGGGGACAGCTGCATATAATGTTCCTGCCAGCCGCAATATCTGCTATACGGCATGATATCGGCAATCAGAAACCATCTTTGGTGACATTCATAGCCCCATACAGAATTTCGCTCTTCCTCCGGAATATACGCCGCCGTTTCCGTTACATACCGATATTCCATATCATTACCGATCTTCCAGTAAATTGCCATGCCGTCTCTCGCCATCCTGCGAAACGGATAATAGAAGCATAGCAGGACCGCCGCTGCCAGAAATACCCTTTTCCAGATTTTCCGGTCTTCCTTCCACGCCTCCGCAAAACGCCAGACGCCCAGCATCATTCCCGGAATCACCAGTATATAATCGTGCAGTGTGCTGTTTCCCATTCCCAGCGTGACCATCATGCCCGCCGTATTCAGCAGAACAAGCAGCCACAGCCGCCTTTTCTTCTGTCCGGTGAGAATGAATACGGCAATCGTAAAGAAAAGCGGAAGCAGAAAAGTTCCCCCCACGCCGATTTTAAACCCTTCGGTTCCATAAACAAAACCGAATACAAATACAGCATAAAGCATGCTGCCAATTTCTCCATAATATCCAAAGTAAATGAGCGGCGGTATAAATGCCGCTCCGACCCCCAAAAGAAAAGCTACTGCATTCCACAGCAGATTCCGCCATTGTTTATTGATGATCAGATAAATCGTAATGGTAAGAACAGCCGCACATATCATAACGGTATTCGTGATCCTGATCAAGGCGATGATTCCGAAACATACACCGTAAATGAACCCATACACGGGCTTATGTAACTCTTTTTCTTCGACAATGAAATCCAATGCCAGATACATCGACAGGAACAAAAGCGGCAGGCTCCATTCTTCCGTCAGATTACCGCCCTCGATCGTAGGTGCCAGCACGACATAGAACGGAATCAGAACTGCCAGACTGCTTACCATTCCCGTTCCCTTAAAATAACGCCGAAAAATCTTCTGTCCAAAAAATAAGGCGCAGCCCAGACTGATACATTGTAATAGAAAAATGCCCACCCTGTCAGGCCAGAGAAGCTGCCCCGCATATTCTACAAAAAACAGCCACGGCCCCTTCATATCAAAAAAATCCCGATAAGGAATATATCCCTTCTTCATGCCGACTCCCACAAGCTGGAAGAATGCGGAATCCCAGCCATAGGATTTCGGAAACAGCGGGCTTGTCATATAAGAAAAGTACATCAGACATACGATGCCGCTGAGCCAGATCAGCAGCATACATCCCCATTCACGTTTTATCTTAATGTCTATCATAATATCTTTCCCTTCCATAAACACATCACGTCATCCGAATGCCAGAGCGTGTATGAAAATTCATTCCCGCCATCTGCGCGCCCCACTTTGCGCGATATTTGCGCAAATTCAGGTTACATAGCCCGCTATGCGCCCTTCATTTGATGCAAATCTCCTGCAAATTGTGACGCACATCTGTCAGAAAGCAATTTTCAAACACGCTCTAGTGTATCATAATTTCTATCGATTTGCCAGTGAGTTTTCCACCGATATGGCATCCAGCCGGCTTACCACCAGCATTTCCAAATAACAATGGCGTATTTCCATTGACCGAATCAGTATCTTTTTTCCTTAATCGACGAAATTGACCAACTTATCCACAGCTTTTCTGACGATTTTGTAAGAAAAGCAACGAAAAAGATAAAGAAATCCCCAATTTCCACAGAGTTATCCACATATGA
Organism: uncultured Lachnospiraceae bacterium; assembly: GCA_910579395.1. Taxonomy (GTDB): domain Bacteria; phylum Bacillota; class Clostridia; order Lachnospirales; family Lachnospiraceae; genus UBA3282. The sequence goes on along the minus strand of CAJTUC010000029.1, from coordinate 173 downwards.
CACATTTGTCATTAATTTATGACTCTCATTCCATATTTAGACAATTTCATAAAAATATCAAAATTTTCTATACATTCCGAATAGGGATATAGTAAACTAGTGTGAGAAGAACTTCTAGGGCTTGCACCAGAGGGTGCTTCGCCAAGAAGTTCTACGATTTGCCGAAGGCAAAT
>CAJTUC010000028.1 GCA_910579395.1 uncultured Lachnospiraceae bacterium | reverse complement strand
ATCTTCGGCTGCCTACAAGGCGCTGGTACGGATCGGTGCCATCTATGACCTTGAGAATGCTTTGAAGAATCTTTCCCCGCAGGAACGCCTTAAAGAGAGACAGGCTTCAATCAGGCCACTGGTTGAAGAATATTTTGCGTGGGTAAAAGATACTTTCCGCCAGGGGAAGATCCTTCCCAAAAGTGAAACAGCAAAAGGCCTTGCATACAGCATAAATCAGGAAGAGTATCTCAAAGTATTTCTGGTCGACGGAGAAGTCCCCATAGATAATTCCGCATCGGAACGTGCACTGAGAAATTTTACAATAGGCAGGAAAAACTGGATGACTATAAATACAGTCCGCGGGGCGCAGGCAAGCGCCATCATTTACAGCATTACCGAAACCGCACGTGCAAACAGCTTAAATGTTTATTATTACATCAAACATCTGCTGACGGAGCTGCCGCAGCTTGTAAATAAAAATGGGAATATAGAACAACCAGTGCTGGAACCACTCATGCCGTGGTCAAGAACTTTGCCGGCTGATTGTTACAGCAAGCGTCGCAGTTAAGCGGCGCTTAAATTTTAGGTAGGGCGTCGGATTTGACGCTTACGAAAAATATGGCACGAATAATTGATTATCATGTACAAAATATTGTTGGAAATAACATCAAAAAATACCGTTTGGAACTTGGAATGAGCCAAAAGGAATTATCAGACAGGCTGGAAACTTACGCCATCTATATTTGTCGGGGCTCTATTTCCAGAATAGAAAGCCACGAGCGCACTGTAACAGATTTTGAATTGAGGGCAATGGCGAAGGTTCTGAACGTGTCAATAGAAGATTTGCTGGAAGAATAGTCATAATACTTTAATGTTTTTCTTTAATTGTATGTTTGGAGTGGCAGTTAGAAGGATATGGTTATGAAAACGTTGAATGAGATTCTGAGAGATTTAAGGGAAGATCATGATATGAAACAGGAAACAATTGCCAAATATCTCGGCATATCTCAACAGGCTTATTCTAATTACGAAAACGGACATCGTGAAATCCCTGTTACGGCGGTAAAATCGCTTGCACAACTTTATAAAGTCAGTACTGATTATTTGCTGCGCTCTGATACGAATTATACTGGCAGTCTGGATGTAAATAATATTTATGTCGATGGAGTTACTATGCGCGATATCATTGTTGATATGCAGACGCTAAAGGATACCGAACGTAAAGATCTGGTAAAGTATATTCAGTTTTTGTGTCAGGACGAGAAACAGGGAGGCCGTCAGCGATAGCACTTCTTTTTTGGAAACCCGCAGAAGGATTTTCTTCTGTCTGTGTGATTTGCTAAAATCAGTCTGCAAATGAAAATTCAAAGAAAAAGGTGGTTGTTATTCAATGGCATGATGCCGGGGACAAAACATAGAGTTTTTCTATGATTGAATCCTTGTAAGAACCTTGAAAATTTAATATTTCACAGTAGATTTGTTATAAGAGGCACCTTTTCTCCAAAAGCACTGACATACTTTTAGTTTGTTTTCTATACTAATACAGTAGTATAGGATTTTGCGCGTAGTTCCCAAGTCCCTTCCGAAATCCGAAGAGCTTTCTGAAGTTCAAAGCTGCTATTTTACTTCCAAAGAAAAATTTCCCTCGCTGCTTTCCTCTTGGAAGGCTATCCAAATGGTAATTTTTCCGAAGACTGGAAGGAGCTGTTTCCACGCCGTTTCTTAATCGCGCCAGACTGCTAAATTCTTCACTCTGCATGTATCGCTGGCTTTTGCCCTGTTAGATGCATTTTTTTTGAAGTGATAATTGAAGCGGCCTTTTTGTAAATCTTCGGACAGCATTGTTCCTGATAAGGACAACCAGCACAATGATTTCTTCTTCGGATTTTTCCATTGCCGAAAGAGATTCCTGAAGAAACTATTCGGTAAAAATGCCATAAGAGATACCGCCTTTCAAGAACTACAACCATTATAACTCACAAAGGGGTGGATTATCTGTATTTACTGTAAAATATTAAATTTTCAACGAGGTTCGGTAGTTGGGCTTATGGCCCCAGCATCATGATATTGGTTATTAGCCATCTTTTTCTTTTTTGGCGATATTCAGAACTGTCTATTTTTTGTATAGTTGTAATTTGGTATAAATCCATCGAGTGGCAAAAAAAGACAAAAAGTGAGAAAAAATAGACAAAATGATATCATAAAAATCTGTTAAAATAAAAATATAAGTATGGAATGGAAAACAAGTGGTGAATGAAGGATAATACTAAATTAACAGTAATTAGGAAATAAGTTATGTTAATTTAGTATTATCCTTCATTCACCACCATCAAATTCCGAGGATGCTTATGCACAAGAATATCCTTCTGCTTCGCATTAGACACATGCGTATATATCTCTGTCGTGCTGATAGAACTATGTCCAAGCATTCTTTGAATGTACCGTATATCAACATCCTGCTCCAATAGAAGCGTAGCAAAAGAGTGCCGGAACATATGTGGTGTAATATGCTGACTGATACCGGAAAGTTCCGCATAACGATTGATCATGAACCGGACGGACTGATCCGATAGTTTATGACACAGCCTGTTCACAAAAAAATACCCACAGGTTTCTATGGATTCCTGGAAGGTTTCCTGATATAGATTCAGAGCAGAAATCACCTCCGGATTACCCAGTTGTAAAATTCTCTCTTTTGCACCCTTTCCATAAATCAATATCGTACGATTTTTAAGGTCTACGGCGGGAGCTTTTAGGGAACACAACTCAGAAATCCGCATTCCGGTAGCGAATAGTAATTCGATTACAGCAATATCTCTGATACAGCAACGGAGCTGATATTTTGTCTTTGCCTGTTCTTTCTGTGCATAAAGCGTGGAAAGGAATGCCTGTATTGAGTGAAACGGAATTGTTTTGGGAAGAAGTTTTGCTTCCCGAAAACGAATATCCAGCTTGGCAAAAGGATTCTCATTCAATAATTCTTTATATTCCAGATAGTGAAAAAAAGCTTTTAAACTCGCAATTTTGCGTTTGACGGTTTTAGGTCTGTACTGCTTGTGTAAATTTGTGATAAAATGGTCTACGGTGTTTTTGGAAAAAAATTCGTATGAACTGGAGCAAAAGCTTTCATACTGTCCTAAATCGATTCGATATGCTTTTAAAGTCTTAGGGTCCAGGCGTTTCCGATACCTGCAAAATTCAAGATATTCACCGATATAGTTGTTTAGATTATTCATGGATGAACTCCTCCTTTGTTTTATGAAATTATTATGAGTGTCTATTCCTGAATTGTCTATTCGCTATTCCAGAATGTGGTTTCATGTTGATTTGGTGTTATGAATATCATAAAGCAAGCACAACATAATATTGTGAAAAAGATATTTTTTATTTATTTTAAAGTGTTTTCCGAACAATAATTTGTTGTGTGATACCATTTGTAACAACATAAATCGGATGGCAGAAATACTGCCAGAGTGTGCAAATGGGTATGGTTATGAAAACACTGAACATGATTATAAGAGAATTAAGAGAAGACCATGATATCAAACAGGATACAATTGCAAAATATCTTGGTATTTCTCAACAGACGTATTCCAATTATGAAAACGGACGCCGTGAAATTCCGATCGCTGTCATAAAAGAACTTGCCAGATTTTATAAAGTCAGCACCGATTATCTGCTGCGTTCCAATACGAGCTACCTCGGGAATCTGGATATGAATGCTGCCTATGTCGATGACATTACCATGCACGATATCGTCTATGACATACAGACTTTGGAGGCGTCGGAACGTAAAAATCTGGTAAAATATATTCGATTTCTGAGGCAGGATACTGATTAAGAAGTATGTTTTGGAATTGTCACCCCGCAAAGCAAAGAAAGGGCAAGGCCGTACATATGAAAAGTCGTTGTGGGGCTGACGTTTTCTCCGAACAACAGGGAACTGGCAGAACAGTCGGAATTACTGAATGAAAAAATAAAGAACTTTCAATCTGCTGAATAGAAGCAATTATTTGTAAAGAATATTGATAAAAAGGAATGCAGTCATGATCTACTTATCTCGCTTTCAATTTCCGGGCAGAGAACTCGAATACAGTTTCACCATGAACCAGAAAAGAACGTGTTACGACACTTTCTATCCTTTTCTGGTATTATCGAAGCATTGTCTGGAGATGCTGGATTTCGAGCCGGTGACAATTCTTTACGGTGGCAACGGCTCCGGCAAGACGACGGCGTTGAATGTGATCGCGGAGAAATTGGGACTGGAACGGGATACCCTGTATAATCGTTCTAATTTTTTTGAAGAATATACAAAGCTTTGCAGCTGTCAGGGCGGTGATGGCAGCGGGAACCGGCGCGCACTCCGTATGCCGAAGGGCAGCAGGATCATCACGAGCGATGACGTTTTTGACTTTATGTTGAATCTGCGGAGTATCAATGACGGAATCGACCGGAAAAGAGAAGAATTATTTGAGGATTATCTGGAGAATAAATATTCCCATTTTACAATGCGCTCGATGGATGATTATGAGCAACTGAAAAAAGTATGCCTTGCGCGGAGCAATACACAATCGAAATATGTCCGCCGGAATCTTATGGACAATGTGCGGGAGCATTCCAATGGCGAAAGCGCCTTCCTTTATTTTACGGATAAGATCAAGGAAAACGGCCTTTATTTATTGGACGAGCCGGAAAACAGCCTGTCTCCGGCCAAGCAGCAGGAACTGTTGAAATTTCTGGAAGATTCGGCGCGGTTTTTCGGCTGTCAGTTCATCATCGCCACGCATTCGCCATTCCTGCTTTCGATGCGCGGTGCCAAAATATACGATATGGATGAAGATGTGGTAGATGTAAAACGCTGGACTGAACTGGAGAATGTCAAGAGCTATTATCATTTTTTTAAAAAATACGAAGGGGAATTTGAATAAAATTCCTCTTCTTTTTTTCTATATAAAAATTTTAGGAAATCGGAAATATTTGCAGAAAATCCGTCGGAAATGGTCATAAAGCAAAATCCTGTACAGCTTATAATTGAGAAGAAAGGCTTTGCGCAGGGTGAAAAATCAGGATAAGCAGTTCCTTTTACCGGAAAGGAAGGTATGGGAATGAAAAGTACAAAAGAATTGGGAAGCTATACGGATTATTTGATGCAGAAAGAACTGGCGGAACAGACTAGGAGTATTTATGTAAAGCAGGCGGAAGTTTTTCTGGAATATCTGGAAAACAGAGCGATTACCAAGAAGGAAACGATTGCCTATAAGCAGGCACTTTTGAACCGCGGCCGGAAAATATCTACTATTAATTTGTATCTTGTGGCGCTCAACAGTTACCTGAAATATACGGGCCATACGGATTGTACGGTTAAGATGCTGAAACTGCAGAACCGAAAAGGGCCGGATAATATTCTGACTTTAGTGGAATATCGGGAAATGCTTGCGTGGGCAAAAGAAAGCGGCCGGGAAAAATATTATTGTATCATGCGGACGCTTGCTTTGACAGGTATCCGCATCAGTGAACTTTCTGGCTGTACCGTAGAGGCAATGAAACAGGGGCGATTTTTAATCTGTAATAAGGGAAAAAGCAGAGAAATTTATCTGCCCGAAAAGCTGGTCACGGATCTGGCAGCATATTGCGAGCAGGCCGGGATAGGAGAGGGCATTATTTTCCGGGGAAACGGGAACGGCGCCATCAGCAGGACTGCGGTCTACAAAATGCTCGTGCGGATAGCTGATGATGCGGGAATCCCGAAAGAAAAGGCGCACCCGCACAGTTTCAGGCATTTGTTTGCGATTACCTATATGAAGACATACTCCAATTTATTTGAATTGGCAGATCTGCTCGGACACGCCAGCCTGGAGACTACGCGGATTTATACGGTGACGACTGCGGAGGAGCGGAGACAGAAAATGAACAGGCTGGATTTGTAGGTATCAATGAAGATGGGAACGGCAAAGGGAAATCTGCTTCAATGCGCAGCCCATCAAAAATTATTGTTATACGATACTATGTATAGCTCATTGAGAGAAACGGGCTCAGTGGATATGACAGTTTCTGCAGGTTCAGATTTTGTCAAATTTGAAAAATAGAAGTATTATTTTTCGGCCGGATATGGTATGCTGAAAGTGATAATTAGGCTTCGGAATGACAGCCTGTTTAAGGGATAATATATGGGAAAGAACAGGAGGATATCAGGTGCGGGGGAAAAAACAGAACAATTTTTATGATGAAGATAAGGCTCTTTTGCTCTCTTTTATGGAGAAAGCGGTTCAGGGAGATTTTGCACCGATCGATGTATCGGGATTCCATGATGCGGAAATCGCAGAAAAGTACAATGCGGTGCTGGATGCCTTTTTAAAATCCAACAACAATTTTGTTATGCGCCTGAATGACTCCATGCGGAGAATCGGCGACAGTTCCTGTGTCAAGGAAATGATCGAAGAGGTAAATTCCCAGACGGCTGCCATTAGTGGTATGCGTGGTTCGAGTCAGGAATTGGAAGATTCGATTCAGAATATTCAGAACGCGGTACAGAATATTCAGGGAAATGCTCATGGGGTCATCGAGACTTCCCAGAACAGCCTTGCCGGTATGCGTGAAAGTGTGAAAATCGTGGATGAGTCCGCGAAACAGGTTCTTGCGATCAACGAACAGGTTGCTGTGTTTAAGGAAAAGGCGATCAGCATTAATAATATCATCGATATGGTAAAAAAGATTGCAAGCAAGAGCGGAATGCTCGCTCTGAACGCTTCTATTGAAGCTGCACGCGCCGGAGAAGCGGGCAAGGGTTTTGCGGTCGTGGCGAATCAGATCAGAGATCTTTCTGCCAGCACAACGAGTTCTGCGGAGGAGGTTGTGCAGGATGTGGAAGAACTGATGCGGGGGATCAACGCGCTTTCCGAATCCATTAACACGACGACAACGCGGCTGAAGGACGGAAACGAAAGTGTGCACAGGTCCATTGAAGATATTGGCGGCATGGTGGTGCAGTTAAATTCTATTAGCGGCGAGATCGATCATATTTATGAGGAAATCAATACGCAGTCTTCGCTGACGCAGGATTTTGTATCATCAATCGATGCGATCGCGAACAGTTATGATACGCTGACGGATGAATGCGTAGGTACGGGAGAGCATTTATTCCACATTTCCCGCGATATCGACCGGGCCAGAAGCGATATGGCCAGACACAACGCCAGAATCACGACATTGGACTGGCTTACTGTCTTTGAAATAGACCATTTGATCTTTACCTGGCGCGTTTATAATAATCTGGCCGATTTTGAGCGGCTGAAGATCACACAGCTCAATAATCCGAAAGGCTGTAAGTTCGGGAAATGGATTGCAGAACAGAAAGATTCCCGGATTACGGGTACCTCTGAATTCAGACAGGCGGTCAGCCTGCATGAAGAACTTCATAAGTACGGCTGTGCATCCTGGGAGGCCAAAGACAGAAATGACAGGGAAGGTGCGCTGGAACAGTTCAACAAAGTTTATGAAGTCTATGGAAGATTCCAGAAAGCACTTGACGGTCTGCGCAGAGTTATTAAAAGCACGGGCGATACCGCAGAAACGAATATCAAAATCTTCTCGATGTAGGAAAATGTAGGAAAAGAAACAAAATGTGTTTTGAAAAGGCAGTCTATGGATAAGTTTGATATACTGAAGAAATATTTTGGCTATTCTGAATTTCGGGAGGGCCAGGAAAATTTAATTGATGGAATTTTAGCCGGTCGGGATGTGCTGGGAATCATGCCGACCGGTGCCGGAAAATCAATCTGTTATCAGGTACCCGCGCTTCTTATGCCGGGCATCACGCTTGTGGTATCGCCGTTGATCTCTCTGATGAAAGACCAGGTACGGTCCCTGAATCAGGCGGGTGTTCATGCCGCCTATATTAACAGTTCCCTGAGTGAATCCCAGATTTCCAAAGCGCTGCGGTTAGCGGGCGCCGGACAATATAAGATCATATATGTGGCGCCGGAACGGCTGGAAACATACGATTTTCTGACTTTCGCCAGACAGTCGGATATCTCGATGCTTACGGTGGATGAAGCACACTGTATTTCTCAGTGGGGACAGGATTTTCGACCAAGCTATCTGAAAATCGTGCAGTTCATCAGGCAGCTTGGAAAACGTCCGGTCATCAGTGCATTTACCGCGACGGCGACAGAAACGGTCAAGGAGGATATTATCTGCGTGCTTGGGTTACAGGAGCCGGAAGTGCTTGTGACCGGTTTTGACCGTAAGAATCTGTATTTTGCGGTGGAGATGCCAAAGAAAAAAGACAGCTATGTCATAAAGTATTGCAAAGAACATGCGGCGGAGAGCGGCATCATTTACTGTGCCACCAGGAAAAATGTGGATGCCCTTTATGAAAAGCTGTGTGCGGAAGGAATTCCGGCGACCAGATACCATGCAGGACTTACAGGAGAAGAACGCCGGCAGAATCAGGAAGATTTTATCTTTGACACAAAGCCGGTCATGGCTGCAACGAATGCTTTTGGGATGGGCATCGATAAGTCCAACGTCCGTTATGTCATTCATTATAATATGCCGCAGAGTCTGGAAAACTATTATCAGGAAGCCGGGCGTGCCGGAAGAGACGGCGGAAAGGCGGAATGCCTTCTTCTCTATTCGGCACAGGATGTCATGATCAACCGCTTTCTGCTGGATAGTAAGGAGCAGAATGTAGAGTATACGCAGGAAGAGTTAGAAGCTCTCAGAGAGCGCGACGAAGAACGGCTGAAAACGATGACCTATTACTGTATGACATCAAGCTGCCTGCGGGAATATATCCTGCATTATTTCGGTGAAAAAGGAACTGTTCGCTGCGGGAACTGCCTGAACTGCATTCGGGAATATGTAGAGGTTGATGTGACGGAAACGGCGGTACACATCATATCCTGTATCCGGGAGGTCAGACAGCGGTATGGCATCAATGTCATTGCGGGAATGCTGGCCGGAGATGACCGGGCGAAACTGCGGGAATACGGTATGTTTTCTTATCAGTCCTATGGAATTTTAAAGCCGATGCGGGAAATCGAGATCAAGCAGATCATTAACCAGATGCTGGTGGAGGGCCTGCTTTTCGTGACGAACGACAAATATTCTATTTTGAAGATCACGGAAAAGGCAGATGATATCATCAAAAATAACAGACGTGTCATATTTAAAAAGCCGAAGGAGGAACCGAAAGTGGAAAAAGATGTATCCGGCCGTAAGACGGCTGCCAAAACGAGACGCTCCGATATTTTAAATTCCAGAGGACTTGAGCTGTTCGAACGGCTCAGGGATCTCCGTACGAACATTGCCAAAGAAGAAAATATGCCGCCCTATATCATTTTTGCGGATAAAACGCTGGTGGATATGTGTGTCAGGGTGCCGTTAGATAAGAAGGAAATGCTGAAAGTAACAGGTGTTGGAGAGAACAAATTCAATCGTTACGGCGAGCGCTTTCTGGACTGTATTCTGGAATATACGGGCGGCGTGCGTGAGAAGTTTTATTTTGGGGAAGAATAGACAGCGGTTTTCCTGGGAGGATTTATGACAGTAATTTTGCTGTACTATATTCATCCATTCTGAATAGGGCCTTTACTTTTAGAGATAGGAATGATACAATAAAATACACATAAAATTTATGCAGTCTATTTGTGTATTGTGCAAAATTCACATAAGAAAGGATTGGGGGATATGAAAATTGAAGACTTCTGTGACATGGTGAAATTTGAAAGCATTATGGATAACTGGGCCAAAAGTACGGGTTTGGCGACCGTGGCTGTTGGCGCAGACGGAAAGTATATCAGCGAATGCTACAATTTCACAGATTTTTGTATTAAACTTACAAGAGGAAGTAAAGAAGGATGCAGGCGCTGTGAAAAATGCGATCAGGAGGGTCAGGGAGTCTATTCCTGTCATGCGGGACTGGTTGATTTTGGTATCCCAATTACGTTAAGTGACGGCACCGTGCTCGGCAGTGTTATTGGCGGGCAGGTTCTTCCGGAAGAGCCGGAAGAGAGTGCTTTTCGTGCTACGGCGAGAGAACTCGGTATCAATGAAGAAACATATATTGATGCTTTGCATAAAGTAACTATAAAGTCAAGAGAAGAAATTGAAGCATCGGCGAATCTGTTAGGCGATGTGATCAATATGTTCGTCCGCTCCAGCTATCAGGAGATGCAGAATGAGCGTATTCTGGAGAAACTCCGCAATGGCATTGCAAAAGCGGCGAAAGAAATCGATGCTGCGAATGCGAGCACTTCTCAGATCGCCGCGTTCAGCAAGCGGCAGAATATGTTGGCGCTGAATGCTTCCATCGAGGCAGCGCGTGCGGGCGAGAGCGGCAAAGGATTTGCTGTCGTTGCGGCAGAAGTACAGAAGCTTGCGGGCGGTATGGCGGAAACGAGCAAAGAAATTAACGAAAGACTGACACATCTTACAGTTACGATTAATGAATTGAACGATTAACGGGGTTTTTGTCCTTTAGGTAAGCAGAAAGGGGGAGTCGTCATGAGTACGATGTCGATCGGCAGAGGAATGTTCAATATTTATTCCCACATCGCAAGTGGAAAACGGATTAATTCCGCGGCGGATGATGCAGCGGGTCTTGCGATTGCCAAACGGATGAAAAGAGAAGAGACCGGCCTTAACGTTGGCGCCCAGAATGCACAGATGGCGATAGGAGCGTTGAATGTGGCGGATGGCGCGCTGGGAGGTGTGACGGATTATCTTCAGAGAATCCGTGACCTTGCAGTAAGGTCGATGAACGGTATCAATTCACCTTCGGATAAGGCGATTTACCAGCGGGAGATCGATCAGTTAAAGGGTGGTATCGAGTCGTTGGCAGAAGGCACTTCTTTCAATGAGCAGAAGCTGCTCGATGGCAGTATGGCCGATTTGGAACTGGTGACGAATCCGAGCGGCAGCAGCAGAAGAATCCAGATGGCCAATTCTACGCTGGAAGCGCTTGGCATTGCGGATTTGGATGTGACTTCCGATAATTTCAGTCTGGATGCAATCGACAAGGCGCTGGATATGGTATCATCCCAGAGAAGCAGCCTCGGTGCTTCGACAAATGGTCTGGAGTATACCTATCATTATAATACATCTGCTTCCCTGCAGCAGCTGAAAGCCAGAAGCAGTCTGGAAGATTTGGATTTGCCGAAGGCCGTTTCCGAGAAGCAGAAGCAAGAGCTTCTTTTCCAGTATCAGACTTTTATGCTGAAAAAGAAGATGGAAGAAGAAGATAAGGTACATAAGATGCTCTTCTAATAACTGAATTTGCGGGATTTATCCCCGGCAATACGTTTAAGACGTGTGCCGGGGATATTTTTATTCTATAGGAAATTGCTGTTATCATAGAGGGTTTAAGCAAGAATATACATAGTAAATTCCAGGAGCGCAAGCTGTGGAGTTTGCGCCTGTGCAGCATAAACGTCCTGACTCGCAGCTTACGCAGAAGAGTCTTGCGGATTATTATAGGACTGATAAAATGGAGTCAGAAAGGAGGAACGCCCCCATGAAAATACAATATTTTCGGGAAGCTTCCCTGAAAGAAGACTATGTGGATGTACACTTCCGGGAAGAGACGGAGAAAATACAGGCTGTACGCAGTTTCTTTTCTTCCTTCAAAAGTGTAATGGGGAGAAAAGATAACAGTGTATACAAGTTGTATCCCGGCAGTCTTTATTATCTGGAAGTCGTGGACAGGAAGCTGTTTGCTTATCAGGAAAAGGAAGTCTATCAGTTGGAAGACAGCTTACAGCATTTTCTGGATTGCTTTGAGGAACAGGGATTTGTCAGGATTGGAAAATCGACAGCGGTCAATTTGTACAAAATAGACCGGATAAAGGCCGACTTGAATATGCGTCTCCGGCTCTATATGGACAACGGAGAAATGCTTGTCTTGAACAGGACATATAAAAAGCCTTTTTTGGAAGCATTGCAGCGGATGCAGGAGGTGACTTATGAAAATCATCAATAAACATAATTTTTTTGCTACCGGATGTGTTATTTTTACGATGCTTATGCTCGGAAAACTGGTGCTGGAATTTTTGATGCAGGGACTTTTTGAGAATTATCAGCAGAACATATTGATGATGTTCCTGCTCTCTTTTCTGGCAACCTTTGTCTTGTCCCAACACTACCGTTTTCAGAAGTATCCGCTGCTTCTTGTGATAGCAGGGCAGTATGTGCTGCTGATTGCGCTTGTGATGTTCATTACATGGTTGTCCGGGCGGACGGAACCGCTTCACAAGGATGCCTACCGGGATATGTTCCTGTCCTTTACGATTCCTTATTTCATTGGGGTGGTCATATACTACGGAGCGGTGTTTCATGAAATTGGACGCGCTAATCGGACTTTGCAGGAACTGAAATCGCATCGGAAAGAAGAGGATGAAAAAGCGGAATAGAAAGACGCTTCAGAAAAAGAACCGGGCGGAAAAACGAAATAGAAAGATATGATAGGAAAAGGAACAGGCGGAAAGTTGGAACAGAAGGATTTTGAAAGGAGTAAATACGAAGATGATGACATTGACCAAAAATGAAAAGAAAATGTTTTCGAAGGATAAGAGTAAGAACAGGATAACGGGCGGCGATTACCTGTCACTGGGGCTATATGCTTTTATGGGACTCGGCATGGAGGTGCTTTATGCCTATCTATTGGAGCCCGTGCTGTACGGCGTATCCATGCAGGAATTTTCGGCCATGCAGACGATATTTCACTGGATATTGACATGTGTGACGTGGGGAGCGTTTCTATATGTTTTGATTAAAAAGTCTGGGGAAAAGTATCAGTTTCCGCTGCTGGAAAAGGGAAAGACCGTGCGCGCGTGGCAATGGGCTTTATGTGCCGTGCTGGTGTTTATGGCCTTTCTGCTCGATTATATGGACTGGGGCGGGTTTAAGGTGTATCTGGAATGGAGAGGAAAAGGAACGCTTCTTTTTCTGTTCCAATATCTCTACTATGCTTTTGAAACGGGGCTTTTTCTCCTGATCATCGTATTCGGTCAAAAAGCGTGTGAAGTGTGGTTCGGGAGACCGGCTTTCCCGTATGGTGGTGTGATCTGCGGCATGACCTGGGGGCTTGCGCATATTTTTACCAAAGACCTGCTGACCGGAATGCTCGGCCTTGCACTCGGCTTCGCAATGGGGAGCGTCTATCTGCTCGTGGGCCGTGATTTACGGAAAGCGTATGGGGTGCTGTTTCTGATGTTTGTTTTGTAAGCGGCTGTCCGGATGCCATAGTCCGAGCCGCAAGGCGGGAGAATGTCCCTGTGGAACCGCGCTTTCGCTCCGCTAAAAACGCAGCGGTACTAAGCTCAAAAGCGTCTGTGCCGCTTTTTCGCTAAGTGCCGGCGTTTTTCGAGGGGTTCCACAGGGACAATTCTTCCGCCTTGCGGCTCGGACTATGGCATCTTTTTTATAATTTTGAACTTTCGCAATCGGCTTTGAAAACCATTGGCTTTGGAACCTGGCTTTGGAAACCGGAAAAAGCATCTTGCATTTACCGCCATATGCGCTATAATAAAAAGACTACGGTCAAATTGAGCCGTATATTGACGAGAAAAGGAACAGGTGGCGGAATGTTAGGTAAAGCGAAAAAGAAGTTTATCGGAGACAGGGCTTTTTATAAGATGGTGTTGGCGGTAGCCGTGCCGATTATGATTCAGAACGGCATTACGAACTTTGTAGGTCTTTTGGACAATATTATGGTCGGTCAGGTCGGAACGGAGCAGATGTCCGGCGTCGCCATTGTCAATCAGCTGATGATGGTATATTATCTCTGCATATTCGGCGGCCTTGCAGGAGCCGGTATTTTTACGGCACAGTATTTCGGTCAGAAGGATGATGAAGGAATCCGACATACTTTTCGTTATAAATTCTGGATGGCATTGATTCTGACGACGGGGGCTGCGTTGCTGTTATTGTCTTTTGGGGAAAATCTGATTCAGATGTATCTGAACGGCAGCAGCGACGGCGGAGACCTGGCAGCAGCGCTTTACCATGGGAAAAATTATCTGCGGGTGATGCTGCTTGGCGTTCCCGCTTTCATGATGGTGCAGATTTATGTCAGCACGCTGCGAGAGTGCGGAGAAACGGTGGTGCCGATGAAGGCGGGTATTGCTGCTGTCTTTGTCAATCTATGCCTGAATTATCTGCTGATCTACGGTAAACTGGGACTGCCCGCGCTGGGCGTTGTAGGCGCGGCAATCGCAACGGTGGTATCGCGGTATGTGGAAGCAGCAATCGTCATCGTGTGGACACACGGACATAAAGAAAAAAATCCTTACATAGTCGGCGTTTATTCGACGCTGAAAGTGCCGGGACATCTGGCCGGGAAATTTTTTATCAAAGGAGCGCCGCTGCTGATCAATGAAACATTGTGGTCATCGGGGATGGCGATGCTTACCCAATGCTATTCCGTGCGTGGACTGAGCATTATTGCGGGTCTGAATATTGCCAATACGATCAACAATGTATTCAATGTCGTATTTATCGCGATGGGTGATGCGGTGGCAATCATTATCGGACAGCTTCTCGGCGCCGGTAAGATGGAAGAAGCGCGGGATACGGACAATAAGATCATTGCCTTTTCTGTATGCTGCTGTATCGGCGTTGCGGCGTTGATGGTCTGCATCGCGCCGCTGTTTCCGCAGATTTATAATACGACTGATGATGTCAAAGCGGTGGCAGTACAGTTCATTATCGCACAGGCAATCTTCATGCCGCAGGCGGCCTTTATGCACGCGACATATTTTACGCTGCGTTCGGGCGGCAAAACGATCATTACCTTTTTGTTCGACAGCGTATTCGTCTGGTGCGTCAGTGTACCGGTGGCGTATTGCCTGAGCCGTTTTACGGGAATCCCTGTCATTGCTATTTTTGCGACGGTACAGATAGCGGACTGGATTAAATGTATCATTGGATTCATTCTGGTGAAAAAAGGTGTGTGGCTGCAGAATATTGTTGCCAGGGGATAGGGAATGAAGATTTTCTAAAGCGTCATAAGGCGCCGCTTAAGAAAATCTAAATCATTCCCGGAAGAATGGCTCTTTGGAGCCATTCTTCAGTGTGAGGAAGATTTACTTTTTAGGTAAAACAGGATTGCGATTGCTGTTGCGATGCAGAAGATGATGAGCTCCAGCGTGAGGCCGGGAAAAATGTTCCATAAAAAATCATTTTCCCATTGAAGCTGATTGAGCAGAATCAGGATGGAAAAGGCGATCAGATAGATGGATACACATCTGAGGACTGTTCTTTTCGTCCGTTCTTTTTTCTGAATCGTATTTTCCAGGGTTTTCTGCTGATTCTCGAGCATTTGTGTTTTGACCGACAAAAGGTCCAGTTCCGACGGTCTCAGCAGATAATCTGTCGTGATATGAAAGATATCGCACAACGCGACGATTTTGTCTAATTCGGGAATAGCCTGCCCGCTTTCCCATTTGGAAACAGACTGCCTTGAAACATTTATCTTCTCGGCCAGCTGTTCCTGCGTCAGATCATTTGCTTTTCGTAAGTTCAATAATTTTTCTGAAAGTTCCATATGACTGCCTCCCTGTTTTCCGGATTTCCCGGTTTTTTTGATAAGTAGATTCTAGCAATCTGTGTGGTTGCATTCAATCGATTCGGATAGGAAATGACGCAACCCGCGGGTGCAGATTCGCTTCAGATTTCCGTTTGCTCATAAATCTGCTTCTTTATATAAAAATAGTGCGCATAGACTGAATTTCTATACGCTCTGACGCCGGGTTACGATTCTGTTGTGATTGTGGTGTCAGTTTACTGATAAATTGGTAATTATCGCTTTCTTACAGCAATGCGATTAATAATCTGGAACATCAAATACCCGCAAACAATTCCTATCATATTAAGAATTATATCATCGACATCAAAGCTGCCAAGATTAGTAAAGAATTGAAAAATCTCTATTAACAGTATTGAAGCTAAACCAGTAGAGAAAACATTTATTGTTGAATTGAATTTTTTATATGCAATGGGCAAAAGAAAACCAAAAGGAATAAATGGAATTATATTTCCCAATAAGTTTTTCAGTGCCCACCACTGAGTAATGTGTTTGATCTGAGTAGACATACTTCTGAACGGAATAAGATTATAGTTCATTGAACTTTGCATTGTATAAGAATTAATCCTATCACTTAATTCATAAAATGAACCTTTAAACTTAACAACGACAAAGACAAACAATAAATTTATATACATCCACCAAATGATTTTTAATGATTTACCTTGTTTTCTCATTTTGAATAATCTTACCTTTCTGTAATCTTGTCATTGTTTGATTGGCTAAATTTTACCACAATCACATTCCTGTTGTTCAAAAACCAAAAATGGACTTGAATATCTGTTCCCTGTTGTAAGATGTATCATAATAAGGCAAATTATATTTTCTGCATTGTTCTTTCAGATTTTTACTGATCGCAACAATGCTTGCACAATCCTCTTTATTTTCTTCTTCAGATTTATAATAGGTATAGTCCTTGGGTGTGTCATATTTTTTCAAAATTGCATATCTTTCTTCAGGAGTTACTTCGGATGTGCCGAAATAATAAATTTCACAAACAGAAGAATCTATATGTTGAATATAATGCTGTGGCAATAATTGAAATATATCAATTACCATCCCATAATCACATTCACCATATTCTCCACTGTCTATCATTGCACGAATGAATAATGCCATCTTAGAACTGATGTATTGAATATTTTCCAAAAGGTCTGTATCTGCATCAGAATGAATGCCTGTTTCAGGAAAAACGCTTTCAATTCCTGCGATTATTGAGTCCATGCTTATATGCTGATATCCCAAATTATTCGATATTTTTTGAGAAATTGTGCTTTTTCCTGACCGTGGCACACCTGCAATGATAATATGTTTCTTCAAAGTTTCTCTCCATTTGTTATATTTATTAATAAATTCTCCACGAATCCTTATAAATACTAAGTTCCTTTTTAATTTCATAAAAATTTATGGAGCAAGGTGTTCATCAATATAATCGATGAACGGCTTTCTGTTGACCTTCTCAGAATTGGCCAGATACCAGGCAAACGATTCCTGTAATCCTTCTTCCAGCGTTTTCGTAACAGGCATGAATGCTTTCTGCTTCCTGATATCGAGGCGGTAGTCGTAATCGTAGAAACTGAAATATTTCCGCTGTTCTATGCCGGAATTTACTTCGATAAAAGAAACGGGTTTTCCGGCGGTTTGATAGCACAGCGATACCCAGTCGCGCACGGTGATGGTTTCGGCATTGCCGACATTGAAAATGTGCTGTTTTGGTTTTTGCTCCAGAAGAATATCCATGAAAAGGCATAAGTCATGCACATGAAAGAAGTGCAGATTCATCCGGCCGTCTTTTGGCAGATAAAAGGCTCTTTCTTTCAGGGCGCATTCGAAGACAAAGGCTTCCCGATAGACATTGTTCATCGGCCCGTACAGATAGGGCGGCCGGAGGATATAGGCATTCGGAACCCGCTTGACCAGTGCCTCTTCCGCCGCTGTTTTATCGGTGCCGTATTTTCTCCAGAACTGATTTGGGCCTGCAGGTGTCTCTTCGGTAAAAGGCTGCGGGGCATTTTCGGGATAGACTGCGCTGGAACTGAGCAGAATGTAGTCGTTATAGCTGCCAACTGCATCGAGCAGGTCGTTCACATCTTCCGCCGTGTAAGCGGTCATATCAAGAATGACATCGAAATGAAACGGCCGGAGCGTATCGCCGAGGGCATGCCGGTCTGCCAAGAGCAGTTTTACCCCATCCGATTGAACGCCGTGATTCCGGTTCAGGACATAGACGTCACAGCCTTTTTGCACATAATATTCTGCCACATACCGGCTTACAAAGACCGTGCCGCCGGTGACCAGTACTTTTTTCATGTTCATGACCATGCCTTTCTCTTAATTTAATCTCCATTCCGGAGTGTTTACGCGATGGGGCGACGCAAATCTTCTCTGTCCGCTTTGGCGGGCATCCATTGTTCCAAAGCATACCGCAAGAGCAGCGGTATGGCGATTCCGGCCGCCAGATAGACCATTTTGAAGTGCTCGACGCCTCTGACGAGATAAATATAATCGATATTGGTACGGTACTGCTCCAGGTCGAAATCAGCGCAGAACCCCGTATGCGCGGCAATGCCGGCGAGTATCATCTTGATGAGCATGAACATCATGACATGGTGCATCATCACCGTAAACGTATTGCGGCCGAGATAGCGGACGGCGCGGTTATTTCCGGCGATTGGCGTCAGGAGCCGTGCAACGCGCAGCCAGAATGCAATACCTGACACGATTGTCACATATGGAATTACCGGGCCGTTGGCGAATCCTGTGCACCATACACTGCTGAAGGCCAGTCCGTTACAGCATAAATGCAGGAGTGTCTGGATACCGATCAGGATTGCAAAATAAGGCAGATTACCAAGTGTGTCATGCTTTTCCAGATTTTTCCGGTAGAACTGTCCCATCTGGAAGCAGGGATAAAGGAAAAGGATTCTGCCCGGTGCCTTGTAATTGCCCCATACATGTCCGCCAATCGCGAGATGTACAACGGCCATGCCGACAAGCAGGCTGGCCGTCAGGTACAGCCATTCCAATAATCTGTCTGTATCTGCGGTTCCGGTTTCTGCGGCTTTATCCGGATCCGGCTGATCGATGCGGCTTCCGGCAAGTTTTTTCAAAGGTTTTGTGAATAGGCGTTTTGCAATGAGGCGCATGAGAAGGTTCATCATTTCAATCACGAACAGGACCGGAACGAACCAGGCCGCATAATTATAGATGAACTGGTAGCCGTGCAGGAACGGCATCAGGAAAAGCGTGCGAAAGCCGATTCCCTCTCCCATGGAAAATCCGCAGTTTCGTAGAAAAAGCGCGATAAGTCCGTAAAACAGATTCCAGACAAGATAGGGAACGAGAAGCCGGGCGCACTTTTTTTTCACATAGGCAAGAGGATGCCCTTCTTCTGCATCTTTATAAAAATAGCCGGAAATAAACATAAATAACGGCACATGGAAAGAATAGTAGGGAAATAAACCGCCTGCCGTCATCACATCATAGCCGAGGTGCCCTGCCACGACCATAATAATCGCCAGCCCGGACAGGATGCAGAAAGTCATGTTGTATGTCTGTTTTTGTGTTTTGGATGGAACTGTCATTTTGCCAATCACACCTTTATCGTTCTGTTTGGGTTTTCTTATAGTATACTAGGAGATTGCGGAAATGAAAAGTCATTACAGATTCCGGCTCAGGTAAAAAACAGCCTATCTCCGAAGAGACAGGCCTGTCTTTTTTTCAAGATCCCTGATGATGCCGATGCTGAGGGCGCGGCCATCATAGTCTGGAACAATGATGGCATTAGGGGCGTCAGCTTTTCGATACTGGTGGTATGAATCTATCACGCTGATTAAAACCCAGTTATCAGCCATCAAGATTGTCTCGATTTCACGAAATGTCATATGCAGCCTCCTTATGGGAAACAGTTAACGGTTTCAAATAAGGTAACGGTTACACTGTTATTGACTGCACATCTCGTTACCAAATTATAAGATATATGAAGGGAAAATGCAATGAAAAACTTTTGGGGAAAATATTTAAAAAATAGATTGACAAGAACTGTAAGGAAGATTATAATCTGTATTGTAAACAATCAATACGGATTATAATCTTCCTTGGGGCGTGGGGAGTGAAAAAAGAGATGAAGGAAAACTATGTATATCCGGCAAGAATAAAATGCGATGGAAATATCTGTCAGATCAAATTTCTGGATTTTCCTGATATGATCCTGATAGAAGAGACGACCAGAGAAGAAGCCATTTGTTCTGCTCAAAAAAGTCTGGCATTAGAAATACTCGATTATGAAAGCAATAACAGGGAGCTTCCGGTTCCAAATGAACGAGAAACAGATGTCGTCTACATTCATATTTGGATGCCATATTTCAGAACGGCGGCCAAAGAAATTTATGTGAAAAAAAATGTAACAATACCGCAGCGGCTGGATATTCTCGCTAAAAAGGGCAAAGTGAATTATTCTGCAGCACTTGTCAAGGGAATTAAGCTGGAATTGGGAATTAAAGACGAGATCCAGGACGAACATGAAGATTAATACAGATGATGAAGTTGTTAATTTTCAAGAGGAGGTAGGATTATGGAAATTGAAGATGTAGTGAAGGTAATAAAAAATGTTGCCAAGGCAGTCATTGCCGTAATTGAGATTTTTGAATAGGCTTTATGCAGGGATTGCATAAGGCTGGAAGAAAGGAAGGGTTATCAGAATGAGTATCATTAAATTTGTTAAAGCTGCTTGCCAAATTGTCGGCGGTGTGATCAGCATCGTATCGGCATTGAATGACTGAAAAGCTTACAATCTGACAGGAAACTGCAACGTTTTTTTCTTAGGAAAGGATGGCTGCTAAATATGAAGAATGGAAAGATGGAAGTATACGATATTACAAGACCTTTATTTGAAGAATCAGGGATGGTTTGTGCCGCCGGGAGGCGGCATGGCTGTTAAAATGAAAAATGCAGGAGGCTGTTATGTACAAGATTGTTCAGGACTATATAGATGCTTTAAACGAATTGGCAGATGAGAGAGAGCGAACGGCTGGTCTGCTGGAGGATTGCGATAAAAAGACCTGTATGGAGGTCAGGGATTCCGCCTTGGAATTATTAAATAACATTTTTGCAGAATACGAATGGAGCGAGGAATTTGTCACAGCATATGCCGTTTACTGCAACTTTTTTGTTTTAAACGGCCTGCATAAGATTTTTGGTGATGATTTCGGCTTGGAAAAAATCTACGACAGAAATGAAATGGATGGTGAGGACAGGCAATATTTGGAATATATTCGTTATGGTATTTTTGATCAGGATATTGAACATTTTGAGCGTGCGCTGGAAATGGGTCTGTATAATTTTGACATCCCTAAATTATATGTACATATATTATGCTTTCTGGAAATATGTTCAAGAGATGAGGAAGATTTTGAAGCAGAGGACGGGAAAGAAGATATTCTGGAATGGTTTGATGAAATGGAGGTTTTTAAGGAAGAGATATCAGGCGAATTAAAGGAACTGACAGAGCCCAGATATCTGTCATTTGAAGAAGAAAAAAGAAGAGCCGGCGATTTCTCAGCGCTGTTACCTGAGATCATCATCTCGAGCACTCTGAGAAAATTATCAATAGCGGCTTATAGCGATCTGGAAATCTTATCAAATCTTTGTGGAAATAAAATAGAATCTTTTCAAGATATTCGCAGGGGTCTTGCGGCGATGAAGCAGAGTGAGGAAGGGAATCAGGAGAAGATAAACTGTTATATCTTTTTTGCGGAAGAGTTCGTCAGAAGAACTTTAAGAGCGGGCGAGATGGGAGATGGCGAATTATATGATGGAAAAGATATAGAAGGAAGAAACGGTACACTAATTGAAAGAAGAGAGTTTTTGAACCTGCCCGTGAATTTGTCTGAAAGACAATATCGTAGCCTGGCAATGGCAAAGCAGGTAAAACTTAATGCAGAGAAAGACAGCATGATAAGGCAGAACAACAAGATGGTGGAAGACTATTCCCACTCTGTAGAAAATATTATGAAGCCCGCTTTGATAGCGGAGGTTGCACATTGTTTAAGAGAGGATGAAAAAAACAGGGAATTATATCGTAAAATCATGTACATTTATTTTAATGAAGTGATTACTCAAAATGAGTGCAGACTCTTGAAAATGGTGCATAACGTGTCGGTTTCTAAAGGCGCGATTCGGGAAAATATTTCCAGGGCAAAGAAAAAAAATAGCGGAAACGGAATAACCGTAAAAAAAATCGTATATAAGGCGATCAATCAGATTTCTTTACAACTGGCGGAGAATTCGCAAAAAACAAGATTTATGTTCATATTGGAAAAGATGTCTCAGGCCGGAATCGATTCTGCTATGATAGATCGTAAACTTTGGGATTTATCAAATGAGATAGAGGCTGTATATAAAATGTACAGCGATCAATTGAATTTTGAGTTAACTGTTTCCAAGGATTTGGAAACGATTGAGTGGAATGAAGAAGAGGTAGGAACATCATTTCTTTATACAAGAATCGTAGAAGTGATATCCAATGCGTTGACGTATGGAGATTACGGAATCGATAAAATGTTTCATTTGAAAATCTATACGGATATGGAGGATAACTATATCGTTATAGAAATGATCAATGGAATTGGGGACAGAAGCTTCTCTGGCAACAGGGAGGGAAATGGATTAAACGCAACGGAAATCATGCTGGAAAGGATTAATTTTGATAATCCCGAAAAAGAGGGGTTTGTCAGTGCAAGTGAAACGGAAGATGGACACTTTGTAACGAAAATGTATATAGATGCGGATCTTTATCTGTGATGGAGGAGTATAAGATGATGAAAGTTAAGTACAAAAGAGTTCTGATTCTCAATGACGATGATACGGAAGCAGATTTTTTCAGCAGATATAAAAACTTACAGTCCTATAAAAGTATGGTATCTTATTGTAATGATCCGGTGTCGGCCTTTGAATATATTACATCGGATGATTTTGGAGGATTTGATAAAATTATTCTGGATATAAGAATGGAGTGGACAGTACCGGAAGAATATTTGTATAAAGTGAAAGAGTGTATTGATACAGAGGCCATGGGCAATACGAATATGGGATTTCTGATTTTTATGTATCTGATTTCGAGAGGATATCCGCTTAGCAGGATAGCTTTTCTGAGCGCCTATATTACAGAGGAAGATGACGAATATGAGGAAAAAAATAAAATTCTTCATATGATAGAAAAATTGAAAAAAAGGGACTCGGAGAAAGATGAAGAGATAAGGCGGAATGCAGATAAAGTTCCATCGATCAGAAAGAGGATCATGAATATTCTTGACGATAAGAATGATAAGGGGATAAAGGCTTATGAGAAAATTAAAGATATACTGATGCAGGATATCGGTTCATTGCCTGAGCCCCAGCGGAGTCGAAATGAGGAAGTGAAGAATAATGAAGATTTTTTCCGCTTATTAACGACGACAGGGTTAAAAGTTGAAAATAAGATTAATAAAAAAGATGGAGATAAATTAGCAAAGTGGATTGAAAAGGAGAAGAACGGTGAGTTGAAAGCGTATTATGAGTTCAGGAATATGGCTTTCAATATTTGTGAATACATAAAAGGCAGAGTACCGGCTATTTATAGACTTTACCCGAATGGTAAATTAAAACAGCGGTATCCGGAAAGTTATTTTAGGGACTTAATACAAACGATACAATATGATATTTCCGAATTAAGAGAAGATAAAGATATTGAGAGAATTGCGGAAAATATTATCGGTAGCTTAACGGCGTTTTGGGAAAGCTTGGACAAGCGGACCATAAGTGCAGGAGCATCCAGAGCCGATATTAATGAATACGCATTAACGATGGTATTGAAACATATCAGAAATTGGCATGCACATGGAAGAATCGAAAAATACGGAATAAAGTTCTGCCGATTTATCTTCTTAATTTCTGTCAGAGTCATTTACGATAGGATTGAGGATATTGAAAAATATGTTGAAAAGGAATTAAAACTGGAAAATGTCAGGATTAATACAGATGAAGAATGCTATAGAAAAATATGGAAGGATATTAATGACCGAATAATTTCTACGAAGGGATTAAGGACAAATACCTGTACGATAAATATAGTAGATTTGTATTATAAGTATTCACAGGATAAGGTCAGAGAAGAGATTACATTATCTATAACCGACCTGTATGAAATGTTTATCCTGTGCCTGCATTTTCCTGATGTATTCTTTTCAAATAATCAGGATGGAACGCTCAGGATTGCTTTTCATGAGATTAATTACGAGAGTCAGGAGCGATATATGATTTTTCTGGAAAAAATTGCAATGGATTGCCTTGGCAAAGCGGAGTAAACAGCGGTATAATATTTGAGCGAGGTATTCAAATGTATTTGAGCAGTATCAAAAGATCGTGGATTACTATATAGAACTGCGCGGCGGAAAAGAAAGCCCGACGGCTCAATTTAATGAAGTTCCAGAAGGGATTTCTTTTAAAGATTTTAACGTAATTATAAACAATAGGTAATTGCGAAACGATGTTTTCGAAGACTTCCGTTGTACAAAATAGACAATCACCGCAGGGCACGCTTTCGCTGCACTGTCGCTCGCAGCGGTGCATAAGACGCCAAAACACGGCGTCTAAACACCGGCGGCGACATAGCACCCTGCTTGTGATTTGTTTATTCTGTACAACTGCTTTCCTGAAAGGATGTGTTTCGCAATTACCTATTATAAACAATCTTGAAAGGATGTGAAGAGCAAATGCAGTATATTCGAGGTAAATACTCGGTGCAGTTATAAAGGCTGATAACAGGCTGTATCGAGGTTAAAATGATGATTATGTTATCAGGTAACTGCACCGAATCGTACAAGACCAAATACGAAAAAGGAGTAGTTAAACATGAATAAGAAAACATTATTAACGCGATGGATGCAGGAAGAGGAGAACGCACATATTCAGGGATGGGATTTTTCTCATATCAAGGGAAAATATGAGGAAGAGAATGACCTGCCGTGGGATTACGGAGAGATTGTCCGGCAGTATTTACGACCGGAGATGAGATTGCTGGATCTCGATACGGGTGGAGGCGAATTTTTATTATCTCTCAGGCATCCGTATCATAATCTTGCCGCAACAGAGAATTATCCGCCTAACATAGCGTTATGTGAAAGAAGGCTGCTTCCACTGGGAATTGATTTTCGGAAAGCGGATAGCGGTGATAGACTGCCTTTTGATGATAGAAGCTTTGATATGATCATAAACCGGCATGGAGATTTTGATCCAAATGAAATCTACCGGGTCTTAAAAAATGGCGGTATTTTTATCACGGAGCAGGTTGGTGCGGAAAACGACAGGGAGCTTGTGGAACTGTTGTTAAATGATGTATCTGATATTCCGTTTCCTGATCAGTATTTGAAGATAGCGCAGGCGGCATTTGAAGAAATCGGGTTTTCAGTCATAAAAGCGGATGAGGCCTTTCGGCCGATTAAGTTTTGGGATGTTGGGGCGCTTGTCTGGTTCGCAAGAATCATCGAATGGGAATTTCCGAATTTCAATGTCAGGGATTGTCAGGAAAATCTTTATCACGCACAGGAAATACTGGAGCAAAAAGGTGTCTTGGAGGGAAGGATTCATCGGTTTCTTTTGGTGGTTGAAAAAGAAAGGTTAGAATAAATATTGAATTGGAATTTAAAGGAGGAAACACAATGATAAGACATGTATGTATGTTCACCCTAAAAGAGGAGAACAAGGAAAAGAACATCAACGAGTTTTTGGAAAGAGCAGAAAAATTAAGGAAACTGGAAATCATCAAAGAATTTAACGTTGTTAGAAATGCGGAAAAAACGCCCGCATCCAATTACGATGTCGCGTTGATTTTTGATTTTGATACGGTGGAGACGTTGGACGAGTATCAGAAATCACCGCAGCATATAGAATTCGGGGAATTTGTATATTCTGTCAGAGTTGACAGGGCTTGCATTGATTATGAAATCTGATTCTGTCGGATGCTGAAAGAAGGAAAATAATACGGATGGAAAGTAATATATCAAAAATTATAAAGGAATTATGTACCTGTTCTTTTATCAAAGGAATTGTGCTGGGCGGTTCAAGAGCAATCGGGACGGCTGCTATGTGGATTTAATCCTGCGGGATATCGGCAGGGTAAGGAATATTGTGGAGAGAACCGAAGAAGGTGATTTTTGCTTTGAACAAACAGTGGTATCTGAATGAAAAGAAAGCAATTTCCCGCATAGATTCTTTTGAATGCGCGCCTGTGGACTATTCGGAACGTGTGAACCATATTTGCAAGGTGCTTTAAAAGATATCAAGGATTTTTGGTGATAGCAAGTAAAAGTGCACAAATTTCTCAATTGCAGATGATAGACAGAAAAGTTTATATGCGGTATAATCCCGAGTTTGACACTTGTGAAAGCAAAAAGCGGCTACAGACCCAGTAATTATGCGGTCTGTAGCCATTTTCTCTTTGGAAACGATTTGTGCTATTTTTTTACTTCTTCTGTTTTAGTGCTTTTTATGATGCTCCGCATGGCTGATTTTGAAATAAATTCATAATCCGTATGAAAGCCAAATGCCTTGTGTAAATCATCCGTCAGATCGGTTCTCTTGTAAGAAGGGATATAGCCGATTTCCTTTGACAAAAGTGTTACCTGCATGGAACGAAGTGTACTTAGAATCTCGTTACAGGTATAGTTATTTCCGATCCTTTTCTCAGGCAGGCGATATACAAGCAGGCTGATGTAACAGGTGAGGAAGTGTGCTTTAATGCGGTCTTCCCGCCTGACATAGACAGGACGTGCTTCAAAATCTGTTTTCATGATCCGGAAGTTTTCTTCAATCTCCCAACGCTGCCTGTTGATTTTTAAAATCCCGTCTATATCGCCTTCGAGGTTTGTAATGACAGCATAAAAGCCGTCATACTTTTCCTCGTCCCTGATCCTGTCCAGATCGAGCTCACAGACTTTCTTTCCTGCGATCTCTCCATCATTTGTTACATTTGTGGTTTTAATAAAACGGGCAGGATCATTTTGATTCTTGCCTTTGCGTTTTTTCCCGGACTGTTCGATCATTTTTATGGCACGTGATATCTGCTGGTCGCGGATCCTTTTCTGGTATGCCCTGTATTTTGGAGAATAGGTTACAATGACGGTTTCATCCATGTTTCCATTTACAACAGGCACTTCCTTGTAAAAGATTGTTTCGTAAATATCCGAATCGGATTCATCAAGAGTGGATATATCAATGAATTTATCGGAACCAAGTCTGCGAAACTGTTTTGGATTCAAGGCAGTCTGCCGGTCTTCCCCGCGCATCTTCTTTAGAGATTGTGTAATGATATAAGAACGGTTTCCAAAGGCTTTAAGGTCGTCTGTTCATTCTGATTTCCCGGGAACACATCAAAAGCAAGGGGAATTCCATCAGCATCCATAAACAATCCCATTGTAACGATGGGATTTGGCCTGTTTTCTTTGCTTTTTCCATACTTTCTAAAATCATCATCCTGTTCAATTTCAAAGTAATAATTCGTACAGTCGTAATAAAGAACCTTCTGGCTTCTCGGATGTACAAAGTTTGAATTGCAGTATAGCTCTTCCTGAATAAAGTCGGATTCTTCAGCCATAACAGAAAGTGCGCGGTAGATGTTCTGCAGTTCATACTTAGGCGGTTCAAGCAGCGTACGGCAGTAAGAGTAACTGCTCAGTTTGCTGGAAGGCGCCAGAAATCTTGAAAAAATCTGATCAGTAAGAATTGCGCCGAAATCATAAGTGTATTTGTGGCGTTTAGAAATCTTTTGACAAATGGAATCTAATTTCAATTCAGTGCACAGTTTTTGGAGGAACAGATATCCAATCTGAAAACAGCGTTCTTCATTTTTAGGAATATAAGCGCTTCTTGAAAAAGAAACTGTAACGCTGCCTGCTTTAGCGTTGTATTCCATGGTATCTTTTTCCGCTTCCGATTTTGCCCATGCCATCATGGCATCATAATCTCCGGAAAACTGGTCTAAGAGTTCGTTCAGCTTTCCAAGTTTTCTATGGATCTGGGTAGCAGTTTTTCCATTACTTTTACGGTATGAGCGTTTAATATAGACATCTTTGTTATCTGAATTACCTGTAAGTGAGATATACATGCGAAATGCCTCCCTGCTGCTTTGTAATATAATCTTATTATACAACAAAGCGTACAAAAGCGCACGTATTATTTCTAGAAATTTGACAAAAAAATAAGCCTTGATGGGCTTAAATAAAGGATTTTTACGATATGGTATCAAAAAGAAGTGTCAAACACCCGGCTGTGGACTATTCGGAACATGTGAACCATATTTTCAAGGTGCTTTAAAAAATATCAAGGATTTTTGATGATAGCAAGTAAAAGTGCACAAATTTCTGCACAAATTTCTCAATTGCTGATGATAGACAGAAAAGTTTATA
Organism: uncultured Lachnospiraceae bacterium; assembly: GCA_910579395.1. Lineage (GTDB taxonomy): Bacteria > Bacillota > Clostridia > Lachnospirales > Lachnospiraceae > UBA3282. The sequence continues at coordinate 15,247 of CAJTUC010000028.1, read as the reverse complement.
TGCGGTATAATATTGCAAATCGGAATAAGGAGGGATTACTATAAGGAATTATCCTGAAAATTTTAAACTGGAAGATACAACTATCTGGTCATTTCCGGATAGAGGAAAGTGGGCAACACATTCTGGAAAATATCGAGGTAACTGGTCGCCATACATACCGAGAAATTTAATTTTACGATATTCCAAGAAACATGATTGGGTATTAGACCAGTTTATGGGGAGTGGGACAACATTAATTGAAGCAAAACTCTTGGGCAGAAATGCTATTGGTGTTGATATAAATCCAGATTCTATTAAATTATCTAATTCAAATCTTCATTTTACCTGTTCAGAAGCTTCTAAAATTTTTACCAGAGAAGGCAATGCGCGAAAATTATCCTTTATAAAAGATCATAGTATAAATTTAGTTTGCACACATCCACCATATGCAGATATAATTCAGTATAGTAAAGGTATTGAAGAAGATATATCACGTTTATCTTATAATAACTTTTTGCTTGCTATGTCAAACGTGGCAAATGAGTCCTTTCGAGTTTTAAAAAATAAAGGGATTTGCTGTTTTATGATGGGTGATGTTCGTAAGAACGGATATGTTTTACCACTTGGGATGAATTCTATGCAAAAATTTGTAGATGCTGGTTTTGTGCTGAAGGAGATTGTGATTAAAGAACAGCATAATTGTAAATCAGCAGATTATTGGGATGGCCGTAAACGTAATTTTTTAATGCTTGCACATGAATATATTTTTGTGCTAGAAAAATCGATCACTTTTCCATATACTCCGGCGATTACGGAATTTGAGATTGAAAGCGATGCGATCACATGATATATTTTAAAAGAAATATATGTAGCAGAAGTACACAGCGAGGGTATGTAAAAATATGGATCCAGTGGTAAAAAAAGAAAAGATTGTTCAGGCAAAGCCTATTTTAAAGTGGGCAGGTGGGAAAACACAGATGCTAAATGATATTTTACCTAAAGTGCCGGAAAAATATGGAAGATACATAGAACCATTTGTTGGTGGTGGTGCGCTTTTTTTTGCTCTGAATCCTGAACAGGCAATTATTGCTGACAGCAATCCTGAATTGATTAATATGTATCGCGAAGTAGCAGATCATGTTGATGAAGTAATAGGATATTTACGTCAATATAAAAATACAAAGGAAGATTTTTATTCTGTACGCGAGTTGGACTGGGCGGAGCTTTCTAAAGCAGAAGCGGCAGCCAGAATGATTTATTTGAACAAAACTTGCTTTAATGGATTGTATAGAGTAAATAAAAAAGGACGGTTTAATGTCCCCTATGGGAAATATGTATCCCCCAATTACTGTGATGAAGAAACGTTATATGCTGCATCAAAAGCACTGAAACAGGCAATCATCATATGTGGTGATTATATATCAATATTAAAGGATTATGCCAGAGAGGGGGATTTTGTCTTTTTAGATCCACCCTATTTACCGATTTCAGAATATGCTGATTTTAAACGTTATACAAAGGAGCAGTTTTATGAAGAAGATCATGTAGAATTGGCAAAAGAGGTAGAGCGTTTACATGAGCTGGGGTGCTATGTTATATTGACGAACTCAAATCATCCACTTGTACATAAATTATATGCTCCATATAAAATCGAGGTAGTTCAGACCAGGAGATATATTTCATGTAATGGAAATAAGCGGAAAGGTGAAGATGTCATGGTGACTGCTTTGCCGAAAAAAAGGGTAATGCTTAAAATTGTTCCGGAACCACTTCCAGAGCAGGTATTAAAATATCCTCCGACAAGATTTATGGGCTCTAAGAGCAAGCTATTGGAGCAAATATGGTCGGTTGCTTCGCCGTTTAAATTTGATACAGTTATTGATTTGTTTTCTGGGTCTGGCATTGTTGGCTATATGTTTAAGGCAAAGGGCAAGACTGTAATCAGTAATGACTATATGGCTATGTCTGCAGCCTTTACAAAGGCAATGATAGAAAATAATTATGTGATATTACCATTAGAGGAAGCAAAAGAATTGCTTATTCCGAAGATAGAATCGGATCATTTTGTAGCGGAAACTTTTCAAGGATTATATTATTCTGATTTTGATAATGATTTGATAGATATCCTAAGAACGAATATTGCATCCTTAAAGGAGCCATACAAGCATGCAATTGCTATGTCAGCGCTTATAAGGGCATGTATCAAAAAGCGTCCTCGTGGAATTTTTACTTATACCGGCGATCGGTATAATGATGGCCGGAAGGATTTGAAGAAAACATTGGAACAACAATTTCTGGAGGCTGTTGAAGCAGTAAATAAAGCAGTGTTTGATAACGGGAAAGAAAATAAATCCAGGCATGGAGACGCAATGGAATTAAGGATAGAGCATCCAGATTTGGTTTATATAGATCCGCCATACTATTCGCCGTTGTCTGATAATGAATATGTACGTCGTTATCATTTTGTAGAAGGACTTGCCAGAGATTGGCAGGGGGTTGAAATACAACAGAATACTCAGACTAAAAAATTTAAATCGTATCCCACTCCGTTTTCTACAAGAAAGGGAGCTGCGAATGCTTTTGATCAATTGTTTAAGAAGTTTTCGGAGAGTATTTTGATTGTATCTTATTCTTCAAACAGTCAGCCAACACAGGATGAAATGGTGGCTCTTTTAGCAAAGTATAAAGAGCATGTGGAGGTTGTTCCGATAGATTATACTTATTTTTTCGGAAATCAGAATGCTGCGAAAACGAATCGGAGTAAAGTTCAGGAATATTTATTTGTTGCATATTAAGTGGAGGATATTTTATGCAGGAACAAGTTGATATATGGCTGGTAGGTAACACTGGTTTGCGTAACCCTAATCGTATACATGATGGATTTATGATATTTGCTAACTCATCTTTTGTAGGGAATCTTCGAGGACGGGAAAATGAGATTGGCTTTATGAATCTTTTAGATGAGAAGGGTATTATTCAAAATGAAGATGGGAAAGATCAATCCGGGAGCCATGCTAGAAAATGGAGATTAATGTTTGCGAAAAATGGATTTGTTTATCCGCAAGTGAAGAAAGGGGATGGGCGGCAAGAAGAACTTGGGGAATTAGATGAAATTACTCCCTTTGGTAAAGTATTTTTAAATGCAGATACATACCCGGCAGTTCAGGAATGCTATCTCCGGGCTATGAGTGTGGAACAGTTTGTTATGCCGGATGGAAAGAGCTGCTTTTCCCCCCTGAGATGGATGCTTGCTATTATGCTGGAATTAGAAAAACGCACAGGTTCTTCGGAAATTAGTAGAATCGAATTTGCTTTATGGGGACATACCACCAATCCAAGTTATGATTTGTATGAAGTTGTTGACAATATACTTGATCTCAGAAAGAGACGTGCGGAAGCACCGGCAAAGCGTCCTTTTGATAAAGCAGAGATAACGAAACGCGGGGAAAATTATTCTAAAAAGGCTGATAATTTTTTAGACTACAGTGATATGAATATGAGATATCTCCGAATTACCGGCATATTGCAGCGCAAGGGAAGAGGGCTTGTAATTGTACCGGCAAAGCATGTGCTTGCGGAGAAACTTGCAAAAAGTACCGCTAGTTCAAAGGCACTTATGGAACAGTATAAGCTGCTTTGCACTGGGGCACCCTTGCCTACGGATAATATCAATGTAGCAAAAATTCTGCTCGATGATTTGGCTAAACAGATGAAAGAACGACATATCGTATTTGATATCTCAGATTTGCCAGTAACAACTCCTGCAGAAATTAATATTGCCAGACAAAGGCTTGAAAATATTCTGGCACAGACTGATGAAATTCAATATGCGAACGATCAGTGCAATCAATGGGAGGAAATTGCTGATTATATGTCACTCCTTATCAAAGGCGGTGGTAAGTTAGTGTATGATGAGGATAATGCCATTGAAATTCCAAAAGATGAAACGCCAGCATATTTGGAGTGGATTCTTTGGCGTGCTGTTTTGGCAATTGATCATTTAGTAAATAAGCCGTATGAAGTGCGTGGTTTTAGGCTGGATTCCGATTTCCTGCCAGTTTCGGCTGCTGGAGGCGGCAAAGGTGACTTATATTGTGAATTTGATGATTTTTTGATTTTAACAGAAGTCACAATGTCAACTTCTTCAAGACAGGAAGCCATGGAAGGGGAGCCGGTTAGACGTCATGTTTCAGATGCAGCTATTCAATACGATAAGCCGGTATATGGTATGTTCATTGCTATTAAGATTGATACAAATACGGCGGAGACATTTAGACATGGTGTCTGGTATGCAAAAGGCGATATGAAGCAGAGATTGGATATTGTGCCTTTAACACTGGCACAGTTTCAAAAGTATTTTGTGTCAATGTTTCAGGCAAATCAGGTAAGACCAGAAAAACTTCGAGATCTGATTTTGAAATGCAAATCGAGAAGAGATATTTTAGAGGCTCCCGCATGGAAGCAATTTATTTCCGACGCAGTTGATGAAATAATTGAGGAAATGAAAAATGGGAAGACTGGCTTTAAGGATTTGGACATTTCAGCCAAATAAAAGATTAACCTCTTGACGAACCCCCGTTTTTCCGCTATGATAAACAAAGTAATAAAGGAAAGCGAGGGAATGTATGTTAAGCATTGTAAGAATGGAGAATTCAGAGAACTGAATAATGGAGGGGACAGTTCCGGGACTTGCGGGTCGTGGTGATATGGAAACGATGCCGAAGCCCCCGATGAGAGTCTGCCCTCATGTCGGCGGCAATGCCGCTGATGTATCTGCCATACAAATGCTTTGCATACTTATATACTTGTCCGTTTTGGCGGGCACCGGTTTATACAGCGATAGATTTTCTGGAGAAGCATGACGATTTGGTCGTGCTTTTTTTATAACAGGAAATTGCTGTAACCGCAGTGGGTTTCGAGTGCAGGCTAAGGAGCCTGCGTTTTAAATCTTATCCGTATTGTTTTTGAAATGTCCATGCAATCATGCCGTCTGGCAGATACGCATGGTTTTTTATTTTTGCGGGCAATGAGTCAGGCGGACATGCTGACATGCCATTTGGCGGCTGCCGCAAAGGTCAAATACCAATGTGTCCAAAGGACACATTCAGCTTTTAGCGGGGTCTTTAGTTTACAGGAAATTGTCTATCGAGGCGGATAGCGCCTTGAACACAAAGTTGCAGATTGAAGAAAGGAATGATTATAACAATGAATGTAAAACAACCGAATACGGAACAGATTTTAGAATTTGACAAAGTAAAAAAATTATGGATGACACTTGCGCTGACGGAAAGCGCCAGAGAAGAGATACGGAATACACAGCCCTGTATATCGGAAAGTGAACTGCATACGAAGCTGCGGGAGACGAGCGAAGCCAGAACAATGATGGAGAAGGGCGGCAATCCACCCCTTGCAGCGCTCACCGGAATCAGGGAGTATCTTATGGCGGCCGAAAAAGGGGACTGCCTGAATCCGGGACAGTTGGAAGAAACAGGGATTGCCCTCGTTGCGGTCATGCGGTTGAAAAATTATCTTGAACGGTGTAAGCAGTATGATATTCCGCTGGCCTATTATGCGGAAAATCTGGATGCGCTGGAAGATTTGAAAGAGCAGATTGCGATACAGATTCGGAGCGGCCGGGTGGATGACGATGCGTCCCGGTTATTGAAGTCGCTTAGGGGTGAGATTGAAAGAACTAAGGAGCGGATGCGGGAAAAAGCGGATGCGGTCATGCGTGCCAACAAAGCCTGTATGTCGGATAGTTTCAGCACGATTCGAAACGGTCATATCTGCATTCCGGTCAAAAAGGAATATAAATTCAAGATAGGCGGAAGCGTAATCGACAAATCCGCGACGGGCAGTACTTTATTTATTGAGCCGTCGGCTGTGGCAAAGTATGCCGAGGAACTGCAGATTCTGCAGATTGATGCGGAGAATGAGGAACGTCGGATTTTGTATACGCTGACAGCGATGCTCGCGGAGCAGGCGGAGACGATGCGGCAGAATATGAAGGTCATGGAAAAACTCGATTACATTTTTTCTAAAGGCAAATTGAGCATGGAGTATGGCGGCGTGGAGCCGGAAATCAATACGGACAGAAAGATTCGGCTGAAAAATGCGAGGCATCCGCTGATGGACAGAGCGGTCTGCGTGCCGCTGCAGTTTGAGATCGGAAATAAAAGAGATGGTGCGGATATTCGGGGTATTGTAATAACCGGGCCCAATACGGGCGGAAAAACGGTAGCAATCAAGACCGTTGCACTGAACTGCCTGATGGCGCAGTGCGGCCTGCATGTGGCAGCGGAGGAAGCGTACATCTGTATGAACAGCAGCTTTCTCTGCGATATCGGGGACGGGCAGAATCTTTCCGAGAATCTCTCGACCTTTTCCGCACATATTACGAATGTGCTTGCTATTTTGCGGAAGGTAAATTCTGACAGCCTTGTCATAATGGATGAACTGGGATCGGGAACCGACCCGACGGAAGGAATGGGCATTGCGATCGCCATTTTGGAGGAACTGAAAAAGAGCGGCGCGCTGTTCCTTGTAACGACGCATTATCCGGAAGTCAAACAGTATGCGGAGCAGGAGGAGAATGTCATCAATGCGCGGATGACTTTTGACAGAGAGAGCCTGCGCCCGCTTTATCAGATGATCATCGGGGAGGCGGGAGAAAGCTGCGCTTTGTATATCGCGAGACAGCTCGGCATGCCTGATGCGATGCTGCGGAATGCGGTGGAGGCGGCTTATGGAAAAGATATGCAGGAAAGTCTGCGAGAGGCGGCCTATGGGAAAGATATGCAGGAAAGTCTGACAATCCTGTCAGAAGAAAACGGGGAAATCGTACTGCAGAAAGAAAGTACGCCCAAAATACAGAAATGCAGGAAAGAAAGCCGGAAACAGGAGGCCGCAGGAAAGTTCTGCTTAGGGGACAGTGTTATGGTATATCCTGACCGGAAAATCGGCATCGTATGCCAGAAGGCAAATGAAAAGGGCGTACTGCGGGTGCAGATGCCGGATAAAAAAATCTGGATCAATCATAAGCGGCTCAAGTTATACATCAAAGCCGAAGAACTGTACCCGGAAGATTATGATTTTTCCATTTTATTCGATACGGTCAGCAACAGAAAACTGCGGCGCCAGATGGAGAAAAGGCATGTTGAAGGGGAGGAGATTGTTGTGATAAAATAGGGTGAGAAAAACTTCTAATTGCCGCCGGCGGCTGTGGGGACGACGATTTTTTTGAGTGATATGCTGATCAAATTTCTGAACGGGATTATCTGTGGGTTCGGTATCATCATATCCGCCTTTTTTGGCGCGGATGATGAGAAGGGGCTGAAAAAGGCGATACGAGAACACCGCTCGTTTCCGGTTTTATAGAACTTGCGGGAAAGGGTCTGATCGCTTATCTTTTGCGCCGGTGATCGGCTATATGGGCGTCATTATTTCGGAGCTCGTCGTATGGGGATTTATGGTAATTCCGCTTTTGGCAGGCATGGCGCGAAATCCGATTTTGAAGGAAAAGCAGGAAAAAATTACAGCTGTGAAATGATATGCTTTTCCATGCTTGCTGTCAGCCCGCAGGATTCTTCTTCTATGTGGGAAAGATAGGTGACGACCAGCTTTTTTGCGGGTAAAATGTAACACTTCTGTTTCCACTTTCCGCTGATGCGGAAACCGTCCCGGTACTTCCAAAGGAAAAAGCCGTAGCCGCCTTCCCGGTTTGTCTGCTGGACGTCGGAGGCCATTTTGACATATTCTTCGGAGACGATCCGTCTGCCTTCATAGACCCCGCCGTGATAGAGCAGCAGGCCGATCTGGCTTAAATCGTGTACGGATAATTCCATGCCGGAAGCGCCGTAAAAATATCCGTCGGGATATCTTTGAAAGACCGGATTTTCGATATGCAGGGGTGTAAAAAGGTTTCTGTTCAGATATTGAAACAAATCTTCCGAAACAGCCTGCGTCAAAGCCACACCGACCAGGTAGGCGGGAATATTACTGTAATGAAAAGTCCTTGCCTGCACATCCGGAATGGGGCAGGCAAGGGAAAAATTTAAATAACTTTCACCCTGCGGCCGAAAAGGGAAGCTGCTGACTGACATAGTTAACAAACGCCGTACCGTTACCTCCCGAAACGCCGCAATCTGTTCCGCTGGCATTTGGCTTACGGTTTCCGACGGAAGGTATGCGAGAATTGACTGTTCCAGATCGATTTTTCCCTGGTCCCAGGCCATGCCGGCGGCGATGGAAGTGATTGTTTTGGTCGCAGAGTAAATCGGAAATCTGGCGCCGATGGTATGACCGTATTGGTGAATGAGCCGGCCGTCCTCGTAGATTTCCATACCGTGGACATTCCAGTGGTTATCTTGAATATCTTTTATCAATGCGTCGAAATTCATGTGTCTGTCCCCCTGATATCGCTTTTTTAACTGAAATGTTTCCCGTAAGGGTCAAATACCGCCCATCTTGCTGTGGGGTATTTGACTTGAAAAAGCTGCTTTCTTTTAAAGTGGTTTTAACTGCTTCGTGAGCATTTTCCATACTTCTTCCGCAGCGTTTTCCATAGGAGCCGTAGTGTTGATGCTTTTATCCCGCGAAATGATTTCCACGATGTTCTGCTTTCTATTCCGGGGGCTGACAATAATCCTGAACGGAACGCCGAGCAGGTCGGCATCCGAGAACATTACGCCAGCGCTGACTTTCCGGTCATCATAAATGACTTCAATTCCTTTGTCCTGCAGTTCTTCGTACAGCCTGTCCGCATAGGCTTTTACTTCGGCATCATCGGAACGGACGGCGCAAAGATGTATCTGCCATGGAGCAACTGCAAAAGGCCATATCGGGCCGTAGTCATCATGGTGCGCTTCGCAGATGGAGGCGGCAAGCCTGCCGATACCGATGCCGTAGCAGCCCATGAGCGGATATTGTGCTTCGCCGTCCCGGTCGATATAAGTCATATTCATGGATTTGGTATATTTGGTTCCAAGCTGGAAGATGTTACCCACCTCGATGCCGCGTGAGATTGTGATTGCGGGTTTCCCGCAATGCGGGCAGATACCGCCATTCTGTATCTTGGCAAAATCATGATATTCCGCGTCCGCCGCATCGCGTGTCATATCGAGTCCGGTATAATGATATTCGTATACGTTTGCGCCGCAGGAGAGATTGTTCAGTCCTTCGAGGGAACGGTCGAACAGAACGGTGAAATCGCCTTCCAGGCTGACGGGACCGATATAGCCGGCTTTCAGCCCGCATTCTTCGGTAATCACTGCTGGATGGATATCACAACCCAAATGGTTTGTGAGTTTGGTTTCATTGACTTCGAGGTCGCCGCGGATGAATAAAACGATGTAACTGTCGTCGGCATTTCGCTGGTAAACGACTGCTTTACAGGAAGTCTTCTCTTCACAATGCAGAAAAGCGCAGACGTCCTCGATCGTATGAATGTTCGGTGTGTGCACCATCGTTAATTCATCGGAAACATCGTTTCTCTGATGCGGCATAATACACTCCGCAGCTTCCATATTGGCCCGGTAATCGCATTCTGTGCAGAGGGCGATGGAATCCTCACCGATCGGGGTGAGCAGCATGAATTCGTGAGAAACATTTCCGCCCATCATACCGGAATCGGATGCGACCGAAATGACCTCCGGAAGCCCGACCCTTGCGTAAATCCGTTCGTAGGCCTTGTGGAATTTCCCATAATAATCTTCCAGATCTGCCTGACTCGTGTGAAAAGAGTAGGCATCCTTCATCGTAAATTCCCGGACACGGATAAGCCCGGCCCGTGGTCTTGCCTCATCGCGGAATTTCGTCTGAATCTGATAGATCATAAAAGGATATTTCAAATAACTCTGTCCGTAGTCGCGGACGAGTTGAACCGCAGCTTCCTCGTGCGTCATGCCGAGGACGAGCGGACTGCCGCTGCGGTCGCTGAAGCGGGCCATCTCCTTACCGATGCTCTCATATCTGCCGGATTCCTGCCACAGGGATGCGGGCATTACTACAGGGAATTGCACTTCCTGGCCGTCGATTGCATCCATTTCTTCGCGGATGATCTGTTCGATTTTTCTGGTCACTCTTTTTAACGGCATATAAGAAGAAAAGATACCGTTCGCCACATATTTCATATAGCCGCCGCGCATCATGAGCGCATGGCTGTCGATGACACAGTCTGACGGTTTTTCCCGAAACCGTTCTCCTACAAGTTTTTCCAATTTCATAAAGAATACCTCCGTTTTATTTTTATTGCAGCAAAATGTTAAAACATAAAAAGCGTAAGCTGCGGTTACGGCAGTTTCCTGCCACATAAAAAAGCCCCAAGCCGACATGAATCAGCTTAGGGCGAACTGTTATGAGTCCGTGGTACCACCTAAATTCGGATATGCTCCGCGCTTACCGGCACAGGACAGCGTCCGATGCCATATCTCGATAACGGGAGAACCCGGTAAAGCTTACTGGAAAATTTCGGCTCACAGCTCAAAGACGGGTTGGGCATCTTTTCAATAAAGGCTCGCACCGGCCGCCTTCTCTCTGAAAATCCGAGATGCTTACTATTTCTTATCATCGCTTTTGTGTTTGGTTTTATTATAAAATCATATACCTTTGAATTTTTTAAAATCGTCGATGGCAGCTTTAGCAGTTTCAAGGCCATTTGGCGTATATACCACCTGTTTTCTATGGGCTGCCCGTTGATATGATATTGGTTTTGATAGATGTATTATAGCAAAAGCTTCGGAAGGTGTAAAGCTTATTCAATCATTTGTGTCTGAAAGAAGTTACCGTTCAGCCCACTGCCTGGCAGCGCATAGTTCCTTGGCGGAATTGTAACCGAAAGAGGATTTCCTGCCCATTGATTCCTGCCACGCCATATGATAAAATACGATAAAAACCGCAAGGGGGGACGTAACTATGAGATTCGGTCCGTTGGAAGTAAAAGATAAAACAGGACAAACAATCGTACTGCGGAATGCAGAAACATACGACGCAGAAGATTTGATCGAATATTTGAAAATAACGGCTTCGGAAACGCCTTTTCTAATCAGAGAACCTGAAGAAATTCACTTAACGCTTGAGCAGGAAGAGAATTTTATCAAGAACTGCATTGATGCGGAACGGGAAATTATGTTGATCGCAGCCGTGGACGGAAGACATATTGGCAACTGTTCGCTCATGAGCATCGGTTCATATAAAAGATATGCCCACCGCTGCGATATAGCGATTGCTTTATATCAGGAATTTTGCGGGAGAGGCATCGGGAAGATTATGATGCAGACCGTTCTCGATTTAGCAAAGAAAGCCGGTTATGAACAGGCAGAGCTGGAAGTCATTTCCGGGAACGAGGGCGCGATTTCCCTTTATCGGAAATTGGGATTTGAAAAGTATGGAACCTTTCCGGGGAATATGAAATATGCGGATGGCCGATACGCGGATGCCGACTGGATGATGAAAAAACTATTATGATAATGCTGTCATAAAAATGCCGGTTCACAGCGAAAACAGACTCAACTGTTCATACCCTTTATTTTCCGGGAATTCATGAAAATAAGAAAAAAGCGTGTCCACATTGCAGACGATATGATGCTTTTTGCATTGTTCCCGAAAAAAGGCCATCAGTTCTACACTGTTTTCGCTGGTAATTTCATAATCGTAACCGTATTTTTGATGGTATTTCTGATGCAGTCCCGGAAAGTGTTCATCGAGTTTGGCATAGAAATATTCCCGGTTCCCCTGTCTGAGCGTCAGGCCGATTCCGAAGCACATGATACCATATACGCCGGCCTGTATGCAGTAGTTCAGGATGCCTTCCACATTTTCCCTCGTATCATTGATAAAAGGCAGAAGCGGTGACATCCAGACGACTGTCGGAATGCCGTTCTCCTGCATGACCTTTAACACTTCATAGCGCTGTTTGGTCGTACAGACATTCGGCTCCAATATCCGGCACAGCGTTTCGTCGTAAGTCGTCAATGTCATTTCGACCACACATTTCGCCTTGCGGTGAATGCTTTGCAGTAAATCCAAATCCCGCAGAATACGGTCCGATTTGGTCTGAATTGCGAGTCCGTAGCCGTATTCATCGATTAATTCCAGACACCGTCTTGTCAGTCCAAGCTGTTCTTCGCACTGCATATAAGGGTCGCACATGGCGCCGGTCCCGATCATACATCTTTTCCGCTTGGAACGCAGCGCTTTTTCCAGCAGTTCGGGAGCGTTCTGCTTTACTTCGATATCTTCAAAATCATGTGTGAACTGATAACAGACACTGCGGCTGTCGCAGTAAATACAGCCATGCGTGCATCCTCTGTAAAGATTCATGCCGTTTCCCGATGATAAGATTCCTTTTGCGTTGACGAAGTGCATCTCGATGCGTTCCTTTCTGAGGCAGAACTTTAAAGCCGCTGAATTTGGTGATTAAAAAATTGGGCCATTAAAATTTGTGATTAAATATTATTAAAATGATTAAATATTATTAAATGATTAAATATTATTAAAATTTAATGCTTTAATGCCGGACTTAACTGTTATTATATTCCACAGTGCGCTTTTTGTCATATTTTTTTATTTGACTGGGAATATTATTTTGGGGATATCAGACTATGATTTTGAATAACAATCTGAATAACAATTGGTAACTTTGAATAACTATGCGAGGGCGTCTTGACGCCCGGAAACGGAGGGGAAAATATATGCAGAACCGCGATACGATTTCTTTACTCAAAGAATGTGATTCCGGAACGAAAATGGCGGTAACTTCTATCGACGAAGTGCTTGGCCGGGTCCAGGACTCCGATATGAAAAGCCTGCTGACGGAAAGTAAGATGCATCACGAAAAATTAGGCAACGAAATTCACTCTCTGCTCATCGAGCATGACAGCGAAGAAAAAGACCCGAGCCCTATGGCGAAGAGCATGTCCTGGCTCAAGACAAACATGAAGATCGGCATGAACGAGAGTGATTCCGCCATTGCGGACGTTATGACAGACGGCTGCAATATGGGTGTTAAGTCGCTTCACAAATATCTGAACCAGTATCAGGATGCGGATAAGACTTCAAAAGATATCTGCAAGCGGCTGGTGTCGATTGAGGAAGAATTGTGTAAAGATTTGAAGGACTATCTGTAAAAGCCGGCGCTTGGCGGCGGTGAAGATTAGTTGGTTCGGGCTGTCTGCGTTTTGGGAGCGGACAGCCTGATTTTTTTGCCGTGCAGTTTTGAAGAGGCAGTAAATCTTGAAATCGATCTTGCTTGAGAGTATACTTGGCTTAGACGCAGAAGGGGAAATGGTGTATAATCGAAAGCAGGAAGATACAAATAGATAAAACGGGGGCGGCGAATTGAAATTTTTGAAATATGTAAGGATTGCGGCACTCCTCTGTGCGCTTCTTCTGCCATGCCGGACAGTGCGGGCGGCAGAAACGATTGGGAGTGAAGATGCAGATGTCCTTATGCAGTATCAGGAATATGGGGAGCGTTTGAGTTCCATAGAGTACAGGTCGGAAATCGCGGAGAATGGTTTTTCGATTGTTGAAAACCAGATTTTTCCGATAGAAATTGCGGGATACGGAGAAGTATCTCTTATTCCGGCGTTTGAGGAAACTTATCACCGCCTTGCTTTATTTTTTGTGACGGAGAGCGGACAGGTCATTTATAAGACAGACCAGCTGGAGACGAACAATCGTGTGCTTGGTCGGATGGAACAGCCGGATTGTACGCTTGCGGCGGTGTCTTTCCGGGACCTTGATATGGACGGGCGTATGGATATTATTCTGATCACGGCCTGTACCGCAGCAGACGGTTCCGGTGAAGTTTACAAAGTGGGGGATGTCCTGTTCCAGAGCAAAAAGCAGGCAGGTTTCTATCGGGATTACCGGATTGCAGAGAAAATTAACCGTTTTGGAATGAATAAGAGTGCGGAGGTGATCACCGCATTTGTCCGGGATGGGTATTCGACGGAATTTTTATATACGGCTGCGACCTTGCAGGAACTGCTTTCCCAGGGGCTGGAAATTATTTCGGAACAGTGCAATTACAGGACGTTTGGGAAATTAGGGAAACTGCAGGTCGTACCTGGAACTTACCGGATTTCCAATTATGATGTTTTTATGGTTTATCTCGTCAGCGAGCAGGGGGATATTCTGTTCAGCTTACAGCCCATGGGAGATTATGATAATCTGTATGCGTTAAAAGGAATCAACTGTCGTGATATTGACGGAGACGGACTGAAGGATATCGTTATACTGGCCAGATACAGTTATGAGGGCGATGAGGGACAGCTCGTTGTGGAGAGCGACTATTCCATTTATTATCAGAGAACGGGCGGCTTCTCACAGGATATCGAAATGAAGGAAGTTTACCAGTGCGGCGATGAGGATACAATGGAACTGCTTGTGGAAGAAGCGCGGGCGTATTGGGGATGGTAATCGTGAAGAGAATTTCAAAGCCTGCGAAGAATGCAGACTAAGAAATTCTATGATTTGCTTTGCAAATCTGCTTCACAAGACGAATGGAACCGTCTGACAGAATCGCATAGAGCGATTCTGTCTAAGAGCTTGGGAAGGATGAAGAGGAATGATCAAGATACTGATTGTGGATGATGAAAAACCGATTTGCGATTTAATAGATTTGAATCTGTCTTCGGCGGGGTATCACTGCGATGCGGTGCAGGACGGACTGAAGGCAATCGAAAAAATTGAACAGGAAGCCTATGATCTGATTTTGCTGGATATCATGCTGCCGGGAGCGGACGGCTATGATGTCATGGAATACATACGGCCGCTGGGCGTTCCGGTCATTTTTATCACGGCGAAGCACGAGGTGAAGGACCGTGTCAAAGGACTGAAACTGGGAGCCGATGACTATCTGGTGAAGCCTTTTGATGTGGTGGAGCTGATCGCGCGGGTAGAAGCGGTGCTGCGCCGCTATAATAAGACGGAGCAGCGGCTGACTGCGGGAGATGTAACGGTGGATGTTGAGGCGCGCAGGGTGACTAAGGCGGGCCGGCCGGTCGAACTGACCAATAAAGAGTTCGGCCTTCTGGTGCTTTTTATCAGGAATAAAAACGTAGCGCTTTTCCGGGAGACATTGTATGAAAAAGTCTGGGAGGAAGAGTATTACGGCGATAGTCGTACGCTGGATCTCCATGTACAGCGGCTTCGAAGGAAACTGGGATGGGAGAATAGCCTGGTAGCAGTGTATAAAGTCGGCTATCGACTGGAATTAGCGTGAGAAGAACTTCTAGAGCTCATACAGCAAAAGCCTGATACTCAG
>CAJTUC010000027.1 GCA_910579395.1 uncultured Lachnospiraceae bacterium | reverse complement strand
ATGTGACGAAAACGTTTGGCGGTCAAGAGGTTTTAAAAACCGTATGCGTTAAATTTGAAATGGGGAAAATATATGGAATTGTAGGAAGAAATGGTTCCGGTAAAACGGTTCTGCTCAAATGTATCTGCGGCTTACTGTATCCCCAGGCGGGGACAGTGACAGTTGGTGGCAAGGTTGTTGGAAAAGATGTGGATTACCCGGAAAATGTAGGATTTATCATTGAGGCACCGGGTTTTCTGCCAAGATATTCAGGGTTAAAAAATCTGAAATATTTAGCGTCT
This sequence comes from uncultured Lachnospiraceae bacterium, assembly GCA_910579395.1. Lineage (GTDB taxonomy): Bacteria > Bacillota > Clostridia > Lachnospirales > Lachnospiraceae > UBA3282. The sequence continues at coordinate 43,387 of CAJTUC010000027.1, read as the reverse complement.
GTCAGGGGGAAGGTTAAAGAAGATGAAATACGAAAATACATGGAACTCGTGGGATTAAATCCTGATGACAAAAAACACGTTGGAAATTATTCGCTTGGCATGAAACAGCGTCTTGGAATTGCACAGGCATTAATGGAAAACCCGGACATTCTTATACTGGACGAGCCAATGAACGCACTTGATAATAATGGCGTAGAAGAAATGAGGACAGTTTTGCTGAAGATGAAAGAACAGGGCAAACTGATTATTATTGCGAGTCATGTTCGTGATGATATTGATATTCTGTGTGACGAAGTGTACGGAATAGATGCGGGGATTATGAAGAAAATACGTTAATTTAAATTACACACTGGAGTGAATTATAGTAGAATTAAAAGACATAAGCATAAAACAAAATACGAGACATAGATATCGGCGGAGTATCACACAGATTAAGGTATATCGCATTGAAATATAAAACTTCGATGCGGTACACCTTTTTTTAATAGTCGAATTACAGAGAAGCGGAACGGGTATCAGGTTATTCGTCAATGACCTGCTGTGGGGACATGGTATCGGTTTAAGCTGGATTCCTGTTTTTATTCTGTGATTACTGATAATGGATATAGCAGATGCGGTTGGGTTAATACTGCTCAGCATAGTTTAGAATCCCTTAGTTGATGCATAAGTCCCTCACTGTTTGTTTTGTCAGCGCAGACTTGGCGGCGGTTTTAAGGTTGAATGTCAGCTTAATACTCGAAATCTTGGCTTTGTTCAAACCTATTCCCAACAGCGTCAATGAGATTTTTCTTGTAATGTGCCGTATCAGGCGGTCATATTTTTTATAAAAATACCGTATTTTGTTATAAGTCATATCACTACGAAAAACAAGTTTAGTGGGCAGTGAATTATACAGCATAATTTGCTCACAGGAAACTTTTGCCCGTCTGACAGGGGAACAGAATTATAGTATGATAGGGATACAATTAAGCAGCAAGGCTGCGGATGAAACGGTAAAACAAATCAACAGTCTTACGGAAAGCGGGCAAAATAGGGTGATTTTATCATGTTTTCCAGCAAAAGTATTTTGCGTTCTTCTTCATAATCTATAATTTTATCTGTAACAGGGAAAGCAATAATGCCCAAGGGCTTCAAGAATTTTCTATTCCGACACAGCAATCTCAATCTGCATGATATAATCCTCTACCCGGTCGATGACTGTTTCGTTGATTCCTTTTTCGTAGGAATAGCCGGACAGTGTCAGACCATTTCTGCGGGCATATTCGAGGATTTCCTGATACCGCATGGGAAGTTTATCCCAGCCTCCTTTATGGAAAGCAAGCAGGTATTTTCCTTCCGGCTGTATATGCAGGCCGCTTTTGTAGGTAAGGAAGGGAATCTCGATGAACAGTTTGGAATAGTCATCGAAACTGCCGCTTTGCAGGCTTGCGACGGATATCATGGAACCATAGGAAGCGTCATGCAGACGGCCGAGCCGGTGTCTGGAAGTTTCGGCTGTGATCAGCTCCACTTCTTCTTCAAAAGTAATATCTTTGTCTATGTCTACCGTCACCAGACAGCGCTCTTCTTTTTCCACAATACTGATTTTCGATAAGTCCATATTCAGAAGAGTGACCATGTTCTGTCGGTGGTTGGATAACGTTTTTCTGACTGCCTGTAAATGTATGAGCTGTAAGTCCAGCGCCGTGATTTTTTCGTCCAGAAGGCATTTCAGGTTCTCGGCGGAGCGGTCTCTCATGAACGCCTGTATTTCCGTGATGGATACGTCCAGTTCACGCAGCAGGAGAATTGTTTCCAGTATAGGGCTTTGGTGGTAATTGTAGCAGCGGTATCCGTTTTCCGGGTTGATGGCGGCCGGCTTGAACAGACCGATTTCATCATACCACATCAAAGTTTTTTTGTTTATGCCGTGAAGTGCGGCGAACTGTCCGATAGTAAGCAATTTGTTTTTTTCGCTCATCTTTTCATCTCCCGAAATAAAAATTTTCTGATTTGCTATTGACCATACTGTTACTGTACGGTCTATCATACTATACGAAGGTGACAAATACAAGGCGGAAATTTGAAGCGGGAGGAAAAGGAATGGAAAAACAAAATGTCTATTTAAAGCCTGTAACATTGAAAAATATTTTGAAATTTGCCGTGCCTACGATTGCAATGACGGTGTTTATGTCTTTTTATACGATGGTTGACGGCCTGTTTGTATCGAATTTGATCGGAACAAATGCGCTTTCAGCAATCAATCTGACGGCGCCTATCATTCAGCTTGTTACGGCCATTTCCACCATGCTTGCTACAGGGGGAAGCGCGGTTATTATGAAAAAGATGGGGGAGGAAAAGTGCGAAGAGGCGAAAGAGGATTTTACCGCCCTGATTCTGGTGAATGTGATGGTGGGGGCTGTCATGTGCATCCTCGGATACATGGTGATGGACCGTATCTTTGCGGGAATGAATCTTTCGGCGGACGTGGAAGGGTATTGTGTGGAATATTTAAGCCGTTATCTGCTGTTTACGGTTCCAATCCTGCTGATGAACAACTTTACCCTGTATATGATAGCAAGCGAGAAAGCAGTGCTGTCTCTGGTCTGTTCTGTAGCGGGCGGTGTCCTGAATATGGTGCTCGATTATGTATTGATTGCAGGATTTTCTATGGGAATCAGCGGCGCGGCAGTTGCAACAGGATTAGGATACTCTGTGACGGCAGTTGTTGGTCTGGTAGTCTTTTGCGGGAAAAAGAGTCTCCTGCATTTCAAAAGACCGGTATTCCGGTTCAGAGTTCTTATAAAGGCCGCGTCAAATGGATGTTCGGAGATGGCGACTGCACTTGTTACCGGCATTATTACGATGATGTTCAACTGGACGATGCTTTATTATGTTGGAGAGAACGGCGTTGCGGCTGTCACCATCATCATGTATGTATTGATGTTCGTCAGTTCTCTTTATACGGGGTATTCCTACGGGGTGGCTCCCATGCTGAGTTTTTATCATGGGGAACAGAATTGTGAGAAGCTGAAAAAGCTGGCAGGAATCAGCCTGAAAGTGTTCGCATTGGTTTCTGTTGTAACGGTTGCGGCTTCTTTTCTGTTGACAAAGCCGTTAGTGTCTGTCTTTGCCCGGCCGGACGATCCGGTCTATGATCTGGCGGTGACAGGGAACAGGATATGTTCGGCCGCGCTGCTTTTTATCGGATTTAATATCTTTGCCAGCGGGTTGTTCACCGCATTGTCCAATGGGATAGTCTCTGCCGTGCTGGCCTTTTCCAGATCGTTTGTGTTCATGCTGATCACAATGCTCGTCCTTCCGAGATTTCTGGGTGTGAACGGTATCTGGCTGGCCACGCCGGCGGCAGAGCTGATGGCATTTGCCTTATCGATTTTTATGTTCTTGAAATACAGAAAGCGGTATGGATATTAAGGGACTGCCATAGCGGCAGACAGAGACTACCTGTATAATCCGACCAGATAGTCTCTTACTGTCTGCCGCAGGCAGTTGTGCGCCATATCGGCCTCGCCGAAAGATGCTTTCAGATTTTCTGTATAGCCGGCGCCATATTCTGCAGTCAATTTCTCCTGAAATGCTTCCATATCAAGCGTAAGTCCGGCGCTTTCAAAAACAGCCTGATAAACGAGATCTTCTTTTACATCCTCTTTTGCCCGTTCTGTCAGTTCTTTTTCATATGCAATTTCATTCTCTATATCATCTCCCGTGTTATCTTCATATTTCAAAAGTGATTTTTTGATCTGCAGATAATCTTCCGGGTAGGAAACAACATCGGAGTTTTCCATCATATAATTGGTAAGATATTCTCCCAGATGTGCTTCATAAAAATCGTTTTCTACCTTGGCACGGTACTGTTCTGCGGTAGAAACGCCTTCGGTCTCGGCAAGATTCTGCGCTACAAATTCATCGGTGAGTTCCGGCGTCACCATGATGCCATGGACAGTTACGGCAAAACTTGCATCTTTGCCCGCTAGCTCCGCATTCCGAAAATCTTCGGGAAAAGTAACTTCCACGGTTAATTCCTCTCCCGGCCGGCGGCCGATGAGCTGTTCTTCAAAACCTTCAATAAAAGTACCTGAACCTATCGTCAGATCATATCCTGCATTCTCGCTGCTGCCGCCTTCGAATGCCGCACCGTCAACCGTGCCGTCAAAATCGATATTTACGACATCGCCGTCAGCAATTTCCAGATTCTCATCCGTACTGAGCGCTTCGTAGGATGCGAGAAGCTGATCGATCTGATTCTGTACTTCTTCATCCGTTGCAGCGACCGCATCGTCCGGCACGGAAATATTCTGATAGTCGGCCAGCGTAAGAAGCGGCAGAGCCTCAACGTTCTCAATCGTGCCGTCAAGCGAAAGTCCTGCGCTGTAATCGGAAGCAGGCGTTGTCCGAATCGCCATAGTATATACCTGTTTTCCGATGACACCCAAAACAGCCAGAAGTATGACCGCTATGACTGCAATACCGCTTATTTTTGTCAGCCGTTTCTTCTGCTGTATTTTTTCGACTTCTTTTCTGCGCGCCTCCCGTTTGGCTTTGCTCTTGCTCATGCTTGTTTTTTCATCCATTCTATTTATCCTCTTTTCTATTTGTTTTATCTCATATTTTACAAGTTTAAAATAGAAAAGTGAAGTAATTATGTAGATTTTGTGTCTAAACTGTGTACGAATCTGTATCGCTGAGTACCGATGTGCTTAAAAAGGGAGATTATGGTGCATATATTCGTAAATGCCCTTGCCTTTCGTTTACCTGGGCGTATCTCATATTATATTGACAAAGATACGGAAAGTGGAGTATACTGAAAAGAAAGTTAGCGGAGGCTAACAACATTGGGGGGAAGGCTGACTATGAAAAAGAGAAGAACAAGGGGAATTGGTATCCGTACAAAAATTTTATTTCCGACAAGTATGGCAATCATCTTACTATGCGTCGTTATGGGTGTGAACTCCTATCAACGGACCAAAGAGGGCCTGATTGAGATGGGAGTTGAAGAGGCGCAGATGGCGGCAGCCATTTCCACAAAAGTCATCGATGCCGATCTGATAGCAGGGATGTCGGCGGAGAATGTAGGAAGCGAGACGTATAACGCATTGCTCGATGCGATGTTCGATGTTAAGCGGGATTGCGGTATTCAATATCTCTATACTTTGTATACGGATGGAAATAGAGTATATTATGGAATCGATGCGGACGATACGGAAAGCGTCAATGATTTCGGAGCCGTTTTCGAAGTATCGTATCAGGAATTAAAATCAGTTTTTGAAGGGGAAATGTATGTGCAGGATTATATCGATTCTACCGAAGATGGCGATCTGATCACGGCATATATGCCTCTTGTTGACAGCAGCGGAAAGACAGTGGGCATTGTCGGCTGCGATTATGATGCATCAGGCGTGGTAGCGCGGCTGACGCTGGCACTGGCGCGGGCAATACAGATTTCAGTCATCTGCCTGTTTATTGCGCTTATTGTTCTCAATCTTATGGTAGGTAAAGTGATAAGAAGGCTTCGCAAAGTGGATGGCAAAATTTATGAACTGGTACATAACGAAGGTGATCTGACGCAGACACTGGATGTCCATACGGGCGATGAGATGGAATTGATAGCGGAAAATGTCAACGAACTGCTTCGGCATATACGGGAAATCATGTTGAACATATCCGAGAACGCGGAGCATCTAAAGGAGTCTTCCCGGACGGTCTCGAGTAAATTGACAAATGCTGAAACGGAGATTACCGATGTTTCTTCCGTGATGGAAGAGATGAGCGCGGCAATGGAGGAATCCAGCGCTTCGCTGGATCAGATTAACGAGTCCATTGGGCAGATTTTTGAATCGATAGAGAACATTTACGAACAGGCCGAAAGCGGAAGAGTTTCTTCTGACAAAATTATGAAGACCGCTTCGGAAGTCTATAGCCGGGCCATAGAAGAAAAGCAGGATGCGGCGCGTCAGGTCGCGGATATGGCGGCAGCGGTTCAGCAGAAGATTGAGAAATCCAAGGATGTTGAGGCAATCAGGGAACTTACAAAAAATATTATCAGTATCACCGAAGAGACGAATCTTCTGGCATTAAATGCGAGTATCGAGGCGGCGCGGGCAGGAGAAGCAGGAAGAGGTTTTGCAGTGGTCGCGGATGAAATCGGGAAGCTGGCGGCAAATTCTGCGGCATCCGCTACGGAGATTCAGAAAGTGACCGATGAAGTGATTCATACGGTAGATGAATTGGCAGCAGAAGCGGAAGGAATGATCATGTTTATGGATAAGACCGCAATAGGCGGTTATGAAAAGCTGCTGGAAACCAGCAAGAGCTATCAGAACGATGTCGGGGATATGGACGGGATGATGCAGCATTTCGCGATGGAAAGTGAGCAGCTGAAGATGAACATGGATGAGATCAGGCTCGCTTTGGACGGCGTAAAAACCGCAGTGAGCGAAAGCGCTTTAGGAGTAACGAATGTAACGGAAACTGCCGTAAGACTGACAGGGAACGTAGGTGATATCGGAAAAGAGGCGGATTCTAATCTGAAAATTGTTGACAGGCTGAACGATGAGGTTGGAAAATTTAAATTATAAGAAATTTTTACCAGGACATGCCATATTGTGTTAAATGGTATAAAGGATAACAGGCAGACCGCCGCTGTGAGCCGGATTCATAGCGGCGGTCATTGTCTATGATTGCATTTCGTAAGGGATTATATTATATTGGTAACTGTAAAGTTACAAACCGCTAAATTCAATGTCTATTGGAGCGGATGGATGGGAGGTAAGGAAACATGCGGAAAATCAGTTTATTTATTGCGATGAGCCTTGACGGATATATTGCGGACCGTAAGGGAGGTGTCGACTGGCTGGAAGGGCAGGGCGACGATCATGAGAATATTGACAGTTATTCTGAGTTTGCGAAGAACATTGATACGATTTTGATGGGATGGAACACTTATCATCAGATTGTTACCGAACTTTCTCCGAAAGAGTGGATATATAACGATTTTATAACTTATGTGATCACCCATAAGGAGCATGATTCCACTGAAAAAATCCGGTTTACAGACAGCAGTCCTGTTGAACTGGTAAAGAGGTTAAAAACAGAAAACGGAAAAGATATCTGGATATGCGGCGGAGCGAATCTTGTTGGGCAGTTAGTAAATGCGGATTTGATCGACTGTTATTATATTACGGTGATTCCGACACTCTTAGGCTCCGGTATCCGGCTTTTTGAAAATGCTGCACATGAGATTAAGTTGAAATTACTCCGTACACAATCTTATAATGGGATGACAGATTTAGTTTATATGCGAAGATAAAGGAGGCCAGACCATGCTATTCATACAATATCCAAAGTGCTCCACCTGCCAGAAGGCTAAAAAGTGGCTGGAAGCGCATAATATTACCTATACAGAACGTCATATTGCCGATAATAAACCTTCTTATGACGAATTAAAAGAGTGGCATCAAAAAAGCGGACTGCCGCTCAGAAAATTTTTTAATACAAGCGGATTATTGTACAAAAACATGCACTTAAAAGACAAGTTACCTGCGATGAGCGAGGAAGAGCAGTTAAAGCTTCTTGCAACGGATGGAATGCTTGTAAAGCGTCCGATTATCGTAGATGATCATAAGGTGCTTGTGGGATTTAAGGAAGCGGAATGGAAAGAAAAGTTATATATTTGCGGAGTTTAAACGAGGTATAGATTTCCGTTAATACAAAGAAAGGCGATATCATGCTGAAAATCACCAAAATCGCACTCGGAAGCGTTGCCGCTATTTTGCTTGCCAATGCGCTTGGGCTAAGTTATAGTGCATCTGCGGGTATCATCACGCTTTTAACGATTCAGGATACGGCCAGGGAAACCATTACGATTTCGATCAAGCGGATTCTGGCGTTTCTGCTGGCAGTCATTCTTGCATATGCTGTATTTCATTTTGCCGGATACCGGGTGCTTTCTTTTGGTATCTTTCTGTTCCTGTTTGCCGCCTGCTGCAAACCGCTGTATCTTGGCAATGCCGTCTCCACCAATGCGGTACTTGTTTCGCATTTTCTGACGGAAGCGGATATGTCACTCTCGCAAATTGGGAATGAAGCCCTGCTTTTATGTATCGGTGCGGGAATCGGCACACTGTTAAATCTCTATATGCCGGGCAAGGTGAAAGAAATCCGTGCGATGCAGCGTGTCCTTGAAGAAGATATGAGGAATGTGCTTTTTCGTATGGCGGAATGTATGCGGAAAGAGGATAAATCAGATTACACAGGTGCCTGTTTTGACAAGCTTTTTTCAGATGTTTCGACAGGTAAAAAACGGGCGTCTGCCTATATGAACAATACTTTTTTTCAGGAGTCTGAATATTTTATTGCTTATATGAATATGAGGGGGCAGCAGTGCGTCGTCTTACAGGAAATTTATAAGCGGATCATGAGTATCCGCACGGTTCCGCCCCAGACGGAGCAAATTTCCGCGTTTATTCATGAAATAGGCATTTCTTTTGCCGAATACAATAATGCGAAGGCTCTGCTCAGGAAGCTCTCCATGCTGCTCCTGCAGATGAAAGACTCGCCGCTGCCAGTAACGAGGGAAGAATTTGAAGACCGCGCGCTGCTATATTCTGTTTTGATGGACCTGGAGTATTTTTTACAGTTAAAAAAGGATTTTGCGGATGCCCTTACGAAGGAACAGGTTCGGAAATATTGGGAGAATGTCTCGACCGGGGAGTTATGCGTGTGACGGATGGCAATGATACAATAAAACAATACTTGACTTTAAAATCTTACGGGTGTAATATTTGTAGAGTATATACATACTTGCTGCATCTATTTTTTTAACCTTAAATCTTACAATTGTAATATTAATATTAAAAACATCTGCACAGAACCACAAAAGTCTGAAATCAACATAAAAGAACGAGGAGGAATCGCGTATGTCATGGAAAAGAATAGCTCAGTTCTGGAAAAATACTCCCAAAACAGCGGACACGACCGATAAAAAACCACATGCAAGGCTTTTCCTGTTACAGGGAGTGCTCGTGCTTATCTTTGCGGTTCTGTTACACCGCCTATGGGAATTGCAGATTGTGAACGGGCCGAAATACGCGGAAGAGTTTGAACTGAAAACGACCAGAAGCATAAGAGACGGAAGCCTGCGGGGAAATATCTACGACCGCAACGGACAAATTCTGGCGTATAACAAACTGGTCTATACGGTTACGATGGTGGATAACGGAGACTATTCTTCCGGACGGGAACGCCAGCTGGGATTGAATGGCATGATCTACAGAGTACTGAAAAAACTGGAAGAGAACGGGGAACAGCTGAATAACGAATTGAAAATTATCGTCGGGCCGGACGGAGGTTATGAGTATACCGTGACGGGCAAGACACTGGAACGGTTTAAAGCGGATATCTTCGGGGAAGCGGACCCGGCTGATATGAGTGAAGAACAGAGCAGCATGAGCGCCGACGAGATGGTGCGGTTCCTGGCGGGAAACGACAGGTTTGCTCTTTACGGAGAAGGTAAAAAGGCATATTCCACAGAAGAGTTACAGGCGCATGGATTGCCGGCGGCATATACGGAGGAGGAAGCTCTGGCGATTGTGGGAATCCGGTACATGCTGTCACTTAACGCATATCGAAGATATGTTCCGGTTACGCTGGCGGGGGATGTATCGGAAGAAACCGTGGCCTATATTAAGGAAAATAATGAATGCCTGTCAGGAATCGATATCGGGCAGGAGTGGGAACGCGTCTATGAAGGCGGAGAAGCTTTTTCGCATATCCTGGGGTATGTGGGGAAAATATCGGCGGAAGAACTGGAAGCCTATGGAGGCTCTGCCATAGAGTATACTGTGGATTCTATCGTCGGAAAAACGGGAATAGAGCAGTATCTGGAAAAAGAATTGCAGGGAGTTGATGGAGAGCGGCATTTCATCGTCAATAATGTGGGAAAGGTTGTCGGAGAAGAAATGATCGTCCGCGAATCGGTCAGCGGCCGGGATGTATATCTTTCCATCGATAAGGACCTGCAGATAGCCGTGTATCACATTCTGGAGCAGAAGCTGGCGGATATCATAGCGGCGAACCTGATCAATGCGAAGGAGTTTGACAAGACGGGTCTTGCGGATACAACGGAAATCCGCATTCCGATTTATGATGTTTACATCGCCTTATTTGAAAATCAGATCATTCGGACAGCGGATTTCTACCGCTCCAATGCAACGGAATTGGAGCGGGCAATTGCAGAGGCATGGGAAAAAGAGCAGGAAGAGGTGCTCGAAGCGCTAAGGCAGGAACTGTTAGAAGGCGATACCGGATATTGCAATCTGGCCGCCAAGATGCAGGCGTATGAATCCTATATCGTGGATGAGTGCGGATTGTTGGAGGACTCGCTTATCGATTCAAATGATGCGGTGTACGGCAGGTGGAAAAACGGCGGGGACATCAGCATAAAAGAATTCCTGCTTTATGCGATCGAAAGCGGCTGGCTCAGGACGGATGTGCTCGATTCCGACAAACGGTATTTCACGACAGAAGAGATGTACGAATTACTGGTGGAGTACATTGAAGAAAGATTAAAAAACAGCAGTGCATTGAAAAAGATGCTTTTCCGGTATATGATTTTGGAAGATAAGATTTCCAAAACAGATATTTGCATACTTCTGTATGACCAGGGGATTTTGCCGGCCACGGACGAGGATTATGAGAAACTGCTGGCGGGAAAGATGGATTCTTTTTCCTTTATGAAAAAGAAGATAGAGCAGTTGGAGATAACGCCGGCCCAGCTGGCGCTGGACCCGTGCTCGGCGTCGGCGGTCGTGGTACAGGAAGGGACCGGACAGGTGCTGGCCTGCGTTTCCTATCCCGGGTATGATCACAATCGTCTGGCAAATCAGATGGATACGGAATATTATAACCAGCTGCTGGCGGATAAGTCACTTCCTTTGTATAATCGGGCAACACAGCAGCTTACCGCGCCGGGGTCTACTTTGAAGCCGATTACCATCATTGCAGGCCTGCAGGAAGGTGTCATTTCTCCGGACACTTCCGTATTCTGTGACGGGACGTTTGATAAAGTAGAACCGCCTTTAAGATGCTGGCTGCATTCAGGGCATGGAAACGTGCTCAACGCATCGACTGCATTACAGTTTTCGTGTAATGATTATTTATGTGAGATATCCTATCGTCTGGGCCTGAAAAATGGCACGGTATACGATGATGCGCTGGCTTTGGACAGTCTGCGGGAATATGCGGCACTATTCCATTTGGATGAAAGATCGGGAATCGAGCTTGATGAATCCATACCGCATGTAACGGACGCATTTGGAATACCATCGGCAATCGGTCAGGGAACCCATAATTATACGACCGTCCAATTGGCGAGATATGTCAGTTCGATTGCCTCGGAAGGCGATGTTTTTTCTCTTTCGCTGGTAAAAGGAATCGCGGATGCGGACGGCATGCTGGAAGAGGAGAGTATTGTGCCGGAGAGCCGGATTGAACTGCCTGATCTTGTGTGGCATACGGTAAAAGCCGGAATGCTCCAGTATGCACAGAATAATTCTGCGTTAAAAGATATGGAAGTCTCGGTTGCGGGAAAGACAGGAACCGCGCAGGAGTCAAAACGCAGGCCGGACCACGCATTGTTTGTCGGGTATGCTCCTGCGGACAAGCCGGAGATCATCGTTGTCGTGCGGATTGCAAACGGATATGCTTCCGGCAATGCGGCCGCCGCCGGGAGAAATATCTTTAACGATTATTTTGGAATAAAAGAGGAGGGAGCGCAATGAATCGCAGAAGAAAGAAAAAAACAGCCAATGTGTTGTCGTTTTATCTGCTGATCACAGCCATCCTGTCCGGTTGTTCCGGTCATGGTGAGCAGGTATCTGAGAAATCATATGAGGAAGTCTGCTCGGATGGGACAGTTGTAAACGAAGAACCGGAAAATGTAGATGTTTCTTCGGATGAACTGCCTGAAAAAGAACTTTACGGAGTTGAAGTGACGGTATCCGAACAGCCTGAAAAAGAGCTTTACGGAATTGAAGCAGCGGCATCCGAACAGCCCGAAGGAACACCTTTCGAAAACGAAGCGCCGGCGGTGGAAATCATCGAAACGGACTGGTCGCAGTATTTCGGCAGCCTGAACGGCGCCGCAGTCATATATGACAGTTCAGAAGGAACCTGTATGATATACAATGAAGAACTTGCAACGACCAGAAGGTCTCCCTGCTCTACTTTTAAAATCATTTCGTCTCTCCTTGCGCTGGAGAACGGCATTCTTGATGCGGCCGACTCCGTGCGCGCATGGAGCGGGGAGATATTCTGGAATGAAAATTGGAACCGGGACATTGATTTTGCGGATGCGTTTAGGACCTCCTGTGTCTGGTACTTTCGAGAAGTCATCGATGAGATTGGCAAAGACAGGATGCAGGCCGGACTGGAAAAGATTTCTTATGGAAATTGTGATATTTCCGATTGGGAGGGACGGTTGAATACGAACAATAACAATAGAGCCCTGACCGGATTCTGGATTGAATCGTCGCTCCAGATTTCTCCCAGGGAGCAGACAGAGGTAATGGAGCGTATCTTCGGAAACAATGCAGATTACGCAGCGGAAACGATAAACCGTTTGAAACAGGTCATGCTGGTAGAAGAACCCATATCGGGACAAAATGGAGCGAACCTTTCCGTTTACGGGAAAACCGGGATGGGTAAGGCGCAGGGCGTTACGGTGGATGCCTGGTTTACGGGCTTTGCCGAGACACCGGCGGGAAATCTTTATTTCTGCGTGTATCTCGGCCAGACGGACGGCATGAATGTAACAAGTTCGGCCGCAAAAGAAATCGCGCTCCGGATTCTGGCGGATTACCATTCCTGATTCCAGATAGCTAAATCCGATAAAATGGAAAAAGTAAGTTCCGTGGCAACAGCGCTCGTAGCGTCGTCATCCTTCTGAATATTGGTTGCAAAAAAGTAAGTGTGTCCGTCTTTTTCCAGAAAACCGACGAACCAGCCGGAAACATTTCGGCCGTCCGATGCCTCTGTTCCGGTTTTTCCATAGACAGTGCCTTCCGCCGTGGAGAAAAGGCAGATAGAATTTTTGACGGTCTCGATGGTTTCCGGAGCAAATTGAAATTCGTTATCATACAATTTCTGCAGCATTTCGACCTGTTCGACGGGAGAGATTTTCAGGGATGAGGTCAGCCAGTAAGAGGCGGTATCCCCGTTTACCTGCTGGTTGCCATAACCGAATTCCCGTACATAGTCCTTGATGGCGGATATGCCAAGCCGTGTATCGATTGCCTGAAAGTACCAGTTGACGGAATGCTGCATGGCGGATTCCAGCGTCTGGTCGGTGTTCCAGGTATCGAGTCCGTTTTTCTGCCCATCCCAGGAAATCTGCGACTGTTCGGGCGTGATAACGCCGGAGTCAAGCCCGGCCAGGGCGATATAAATCTTGTAGGTAGAAGCAGGGGTGATGCGCGTAACAGCCTGCTCCATATTATAAATCTGCCATGAATCTGCCGCCGCATCATACAGAACAAAACTGCCGTCATACCCGCCGAAATCCGTACGCAGATCGAGGTATGTGATGTCCTTGTTTTTCGTGTTAAAATAATAAAGATCCCGGTCGGCCGCCTGTGTGGACAGGACGGGAACAAATCCCAGTAAGAAAACGGCAATGAGCGCATAGGAAAAAATGCCGCGCAGTTTTTTTCGAAAAGTCACAGGGTGATAAGTCACAATATTCAGAATCCGCTTCTGCATCTGCGCCATGCTTCCGCTGATGCCGGAGGCGAACGGAAACGGCATAAGAGATATCTTCTCGGCAAAGTTGATCAGAGTGCTGCCATATTCTTCGTAAGCATCCTCTTCTAACATTTTTAAAACGGATGTGTCACAGGCAATTTCCCTGTCATTGCGCATTTCCTTCAGCGCGTACCAGACAAAAGGATTAAACCAGTAGATTACAGAGGCAAGGTTCATCAGGTGATTTGCCAGAGCGTCCTTGTGTTTATAGTGCTGCAGTTCATGCAGTAAAATATATCGTATGTCCGCGGCGCGATAGCCGGAGATGAGATGAATCGGCAGATAAATGCACGGTCTGAAAAATCCGGCGATGACAGGAGATTTCAAAAAAGCCGTGCTGTAGACAGGAATGTCTTTTTTAATCTTCATCTCGTCCAGACAGCCGCGGTAGATGCCGTTGACTTCCTGATTCTGTAGTGGAAGCGCCGATTTTTTCAAAATATTTAATCGAAGCTTTGCTTTCAGCAGGAAAAAGGCCATGCACAGAATACCCGCAATCCATAGGAGGAACAGAACAAGTCCCAGCGTTGAAGGTGTTTTCTGACTGACCGAAATAGTCAAATCATTCATCCAGTCTGCGGTACCGGATTGATAAAGGGCGGATGCCTGACCGATAGCGGATTTTGCAGGAACGGCGCTATTCTGGACATTTCCGAACCATGGAAAAAGATGCGAAAAACTCCCTGAGCGAACCGGCAGAAACGGAACGGTCAATAACCCGAACAGCAGAAACCACAGGTGATACCGCATCCGGCTCGTAAGTTCGTTCCGAAATAACCGCCTTGCCGCAATAAGGGACCCGATGATCATGCAGATAAAAAGGTTGCAGAATAAAAAGCGGACCATAAAATTCGCCATTATAATAACCATGCCTTTCTCTAATCTTCTCTTTTTTTATTCCCCTTGGAAAGAAGAGAGCGGAGCGCGTCGATTTCCGATTCCGACAGCCTGTCATTGTCGATATAGGCGGACAACATGGACGCAATATTGCCATCGTAGAAACGATTCAGAAAAGAAGCGCTTTCCTGACCGATATAATCGCTTTCCTTTACAAGCGGGGTATAAACGAATACCCGGCTCTGCTTTTCATAAGAAAGAACTCCTTTTGTCACAAGGCGTTTGATCAGGGTCTGTATCGTTTTCGGATTCCAGGTCGTTGTTCTGACCAGCCGCTCCGTTATTTCGTTGGTGCTGATCGGTGCATACTTCCATACGACCTTCATGACTTCAAATTCCGCTTCCGAAATCTGGGGTAAAGCTGCCACTGTGAATTCCTCCTTTAAATATTACGTCTGTAATAAAAAATTATAGCGTATTTCCGTAAAGCTGTCAATTTGGAAAGGAATGCAGACAGTGCCGGACAGAAAGAGGGTTACAGTTCACGGCCATCGGGCAGGACGGTGTATGGTTCCTTTGAAGGCACGCTTTCGCTCCGCGAAAAGCAGCAACGGATGCTAAGCTCGTGAGGAACCTCGCTAAGCACCGGCGCTTTTCAAGGGCCTTCGCAGGAACCATACACCGTCCTGCCCGATGGCCGTGAACTGTAACGAAAGAGGTGCAGATTGTGTCGAAAAAACTGCGAAATATTCCAAAGAAGAAAAAAGAAGAAATTTTATGATAGACTATTTTCTGCTTATTATATTTTTATATTTATATCTTATATTTTCTGGATGAGCAGCAAGGAGGACAGAGGAACAATGAAAGCAGCAAGCCTTTACTGGATGAATACAAAAAAACTGGAGAATGAGGCATGTTTTCTCAAATATTATGAAACACTATCTCCGACACGCCGTAAAAAAGTGGATTCCTGCCTGCAGATGAAGGATAAAAGACTGTCTTTGGCAACGGGTATCTTGATGGACAGGGGTCTGGCGGCTTATGGATTGTGTGAGCGCAATGCGGCGGTAATCTATGGGGAGAATGGAAAACCCAGACTGCCCCAATATCCTCATATCCATTTCAGTCTTTCCCATTCCGGCAGCAGAGCGATGGCGGTGTTTGCGGATGTAGAGACAGGCTGCGATATCGAGCAGATGCAGAAAGCGAACCTGAAACTGGCAGAAAAATTTTTTACACCGAAAGAATATGCTTACATTGCAGAGCAGGAGACAGGAGAGAAGCAGGACGAGGCATTCTGCCGTTTATGGACCCTGAAGGAGAGTTTTGTAAAGGCAGTAGGGGATTGCTCTGCGCGTTCGGATTCTTTTGAGGTGATGATTTCGCCGAACGGAAGGATCGGTATCAGTCAGAAGGTTGACCATGCATCTTACTATTTTGAGGAATATCGCCTTGAAGGATACTTTGCGGCAGTCTGTTACCGGCGTGAAAGAATGTATGGATAGAGTCATGTATGTTGGTATATGTGTATTAACAAGGCTTCGGGAGGAAACTCCGGGAGCTTTTTTGATGTGATAGGAAATTGCTGTAATCGCAGAGGAATTCAGGCAAGAATTTACGCAGTAAATTCTTGGAGCGCAAGCTGCGGAGCTTGCGCTTTTTGACGGTCTTTTTGCAGGAATGTGGGGGAATGCTGTTGTATTTTTGTTGGAAATATTTCATAATAAAAAGGACTGGAGAGACGGAATCTGGAAAGGGAAAAATAAGTGGATGTAAAAACTTTTCAAACAATATTAGGCATAGGAGAAAATGCAGCCGTAGAATTTAAGCGGTGCGGCAATGGTATAGGAACGGATACTTACGAAAGTGTCTGTTCATTTTTGAACCGATTTGGCGGAGACTTGTTTATGGGAGTGTTGGATAATGGTACAGTTCTGGGTGTACCGCCGAAAGCAGCGCAGGATATGGTAAAAAATTTCATTAGTGCGATTAGTAATCCTCTCAATTTTACGCCCACCATTTATCTTGTACCGGAAATTCTTATATATGAAGGAAAGACGGTCATTCATGTTCATATACCAGCAAGCGCAGAAGTTCATAGCTATAAGAAAGTTATATATGACCGTTTGGGTGATGCTGATATAAGAGTGACGGCAGCAACGCAAATTGCCGGGTTATATATTCGTAAACAAAATATTTTTACAGAAAAAAAGATTTATCCATATGTAACAAAAGCTGACCTGAGAATGGATTTATTGCCTGGAGTGAAGCAGATGGCGGTAAATCATGCCGGCGGGAAACATCCGTGGGAAGGGATATCGGATGATGAATTTTTTAAAAGTGCGGGATTATATGGTATCGATATTGCCACAGGAGAAAGAGGATTTAATCTTGCTGCGGTTATGCTTTTTGGAAAAGATGATGTAATATTGAATGCGTGTCCTGCTTATGAAACGGATGCGCTTGTGCGAAAAATCAATGTGGATAGATATGATGACCGTGAAGTTATCAGGACGAATTTGATAGAGAGTTTTGATCAGCTCATGGAATTTGGAAGAAAACACTTATCAGATAAATTTTTTTTGGAAGAAGAGAACAGGGTCAGCTTGAGAAATATTCTGGTCAGAGAAATGGTGAGCAATACTTTAATGCACAGAGAGTTTACAAGTTCTTACGCAGCAAAGTTTGTTATCCAGCAGGACAAGATGTATGTGGAGAATGCGAACAGGGCTGCCAAGGAAGGTATTATAACGCCGGATAATCTGGAGCCTAATCCTAAAAATCCGATTATTGCATCATTTTTTAGAAATATTGGAAGGGCAGATCGTCTCGGTTCAGGTGTCAGAAATTTGTACAAATATAGTAAATATTATTCCGGGCAGGAACCGGAATTTAAAGAAGGAGATGTATTTCGGATTGTTGTGCCATTGGATGATGAATATTCATTTGATTATGCTGCAGGCCGTAATACGACGCCCCAAGTGACGCCCCAAGTGACGCCCCAAGTGACGCCCCAAGTGACAGATTACGATAAAATCTTGGAAAGGATTTTGAAATATTGTTCAATTCCCAGAAAGAAATCAGAGATTATGGTGTATTGTGATTTTAAAGAAACGAAAAATTTTACAAAAAAATATTTAAGACCTTTGCTGGATGCGGGGAAAATTACGATGACAATTCCGGATAAGCCTAAGAGCCAGAACCAGCGATATGTGGTTATAGAAAATAAGTGAGAACGACTGGTACAGAATTCACTGCTAATTACGCAATGCGGTATCAGGCAGGAAAACGGAGGAATCTTCAAATGGCGAAATATAATATCGGCTCATTGTATCTGTGTGTTGAAGATATGGAAAGAGCAATCCGGTTTTATGAAAATTTTTTTGAGCAGGCAGTTACGGAGCGAGATGACATTTATAGTGTTTTTGATATTAACGGATTTCGGCTGGGATTATTTGCTTATCGAAAAATGAACGAGGAACATACCTGGGGCAGTAATTGCCTTCCCAGCATTCATGTGGAAAATATAGATATCCTTAAACAGAAAATAGGTAATCTGGAATTATGTTTTCCGCTTACAAAGATTGGAAAAAACTGGGTTGCAGAGTTTATTGATTCGGAAGGGAACCATATTGAATTAACAACGGCAGTCTCGTGAGAGGAATGGAGTTTTATATGTTTGAACTGTCTCAATTTAATGAATACAGGGAAGATAATCGACGGGAAGTGAAGGCGGCAAAAGGCGGATTACCAGATTCTTTGTGGAGTACTTATTCAGCGTTTGCCAATTGTCATGGCGGAGTGATTATTCCTGGAAGTATACGCACCGGAAAAGAACAGATGTTAAAGGGCGGTATTTCAGATCCAAGAAACAAAGCGCTTATGAAGATATTTAATATGATCGGTATTATATGCCCCGGACAGAACGATTTTGAAATTATCATTTATTAAAATGGGAATAAATAAAAAAACGATAATAAAAAGTAGTGATCAAAAATCGGCGATAAAAATCGGTGATCAAAAATCGGCGAAAACAGAGGAAAGACTTCAGCAGATTCTTCAATATATGAAGGATGGAACCGCATACCATTCGGATGAAATTGCCGAAAGCATAGGGCTGAAGTCATCCCGAACAAGAGAACTATTGAATATGTTGGTGAAGGAAGACCGACTGGAATCCATAGGAGAAAATCGAAACCGCCGTTATCAGAAAAAAATGGATGTCCGTTAAAGCGGACATGGGAGGATTTATGAAAATCGAAACAATCACCTGTGGGCAGTCAAATGTTTATCTGCTCCACGGAAACCACGCCGCAGTTCTCGTTGATACCGGGACGGCGGCTTATAAAGAGAAAGTCCTGAAATGCTGCCAGAATGCCAATGTCAGGCTGATCATATTAACACATGGCCACTTTGACCATTGCCAGAATGCGGCATATTTGGCAAAGCAGCTGAACTGTTCTGTGGGAATCGCGAAAGAGGATGTGCCGATGCTCGAAAATCATCAGAAACGCCAGGTATTCGGAAAAGGTATCTGGGGAAAGTTCTATGCCTATGCTTCAAACCGAAACATCTGCACGAATGAAATCGAAGCGATGACCCCGGATGTCATATTGGAAGACGGCATGTCTTTGTCGCAATATGGAATCGACGGTCAAATTGTCAAACTGGCCGGACATACCAGAGGCTCGATAGGAGTACGCTTATCGTCGGGCGAATTTTTTGTGGGGGATGCCATGCAGAATATCCCTTTTCCGGCGGCTGCATGGTGTTATGAGGACTATGAGCAGTCGAGAGAAAGCGTGGCGCTGATAAGAAGTGCGGATAGTAAGAAAATATTTTATGGACATGGGAGATAGAATAAAATGCTAAGATTAAGACCTTATAAGGCTTGTGATGCCGAAACAATTGTTTCCTGGATAAAAGATGAAAAAACATTTTATAAATGGAGTGCCGACCGATACAAAAAGTATCCGATCACAGCGGACGATATGAATGCCTTCTACGACGCCAGCGCTTTTTCGGATGGCTTTTTTGAAATGACAGCTTTCGATGAAACAGGAGTCACAGGCCATCTGATCATGCGGTTCACCGACGAGGAGCAGAGAATACTCCGTTTCGGTTTTGTTATCGTGGATGATACAAAGCGCGGAAAAGGCTATGGAAAGCAAATGCTGAAGCTGGCGGTAAAATACGCATTTGAAATTTTGATGGTGGATAAAATAACGATTGGTGTTTTTGAAAATAACGAATCCGCCTATCGTTGCTATCTGTCCGTCGGCTTTCGCGATACGGAACAGGTAGAATGCTATCCGATTCTGGGGGAAGAGTGGAAGTGCAGGGAACTGGAAATGGAGCGGTAGGAAAATGGAGAGGTCTTTATTGCTGATTCCTTTTTGGCTGATTAGATTTGGTTTGTTATCTATGACAGATAAAAAGGCGGCACAGCGTGCCGCACATTTTGCGCCGATGTATGGGAAGGAAAAGATAGCATATTGGATATATCAGTTATCGAATATTGGCATGTTTTTCTATCTGTTGTTTTTGAAAGTTGAGGCAGGGAGAAACTTTGAATGGAAGTGACAAAAGCTCAAATAGATCATGCGAAAGAAATAGGAAGAGTACATTCAATGGCATGGAAGCAGGCATATGCGGACGTATTTCCGGATGAGTATATAAAGGCGGATACACCTGAAAAAAGAGAGCAGGAGTTTTTATCATCCTACAGAAATCAGGATATCGAATATTATCTTATATGTGAAGACAAGGAGATGGTTGGTATCATTAAGATAAACAGCAACTCTGAAAATTGTGAGATAGAAAGTCTGTATATATTGGAAGAATATCGAAATAAGGGATATGGACATCAGGCAGTTACCTATCTGAAAAAACTATATGATAAAGCCAAAATGCAATTATGGGTTTTGGAATATAATAGAGAAGCCAGGCATTTTTATGAGAAAAACGGTTTTAAAAAAACAGGGATGACAAGGCACATTAATCGGGGAAATGATTATAAACAGCTCCAGTATGAATACGAAGCAGGAGACCGATCATGCAGAAAATAGCAAACCGAATCATCATCTGCGGCGGAACGGCGCCGGAAAAAGTACCTTTGGGAAAAGCCTCGCGGAAACGCTGGGCTATCAATTCAGGGACATCGAGGACTACTACTTTCCGAAAACCGATGAGAACTATCTCTATGCAGCTGCGCGCACACGGGAGGAAGTGGGCAGGCTGCCGAATTCAGCGCGTAAAAGACAGGTCTTTTCAGAAATTCGACAGCAGGATGCTTCCCGGCGGCGACTTGTACGAGAAAGAAAAAGCATTTTTGGAGATGGCAGAGAACCGCCCGGATGCGATGGCGGAGGACTGGCTGAAATCAACATCGATTCCGGTCATACGGCTGGATGGAACGAAGCCTGTTACTTATAATATAGAAGAAGTGAGACAGTATGTACAAAATATTAATTGCGGATGACGAAGAAGATGTTGTCAGCCTTTTGAGAGATTATCTGGAATTGAATCACTATGAGACGATTTCCGCCTATAACGGCGTGGAAGCAATAGAAAAAACAAGATTAAATCCTGATTTAATATTACTGGACATCAATATGCCGGGCATGGACGGCCTGTCCGTATGCAGGCAGATACGGGATTATGTGGACTGCCCGATCATTTTCCTGACAGCGAGAATAGAAGATGCGGATAAGATTAAAGGCTTTGCCGCCGGAGGAGACGACTACATGGTGAAACCTTTTTCTATCGATGAACTGGGCGCGCGGATTGCGGCGCACATTCGGCGGGAGCACCGGACTGTACGGAATAATAGCGTTCGTTATTTTGGGAAGCTTGCGATTGACTATACGGCGAAATCGGTGCTGGCGGAAGGAGAACTTCTTGATTTTCCCAAAAAAGAGTTTGAAATTCTGGAACTGCTTTCCATGAATGCCGGACAGGTCTTTGATAAAGAGAGAATCTATGAATCGCTCTGGGGCTATGATGCGCAGGGAGACAGCAGCGTGGTGGCGGAGCATATCCGGCGCATCCGTGCCAAATTGCGGGCGGTAGACGAAGAATATCATTTGGAGACAGTATGGGGGTTAGGATACAGATGGGGCAGGTAAAAAAACGGACTTCCCGAAGAATTTCTCTGAAAAATTCCCTGAAATGGCGCATCCTGCTTTATATGCCGATTCCGATTCTGATGGCGCTTGTTGGAGCATATCAGATCGGTTATGCGGTCAATGACTGGCAGGCATGGTATGCGGAATATGTCTTTACCGGAAGCGACATGGACCTTTTGGAAGAAAGTGTGGATGACGATATGGCTGCTTATGACGGTAACAACTATACGGTTTATAAATTGGAAGATGGTGTACTGCATTATGTGTTCCATAATATCAAAAGCGCGGGAACGCTGGGCGAGAAAATAGGTTACTGGCTTATCACTTCTTCTCAGGTGTTTTTGACAACGTTGTGGGTAGGCCTATGCCTTTTTACAGGTGGATATATTTATTATAAAAGAGAATTGGAGAAAACGATACATCTGTTATTAAATTCTGCGGACAAAATTGCAAATAACTGTCTGGACTTTAAGATGGAAGAGGCAAAACCAAATGAACTCGGCATGGTGTGCGATGCTTTTGAGAAAATGCGGTGTTCGCTGTATGAGACAAGTCAGGAAAATTTCAGGATATTAGAAGAGCGCAGACGGCTGAACGCCGCTTTTGCACACGATATGCGGAATCCGGTCACGGTACTGAAAGGCTATGTTGACCTGTTGGAGCGTTATATCCCGGAGGAGCGTATCAGCCGGGAAAAGGAAATGGAGATTATCGGCATGGTGCATCGTCAGGTGCTGCGGCTTGAAAACTATGTGCAGAAGATGGGCGCGGTGCAGAAACTGGAAGATATTATGCCTGCCTATGAAAATGTCGCTTACGGAGAATTTATTTCTCTGTGTACGGAGACGGCGAAACAGATTGACGAGCGGGTGAGCATCCGGGCGGAGAGCGGGCCGGAAACAGTCGAAGCAGAGGAAACAATTGAAGCTGTGGGAACAACCGAAGCAGAGGGAACAGACAGCGCGTCTAAGGAATCCGTAATGACAGAGCAGTCCTTTGAGACTGCCATCCGCATCGACAAAGACCTGGTGCTTGAAGTAATGGAAAACCTGCTAGTCAATGCTTCCGTTTATACAAAGGACCGGATTCTATTGACGATCACGAACCGGGGAACGGCGCTGGAGTTATGTGTGGAGGATAACGGCGGCGGCTTTTCGGAGGAAGCCCTGAAGCTTGCGGGAAATCCTTTTTACCGGGAAGAAAACGGAAAGAGCGGGCAGCGCCCGGACGGTCATTTGGGCAGCCAAAGAGGTATTCACTTTGGCTTGGGTTTGTATATCTGTAAACTGATCTGTGAGAAATGCGGAGGCAGCCTGCATATCGAAAATTTGTCCGACAGTTCTGGAGGTGTGGTGACGGCAGTATTTGGCTTGTAAGGAACTGTTCAGAAATTATTTATAAGAAAAGCAGAAAGTAGATAAAAAATTGAAATTTGTATTCTAAGATAATGGTGCATGGAAACGTGCATCATTTTTTATGTGATTGAAGGAGGAGTTGCTGTTATCATGGAAAACCAGATTGTTATGGAACATGTAAACAAATTTTACGGAAAAAAGCAGGCACTGAAAGACATCAATCTGACGATTGAACAGGGAATGTTCGGGCTGCTCGGGCGAAACGGCGCGGGAAAGACCACGCTGATGAAAATACTGGCGACGCTGCATGGAAAGCAGAACGGAAGCGTTACCGTGTGCGGGATTCCGATAGAATCGGCTAAAGAGGTCAGAGAGATTATCGGATATCTGCCGCAGGATTTTTCCATGTATCCTGCGATGACGGTATGGGAAGCGTTGGATTATCTGGGGGCTTTATCGGAAATCCCGAAGCAGGAGCGGCGGGCCAGAATTGACTATTTGTTAAAAAAAGTACACCTGTCCGATGAGCGGCATAAAAAAGTACGGAGTCTGTCGGGCGGGATGAAACGGAGACTCGGTATCGCGCAGGCACTGGTGCACGAGCCGCGCGTTCTGATCGTGGATGAACCGACGGCCGGACTCGATCCGGAGGAACGTATCCGGTTCCGAAATCTATTGTGCGAGGTGGCTCAGGAGCGGATTGTCATCCTTTCCACGCATATCGTAGGGGATATCGAGGCAACCTGCGAAAATCTGGCGGTTCTGAACGAAGGAGAGATTCTCTGGAAAGGCACACTGGAAGAAATCCTTGCGAATGCGGAAGGCAGAGTCTGGCGGGCGGATGTAGGAAACAAAGCGCTTGCGCAGATCAAAAAGGACTATATCGTAACCGGAATGTTGAAGCAGGGCGGGCATATCATGGTCCGATTTCTTTCCGACACGGTGCCGGATGTACCCGGAGCAGCCGTCGATGAAGCGAATTGCGAAGACGCTTATATGTACTGTCTTTTTCAAAACAGGTGCGAGATCATGGGAGGTGAAGAGGCATGTTCCTGAAAGAATGCAAAAAAATCATGCACTCACTCGTGTTTTGGGTTTTTGTGGTCGTGATGGCGGCCGCCTATCTGACGCAGTTTGCACCAGAACTGGAACAGAGGATGGCGGAACCGGCGAAAGGGCAGGAGTCCTACGGGACGATGGTCGTAGAAAGACCGGATATTCTGATGCCGGCGGCGGTACATAGCCTGATCGGGGAGTATTTACAGGATTATTATACGGCATGGCCGATGGGATTCTATAAGGAAATCCATTTAAAAGAAGAGGAGCGCGTAAAGATGGCCGCGATCATTGCAGAACTGTCCGGGCTTACAAAGGAAGAACTGGATTCTTTCACGGAATACGAGCCGGGCGGTTATGTTGAGCGTATGGACGAAAACGGGAATCTGGTATTGACCCGTCAGGAGGCCGTTCTGCCGGAATATACCCTGTCGGAAAAAGTGAGCTATGAGCGGTTCAAAGAGCTGATGCAGGAAGCCGATGAACTGCTCGGCGGCGGTTCGAAATACGGCGAAGGGGATTTGCTGCGTAATTTTTCCCAGATACCGATGAGCTATGAGGATGCGCTGGCGGAATATCAGATAAATGTGACAAAAGAAGCATTGGGCGGGGTCTATGGCAGACTGTATTGTGATTATATGGGGATTTTTCTGGCAGTTATGCCGGTCTTTGCGGCTGCGGCCTTTTGGGATATGGACAGGAGGGCGAAAGCCGGAGCGCTGATTTACAGCCGGAAAGCTTCTTCCGTCAAAATTGTCGGCATGCGCTTTGCGGCGCTTTTATGCTGTATGATGCTCCCGCTGCTGTTTACTTTTCCGCATATGGTGTTCCGGCTGAACGGATTATACCGGGAAATCGGGATCGAATGGGGAAAGGCGGTTTTTCTTGTCATTCTCTGGCTGCTTCCGTCGCTGCTGTTTGTCACGGCTTTTTCTATACTCCTTACAGAACTGGCCTCACCGCTGCTCGCGGTGCTGATACAGGGGCTTTGGTGGTTCCTGTCTCTTCAGACGAATCAGGTAAGCGGTTCCGTTACAAAGTGGACGTTGTTGATACGGCATAATATGCTGGGCGGCAGCGCCTTGTTTCAAAGCGAGTGGGGAGATTTTTTGCGAAATCGCACATGTTATTTTATCCTGGCGATTGTCTGTGTCGGAATCGAAACACTCGTATTTGAACGGAAAAGAAGGGGGTGCAGAAGAGGAGAATGAAGAAGAAAGGAGTGAAAAAGAAAATGTTGCATCAAACAATACAGATTGGCAGCATCGTGAAAACAAACCTGCGGCATCATTTTATTCTGCCTTTTTTATCCGCTGCCGGCATTCTATTTGTAACGGCGCTTGTGTTTCCTATAACAGCATTAAAAGGGCAGGACGTGGGAAGGCCGCTCGAATTTTTTCTTCCTTTTGCGGGGGCCGCGCTGCTTACGCCTGTTTTCTTGCCGGAACAGGATAGGAGCATTTGGGATGTAATCGCATCAAAGAAAATAAATACAAGCGTTATTTATATGATACGCCTCTTGTATTCTATATTTGCGCTTGCCGTACTTATTCTGCTTTTTATCGGTCTTATGTATCGGAACGAATGCGAAGTGCATCGGTTTCATGTTTACGGCAGCATCGCTTCCGCTTTCTTTATGGGCAGCATCGGCTTTATGGTATCGGGACTCAGTGGGAATGCGATCATGGGTTATATGGCGACTGTTATTTATTACCTCGCCTGCTATGGCATGAAAAAGCACCTCGGCGTGTTCTGGCTCTTTCGGATGAGTGCGGGCATCGAGACGGGAAAGGGCTGGCTGTTTGCGGGCGGAGCGGTGATGATTACAATGACATTCATTGTGCTGGAGATAAGACGGAGAAAATAGCAAATGATATTTTTAATGATTAAAAGCATATTTTGTGATAAACTCATGATATTAAATGCTGATTTAATGCAGCGATTTGAGCGCAGAAATTTTCTTTAATCATTTCACTGCCCGACAGAATGACAAAGTCATTCTGTCGGGCGAGAAAGGTTCGTTTGACGAACCGTAGAACCTCTTGGCGTCCCGCCCTGTGGCGGGACGTCTTTAGAAGCTCTTCTCGCCTTATCCCATAGTCACGACCACATCATACGTTTCTTTTTCGGCAACGTAAGGAATAACGCATCCCTCAATCGGCTTGCCGTCAACGGTAACAGACTTCACACCTTTTTCCACGTTATCAGGATTAACTACCTTGATATGGTAGGTTCCTTCCCGGAATTTTCTGGTGATCTCAAAATCGCCGAAGCCCGCAGGTACGCAGGGATTGACGCTCAGTCCTGTATGGGTAGGATATACGCCCAGAATATACTGGGAGACATTGACGAAAGTCCATGCTGCGGTACCGGTCAGCCAGCTGTTCTTGGCTTCGCCGTGGAATTTGGCATCTGCACCGGCTACCATCTGGGAATAGACATAGGGCTCTGTTCTGTGGATTTCACTGATTTCTTCCACATAAGCGGGGCAGGTCTTCTGATAGATTTCAAAAGCGCGGCTTCCCCGGCCGATGACCGTTTCCGCAATAGAGACCCATGGATTATTATGGCAGAAGATACCGGCATTTTCCTTATATCCCGGCGGATAAGAGGAAACCTCGCCCAGCTCCAGATGATATTTGGTGTAAGCGGGCTGTAAGATCATAACGCCGTATTTGGTATCCAGTTTTTCTTTGACGGAATCCAGAGCCTTCTTCGCGAGGCCTTCTTCCACGCCGACGCCTGCCAGGACGCAGAAGCCCTGCGGCTCGATATAAATCTGCCCTTCTTCGCATTCTTTGGAACCGATCTTGTGGCTGTACGCATCATAGGCGCGGACGAACCAGTCGCCGTCCCAGCCGTCTTTCAGAATCGCATCATACATCACTTTTACTTCGGCTCTTGCGCGGTCGGCTTCCGCCTGATCGTTCATCAGTTCGCATAACTGCGCATATTCTTCACCGTATTTTACGAACATGCCTGCGATGAATACGGATTCCGCAACGGGCCCTTCGGAGGGACCGAAGGTCTGGAAAGATTCGCCCGGATGCTCGGAGAAGCAGTTCAGGTTCAGACAGTCATTCCAGTCGGCGCGTCCGATCAACGGGAGATCATGAGGCCCTTTGTGGGTCACGATATAGTCAAAGGAGCGTTTCAGGTGGTTCATCAGCGGCGCTGCCACGGACATGTCGTTGTCAAAAGGAACCATTTCCGTCAAGATGGAAGTATCGCCGCTTTCACGAACATAAGCAGAAGTACCTGCAATCAGCCACAACGGGTCGTCGTTGAAACCGCTTCCGATATCGGAGTTGCCCTTTTTCGTAAGAGGCTGGTACTGATGATAAGCGCTGCCGTCCTGGAACTGGGTGGAAGCGATGTCGATGATCCTCTGCCTTGCACGGTCGGGAATCAGATGTACGAAACCGAGCAGGTCCTGACAGGAGTCACGGAAGCCCATGCCGCGGCCGATGCCCGATTCGTAATAGGAAGCGGAACGGGACATGTTGAAAGTTACCATACATTGATACTGGTTCCAGATATTGACCATGCGGTCCACCTTATCGTTCGAAGATTTCACGCTGTATTTGGAAAGCAGTCCTTTCCAGTAGTCATTTAACCGGGCAAATGCCTTGTCCACGTCGGCATCCGACTGGTATTTCGCAAGCATCGCATCTGCCGGCTTTTTGTTTATGATGCCGGGAGATTCCCACTTCTCGTCCTCGGAATTTTCAAGATAACCCAGTACGAAAACAAAAGATTTCGTCTCGCCGGGCGCGATCGTCATGTTAATCTGATGGGAGGCAATAGGAGACCAGCCGCTCGCCATGGAATTTGTGCACTTGCCGTTTTCCACAGCTTCCGGGTTCATTACGCCGCGGTAAGCGCCGAGAAAATCATCCCGGCTCGTATCGAAACCGTCCACCGGTGTATTGACCGAATAAACGGCATAATGGTTTCGGCGTTCTCTGTACTCTGTCTTATGGTAGATCGTTGAGCCGATGACTTCCACTTCACCGGTGCTCAGGTTTCGCTGGAAGTTTCTGGAGTCATCGTCGGCATTCCACAGGCACCATTCAACATAGGAAAAGAGAGAAATCTCTTTGCTCTCGGAAGATTTGTTGGTCAGTTTGACCTGGCTGATCTCGCAGTTGTCGTCCATCGGCACAAACGTCAGCACAGAAGCTTCCAGTTCGTTTTTAGCGCCTGTGAAGCGGCTGTAACCGATGCCGTGGCGGCATTCGTAGCTGTCCAATTCAGTCTGAGTCGGCTTCCAGCCGGGATTCCATACGCAGCTGCCGTCCTTAATATAGAAATATTTTCCGTTGATATCTGTCGGCACGTCATTATAGCGGTATCTGGTCAGACGCAGCAGTTTTGCATCTTTATAAAAGGTATAGCCGCCGCAGGTGTTGGAGATCAGTGTAAAAAATTCGTTGCAGCCCAGATAATTGATCCAGGGAAGCGGGGTCTTGGGGGTGGTGATGACATACTCGCGGCAGGCATCATCAAAAAAACCAAATTTCATAGTGATTTTCTCCTTCTTTTATTTTTGTGTATAGAAAATTGAAAGGTCCTGAAAACGATTTTGGAAAAACTGCATCAATGATGTGCGAATAGAAAACGATTAAGTTGACAAGTTATAAAACAATATTTTAAGTGATACTAAAAAGTATACAGAAAAAAAATGGAAATTGCAATAAAAATGGTGCCGATTTTTTCGAAACTTTTTTATGATTCGATATTTGAGCCAGGCACGATGGGCGCATACAGATTCTTTTGCGGCACGCTTTCGCTCCGTAATTGTAACAGACGCTAAACTGGAAAGGGCCTCGTTAAAGCACAAGGCTGCTTTTGCAGCCTGCGTCTCTCCTGGGCCGCCGCAGGAGCTGTATGTGTCCATCCGGCCTAATATAAGGCGAAAACGTTTACTTATAAATAAGAACAAATTGTAAACAAACTGTTAAGTAACTATGCAAAAGCACAAAAAAGTAAGCGGATAAAATGTGAAAAATACACAAACTTATATATTTTTTACAAAAAAAGAAAAAAACGTCTTGCAAAATTATAAAAAATGATATAGACTAAAATTACGAAAACGATTAAGTGATTTGGGCTGGTTCCTATCAAGGTCGTATAACAGGAGCAGGATATAGCCTGACGTTTATCAACCTGAGATGGGAGCGGACAACAGATGGTATCAATGAAAGACATTGCAACGGCGTGCGGCGTATCAATCGCGACCGTGAGCAAGGCGCTCAATGACCATAAGGACATTGGTGTAGAGACGAAAGAGCATATTAAGCAGAAAGCAAAGGAAATGGGGTACTTTCCCAATTCCGCCGCAAAGGCGCTAAAGACCAAAAGAAGTTACAACATCGGCGTTCTTTTTGCGGTAGATGACCATAGCGGCCTGACACACGATTATTTCGCGTATGTGCTCGATAGTCTAAAGTGTACGATGGAGGCCAGAGGGTATGACATTACTTTTATCAATGGCAGCAGCGTAAGGCCCAACAAAATGTCTTATCTGGAGCATTGCAGATACAGAGGTTTTGACGGCGTTGTCATTGCAAATACCCAGTTTTCGAGGTCGGAAGTAATGGAGTTGGTACAGAGTGATATTCCGAGTGTGACGATAGATCATTTGTTCAACAATGTCAGTGCAATTATGTCTGACAATGTAAAAGGGATGAGAGATCTGCTTCATTATATATATGAAAAAGGACATCGCAAGATAGCGTATATCCACGGGGCAGATTCATCGGTAACAAGAAGCCGGCTGACATCTTTTTACAAGACGGCGGCAGAACTCGGAATAGACGTTCCGGATGAGTACATAGGCGAGGCGGCGTATCGTGATACGAAGGCTGCACATATAGAAACAGAAAGGCTGCTTGATTTGAAAGACCGGCCGACCTGCATTCTTTATCCGGATGATTTCGCCTGTTTTGGAGGAATCAATGCAATTAATGAAAGAGGGCTCCGGATTCCGAATGACATTTCCGTTGCGGGATATGACGGCATCAGAATCGGAAGACATGTTGAGCCAACACTCACGACCGTGAAGCAGGATACGTTGAGACTCGGACAGTTGGCGGCGGAAAAGCTGCTCAGTCTGATAGAACATCCGAAAACAACGATAATCGAGCAGATTATTGTTGAAGGAGAAGTTTATCCGGGCGGGTCCGTGGGGGCAGTGTAAGGCATTTATATCAGGATATCCTGATAATTATAATAAATGCAAAAGGTAACAGGTGCATAACACCGTTAACGGTGTACCGATAACAGTGGCACCAAAAAAAGCACCGATAACGGTGACACCCAAAATCTCAAAGGGAGGAAAATATTTTATGAAGAAAAAGTTACTTAGCGCTCTTCTTTCAACAGCAATGGTAGCAAGCTTGCTTGTAGGCTGTGGCGGAGATGGCGGCGCAGCAACAACAGACAACAATGCAGCAGCAGACAATACGGCAGCTGCAACAGACAACACAGCAGCGGCAGACAACACAGCAGCGGCAGACAACACGGCAGCAGCTGATACATCATCCGATGCAGCAGCTTCAGGAGACAAGTTCTATATCTATTCTTGGAACACAGAGTTAGGAGAGAGACTTGAGTATGTATACAAAGCATATCCTGAAATCAAAGACAGAGTTGAGTATGTAAACGTTGGTGACTCTGCAATCTACCAGGAGAAGATTGACCAGTTATTACAGACTCCTGATGCAGAAGACTATCCGGATATGATCGCATTTGAGGCAGGTTATATCATGAAGTATACGAACAGCGATTACACGATTCCTGTAACAGACTGTGGTATTACAGATGCTGATCTGGCAGAGATGTATCCTTATACGATTACAATTGCTACTGACCAGAGAGACGGTTCCTTAAAAGGACTTTCCTGGCAGGCATGTCCTGGTGCCTTCATTTACAGAACAGACCTTGCTGAAAGCCTTCTTGGCGTAACAAGCCCGGACGAAATGCAGGCAAAGATTAATTCTTGGGATGCTTTCCTTGATACAGCAAGAGAAATCAAGGAAAAATCAGGCGATGCAACAAGAATCCTTTCTTCTAACGGTGACGTTGTAAACACATTTATGTCCAACAAGACACAGCCTTGGGTAACATCTGACAGCGTATTCCATATGGATTCTGCAATGGAAGAATACATGGATGTTGTTCAGGTACTCGAATCCGAAGATTTAACACAGAAGACAACACAGTGGTCTGACGAATGGAACGCTGGTCCTTCTACCGATGCAGTATTTGGTTACTTTGGATGTACATGGTTCCTTCACTGGACAATTAAAGCGAACTGCGGCGGCGATGCAGTAGGTTCAGGTACATACGGTCTGTGGAATATGTGCCAGGGTCCGGCTCCTTACTACTGGGGCGGTACATGGCTCGGTGCAACAGCAAACTGCTCTGATACAGCTCTCGCTGGACAGATTATGAAATCTCTTTGCTGTGATACAGAGACAATCCAGACACTTTCCGAAGAAACTCTGGATTATGTAAACAACAAGACAGCTATGAAGAATCTGTCAGACGCTGGCAAGGGTGCATATGACTTCTTAGGCGGACAGGACTTTATCGCAGTATTCTCTCCTCTGGCTGAGGATGTAGATGTATCTTGGATGTGTGCATATGACCAGAAGGTTAATGAGTTACTGGATACACAGGTAACAGCATATGCAAGAGGCGACAAGGATAAAGAAACAGCTATCGCAGATTTCAAGGCAGCAGTAGCAGAAGCTTATCCGGCATTGACAGTCGAATAGGGTGAAAAAGATTTACATAGCAAATCTTTTTCATCCGGCAGAATACCTGCTTTGTAGATATTCTGCAAGGGAATAGAAGATGACAAAGAGAAGGTACGGCGCAGCCGTACCTTCTATAAGAAGAAAGAAAATTGTATGTTGTGTGAGGGGCGCGGCACAGATATTTGAGAGAGTTCCGGGTCCGGAAAATTGTCAAATGCCTGTGACGCGGTTCAGGCAGAGCAAGTGAAAAAATATGAGAAGGATGTGGAGATATGGCAAAGAGCAGCAGTAACAAGCGCAAAACAGTGGAATACAGTCGTTACGGATATTTCTTTATTGCTCCGTTTTTTATTGTTTTCGCGATATTCCAGTTATGGCCCCTGATTTATACGATGGGTCTTGCATTTTGTGAAAATTATACTGATACGATGTTCAACGTGGAAGTAGGACCGACGTTTAACGGTCTGGCCAATTTCAAAACGATTTTTGTCGGAAATGACGGTAGTCTGTTCGATACCTATACATTCCGCGCATTGGGAAACACCATTATCATGTGGCTGATGAACTTTATGCCGCAGATTCTCCTGGCGCTGCTTCTGGCTGTCTGGTTCACGGATACCAGAGTCAAGATGAAAGCGCAGGGCGCATACAAAATTCTGACATTTATGCCGAATATCATTACGGCGGCTACGATTTCCGTTTTGTTCTATAAATTGTTCGATTTCCCGAACGGTCCGATCAACCAGTTTTTTGTCAATAGCGGAATCTGGTCGGAACCATTTCGGTTTTTGGATACAAAATGGTCAACGAGAGGGATTATTTCCTTTATTAACTTCTGGATGTGGTATGGAAACACGATGATCGTACTGACCGCAGGTGTGCTCGGCATCAGCCCGTCTCTGTTTGAAGCGGCCAGAGTAGACGGTGCATCCAGCTGGCAGATTTTTAAGAGCGTAACATTACCGCTTCTGCGGCCGATTATGTTGTTCACTCTCGTAAACTCCGCAATCGGCGGTCTGCAGATGTATGATATTCCGAAACTGTTGACAACAAGCGGTTACGGAGATCCGGACTATACGACGAGAACGATTACGATGTATATCCGTGAACTTGCCTTTACCGGTTCAAGACAGATGGGTAAGGCGGCAGCGGCATCCCTTGTGTTATTCGTTGTAACGTTGTTCTTCAGTTTGATTCTCTTCTATATTATGAGGGATAAAGACGCGATTAAAGAAAAGAAAGCGATTAAAGCAGCACAGAAAGCAAGAAAGGGGGCAAACTAATATGGCTGATAAGAAAGGCGGTTTACACGCGAGAATCCTCGGTGCCCAGATATTTCGAAATGCTATTTGTATTTTCCTCTGTTTCCTGAGTTTGATTCCTTTCTGGATTATGATCGTGAATGCAACAAGGACCAGCGTGGATATTCAGTCAAGCTTTTCCCTCATTCCGTCCCATTATTTTCTGGAGAACTGGGAAAAACTGTTATATCAGTGTAATGCGAATGTACCTCTGTGGAAATATATGATCAACAGCTGTATCATTGCATTTGGTTCTACAATTTTGACGGTATATTTTTCAACGATGACAGCATATGGCGTTACTGTATATAAGTTTAAAGGATGTCAGTTCGCATGGGCGTTCATCATGGCGATCATGATGATTCCTGTACAGGTATCTTCCATCGGTTTCTTCCGTTTTGTATTCGGACTGGGCCTTGGAAATAACTATATACCGCTGATCATTCCTGCGATTGCGGCGCCTTCTACGGTGTTCTTTATGAGACAGTATATGCAGAGCGCACTGCCGCTGGAAATCGTAGATGCAGCGAGAATAGACGGCTCCAGAGAGTTCAACACTTTCAATACGATTGCGATGCCGTTGATGCGTCCGGCCGTTGCAACACAGTGTATCTTTGCTTTTATTGCATCATGGAATAACTTTTATACGCCTTCCATGCTGCTTACTTCCCAGAAAAAATACACGCTGCCCATGTTCGTACAGTTGATGAGAGGTGAGAGATTCCGTTCCGACCATGGTATTATCTATGTCGGTCTGGTTATCACAATTTTACCGATTTTCGTTGTATACTTTATCCTCTCCAAACACATTATTGCGGGCGTTGCACTCGGTGGTGTAAAGGAATGATTGAAAGATAAGGTAACAATTGTTATTTGTAATAAGGTTATGAAAAAGGCACATCGCCAATGCGATGTGCCTTTTTGTGAAAGATGTTGTTTTATCCGGGCAGTTCAGAAATCAGGTATAGAAAGTTGAAAGAAAAGAGCTTTCAACTATTGAATTTGAGTGTCTGCTGAAGCAGACAGATGGGTGTAAATATGAATTTTTATATGGATTCTCCATCTTAATATTTTTTTAAGAATGACAAGATAGTAAATTGGGAAATATTGTGCTAAACTGTTAAAAAAAGAAAGGTATGGTCATATAAATGTCTCAGATTATTTTAGGCACGGAGAAAGTCAAAGCGTATCAGGGACTTTCCATGTTGTGCGAATATGCGGGCAAGAATGAGGAATGGTGTAATGAACTGTGGCTTGCTATCCTGACAGATTATGAGTTATATGGAGAATTCCTGTACTATCTGGAGCACCATTGTTTTGCGGATCATATAAAGACGGCAGGATATTCCTTAACGGATATTTATGTATGGCAGATGGGACAGGATAATCTGATTCGAGATACCGGTAAAAATACGGCGAGCTGCAATAAGGAAGAAATGGTCTTGCAGGCTTTTCGGACGATGGCCGATATGAAAAAAGAACCTTCACGTTATGAGAAGAAACTTGCGGAGGATTCTGGAATGGACAGGACATGAAGATTTTCTAGGGCATTAAAAAACAATGCCTTAGAAAATCTAAATCATGTCCTGAAGAATGTCTCTGTCGAGCCATGCTTCAAATGGTCTGTCATAGGGAAAATACGGAGATAAAGTTGAAAGAAAAGAGCTTTCAACTATTGAATTTGAGTGTCTGCTGAAGCAGACAGATGGGTGTAAAAATGGATAGACGAGAATTTATTGAAAAATTACAGCGTACATTGGCAGGTGGTCTGGACAGCGTACAGGTGGCGGAGAATGTGCGGTATTATCAGGAATACATTGAATCGGAAATACAGAAGGGAAATACGGAAGGGGCGGTACTTTCACAGCTTGGAGATCCCAGACTGCTTGCGAAGAGCATTATCGAGGCGAATAAGCATGCCGGAGCAAGCTATGGCTCCAATCAGGAATACGATGAAGAAGTCACAGAAGACGTGATAACGGAAGATAAAAAGTTTGGCCGGGGCTATGGGCGGAGCATTATGCTGCCGGGCTGGCTGGTGATGGTCATCATGACGGTCCTTGTCGTTATCGTGATCGGATTTGTGACCTCTTTAATTTCCATCTTTGCTCCGGTCATTATTGTGGGCCTTATTGTGCTGCTGATTGTTAAGATCTTTCAGGGAAGTTCAAAATAAGAAATTTAAAATAACAAAATAGCCCATTACCGAAATAATGGGCTATTAAGGGGAGTATAAATAATTAAAATATAAGGGTTTGTAAATAGAAAATTGAAGGGGTGTTTCTATCTACAATTATTATTATATACACTTTCTGGAAAAATGCAATCAAAAATAGTACCAAAGTACCATGCTGTATTTTGGTACTTTTCCATAAAAAAATAGTACTAAAGACCTAGTTTTGCTTTGAATACTTTCTTTGAAAACTTGCAATACTATTCCTGTAATATAAATCAATCAGGAGGTATGCAAGATGTCTAAGAATGATTATAACCAGAACGCGCAGAACAATGAGAAACAGCAGGATAAGGCTAACAACAGCCAGAACTCTTCTCAGAATAACCAGAAGAACAATTCTAAGAACAGCTCCAGCAGCAATGCGCAGAACAGCCAGAAAAACAACTACTAATCATAAAAGCGGCACAGCGATGAAGGCTGTGCCGTTTTTTTGTGATGCGCCTCGCGTCGAAAACCAGCTTAAACTTTTCCGGAAGCTCTTTTGACATCTTCTCTAGTACATTCGTCTCCAGAATATCGGGCTTTTTCATAGACAATGGCCAGTTGCTCTTCACGAAGCAGGTTTCCGCATTCTCTGGCGGTATAGGTTCTGAGCAGTCGGGTATTTTCCTTATTTATAAGACTTCCGCGTTTGGCCCAGACGCGTTGTTTATAGATGCGGCGGACTCTTTCCGTGGGATTTAAGAATGCGAAAAAGCCTCTTTGTGTCCTTGTTTCCTTTTTTATCTCATATTTTTCACGAATATCCCGCGTATTATCGGTTGATAAACTTTTCATAAAAATCTTCTTTTGGCGGAAACGTTCGCATACCATTTTGATGAAACGGAACAGGAACAGACCTAAGAGCAGGAGAAGCAGCACAGGTACAAGAAACCCAATGACTTTCTCCAGAATCTGCCAGAAAATCCCGGCTTCTCCCGGTTCCATAGCCATGCTTGCGGGATTGGCAGGTGAGAGATTGCCCATCCGCGTTGGAGGTCGTTCCGATTCCTGTTGGAAGAACGAGGCGATGAGGGCAAAGAATCCTTTTTCTCTGAGCCAGATAATCCCTTCTTTGAATGCCCTGAACAGCTGTGCAAGCCAGCCCCAATTGGAAGCGAGCAGGACTGCGGCCATTCCTGACAGCGTAAAAGCGGCGGATAGTTTCGCCCCAGATAAAAAGATTTCCCGGCGGGGAATATAGCCGGTGCTGCCGGTATTGACTGTCAGAAAATAAAGATAATTCAAAAAATAACTTCTGATATAATAACATATGAAATATAATGTGGTTATGCCTACAAAGCAGATGTCGGTCCCGAAATGCTTATCATAGTGCAGGAGAAAGAGGGAGAGGGCGATGATGCCGACCGCCACCGTTGGAGAAATGATTCCATCCAATCGTTCTTCTGTCCGAATCCGCAGGGAAAAGGAATAGATAGTCAGGCCGATTCCGTAAAGATATACGAGGGATTTGACCGCAAGACCGGAAACCGGTGCGGAAAATAGGAGAACAAGACATAAAAGATGACTGCCCGCCATGATCAGAAAATGATTCGTATATCTTCTTATCAAAAAGAACAGAACAGGGAGAAGCGCGCAGACGGTCCATAGAGCGAACGGGGGCTCTCTTTTACCGAGGATGGCGGCTGTTATTACAATGGAAAAGAGCGTCCAGTGATTCATTTGGGTTGCCAGGATATCTGCTCCGGCGATGATTTTTTCCTGTTTCAATGTTTTCTGATTCATAAGAATGACGTGCCTTTCCGGATCGGTTGCTTTTGGTATGCGTAGTGTCTGCGAATTGCCCTATGAGTTGGCTGCCGGGATGCGCAGGATTCTGCTATGACCTTTCCATTCGGCCGGAAGTTCCGGCTTTTCGCTTTCCGTCTCCGGTATCGG
The DNA here is from genome assembly GCA_910579395.1 of uncultured Lachnospiraceae bacterium. GTDB lineage: Bacteria > Bacillota > Clostridia > Lachnospirales > Lachnospiraceae > UBA3282. The sequence continues at coordinate 6,034 of CAJTUC010000027.1, read as the reverse complement.
ATAGAACCAGAGGCATTCCCGGCCTTTTTGTCGATAATGACTGATGAGTTCCACAAAACCATCATAGGCATTGGGAGATACAAAGAGGGTCATTGTGCCGGAATCTCCGCTAAAAAGCGTCTGTTCAAAACACTCGATGAAATCGGCGGTTTCACTGTTTGCGTCAATCCTCGCAAGAGCCCGGTAAATCTGCTGCATCTGTCCAGCGCCTGCGCCGGCTTCAATCCGCACCGGTTCTCCGTGGAGAATATCCCTGCCGTTGCCGCAGCAGGACACCCGGATACCTTGATTCAGAAAAAAAGAAGCGAGGCCGGCAACAATCCGGATGGAGGCCTCAACTGCTTCGGTTTTTTTCAGTATTCCGGTATCTTCGAGATTAAAAAAGATACGGATGGTCTGCAGCAAGGTATAATTTTTCTGGTTGACCTTTAAGTCCCCGGTACGGGCGGTCGCTTTCCAGTTGATGCTGCGCATATCGTCATAGGGCTGATATTCCCGGATGCCCCGGTATTCAAAAGGATCTTCCAGAAAATGCCGCCTGGTCAATAGTTCTCCGTTCAACTGCTGTAAGGAACGCCTGAATTCTTCGGAAGTAAAAGGGGCTGGATAAACATAGAGATACTGATCGGTCTGTCTGCTTTTCACCATTTCTGCGGAAAGAAATAAGTCCGCAGCCACCAGATCGATGTTATGAATCCGGTAATAACCTCTCCCAGCGGCGATAAATTCCAGTTTTCTTGTAATGCGTTCGCGGCCTTTTACCTGAAAAATATCGTTTCGGTAGTATAAATCCGTGACTTTAGAGCTTTCCGTATCTGTGAAGCGTAGGTTCCGGTCGGTCTGAAATTTGACTTTTAACATAGGAAGCGGAAGCCGCTTACCGTTCTCGATGATTTCGAGCAGTTCACCTTTTTCCCCTTCGAACAGACTTTTTTCCGTAAATGCCAGCCGGATGCCCAGATTTTTGTCCCATAGTTTTCCGTACAGTTTACGCTGAAGCCATAGCAGTGAAAAGGCGAGCAGCCCGATTCCGATTATTTGTATCATGCCTGAAAATCCTCTGTGGGTACCTGCGTGTTCTGTAAAATGCTGCGAATGAGTGCGGCGCTTTCCCGCCCGCTGTCTCTTCCGGAATCCATCATGACCCGGTGGGCCAGTACCGGTACCGCAACGGCTTTTACATCGTCGGGAATGACAAAATGCCTGCCCTGAAGCCATGCGTAAGCTTTTGTGCAGCGAAGGAGCGCCAGCGTGCCTCTCGGACTAACGCCCATAGTTACAGCCTCCCCGTTACGGGTAGCGGAAACAATGGCTACCATATATTCCTGTACCGCCTGATGGACAAAGACCTTGATGACTTCCTGCTTCGCCTGATGCAATTCCTGAAGCGTCAGGATGCCGGAAAGCTCTGTGAGAGGTTCTTCTTCCATATAACGCGTGAGAATAGCCAGTTCTTCTTCCTTAGTGGGAAGTCCCATGGACAGTTTCATCATGAAACGGTCCAGCTGCGCTTCAGGGAGCGGGAAGGTCCCGGCTGTTTCTACCGGATTCTGGGTGGCGATGACAAAAAACGGTTCGCCCGGCAGGTAAGTTTCTCCGTCAATCGTCACCTGTCTTTCTTCCATGCACTCCAACAAGCCCGCTTGTGTACGCGGTGTAGCGCGGTTGATCTCATCCGCCAGAAGAATATTGGTGAATACCGGTCCTTTGCGCAGAACAAAGGCGTTGCTTTGTCTGTCAAAAATGTTCAATCCCGTAATGTCGGTGGGCAGTAAGTCCGGTGTGAACTGGATTCTGGAAAAATCTGCATACAGAGATTTGGCAAGGGTTTTGGCCAGTTTGGTCTTGCCTGTTCCCGGCACGTCTTCCAACAGGACATGTCCGTCGGCAAGCAGCGCCGTCAGAAGCAGGCGCACCGTTTCTTCTTTTCCAATAATGACTTTATGAATGTTTTCCAGTATTTTTTCCGCAAACTGATTCCCTTGTATTTCCACCGATGCAGCCTCCGTCGTTTGTTTATTTTCTGTTTTCGCGTTATGATACGGTATCCGGGCCGGCAGGACATCGTTCCTGCGGAGGCCCTGGAAAAGCGCCGGTTTTTAGTGAAAAAGCGGCTTGGCTGCTTTTGAACTTAGAACCGTTGCGTCTTTTCGCGGAGCGCAAGCGTGCATCCAAAGGAACGATGTCCTGCCGGCCCGGATGCCGCTTCATAACTTTTGTTTTAGTTTATAATATCCGTTCGGAATTGTAAATCAAATTTTGACCGGAAAGATTGACAGAAAAAGCGCAAAACTTTACAATAACGTTATGGGAAAAATGAATTTTATCGCGCCATGCCATTTTGGGCTGGAGACAGTATTAAAAAGAGAAATTACAGATTTGGGATATGAAGTATCCTTGGTGGAAGACGGTCGTGTGACTTTTGTGGGCGACGAAGATGCGCTCTGTCGCGCGAATGTTTTTTTGCGTACGGCGGAAAGGGTGCTGATCAAAGTCGGCAGTTTTCATGCGGAGACGTTTGAGGAACTTTTTCAGGGAACACGGAGCATTGCGTGGGAAGAGTATATTCCGGCGGACGGAAAGTTCTGGGTGGCAAAGGCGGCCAGCATTAAAAGCAGGCTTTTCAGTCCGTCCGATATCCAGTCCATCATGAAAAAGGCCATGGTGGAACGGCTGAAGGCGGTCTATCATAAGGAGTGGTTTCCGGAAAGCGGTGCATCTTTTCCGGTCCGCGTTTTTTTGATGAAGGACGAGGTCGTTGTGGGACTGGATACGACAGGGGAATCTTTGCATAAAAGAGGCTACCGAAAGCTGACGGCGAAGGCTCCCATCGCGGAAAATCTGGCGGCGGCGCTGCTCATGCTGACGCCCTGGCGGGGAGACCGGATTCTGGTGGACCCGTTTTGCGGAAGCGGCACTTTTCCAATCGAAGCGGCTATGATAGCGGCCAATATGGCACCGGGAGCGAATCGAAGCTTTCTGGCAGAAGAATGGAGCCATTTGATACAGCGCAAAAGCTGGTACCGTGCGGTGGATGAGGCGGATGCGGGCATAGACAGAAGCATAAGTACTGATATTCAGGGATATGATATAGATGACAAAATGGTGGCGATATCCAGAGAAAATGCGAGACTTGCCGGCGTGGAAGAAATGATTCACTTTCAACGCAGAGACGTGGCGCAGCTTCGACATCCGAAAAAATATGGTTTCCTGATCACCAATCCCCCGTATGGAGAACGGCTTGAGGATAAAAAGACGCTGCCCGACTTGTACCGGGTGCTGGGTGAGCGGTATCAGGCATTGGACAGCTGGTCCATGTATGTGATTTCCGCATATGAGCAGGCGGAACAGTATATAGGAAGAAAAGCGGATAAGAACCGGAAAATTTATAACGGTATGATGAAAACATACTATTATCAGTTCATGGGGCCGAAGCCGCCGAAACGCCGGCATGAATAAAGTTATCACAGACTGAGAGAAAGGCATGGTCATTAAAGTGCAGCAGAATCAACTTATGAAAAGAACAGCGGTCTATACGGTTTTGTTCGCGTGCTGTGCACTGGCGGTCATTTTTTATTATTCTTCCCATAAAATGATCGTGGTTGCGGATGTGGCACAGGACGAGGTGACACAGAATACACAAAATGAAACCGATCAGAACGTACAGAGTTCTATAGCGGAAGAACAGAAAGCTTCTCCGGAAGCAGTGCCAGGAGAGCAGAACAGCATCCTGTTTCAGCAGAATGGACAGGAAACGAATTATCTCTGCATTCCTCTGCATACGAACGTGAAAGCAGAGAATGTGACAATAGAAAATCATTATATGGACAAAGAGCTTTGGGTCAGCATCAGACAGGGGGAAGAGGGCACAGTCTATGAAGACTTTTACCGGACACAGGGGGTATATGGCAACCGGAGCCCGGTCATCGATGGATGTTTCGAGAACGGAGCGGATACTTTCTGGTTGAAGTTCAGACTGACCGATGTATTTGAATATCATAGTATTTTTGAAGATAATAAGCTGTATATTGAGTTTATGACGCCGAAGGAGGCCTATGATAAAATTGTCGTTATCGACCCGGCTTATGGCGGTACAGTAACAGGGGCGGTCTCGGACGAACTGGCTGGAAAAGATATTACCCTGGAAATCGCCCGTGCCTTGAAGAAAAAGCTGGATGAGGTGGATATCAAAGTTTATTATACCCGAATGGATGACAGTGAGCTTTCCGACACAGAGCGGGTTGAACTGGCGAATGCTGCGAAAGCCGATATGCTGATTCGAATTGAGGTAAATGAGAACGCGGATTCCAAAATTTATGGAACGGAAGCGGTATATAACAGTCAATTCTTTATCCCCGGCTTTGGCAGCGTTGAACTGGCAGATCTGCTGGAGCGGGAAGTCGTTACTGCGATCAGCGGGAAGGCTAACGGGCTGCTCGATTCATCGGAGGAAGATATCGTGATCAACGAAGCCACTGTACCTGCGGCGGCAATACGGGTCGGCTATCTCAGCAACGGACAGGAAGAAATTCTGCTGGGCAGAGAAGATTATATCCAGAAAATCGCCGAAGGAATTTATCAGGCGATCATGAAGGCTTATGAAGATTAGGAGAAAGGTATCGTTATTGAGATGAAACAAACAATTATTTTTGCGACCGGAAACGAGGGGAAAATGCGGGAAATCCGCCAGATTCTGGAAGGAATGGATGTCGAACTTTTATCTATGAAAGAGGCAGGCATTGAAGCCGATATTGTGGAAGACGGAAAGAACTTTGAAGAAAATGCCATTATTAAGGCAAATGCGGTGGCTGCGAAAACCAATCATATCGTGCTCGCTGATGATTCCGGTCTGGAAATCGATTATCTGAACAAAGAGCCGGGCATCTATTCGGCACGGTATCTGGGAGAAGATACATCCTATGACATTAAGAATGCAGACTTATTGAAGCGTATGGAAGGCGTGCCCGAGGAAAAGCGGACGGCCCGATTTGTCTGTGCGATTGCGGCTGCGATGCCGGATGGAGAAGTTTTTACGACGCTGGGAATCATAGAAGGAAGAGTCGGCTATGAACCAAAAGGCGAAAACGGTTTTGGATACGATCCTATTTTTTATCTGCCGGAATACGGATGCACTTCTGCGGAATTGAGTGAAGAAGAGAAAAATGCGATCAGTCATCGAGGCAGGGCACTGAAGGCTATGAGGGAAGAACTTGAGAAAAGGAAGGACAGATGAAAATACTTATTGTAAGCGATACCCATCGTCGGAATGAAAATTTTCTGACTGTAATGGACAGGGTCAGGCCGGTAGATATGGTAGTGCATTGCGGCGACGTGGAGGGCAGCGAATCTATGATTGAAGAAGCAGCGGGGTGTCCGGTGCAGATGGTGCGGGGGAACAATGATTTTCTGTCTCTGATGCCGAAAGAACAGGAATTTATGATAGGAAATTACAAAGTATGGCTGACGCATGGACACAATTACTGCGTTTCCATGAACTATGAAATCATCAAACAGGAAGCAAGAGACAGGGAAGCGGATATCGTTATGTGCGGGCATACGCATAAGCCGGTCATCGATATCGGCCGGAATGTGACATTGCTCAATCCCGGCAGTATGAGTTATCCACGGCAGGAGGGAAGACGGCCCTCGTACATATTGATGGAAATCGACAGGGAAGGAGAAGCGCATTATACAATAAATTATTTGTGAAAAAGGTTTCATTTTGGGAAAAACAGGTTGCTTTTCGGGATATTGAAAAATTTTGCGAAAATGAAATCGAAAAAATCAGAAAAGTGGTTGACAGACAAATCTTCATATTATATAATATACCTTGCGTTGTGACTGAAAAGTCATGAATATGCCGCTTACCGGGGTGTGGCTCAGCTTGGCTAGAGCGCCTGGTTTGGGACCAGGAGGTCGCAGGTTCGAATCCTGTCACCCCGATTGGGGTTAAAAGATATGCGGGTGTAGTTCAGTGGTAGAACACCAGCCTTCCAAGCTGGATATGTGGGTTCGATTCCCATCACCCGCTTTT
>CAJTUC010000026.1 GCA_910579395.1 uncultured Lachnospiraceae bacterium | reverse complement strand
CACTTTACAGAAAATAATATACTGATTGAGTATGCTGTCCGTATCACTCTCGCAAATAACTTTAACCTTTACATCAACAGCAGTATCAACTCCGTCAAAAAATTCCTTTGATAAGGATATTGTATCAGGAATGTTTTTTCGATCACCTGTGTAAATTACATACAGTTCGGGTTTTGGCATTTTTACTTTCTTGCTCTTGTATAGATTTTGATTGGTACGCTCAAAATAATCATGATATGTCTGCGCAAGATATAGCAACGCTCTAATAATAATATTCAACGTCCATAATGATTGCGCTTCTAACAGAATCATAAATTTTTCCCCTGAAAGGAAACCTAAGTCATTATAAATCCCGTCTGTCAGAACATTCTTAATCGTAATGTCTGTTAGTTCACTCTCGGTGGCTGTTTTATCTTCTGGGTGGAGTGCCCTATATAATTGCAACAGGTATTTTTTAATCTTAAATAAGTCAGAAAATACACTGTCCTTGATGGTATATTTAGCTATTGTTTCTTCTTCGGGTACTATCTGTTTTGTATCGTCCTGCACTTTAACACCTCGATTTCTAAAAATCTGTGACACAAGATACGATATATGCTTCTCCTGCTACACTTCAATTATACAAAAAAACGCCTGTCTTTACAATAAAATTCACATTAAATTTCTTCCTCCCTCCGCCTATGTAATCGTTGAACAGAACCGTATCTGTGGTGTCTTTGCTTTTTTTACCGGAATAGAACCGACCTATCAGCTCATCGAAAACGGCACATGGCAAAACGATGCCCCTTACGGCACCGTACACAGGATTGCCGGAAACGGACAATGCAAAGGCATATTGGCTGAAACATTGTCCTTTTGTGAAAAGCAAATAAATAACATCCGTATTGATACCCATGACGATAACAAGATCATGCAGCATCTGCTCGCTAAATACGGCTATCAAAAGTGCGGCTATATCTATGTAGAGGACGGAAGCAGGCGAATTGCCTATCAGAAGGTTGTAGGAACTTCATCCACAGAGGAAACCTATCCGTTATTTTTTGGTGTTGACTGAATGTCTCCAAAGAATTATGATAGTAACTGTACTGTCTGGGGAAACAGGTGTAAATCCTGTACGAGCCCGTCGCCGTAAGGCATATAGAACTACCATGAACCTGACCCGATGCCACATACGGGAAAACGCCATTGGAATTTATCCGAGAAGGCCGGTGCATGGCACGCCGAGTCGAAATATCCGGACAGACAATCCTCTTTCTATAACTGCGAGCGCCGGTTTTCAGAGGAAATAACAACAAAGGAGAACTATTCTATGAAAATGAAACGAAACAAAAAGTTATCGTCATTCATCCTTTGTATGGTGCTGATTGTGGCTATGGCACTTTCTACAACAGGTTGTAATGGCAGTTCAGGCAACAGTACGCCTTCCGCCGCTAAAACGGAAGAAACAGGCAGCAGTACCCAGACAGAGACGACCGTGCTGGGAGAAGGCAGTACCAGTTTTGCTTTTACCGTGGTGGATAAGGACGGCAATGAGACGCCGTTTGAGATTCACACCGATCAGGAAATCGTCGGCGATGCGCTGACTGAGCTCGAACTGATCGCGGGCGATGAAAGCGAATACGGCCTTTATGTCAAAACGGTCAACGGCATCACGGCGGATTATGATGCGGACGGCGTATACTGGGCCTTTTACATCAACGGTGAGTATGCCGCGACGGGCGTCGATTCCACCCCGATCACAGAAGGAGAAAGTTACTCCTTCAAAGTCGAGTAGACCGCAAAGGGGGCATCCTTTTCCATGAAGCTTACGATTAGGGAAATCGCCATTTTCGGAATGCTCGGCTCCATCATGTATGCTTCCAAATTTCTGATGGAACTGTTTCCCAACGTTCATCTTCTCGGCGTATTTACAGTCGCCTTTACGGTTGTTTACAGGAAAAAGGCGCTGTACCCCATTTATACCTATGTGATTTTGAACGGTATTTTCTGCGGTTTCGCAACATGGTGGGTTCCTTATTTATATGTATGGACAATTCTCTGGGGAGTTGTTATGCTTCTTCCCCCCAATATGCCAAAGGCCATCCGGCCACTCATATATATGGCAGTATGTGCGGCACACGGTTTTCTATTCGGAACATTGTATGCGCCGGCGCAGGCGCTCCTGTTCGGCCTGAATTTCAAAGGCATGATTGCCTGGATCATCGCAGGTCTGCCTTGGGATTTTGTTCATGGCATCAGCAATTTTCTTTGCGGAATCCTGATCATGCCGATCATCTCCATCTTAAAACTTGCAGAAAAAAACGCGGAAAAGACTCTATGACAGAGTCTTTTCCATTCGAACTCTTCCCGAAGTTTTTATCAGCAACTCTCAAATGCTGATATTTCCTACATTTCGGGCACATCCATTTCGCCAAATATTACTCTTTTCGCATCGTTTTCACAATTTCTAGCAGCGAATTAGTTGCAGTATCTGCACCGATAAATTTCTATCGGCTTGATATAATCTACTTTTTTATTACTCACAATGAATAAATTTCTGTGGCTGTCAGGTTATCTATTACAGCCTGCTGCCACACCCATAACGAGGAGCATTACCATTGCAGACCGAATACGCCAATATGCTAACAGCTATTATTGACCTGCTGGATGGTGCACAATACCTGTGGGAGGGAGACTGGCATGAACAACAATCTTAATTTTCAGTTCGGCATGTATGAACCCACCACAGACTCCTTCTCCACAAGAGACATATCCACATCCTCTTATAGCCTATTTGCTGCACGAAGAACTATAATCCTTGTTCTTACCAATTCATCGATGTCATCCAATGTGACATTTTTATATTCAAATTTTTGTACCATTCTACACCTCTGTCACTACATCAAAATTCCGGCAATTCCAAAAAAATCACCTCATTCTCATTTGCTACACCTGTATATATCTTGTCTGAATATTGTCCGATTGAACAATAATGATCCATAACATACCTTGCTGTATATGGCATTTCCAGTTCATTCAATTTATTTAGCGGAAACCATTTCAATTCCCCTTCGTTTGAGCCCAAATCATCACTAACTCCATCTTGAAGCATTGCGAAAAAATAGTAATTCTGCCTTATCTCCCCTTTTGTTCTTCGTAAGGTAACATATCTAAGAGAAAGATTTCGGATATCATCTTCACGAAGTCCCAGTTCCTCATTCATCTCTCTTAATACACAAGCCTTTGCATCATTTAGTTCAAATTCTTCAAAATGACCTCCGGCAGAGCCTGTCCATACATTACTTACAACTTTTCCGCCCTGTCTGTATAAGAGCAATATTCTATCTTTCTTTAATAAATAAATTGCCGTCATATTTCTCAACTTGCATGTCATAACCAAAGCCCTCACTTTCTATCATAACAAAATCAAAATATGTGTATTATTACATATCTATCCACTGAATAAACGCCGTCTTATCCGAGCTGCTATATCCGGCATTTCGATAAAAATTCAATGTACTTTCTTCCTTTGATCCTGTAAGCAGCATTATCTTGTAGCAATGATTCTCTTCTGCAATTTTCTTAGCAAAATTTAGGCAAGCCGTAGCATATTTCTTTCGATATTCTCCATGTGCTACCACGTTTTCAACAAATGCGTATGAGCGAACATTTCTTGTTAGGTTTGGAATAATCACACATATGCAGGATGCCACGATCTTTCCATCAACTTCACAGACAATCAGATGATGATTTGCATCATTCATAATATTGTTCCCTGTGTTTTTTGACTTCTGTGAATCTTTCGGTATACTTTTTTCATGAAGATACAGGTAAAGCTGTAATAGTTCTTGGCGTCTCGTCCTATGACGAGACGTCTTTAGAACCGCTTCCCACACTTATTACGCTCATCTTTTCTATCTGCATACCGCTTTCCGCAAAATACAGTTTCAAATAATTACTGAGATTGAAGAACAGTCCCAAAGGCTGCTCTATCTCCACAAACTCTCCGCCGGTTCCATTCAGGGTATGCGTCCCAAGCAGTTTGCTGTTCACAAAAATGGAGACCGGAACCTGAGCGAGCTCGGAAGCATCCACCTTGACCCGCAGACGGAGTTTATAAAAACTCATCTGCTTTGTACGGAAGCCGCACATAAAGGATTTTCCTTTGCCCGTATCGATTTCCTTCCCATCCAGTTCGAGCTTCTCTTCTAACGAATACCATTCCATATCGGCTTCTGTCAGCACATCTTCTACCATGTTCTCAGCCGCATCCAGTTCTTCTTTACTGAGACGTCCCAGACTTCTGTCCATAACCGGCGAACGCAGCAGCACGCCCAATATATTGACGGCACATCTTACCAGTTCCGCTCTCGTCAAAGTACCATTTCCCAGACATTCTTTCAGGTTATCCCCATTGGCGTTTTCTCCGGAATCCCGCGTTACCATGTAGACGTCATTCTGACTCCGCACCATAGCGGCAACATTTGTCCTGACAGGCGTCTGTCCCTCATCATTGATTTCCGCCCACCAGTCTGTCATGACAAGCCCCTCGTAATGCCATTCATTCCGAAGGATTGTTGTCAGAAGGTCGTAATTGCCAGCAGTCCAGATGCCGTTGATTCCACCGTAAGTCGTCATGATCGCGTACGGGCTGCTTTCTTTTACGGCAATCTCATAGCCTTTCAGATAAATCTCCCGCAAAGCACGTTCCGAAACGACCGAATTATATAATCTACGGTTATACTCCTGATTGTTGGCCGCAAAATGCTTCATGGCGCCCGTGACCTGATATTTTGCCATTCCCCGAATCTGTGCCGCCGCCATCTTTCCCGTCAAAAAGGGGTCTTCCGAAAAATATTCAAAGTTCCGGCCATTCAAAGGATTTCTGTGAATGTTCATACCCGGTCCCAATAGAATATCAATACGATTCTTCCGCAATTCTGCGCCTTCCATCTCGTAGAGCTGCTCTACCAGATCTTCGTTAAAACTGCAGGCCATACAGGTTCCATTCGGCAGCGCGAACGCATAAGTTCCGCAGTCCATACGAATACCCGAAGGTCCGTCCGCACAGCATCCACACGGAATACCGTAATTTTCCAGCGCCTTTGTAACACCGCCGAAAGCCGCGGCCGTTCCCGGCGTTACTTTCGGAGAACACATCCCCTCACCCCGGACAAGGCAGCACAGTTCCTCGTCACGAAGCTGCATGACAAATTCTTCCATAGAGACCTTTTTATCATAGACATCCGCTAACCTGTATCCCTTATCGCCCGTATAAGGGAAGTCCATCTTTTTCTCTTCTTTGCTCCGTAACGTCATATCACAAGATCGAAGAGGGGCTTTTTCCCAGAAAGGAACAAGCGCATCCCCTTCCGCAGCCGGCTTTAACCGTTCAAACGTCTCCACCGGCGCCAATGCTTCCGTACACTGCGACAAAACTTCTGTTTCCGCTATCTCCATGCTTCCGGCCTGTTCGGCACTTCTGACATCCGCTCCCACAAAGAAGAGATAGTTTCCGGCTTCCAGCACATAACAGGACTTATGCCCCGTCACACCACTGTCATCATACGATGCAAACGCAGTTTTCTTTACTTCCAGACAGAGTTCCTGCACCTCTCCCGGCGCAAGACATCCTGTTTTCGCAAAAGCAGCCAGAACGCGCGACGGTTTTCCAAGAAGCCCCTGCGGCGCATTGACATATACCTGAACGACCTCTTTTCCGGAAACGCTGCCCGTATTTTTTACCCGGACACGGAAAATACAGCCATCCTCTTTTGTCTCCATACTGCATTCCATTGTAAAAGAAGTATATGAAAGACCGAAACCAAAAGGATAAAGCACCTTGCCTTTCGCCGGTTCAAAAGTCTCAAAATAGCGATATCCTACATAAATATCCTCTGCATACCGATTCCCTTCCGCACCGCCAAAATTACTGCTGGAAGGATAATCTTCCACGGAAAGCGCAATCGTATCCGCCATTTTCCCAGACGGATTGACCCTGCCCATCAGTACATCCGCCGCCGCATGCCCGCCTTCCATACCGCCCTGCCATATGTAAAGGACCGCCTGAGGCCGATAAGTCTCCACCCACTTCATATCGATAATGCTTCCCACATTCAGCGCCACAATGACCCGTTCAAAGGCCGTACATACCTGCGCGAGCATCTTCTCTTCCGCTTCCGAAAGATAATAGCTGCCTTTTTCCGCCTTCGTATCACGGTCTTCCCCCGCAGTACGTCCAATGATAATGAGGGCCGCATCGCTTTCTTCTGCCGCTTTCTTCACCGTCTCATCATCGAGCGGCATTTCCTCCTGGCTCCAGGGTTCCTGCGCCCATCCGGTCCCCCAGTCAAAGGGATGCTCTTTCAGCCATGCCCGATAGATTTCTTCCAGTTCCTGATTCAGCACAAGCTTTTCTTCTTTTAGGGCATCCAGAATGCCCACCACGTATCTTGTATTGATCATACCGCCGGAACCCGTGCCGCTTTTGTAGTAATCAAATTGAATCCGCCCGAATACCGCCAGTTTTTCCCCTTCCCGCAACGGAAGCGCATCCTTGTCATTTTTTAATAGAACCGCGCCCTCTGCTGCCGTTTCCCGGGCCTTCGCGGCGTATGCCTTCCAGTCGATCTCATATCTGTTCCTCATCTCCATGACCTGACCTTTCTCCATTCTGCAAATTTGCAAACGTGCTTTCTACTGTTTCTCAATTCATTGTAGACAGCTTCGTTCCTTTTGTAAAGAGATACGATCAGATTTTTACGCGCAATACTTTCAAAATTGTGTCGATCTTCTACCTTATGTGCGGACGGAAACACTCATACCAACGCCCTGCTCCTCCGGCTCTCTTACATTCCCTGTACTCGTATAGAGCGCAGGCCTGTCATTTTTAGCAGCCGCCTTGGGGACTGCTTCCATCTTCACTTCCGGAACTTCCGTTCCGCCTGCTCCCGTTCCTTTTATTTCTTCACCTTCTCCATCTGCTCCCGCTTCCTTTGTTCCTTCGCTTTTCCTGTCCGCCGTATCTTTATTTCTCTGTGCCTCGATTTTCTCTTCCAGCGCTTCCTGTTCGGCTCTTCGCTCTTCCTGCCGCTTCTCGATGGTCTCTGCAAGCGCTTCTTTCGCTTCTTCTTTTTTCTCTCTTGCTTCTTCCTTCATCCCCTCGTCGGCCTTCGCCTCATATTCCCAGGCTTTTTCCGCAAAATCGCCGGCATACCCCATAGACCGCTCCATCGTTGCCAAATCGCCCTTTCGGCGTGCTTCCTTGTAGACTCTGATTGGAACATCCATCAAATTCATATTCACGCCTGCTCCGATCAGTCCATCCATTGTTTTTACATTCATAAAAATCACCATACCTTTCCTTTTCCATTTTCCAAAGGCAGCAGAACGGAAATGACATAAACGCCCTCTCCGGCTTTCCTGTCCACGACGCCGTGATACCGCTGCACCATATCCTGAATATTCAATGTACCGATTCCATGCCTGTATTCGCCGCCTGCCGCTCTTCGCTTTTCGTTCGCTTCCACGTCGGCGCTGTTCTTCACCTCCAGCAGAAAATATCTTTTTATGATTCTCGCCTGAATAGCAATGAACCGCTCTCTGCCGTTTCCCAGCCTTTCACAGGCCTCCACCGCATTGTCCAGTATATTTCCGAATAATACGCACAGATCAAATTCATCAATGTCGTCAAGACCGGACATCTGCACGTCACATTTCCATAAAATATGCTTTTTCTCCGCAATCTTCCGCTTCCGATACAAAAGTGCGTCCACGACCTTATTCCCTGTCGCATCCCCGTCGGTCTCAAGACTGCCGCTGTTTCCCATTTTCTGCAGATAGGCCCGCATCTTTTCCCATTCCCGGTCCTCCAGCAGCCCCGACAAAGCGATGAGATGATTCTTCATGTCATGCCGCAGCCGTTCCGCCTGCTCATATTGTTCTTCCAACATCTTATAGGCCGCGACCTGCGCATGGTACTGGCCGCTCTTTTGCTGTTCCAGATACAGCCTGTTCATGCCGATCACATAAGAACAGGCCGCGAACATCGACAATACCGACAGAATGATAATATATAAATGGCTGAAGATCTGGTCATAATACAACCCCATTTTTTCTGCGCCCCTGACCAGGATGCCATTGCCCGCTCCCCAGTTCACGAGCAGCATCACCAACGTAAGTACGAGCAGCGGAACCGCCAGTGTCATATACCACTTCCGGCTTTTACCATAAAAAACAGGCGCTGCCCACTCAGACATCCCATAGAGGAAAAGAATGACGAATGCGACTCTGATGATGCAGACGCTTATTCCCATCATCCTTTCTCCTAAAAAAGGCTCCTCTATCTTCCTCACCGTATGCAGCCAGACCAACAGCAGACACGACAAGGCGGATTCACAAAAATTCTCCGCAAGCGTGAAGACCGCAAGAAGCATGGATGCTGCCAACACTTTTTTCTCTGTCTCCCCTCGAAAAAGCAAAAGCACGAGGGACGTCAGAAAAGCACATTGCAGTATCATAAAAGCGATATCCGGAATCGGGCCATGACGGATTCCGGCTCCCGCCATCCATCCGCCCCAGAAAAGTACCGCGAACAGAACCTCCTTTCGTCCGGCAGTTTCCAGACAGCTTTTACAAAACCTGCCTGCAGCCCACGCATATCCAAGATAACACGGTATCATGAACCAAATTTCATTTTTCACTGCCTATCCCACCGCTCTTTCTCATATAAGCCAGTATTGCTTTTCCAAATTCTTCATATCTTCTTCTTGCGATCATGATCTTCTCTCCATTTGCCAGAAGCACTTCCTGCCTGTTATAAACATCGGCATATTTCAGATTTATGAGAAAACTCTTATGGCATCGGAAAAATCCCTTTTCCTGCAGCGTCTTTTCTAAAACACCGATTTGTCCGTAATAGGTAAAAAGGCCTTCCGTTCCATGTACCACAATCGTTCTTCCCCGGATTTCAAAATAATAGATATCATCCAGAAATAATTTCCGGTTCTTTCGTTCCTTACTGACAATGATAAATTCCTGAGAGCGCCTTTGTATTTTATCGACCGCTCTTTGCAGCACACTCTTCAGCTTTTTTTCATCAATCGGCTTTAGGAGGTATTGAAAGGCTTCCACATCATAAGCATCGAATACATAACTTCTGCTGGAAGAGACAAAAACGAGGAGCATATCATTCTCTTTTTCCCGCAGCATCTGCGCCGTTTTCATACCATCCGGCGGATGCATCATAATATCCAGAAAAATGAGGTCAAACTGTGCAGCGTCCCGCAGCAATTCCTGTCCGCCGAAAAACTGACGCACCAGACACGGCTGCCCCATTTCTTCCAGAATTTCCCTGATTTTCCCCGATATCGTGCAACATTCCCTGATTTCATCATCGCATACCGCTATCGACAGCATTCCTGTTCTCATTCCCTTCTTTCAGCCTGTATGTTATGTATCGGCATGAATTATCAAAAAGATTTCTTTTTGACCTGAGCGGGCTTTTGAGTGTCATGAAAGGAGAAAGATAAATAGAGCAGATTTTCTCTGTGTCCCATCGTAACAGATTTCCAAACGAAAAAATTTACGGTCAGCGGCTGATCCATTCCGTTGATGCATCCATCGCGGTGCGACAGGCATTCGTCTGATCCAGTGCATTCAGCATTACAAAATCATGAATGGTACCCTGTACCTGCAAAGCAGTTACCTCCACGCCTGCACACCGAAGCTTTTCACCGAAGGCTTCTCCCTCGCTGCGCAAAACATCAGCCTGCCCGTTTATGATCATCGTCTGCGGAAAACACTTCAAACAATCTATGCCCGCCCGCAAGGGAGATGCGGTTATCTGATTCCGGTCTTCCATAGATGTTGTATATTGCTTCCAGAACCATTTCATTCCTTCGCGATACAAATAATAATCCACTGCAAATTGACAATAGCTCTGTGTGTCAAAACAGGCATTTGTTACCGGATAATATAACAGCAGCTTCTGAATACGCGGCCCCTTCCGCATTATTGACATCAGAACCATAGCAATCGCCATATTTCCGCCGACACTGTCGCCTGCAACCGTAAGCGCAGTGCAGTCGGTCAGAGAAAAGCAATCTCCCATGATTTCCTTCATATGAGAAAGAATAAAATAACATTGTTCAATCGCCGTTGGATATTTTGCTTCCGGCGAACGGCTGTATTCAGGAAATACGATCAGAGAATCTGTCCTTGCCGATAGCTCCCTGACTAACTTTTCGTGTGTATGAAAACTGCCGAATACCCATCCTGCGCCATGAATATAAAATATAATATTTCTGATTTTACCCCCCTTTGGCGCAATAAAATATACTGGTATACTGCCCCACGTTCCGGTGTTTATGCAATCCGTAGATATGTCAGCGGGATATTTATATACTGGTGTATTCTGCGCCTCCTCCAATATTTTTCTACCCTGTTCAGGCGGCATCTGAAAAATCAGCGGCGGCACCGAGCTTTGATTACAGACAGCTTCTGCCGCGGGTTCCAGTGGAACGCATCGTTTCATATTTTTTCTCCTTTATGCTATATCCAGTTCTTATTATAATATGCAGTGTTTTCGCCTTTGCATATTATATCTGTTTCAGATTCGTTATCAGTTTCCCGCATATCGTGCAGTGAGAAAACGTCTCTCCCATCCTTCTTTTTACAGTTTTTCACAAAAAAATCACCCAATTTACACCATCGTAAACTGAGTGACCCTCCACCTACTATACTCTTTTTTCCTTTTGACAGGTTTCATACCATGACTGAACCATCTCTGCCGGATGCTGAATTAATTTCGCTGTTTCTTCAGCATTTTTCCCTGCTTCAAACCGGAAAAGTCCCATAAACACAATGTTTACAGGACTCATCCACCTCATTTATCATTTTAGAAATTTGTGATTACACAATCCCCTGCGCTTTCATCGCCTCAGCCACTTTCAGGAAACCTGCGATATTCGCGCCCGCAACATAGTTTCCTTCCATGCCGTATTTCTTGGAAGCTTCATCCAGATTGTGGAAAATGTTGACCATGATATTCTGTAATTTGGAATCAACTTCTTCGAATGTCCAGGAAAGTCTCTCGGAGTTCTGGCTCATTTCCAGTGCGGATGTCGCAACACCGCCTGCGTTGGAAGCTTTACCAGGGCAGAACAGAACACCGTTCTTCTGCAGATATTCGGTAGCATCCATTGTTGTAGGCATATTAGCGCCTTCTGCTACTGCAAAGCATCCGTTCGCAACGAGTGCCTTAGCATCTTCCAGATTCAATTCGTTCTGTGTTGCACAAGGAAGTGCGATGTCACATTTCACTGTCCATACGCCTTTGCCCTCATGATATTCTGCGCTCGGTCTCGCTGCCGCATACTCTGTCAGCCGGGCACGTTTTACTTCTTTTATCTCTTTCAATAAAGCAACATCGATGCCTTCCGAATCATAAATCCAGCCTGTAGAATCAGAACAGGTAACAGGTTTTCCGCCTAACTGCTGTGCCTTCTGGATTGCGTAGATAGCAACATTACCTGCACCGGATACGGCAATCGTCTTGCCTGCGATATCTTTTCCATTGCATTTCAGCATTTCTGCTGTCAGATATAACAGACCATATCCCGTTGCTTCCGTTCTTGCGAGAGAACCGCCATAAGTCAGCCCTTTTCCTGTTAAAACGCCCTCATATACGTTGCGGATTTTCTTATACTGGCCATACATAAAACCAATCTCACGTCCGCCTACACCGATATCGCCTGCCGGTACATCCGTGTCGGCGCCGATATGTCTGCAAAGCTCTGTCATAAAGCTCTGACAGAATGCCATAACTTCTCTGTCCGATTTGCCCTTCGGATCAAAATCAGAACCACCCTTGCCGCCGCCGATCGGAAGGCCAGTCAGGGAATTCTTGAAAATCTGCTCAAAGCCCAGGAATTTGATAATACCGAGATTAACGGAAGGGTGGAATCTCAGACCGCCTTTATAAGGTCCGATTGCACTGTTGAACTGTACACGGAAACCGTTATTTACCTGAACCTGCCCCTTATCATCTACCCACGGAACGCGGAACTGGATAATTCTCTCCGGAACGGTCAATCTCTCCAGCAAAGCATCTTTTCTATATGCTTCTTCATCCGCTTCGATAACAACACGAAGAGATTCCAATACTTCTTTCACTGCCTGATGGAATTCCGGCTGCGCGGGATTTTTGGCTACTACTAACTCATAGACCTCATCTACATATGACATTTTCTATGTCCTCCTTTACCGTAACTTGCTTGTCATCTAACATTATATTATGTCGCCTAAAAATCCACAACCGTATTTCTTATGAGAAAACATAGAAATTTTATTCGTTTTTTTATACAAATTGTACAATGATACACTTATCACAGTATAATTGTATACAATAGTACTCTTTTACTGCCCTGTTTCCCCTCCAAAAATGAGCAGAATTTTCTTTTTATCTTTACAAATATTCTTTTAACTGTTCTATATTTTTTACTTCAAAATCCATCAGTTCCTGTGCGAGTTCTACTGAGCGGTCCTGTGCAAGTGTATTGTGCTTTACTGCCTTGTACATACTTGTCAGTCCTCTGTTGCTTCCCTGTATCATCATTTCCGCCATATGGCTTGTGCTGACATTGAGCATGGTTCCCATATGAACACTTCCCCGCAGCATGAAATCTGCAATCTGATTGCTTCGGTATGTTCCGCTCTGTTCTTCTATCAATCGTTCCACCGCATCGTTATGAATTCTGGCATATCCAAGGGATTGTCTGGAGAGTTTCAATGTAAAATCATCGTCCGATGTTTTGTCCAGAAGGGTATCGATAGTCGTCATCGCCATTTGGGTGCTCCGCTGGATTTCCCGTAAAATTGTAATATCATCCTGTTTCATAGCCGCCTCCTTTTTTTCCTGTCATCTCCTGCTATGCAGGTACTTTCTGTTTACAGCAATTCCCGATCATACAAAAAGAGTATAGATTCACTCTATACTCTTTACTATTGCCATATTTACTTTTCTTTAATCCCAAATCAGATAAGCTGCGGCCTCTATTCCACATAATCGGATTTTACATATGCTGTCTTTCCGTTGTACTTGATCTTGGTCCAGCCGTCCGCCTGCTTCATGACAAGTTCAAGTTTATCGCCCACATAAGCAGTTCCCAGCTTCTCGCTGTTCTCACTGGCAGAACTTCTGATTCTGACGTTTTCAATGACTGTTACCGTTCCATTCGTCTCGACCGTTACGGATGCGGTTTCCGGCTCCTGTGTCGTTTCTGTCTCGTTATCGGTTTCATTACCTTCATTGCTATTGTCTACAACTTCTGTCTCAATATCTTCCAGAAATTCGCTCTTGATATATGCCTCCGCGCCTTCGTATTCTATTTTGCTCCATCCGTTTCCAATCTTCTCGATGAGTTTAAATTCGTCACCGATTGCTGCCTTACCGAGTCTGTCGGCAGTCTCACTGTCCGAAGATCTGATATTAACAACATCCGTTGCCCGCACTTTCGTTACGACAACTTCCGGCCCGGTTTCCGTATTCTCTGCCGCTTCGTTTTCCCCACCGGCTTCCTCGGAATCGTTCTCGTCTTCTTCCTGTGCCAGCGCTCCGCCTACGTTTTTCTTAATCTCATCATTCAAATCCAGAATGAACTGTGCCAGCTCCGGGTTTTCCGCAACCATATCGTTATATGCTGCGGCCACTTTGTTATTCAGGTCTACGACATCATCCTGCAGCGTGACTTCTCTGATATAAGTCAGCTCATTGTCGCTTCCTTCCTCACTCTCATTAATGTAGTACTGCCCATTTTCATCTACGCAGACATAAAAAACTTTCATGCCCGGAAACAAATCGTCATAATCCGTAAATTTTAATTCGGAACAGACATATACGATATAAGTATTGTCTACCGGTCCGGCCTTCGTGTAAATCTCAAGCGATGGATAGTTTTCTACATACTTGCTTGTTTCCACGATTCTCAGAACTTCCGATTCCTCGATATCGCTCACCAGCGACCGAATCGTATCGACATCGCCTTCTGCCTGTGCCGTGTAATAATTATCGATCAATTCCGTAATTTCCGGAATCGTATTTTCCTGTAATGCAACCTCCGGAACGACATATACATCCGTTGTTTCCTCTAATGTACTGTTTGCGGCAACGTCTCCCTGCTGCTCCGCATCCTTCTTATTCGCCCTGATGGAAATAACAACGGTAATGATTACGCAGGCCGCCAAAACCACAGGCATTACAATTTTGGCATGTCTGACAAGCCAGCTTCCCAGACTCTCAAGTTTCGCCAAAAGAATATCCCCTACACTGCTATTTGACGTTTTCATAATTCACAACCTTTCTCTTCTAAAGCAATGATGCAAATGCACCCGACAGGAATCGAACCTGCATCAAAGGCGTCGGAGGCCTACGTTTTATCCGTTAGACTACGGGTGCATATATTACAAATTTATTACATCATCCTGTTTATCATAACACAAGAAAGGTTTCTCGTCCAGTAATAAAAATAAGAAGAAAAATTTTCATAATCTACAACCTTTCTTTTTCAAGCGATGATGCAAATGCACCCGACAGGAATCGAACCTGCATCAAAGGCGTCGGAGGCCTACGTTCTATCCGTTAGACTACGGGTGCATATGTTACAAATTTATTACATCATCTTGTTTATCATAACACAAGAAGGCTGTCTTGTCTAGTAATTAAAATAAGAAGAAAAAATTTCCTGAAAAAAGGCCGTTTTTGGGGGGCGGTTGAAGAGGTCCGGGGTGTCATAGAGTCCCTGCGGCGGCACGCTTGCGCTCCGCGAAAACCAGTAACGGTACTAAGTTCAAAAGCAGCATAGCCGCTTTTTCACTAAGTACCGACGGTTTTCAAGGGCCGCCGCAGGGACTCTATGACGCCCCGGACCTCTTCGGCCACCCCAAGATTTACTCCCCGCTCCTGATCCGGTCAATAAGGCTTTCTTTGCGGACACGGCATGATATGAACAGTGTGATGCCAAGCTGTCCGAATATCAGAACGGCGGCCAGCAGAATCGTCTCCGCGAGCGGATAATGATACACCGACAGACTCATTATATGGCTGTCTTTAGCCCAGCCAAATAACAGATAACCGAAAATATTTCCGATCGTCACCGATGCGAACAGCGTTCCTGCCGTATAGACCAGACCTTCGCCGGCGAGCATCTTTGTCAGCTGCTTATCCGACAGGCCTATGGCCTGTAAAATGCCGAGTTCTTTCTTTCTGACGGCAATGCTTGTGATCATGGTATTGATCAGGTTCATAAAGCTGATGACCGCAATCATAACGAGCACCAGATACATCGGATATTTGACGAGGATGATAGTCTGTCTGCCGATTTCCATTTCCTCATCCAAGGAATACAATCTGAAAAATTCTTCTCCGTCCACAATCTGCTGCAGCGCCGATTTGATGCTGTCGTATTGTTCAGACGCTGCGCTGATATACAATGCCGTCTTCGCATCAAACTGTATTCCCAGCTTATCCCAGACTTCTTTTGTCACACAGAGCTGGTTGTTTCCAACATCCACGGAAGCCGCAATCCTTACCGTAAGAGGAATCTCCCGGTTTCCGTCGTAAACGGTAAGCGGGATTTCATCACCGATGGAAAGCCCGTATTCTTCCATAAAATAATTGGATGTAAAGACCGCCCCGTTTTCGGCTGTCATCGCATCATAATCGATCTCACCCTGCTCCAGAATCTTCCGATAGGCTTCCGCCTCTTCTCTATCGAACCAGCTAAGATCGACACGCTGGGAATCCGCGAACAGCTCCACCGGATGATCGGAACCGATCAATACGTTCTCATCATAAGCAATCTCTTTTACACCGTTAAGCGCCAAAATTTCTGCCAGAAATTCTTCCTTAAAAAACTCCCGCTGCTGTAACGAATCCAGATTCCTTTCCGGATATTCTTTGTCGTTCTTTTCATAGTCCAATGCCAAGCAAAAATCCCCGGTTCTGATCGTCCTTCTTGCCAGATCTTCCGCACGCATACTGCTCAAAATCCCGGCAAGCGACATGAAGAGCACACAGCTGAGCCCCATCGTTACGATTGTCACGACGGTACGTTTTTTGTTCCGCAGCAGGTTCGCGGCGCTCAACCGGAACAGACTGACGCTTTTACTGCCCTTCCGAAACTTCCCTTTCCCGCTGCTCTCCTGATACCGGAGCGCTTCAATCGGAGAAATCTTCGCCGCCATCCTCATCGGCTTTCTTAAAGACAGATAGATTACGAACAGAACAGCCACGAGCACGAGCAGCAAGACTGGCAGGGAGAACATATGCAGTTTTCCGATTCCAATTTCCCGGAAGCTTTGCCCCATGACTATCCTGATCACGGCCGGCATTGCCAGATAAGGAATCAGATAGCCGAGCAAAAGCCCAACGGGCACCGCATAGGCCGCAATCCGCATTCCTTCTGTCAGAAGCGCTCTTTTGACCTGTCTGTCCGAAGCCCCAAGCGCTTTCAGCCTTCCGATTTCCTGTATATCCGTAATGACGCTGACATAATAGATACTGTAAATGACCAGTCCAGCAAAAAAAACAATCAACAGCGCTATCCCGCCCGCAATCTGCATCAACTCGGCTCCAGGATCGGTCATCGTATACAGATACGGCTTGTTGAAATTGACCTTCTCCGCATCGTACCCGATATCCTCCGCAACTTTATTGATTTTCTCCTGGATTTCATCGTAACCGAGTTCCGCTTCCCCGAACACTCGGATATTGGCCACATATTCCCGTTCCTCCGATTCCAGATATTCCGCCGCCAGTTCTTCGGAAATGGTCGCGCTGTACGCAATGCGGGAATCGCCGACATCCATTTTGGACAGATCGACCTGCGTTACGAGACCGCAGATTGTAAACTCTCTCGTTTCAACCGTTCCTTCTCCATGCGGCCGGAATGAAATCTCTATCTTGTTTCCGATAACAGGATCCACACCCATTCTTTCAAAAAAAGCCGGCGGGCCGCAGATTTCATCCACTGCCGCCGCCTCATGGCCTTCCGTCAGGTTGCCCAGCCGATGGTAGATACCTTCCTTTAACTGCGAACTGCAATTCAGGGCCCCATTCATTTTCTCATATTCGACGGTCGCAAAAACTTCCGTGATTTCCAGCGCTTCTACGTCCAAATGATTCTTCAATTTATTTACCTGTTCCGCCCCCAGTCCTGAAAAAGAAGCATGGACATTACCCTCACCGGCTGCCTCCTGCTTTGTCATATCGAACAGTCCGACCGCACTGGTTCCGACGCCCATCAAAAGAACCGTCGTCAGCATCATTGCAACCGCCGTCAGGATTGTACGGCTCTTATTATATTTTATCCGGCTTACGGCAAGTGTTTTAATCGTACTCATCTTATTCCCTCCATTCTCAAACCCTTGGAGAATCGCTCCGCGATTCTCCGGCGTGAAGAAGGTTCGCAGCGCGAACCGTAGAAGTTCTTAACGAAGCGCCCTCTGGTGCGAATTCTAGAACTTCTCTTCATGCTTTCTCCACCTTACCGTCCGCAATGGCAATTGTGCGGTCAGCCATCTGCGCAATTTCTTCATTGTGGGTAATGACGACTAACGTCTGTCCGTATTTTCTGGCAGACAGCTTTAACAGTGACATGACCTCGTCCCCTGTCTTGGAATCCAGATTTCCGGTAGGTTCATCCGCCAGAATGATTGACGGCTTTGCCGCAATCGCCCTCGCAATCGCCGTTCTCTGCTGCTGGCCTCCCGACAGGGTGTTAGGCAGATTTCTGACTTTCTCCTCCATACCGAGCGTTTTCAGAATATCCTCCACAAAAGCCTCATCCACCTTCCGGTCATCCAGTCCGATTGGAAGCACTACATTTTCCCACACATTTAAGGACGGAACGAGATTAAATGCCTGAAAAATGAAACCAATCTTCTGTCTGCGCAGCGCCGCAAGCTGTTCCCCGGTATAACCCGCGATATTTTTCCCGTCTATCCACACTTCTCCGGAAGTCGGATTGTCCAGACCGCCCAAAAGATGCAGCAGCGTAGATTTTCCGCTGCCCGATTTCCCAATGATCGTCACGAACTCCCCCTGCTGTATCTGCAGGTCGATATGGTCTACCGCCTTCACCACATTTTCATGCGACTGATAATATTTACACAGTTCTTTTGTTTCCAATATTGTTTTCATGATACGGCTCCTCCCCTTTTTTACTTTCCGGCAAAAGGCATCCTGTGCCTTTCTTCTGCCAATATCACTATTGTAGAACCGTTTTCTTACAAGAACCTTACAAAATCTTTTTTTATAAAAAGCTTCCTGCCTGCCCGCTCAACAGGCCCTTGACAGAAGGAAGCGGAAGCTGTATCACGAAAATACTTCCGCCTTCCCTGCCCGGCCGTACAGAGATTGTTCCGCCGCCTTCTTCAATGATCTTTCTGGTAAGATACAGCCCGACACCCGTTCCCTCTTCCTTCTTCACGAAATCGTTATTACCGCGGTAAAAACGCTGGAATATCTGATTCCATTCCCGTTTCGGAATGCCGATGCCCTGATCTTCAATTTCCACTCTGACAAAGCTGAACAGCTTCCACGTCCTCACAAAAATACTGCTGCCGGCAGGACTATATTTTACGGCATTATCGAGAACATTCAAAATCGCTTCCGTCGTCCATTTTGTATCCAGAAAAAGCGGCACTTCTTCTATTTCATCTATTTCTATCGTCATCTGCTTTGCAATTGCCTTATGATAAATCGCATTGACCGCTCCCGCCAGTATTTCCGTAAAAGAGACATTCTCCGGCTGCAATCTGATCATACGTGTTTCCAGCTGTGATATATTGCCAAGCGCCTTCGTCAGCGTTTCCAGTTTATCGATCTGCATTTCACAGCGTTCCTCAAATTCTTCTTTTTCCTTCTGCTCCTGCACTTCCGTATACAGGGAAAAACAGGCCCGCAATGCGCCAAGCGGTGTCCGCAGCTGATGCGAAATATCGGTGACAAGACCTTTTGTGTTATCCTGCTCCTCTTCCAGAAGTTCGGACTTGAGCTGTAATTTCCGGCCGAACTTCTCGAGCGTATCGGCAAACTGTCTGTTTCCAAGACGTTTCAGCGCATCCTCATCATCCAGAAATTTAAAATCCTCGGACAGACAGCTCTCCAGAATGGATAAAATCTGCTCTTCCTGCTGCTTTTTCTTCCGTGTCGAAATCCGATCAAAACAATAGCCCCCTGCCAGCGCCGCTATGACAAAAACCGCCAGATACCGCCGGAAAAGCCGAAGCGTATGCTGATAACGCCTGTTCTCTTCCATTTTTTTTTCTTCATCATACCCGTAACGCTCCAGCCAAGCACTTCCTGCCCCGCTGTCCGCTCTGTCCATATCGGCGAGCGCTTCCAGAAAATCACTTTTCGTCTCCGGGTATTCCATAAACATTCTTCCCGCAAGATTCTGCACTGTCTGAATCTCATGCAGATAAGCCTCCCGTATGACATTCAGTCCGAACACACCAAACAAAAGCGCACCCGCCAGAACGAGTGCATAAAAAAGCTGTGTTTCCTTTTTCATCCTTTGACTGTGCTCCTTTCTCCGTCCGCATTTTTCTCAAATAAATACCCCAGCCCCCGCACGCTCTTAATATAGGCGGGTCTGGATGGATCATCCTCTATTTTCTCCCGCAGACGCCGTATATTAACTGCCAGCGTATTCTCATCCACAAAATTTCCGTCAATGTCCCATATCGCCTCCAGCAGCTGATTCTTCGTCAGGATGCGCATGGGATTCTGCATAAAAAAGGCGAGCAGCTTATATTCCTTTGCTGTCAGATTCAGATATTCTCCGTTCTTTTTGACCCGCTGCTCGGATAAAAGCAGAGCGATGGAACCGGATACAATCGTATCCGGCTCTGCCGCTCCCGAAAACCTTTTCATGATCGCATTGACTTTGGAGATCAGTGCGGGAAGATAGAAGGGCTTCGTAATATAATCATCCGCCCCCATCCTGTATCCTTTCATGATATCGCTCTCGCCGCTCATCGCCGTCAGAAACAGGAACAGAACATCGCTTTCCCGCCGCAGTTTCGCACAAAAATCCAATCCGCTGCTATCCGGCAGTCCAATATCACATATGACCAGCATGATCTCATGCCGATGCCACAGCGTTTCGGCTTCCCTGACGGATAAGGCCGAATACACCGTATATCCTTCCTTCGTTAATTTCAAGCTGACTGCACGGTTTAAACTCTCTTCATCCTCAACCAGTAATATTGCTCTTCCCACACCAGTTCCCTTTTTCACTCCAATATCGTCACTTTTTCTAAAACTCTATCATAATAGTAGATATTGTATGATAACCTTTCCTCCGGATCCACCTGCGTATCATTTACCTCTTTTACCATCTCTCTGTAAAATTCTTTCTCCGTCATTCCGTCATCCGGTACAAGAATCACCTCATGAACAGAACTCGGCAAAATGATCAGGTTTTTGTTCAGCTTCCCCGCAAGCGCTTTCATAGAACCGGAATAGAGAAGCGCGGATGCACCGAATACCCTGTCGCAGTTGCTCAATACATACATCATTGAGCTCCGCTCCATCGCCGTATCGATGCTCTCCGGCATTTTTGCATCAATTTCTCTTTCATTATGGCACAGTTTCCGCTCCATAAATTCCTGAATCAACTGCCCGATCGGCAGCATTTCCTCCGGCTTTATCCGAAGCATATTTGTCTTTGCCGTTTCATACAAGGCGGGGACATCAATGCCCCACATGGCCATATGACTGTTCTTAATGAGAATCGTCGCCTTGCCGAAGCGTTCATCCTCGAAAGCATAATAAAATACGATTACCAAATCCTGCCACGCAACATATGGAATCTCTTTCAACAGTTCCTGATTGCTCTCCCGGTGAATCAGCTTATACAAGATCCTGCTCTTCGCGCGTGCGTACTGCGTAAAAAACTCCATATCCATATTGATTTCTTTGGCATTCTTCTTATAAACGCATAAAATATCATAGACGATATCCCCGAACGCCCGCCCGGCCTCATACTCCTCATATAACTCGTCAATATAGATGGTGGGTGATACATTGCTCCCCTTTCCGGTAATGATAACACCATGCAGGCGGACACCGTTATTCTTTGTTACTTCCCGGAACACGATCTCATATCCTGTCCCTAAAAGTTCCTTTAATGCGCTGCATACTTTGTCTCCAAACTGTTCTAATCTCATATTGTCCTCTCTTTCCATTCTCTCCGGACTCTACGAGCTTATTTGTCACATAAAAAGACAATGGATTCTTTGCAGTTTCCATTGTCTTATAGGCTTTTAGAAAATAATCATATGCGGCATCCGTTATACTCTTGACAAATATTCTCCCGTTCTGGTATCGATCTTAATCACTTCACCCTGATTTACGAATAACGGTACCATGACCTTCGCACCGGTCTCAACGATGGCGGGCTTGGTCGCGCCTGTCGCCGTATCGCCCTTGAAGCCGGGCTCTGTGTCGGTAATCTCGAGTTCTACGAATAACGGCGGCTCAATCGCAAATACATTTCCGTTGTAGGAACAGATTTTTACCATTTCGTTCTCTTTCACGAACTTCAACGCATCCCCTACCGTATCGCTGTTCAAAGCAACCTGATCATAGGTCTCCGTGTCCATAAAATTGAACAAATCACCGTCCGCATATAAGTACTGCATATCTTTTCTATCAATTCGTGCCTGTGGGCATTTCTCAGTCGGTCTGAACGTTTTCTCAACAACGCCGCCATTAATGATATTTTTCAGCTTTGTTCTGACAAAAGCTGCACCTTTCCCCGGTTTAACATGCTGAAACTCCACTATCTGATAAACGTTGCCTTCATACTCGATTGTAATACCATTCCTGAAATCGCCTGCAGATATCATAAAATAATCCTCCTGAATCTTCACTTTATTTTCACATTATAATTCTAATATAGTTTATACTATAAATTTTCATTTTTCAACCTCTTTCCCAAAAAAGAGTAAAACTTTTTATAAAAAGCGCAAGCTCCGCAGCTTGCGCTCCAAGAATTTACTTCGTAAATTCTTGTTTAAAGTCTCTCTACGATTACAGCAATTTCCTATCGCATAAAAAATCAGCATTCAGCCGTTTTTCCCAATACAAAATCAATCGCCATCAGATACCCCTCAAGCCCCTTTCCATAAATCTGTTTATCGCAGGCTGGCGCCGTTACGGATACTTTACGAAAATCTTCCCGTTCCATAATATTCGAAATATGAATCTCCACTTTCGGCACCGTAATACTCGCAAGCGCATCTCTGATTGCATAACTGTAATGGGTATAGGCCCCCGGATTGATGACGATTCCTTCCGTACCGTCAGAATAAGCATCCTGTATTCTATCTATGATCGCCCCTTCGTGGTTGCTCTGGAACACTTCCAGCGTACAGCCCTCCTTCTGCCCCTTTTCCGCTATCATATTTAACAAATAATCATAATCCTGCGTGCCATACACGCTTTTCTCCCGAATACCGAGAAAATTCAGATTCGGCCCATTGATCACCAGTATTTTCATATCAATATCCATCCCTTTCTCTCAACCTGCCGCCGCTTCTATGATCTCATCCAGAATCGTATCAAAATCTTTCCCATCCACATCAATGAATATATCAGCCGCATTTTCATAAATATCCTTCCGCGCATCCAGCAGCGTCCGAATCTTCCCCTGCGGGTCGCCCCCCTGCAAAAGCGGTCTCGACGTATCGTGCTTTGTCCGCTCGTAGATGGTTTCCGCATTAGCCCGCAGATAGACTACCGTCCCAAGCTCCTTTAACAACGCATGGTTTTCTTCCCGCACGGGCAGGCCGCCGCCCACCGAAATAATCATATTCTTTGCCGTCGGAATCAGCTTTTTCAGACATTTCGTCTCTAGTTCCCGAAAAAAAGCTTCCCCATCCGTCCGAAAGATTTCGGATATCGACCGTCCCTCTTCACGTTCAATCAACTTGTCCGTATCCTCCATTGCCCGGCGCAGACGGTACGAAAGCCGAATGCCGACCGTCGTTTTTCCGCAGCCCATAAAACCAATCAAAACAATGTTCCTCATTTGCCAATATTTCCTTTCAGCTTCTCATAAACAAGCCCGGCTTCCTCTTCTGTTATCTCCACCCGGTTCCACAGTTCATAGGCAATAATTCCCTGATAGAGCAGCATTTTCAGTCCGTTATAAGCCTCTCCGCCAGCTTCCCGCACAAGGCGCATAAAACGCGTTGTAAAAGGTTTGTAGATCAGGTCAAATCCGGTATGTATCTTCTGATAAAAAGCGGCATCTTCGATTACGACATCCTCTTCATGCGGCGCAAGCCCCACCGAAGTGCCCTGAATCGCAAGGAATTTCCGCTCCGGCAGTTTCGGATAGTCCGTCAGTAACATCGGCACGATGACCTCCCGGCCAAAAGCGTTGTTGACCTCCTCCGCCACTTTATCCGCCTTTTCCAGCGTCCGGTTCAGCAGATAAACTTTCGCTGCCTTCTGCGCCCCGCACAGATAAGCCACCGCCCGCGCTGCACCGCCCGCGCCAAGCAGAACAATCTCCTCATCCTCAATGCGGATGCCCTCGCTCGTCATAGCCCGGTACAACCCGGTCATATCCGTGTTATAGCCCTTATAACCATCTTCCGTACGCACCAGCGTATTGACTGCACCGATATGAGACGCCAGTTCATCCACTTCCACAAGACTTCCTATCACGTCACTTTTATATGGAACCGTTACGTTCATTCCGAGAACATTCAGCGCATAGGCGCCTTTCACCGCTTCCGCAATCCTTCCGCATTCCACCAGAAAGGGAACATAGACCAGATTATGGCCGCATTTTTCCGCCAGTGTATTATGAATGACCGGCGACATGGTATGCTCTACCGGATTGCCGATCAGACCGCAAAGTCTTGTTTTCCCGTCAATCATCTTCCAACAACCCCTTTCTCTGATTTCTCTTATAGAAAAACAACACGATTTTTTCCAGATACCGCTTCAGAACGATCTGTATCTCTTCCTTAGGGTGAATCGGTTTGACCAGGTATGTTCTGATACCTGCCTTTTTTGCCCCCCATACATCCGTAAAAAGCTGGTCGCCAACAAACAATGTCGTCTCCGGCGTCGTTCCCATCGTTTCCACCGCCCTCCGGTAACTCTCCGGAAAAGGCTTGTTCGCCTTATAAATATAACGGGAACCCACTTTATCATTGAACGTCCTGACACGAGGTTCTTTGTTGTTCGACAGCAGCATACTCTCATAGCCAATGTCCCGCAGCTTTTTAAAAAGAGCAATGCTGCGCTCATCCGCCGGCGCCCCGTGAGGAACAAGTGTATTGTCAATATCAAAGATAACGCCCCGATAGCCCTGTTCATACAGCGCCGCATAGTCTATTTCATATGCCGACTCCAGATACACATCCGGATAAAAACGCTCCAACATAAACTGCCCTCCTGTCATTGCTATGCAGAATGGCCTTTAGGACATTCTGTGAGACGAACTTGTTCGCCTTGTGAGAAAGGTTCGCTCCGCGAACCGTAAAAGTTCTTGGCAAAGCAGCCTTTGCTGCAAGTCTTAGAACTTCTCTTCACGCTTGAAAAAAGGCGCCGCCTCGCAGCACCTTCCTTATAAATTCTTCACAATATGATTATACCTTACCGTAAAAATCATCTTAACGATCGTACTGAGCAGCATCAGCAGGATATCCCATAGTAAAAAGGAATAGGCGTTCTGTGTAAATGCCTGATACCATGCCGCACCCTCCCAGATCTTATTTCCAAAAAAAACAAATAATAAAAGAAACAATGCGATAATCATAAAAAACCAGCGAAAACTATTGGCAATCGTCATCGGCACACTGGCCTTCGCTACGATTTCTTTTTGCTGCTCCGTCATATACAGGTCCTTTCTAGACCGTCCTTTCTGGTCTGTCCATTCTGCAGAATTTATCCAACAGGATTTTCTGATGTATCCAGTACCTTCTTCAACTCATCCATAAACGTATTGATATCCTTGAACTCCCGATAGACCGAAGCAAATCTGACATAAGCTACCGCCTCTAAGTCTTTCAGCTTGTTCATGACAAGTTCGCCGATTACCTGGCTGGGAATTTCCTTTTCTTCCCTGTTGAAAATATCCGTCTCGATCTCATCAATCAGCTGATTGATCCGGTTGATACTGATTGGCCGCTTGTGACAGGCACGGAGCACACCGGCTTCTATCTTGGTCCTGTCATAAGTTTCCCTGTTATTGTCTTTCTTAATAATGATCAGTGGAATCGTTTCAACCTTCTCATAAGTCGTAAACCGCTTCTCGCATTCATCGCAGACACGCCTTCTTCTGATCGAATTATTATCTTCCGCCGGTCTGCTGTCGATAACTCTTGTATTCTCATGACCACAAAATGGACACTTCATCCCATATCCCCCATTTCTGACACCCAGACGCAGGCCTGTGGCCTGCGTCTATACCTTACCATAATAAAATTATTATGTCAACCCAAATAATTTTATCCTCTCTTACAGATATCCACGATAATAATATCCGGCCCAATCTGTTTGATATCTTTATAGCAGATCACATAATCGGGATCGCTGCAGAATAAACTATATAATTTATTATTGCCGGACACGATCAGCTTATAAATCTGTCCCGTGCATTCATCAAATTCAAAATCCGTCACCCTGCCGAGTTTCTGGCAGTTCTTCAGATTAATGACTTCTTTTTTCTTAAAATCCGAAAACAGCATAATTTCTGACACTCTGCTCTTTTTATTATTAAATGCAGAAATGTGCAAACGGTTCCTGTCTTTTTTAATCCACTTTCACATAGTCCTTAAAGACATAGCCGATACTGCCGTCCTCCAGCATAATACTGTACCAGTCGCCGCCGGCTTCTACAGAAGTGTACTCATAGACTTCGCCCTCTTTGGCCACCTTAATGACATTAGTTCCCTGTGTAGACGGATTATCCCGCACGTTGACATTGGATACAATGGTCAGGCTGCCGGCCGGCTGCTGCGCATCCACCGATACATCGACCGTCCCTTCGCCTTCCGGTCCCTGCTCTTCATCGTCCTCCGAGCTATCTCCCGCTTCCGTTCCAGTCCCTTCTTCTCCTTCTTCGCCGCCTTCGCCTTCTTCCTGCTCGGTCGTCTGCTGCTCTTCCTCCCCGCCTTCATCCTGCTTTTTCACCATCGTAAAGATCAGCACAGCTGCCACCGCTATGATCAGAAAGATCATAACAACCGAAACGATCGCCATAATACTATGGTCCTCATCATCGTCATCATCGTCGTCATCATCATCTTCCCACTCTTCATAATACCGCTCCCTGACGGGCTCCGGCCTTCTCTTTCTCACCGGTTCCGGCGCCGGAACGGATTTTCTTCTTCTTTCCTCTTCGTATTCCGATGCCTGACGGGCCTTTCTCCTTCTTTCCGCTTCATATTCCAGTGCCTGGGGAGATTTTCGCATTCTCTCCTCTTCGTATTCAAACGCCTGAGAGGATTTTCTGCTCCGATGCTGTTCCGCCGAAGAACTGCTCTTCCTGCCGCCCCGCATTTCCCGCTCCGTCTCGGACAGGATATTCTGCTCAATATCTTCAATTGGAATATCCGACGTTTCCTCTTCCCTCACTGGAACCTTTTTCCCGCTCTCCGGTTCCCCATCGACCATACTGCCGCATTCCGGACAGAACTTTACACCTTCCCGTAAAACCGCACCGCATTCCGGACATTTGCGCTTTCTTACTACTTTCCAGCCGCACTGGTTACAGAATTTATCCGTATCCAGCATACTTGCTCCACACTTTTTACACTTCATGGCATGCCACCTCTTTTGTCACTGTTAAGAATTTTATATATGAATATACAAAACATATGAATAATGTACCAGAAATAACGCCCTTTGTAAAACATTTTTTAGATTCATGAATAATTCCGGCTCTTTCGCACATCCTTTTTAGAAAGAACAGGCGATTACGAAAAGTCAGGCCGGCCCGGCTTTTCGTAATCGCCTGATAAAAAGAATGATGAAAGGGGCGAACGATATTATGGTTCAGGGAAAAGTTGAAATCTGCGGCGTAAATACGGCCAAACTTCCATTGTTGAAAAATGCGGAAAAGGAGGAACTTTTTAAGAAAATCGGAGATGGCGATGACAATGCAAGAAAAGAATACATCAAAGGCAACCTGCGGCTTGTTCTGAGCGTGATCAAGCGATTCCACTCCAGCAATGAAAATGTGGATGACCTTTTTCAAATCGGCTGCATCGGCCTGATCAAAGCAATCGACAATTTCGACAGCAGCCTGAACGTCAAATTTTCAACCTATGCGGTTCCCATGATCATCGGCGAAATCCGGCGTTATCTGCGTGACTCCAACAGCATCCGGGTCTCCCGCTCCCTAAAAGATACTGCCTATAAAGCAATCTATGCAAAGGAAAATCTGACAAGAAGAAATTCACAGGAACCCACCATGAACGAAATTGCTGCGGAGATCGGCATCTCCCAGGAAGATATCGTCTATGCGTTAGATGCCATCCAGAGCCCCATGAGCCTGTACGAGCCCATCTACACAGATGGCGGCGACACGCTTTATGTGATGGACCAGATCAGCGATAAAAAAAACAAAGAAGAAGTATGGGTAGAACATATTTCCCTCAGCGAAGCCATGAAAAAACTGTCTGAAAGAGAATATGAAATCATCACCCTGCGCTTTTTTGAAGGAAAGACACAAATGGAAGTCGCAGAAAAAATCGGCATCTCCCAGGCTCAGGTCTCCCGTCTGGAAAAAAACGCACTGAAAACAATGCGGAACTACTTGACTGCCTGAAGCTGTCAGGCATTTTCTTCGCATTTATTGAGATTGGCAATATCATAGGACAATGTAATATCTCTGTCTCCATATAATTTAAAATAATTCTGCACGATACGTTCCGTTACAATGCGGATATCGCTTCTCTCGGCTCCCAGCAGAATCACCAGGAACTGGGAGCTGCTATACCTCGTTCCGACATCCACGCCGCGCAGGGACTTGATAATCGCCTGCTCCATACACTGCATCGCCCGTTCCATCTGCTCAATTCTGATATCGCTGCCGTCAGAAGAATATAAAGTGAAAAGAATCAACTGCATCTCCTGATTATTCCGCTGTGAAAAGTGCATAACAAAATCATAGAGCCGTCCGAATTCCTCATATGCGATCTGAAAAGCGCCATGATAAGTCTGCCTGTTCTCCACCATGCCCACCAGTCTTTCCAGATCGGCCTTGGACTGCTCAAGCGTTTTGGCCATACTCGTTCCCTGATAAAAGAGATAACGCTGCTTCACATCATTATTCTGTTTTACATGATACAGCGCCTTGTCCGCTTTTCTTACGAGTTCTCCATAACTTCCGCCGTCCACACCGAAAAGACTGATGCCGATGGAAAGAGAAATATTTTTCAGCATACTGATCTCGTTCTTCCGCGTTTCAAAAGATTCCAGGATCAGCTTGACCTTTTCTTCCGCTTCTTCCTGTTTTGAAATGCCATCGACATAATAGAGAAATTCATCGCCGCCCATCCGGCACACAATATTTTTTCTGGAAACTTCCTTCAACAGGTCTGCGACTTCTTTCAGCACATAATCGCCCGCCAGATGTCCGAATTTATCGTTCATCTCCCTGAAGTTGTCCAAATCGATCATCATAATGCAGCCGCTGCCGTTCCGCAGACTCTCAGTGATCTCCTTCTCACCCTGTTCCCTGCCGAGCAGCCCGGTCAGATAATCCACTCTTGAATCCAGTCCCGTTTCTTCTCTCGTCACGCCGCCGTAAATTTTATCGCTGTTGAAAATCGGCATGACCATATCTTCTTCCGGAATATTCTGCTGCAAATTGCCTTCATCTAATAGTTCCATGAACTGATCTACGAGATATGGGTCAAATTGTGTGCCCTTTCCTCGAAGCAGTTCCTGTTTGACCATTTCGTCCTGCAGCCGTTTCCTGTATACACGGTTGCTCGTCATGGCATCATAAGAATCCACGATTCCGATAATCCTTGCGACAAGCGGAATTTCGTCACCTTTCAGGCCGCTCGGATATCCTTTTCCATCGAATCTCTCATGATGAAATTTGGCGCCCACGCTCACATTCGGGAACATCTTGATATCCTTGAGTATCTCCGCCCCCATGACTGTATGATTTTTGATCAGTTCAAATTCTACATTGGTCAGTTTAAAAGGTTTATTCAGTACGGAATCCGGCACACCAATCTTGCCGATATCATGCAGAAGCGCTATGTAATGAATATTCTGTACTTCTTCTTCCGACCATCCTATTTTCCGTGCCAATGCCTCCGAATAGTAGGCAACTCTGATCGAATGGCCCTTTGTATAATCATCCTTCGCATCTATCGTATTGGCCACCGTCGTAATGGCCTGAATCGTTACGAGTTCTACTTCTCTTGTTTTCTCTTCCAGCCTGCGCTGTAAATCTTTTCGATATCCGTCTAACTCAATCGCACGGCGGATACGGTTCAGCATAATGCCCGGCTCAAAGGGCTTCGTAATAAAATCATGCGCTCCCATCTGAAAGCATTTGGACTCCGTCTCCGTCTTTCTGTCCGCCGTCAGAAAAATGACCGGAATCTTACACCAGTCCTTATTTTCCTGCAATAGCTTCATCACTTCAAATCCGCCGATCTCCGGCATAAATATATCCAAAAGTATCAGATCCGGCCTGAATTTCATCAGGTATTTAAAAGCCTGCTTCCCGGAATTGACACCGATTACCTTATATTCTTCCATCAGGAATTTCTGCGCCGTCACCAGATTCATTCTATCATCATCAACGATCAGAATTGTCTTTTTAACTCCCATATACTAATAACCATACCTCTCATTTATCCAGTCATACCGCCGCCCGCCGGCGGCATACAATCTATAAAAACCCCTGGAAAATCACCCTGCATCTTGCCATTTGGAAAAATGGCCTGTCAGAGGCATTCTTCGGTGTGAAGAAGATTTGCTTTGCAAATCCATAGAAATTCTTGGCGAAACAGCCCCTGCTGTGAGTCTTAGAACTTCTCTTCACACTATTATACTTTTTTTCAGTGAAAAAGGCAATCGAATATCTGATAATCTGTTGATATCCGACTGCCTTTTCTATTTTACCGTTAAATACCGGCTTATGTTTCCCGCAGAATCTCTTTTTTCAGTCTGCGCATGATTTTTTTCTCCAGCCTGGAAATATAGGACTGCGAAATACCGAGAAGCTCAGCAACCTCTTTCTGCGTCAGCTCTTTGCCGTCGGCTCGGCCGAGTCCGAAACGAAGCCGGATAATCGTCTGCTCCCGTTCAGAAAGCCTGGATATCGCCTTAATCAAAAGCTTCCGCTCCACCTCATTTTCAATATCCTGATAGATGACATCCTCATCCGTTCCCAGAATATCAGAAAGCAGCAGTTCATTTCCGTCCCAGTCCACATTCAGCGGTTCATCGATGGACACCTCCATTTTGTGTTTGCTGTTTCTTCTTAAATACATCAAAATCTCATTTTCAATACAACGGGAAGCATATGTTGCCAGTTTAATATTTTTCTCCGGATTAAAGGTATTGATGGACTTTATCAAGCCGATCGTACCAATGGAGATCAAATCTTCCACCCCGACTCCCGTATTGTCAAATTTTTTGGCTATGTACACGACCAGGCGCAGATTATGTTCGATCAAAAGTGCTTTCGCCTCATTCTCAAATTCCGTGCCAAGATCGCCGATGATTTCATTTTCTTTCTCCACTTCAAGCGGCGGGGGCAATACCTCCGCGCCTCCTATATAATGTATGTCTCCCTGCCTGTGCATCAGGAATCTGGTATCCCTGTGCACCATTTTGAACTGCACTTTGCCGGGAATTGCCACTTTAAAAACCATTTTTTTCCCTCCTAGTTTTCCATTAGTTGAGGATGCAGGATCATCTGATAAAGACTATCCTGTGATATTCCCGTATTACAAATTGCGACAATGACCCGCTTGCAGCATATTTCCCGATAGGTATCTTCGATGACCAGTTCCGGCAGCTCATAAGCATCCAGGATTCCTCTTTTCTTCCCGATGCTCCGATAAGGAATGGCATGATACTTTTCGGGCAGAAAAAAATCACGAAATTCTCCGGCAGCACTTTCGCTGATCACACAGACCGGTGCACCGTTTACGGGTTCACACAAATGATTTCCCGTATCAAGAAGCGCTTTCATGTGAATATTTTTTTCTCCGATCGGAATCCGAATCTCCTTCAGATCATTTTCCTTTTCCCTCCGCAGCTTCCGAAGCAGGAATTGCAGGAATCGATAACTGATATACCCACAAAAAGCAACTGCCCAGATACCATATTGCCGTCTTCCCATCCATGCGAAGCGGCCGGTCAGCCATAATACAACGCTCCCCATAAAAAAACCGCATACACCCATTACGATGCTGCTCTTTACAAGACGCGATAACGGCCGGATTGCAAATACAAAGCGAATCATACTCATACTGACAGGTATTACTCCAAATGCGAGCCTTATCCTCAAATTCCAGACCGGAAACAAAATGACCAGACATATCATACCGGCCCCCAGTAAGGCTCCGGGTATCATTCTTCTATGCGTGGCAGTACACTTCAGAACTTTCCCCGTGATGGATAACAGATACAGATTCATGACGAACTGAATGAAAAATACACTGTCAATATATAATTTGTAATACACTACCCACCTCCTGTTGTCTGCTCCATTATATGAAAAAAGAGATGATAATTTTGTCAAATATAGGGAGCATTTCCAAATTATTTTCTGACCGTTTTCGCGCCGCCTGCAGAACCGCTCTCTTAGTGATTCCTTCACAGCCCGGAAGAATCGCCCCACACGCATCTCTTCTCCGCCTGTAAGAATCGCCTATGGCGATTCTTTCGCGCAAAACAATAGAGCTTCTTAGGCTGCGTTTTATGCTGCCTTAGAAGCTCTTTTTGCGCTGTTCTTTTTTGCGCTATTATTTTCTCTGTAAGAAATCCGGAATCTTCAGCGATTTCTCTTCCACCGAACTCTTGATATCCGTTGCCCGGTTAATTCCGGCTATCGGTCTGACCTCCTGCTGTGCTTCTCCCGATGTCCCCGCCGCGGTTCCCTGTCCGGCCAGGATAGAAGAAGGACGAATCCCCAGATTTGCCGTTCCAAAACCGACATGACCGGCAGCGGCATTCGTTCCGGGCGCCTTGCCCTGTAAAGATGTGGGCGTTATGTATGCCGACTTGAATCCAAGTCCCTTTAACTGGTTCGTTTTCTCTTCAATGCCCGTTGCAATGATCGTCACCTTACAGGTATCCGACATATTCGCATCATACATGGCACCAAAGATAATGTTAACATCATCACCTGTCAGATCTCTGACGTAATCAGCCGCATCCGAAGCATCCGCCAGTGAAATATCACCGGACACATTAATAATAACATGTGTTGCGCCGGAAATCGTCGTTTCAAGCAGCGGGCTCTCTACCGCCATCTTGACCGCTTCACTCGCCTTGTCCTCTCCTTTACCGGCGCCGATGCCGATATGAGCAATTCCCTTGTCCTTCATAACAGTCTGCACATCAGCAAAGTCAAGATTGATAACAGCCGGCACATTAATCAGGTCCGTAATGCCCTGCACTGCCTGCTGTAATACTTCGTCCGCTTTCTTCAAAGCGTCCGGCATGGTCGTCCTCCTGTCAACAATTTCCAATAATTTATCGTTGGGAATGACGATCAACGTGTCCACATTATCCTTAATCTTATCGATACCGCTCAGCGC
Organism: uncultured Lachnospiraceae bacterium; assembly: GCA_910579395.1. Lineage (GTDB taxonomy): Bacteria > Bacillota > Clostridia > Lachnospirales > Lachnospiraceae > UBA3282. Next base: position 16,124 of record CAJTUC010000026.1, on the reverse strand, counting down.
ATTGACCATACGCGCCTTTGCCTCAAAACGAAAAGGCTTGGTCACAACGCCTACCGTCAAAATTCCCATGTCCTTTGCCAGTTTGGCAACGACGGGCGCGGCGCCGGTTCCGGTTCCGCCTCCCATACCGCATGTCACGAATACCATATCCGCGCCTTTCAACGCCAGCGCAATCTCTTCTTCGCTCTCTTCTGCGGCCTTCTCGCCAATCTCCGGCTTGGCGCCAGCCCCTAATCCCTTTGTAAGTTTCTCACCGATCTGCAGCAGTTTGGGAGCCTTACAGAGCTGTAACGCCTGCTTGTCCGTATTGATTCCGATAAAGTCCACTCCGTCAATACTTTCATCAATCATTCTATTAACAGCATTATTACCCGCTCCACCAACGCCTATAACGATTATTTTTGCAGCGGATTCAGCATCGTTTGTCTTAATCTCAAGCAAGGTAGTACCTCCTTTTATTCCAAAATAAACTCATATAGATTATCATACAATTATTTTTTCAAATTAACAACCCCATTTTTTCGATTTTCATTCTGATTTTATACTTTATCGTTAAGATGGGAAGAATTACCAGTTAATCCGGTTCAAAACTGATGGTCTTGGTGTCCTCTGTATATTCTCTCAAATCCAACGTTCCGCTCTTTCCTTCCAGACTTGGAAGCATATACTGCAGCCTCATGATCTTCTCGTCAATATCGTCACTGGAGCCCATTGCCACTCTCGCGTCTCCAAAGATCAGCGTCACCTCATAATCCGGCGAAAAATAAATCTTGTCCACCGGCAGGGAATACTTTTCAAGCAGCTGCGTAATGTTCAGAATATCCTCAAAAACTGCCTGATTCTCTACAGGGAGCGGTTCATGCAGGATTACATGGGAAAAAGAAAGCCCCGTTACCTGCGGGATTCCCAGCGTTTTTTCTTCCGCTGTCTCCACCACGATACCATCCTTATCAAAATAAATATACCTTCCAAGATATGCCACATAGCCCGCTACGGCCTTTTCATATACCTTAATCCTGATGGTATCCCTCGCTTCAACAGAAACATCCATCGTCTGGATAAAAGGAATGTTATCAACGCCCTTATCCCGATATTTCAAAGACAGAAAAATAGAGTTATTTCCATATCTCCCATCCATGACCATCTCCATGATCTCCTCATTTGTATAATGAAGATTGCCTTCCACATAAACGGTCGTGACCGTATAATTTTCCACAATATAAATATATCCTGATACGAACAGCGTAAGCAGCAGGAAAAGGAGCACAGAAAGGATGATGATCCGCTTCGCTCTGCCAAAACGAATCTTCTGTTCTATCTGTTCCTTCTGCTTTCCCTTTCCCGTATTGTTCTTGACAAGCCGCAAATGAGGATTCTTCTTATTCAGTTTTTTTACGACCTTCTTGCTGCCCATACCTTTTATTCCTTTACAATAAGCCCCTGGAGAACTGCATCGCGATGCGATTCTCCGGTACGAAGAAGCGATGCGGAGCTATCTCAGAATTTCTTAGTCAGCGCCTTAGGCTGGCTTAGGAATTCTTTCCGCACTTCACACTTTACGCCGAGCGAACACATATCCTGGCAGATATCCTCATAACCTCTTTCAATAAAATGGCAGTTCTTTATCACGCTCCTGCCCTCCGCCGCGCTGCCTGCAAGCACTAATGCCGCTCCGCCGCGCAGTTCCTCCGCCACAAGATTCGTTCCGTGAAGCCGCTCAACACCCGACACACAGACACGGTTGTTCTGACACTGAATTTTCGCGCCCATCTGCTGCAGCTGCGGCACAATGCGGAACCGGTTCTCAAAAATCGTCTCTTCCAGAACACCTTCACCATCTGCCAATGTCATTGCTGCCAGAAAAGCGGACTGTAAATCCGTCGGAAATCCCGGATAGCACTCTGTCACAAGTCCGGGCGGCATCACTCTTCTCTCTCTGCAGGCGGCAAAGAGACCTTCTTCGCTTTCCCCGATTTCTGCTCCCATGGAAGAAGCGGCCGCGCTGACAGCCTTCATCTGCATACAGGGTGCCGCTTTTAAGAAAATTTCACCGCCGCAGCACAGGCACGCCGCCAGATAAGTGCCCGCCACGATTCGGTCGGCCGGAACCCGGTATGTGACCTCATGCAGTTTTTCTACGCCCCGGATACGGAGCGTTTTCGTGCCGGCGCCCTCGATATCCGCACCCGCTTTTTGCAGGAAACCGCATAAAGCAGTTATTTCCGGCTCCTGCGCAGCATTCTGGATGACCGTATCTCCTTTGGCGAGCACCGATGCCAGTATAAGATTTTCTGTAGCGCCCACACTGACAAAAGGAAGCCTGTGTATGGCCCCGGTCAGTTCTTTTGTCTCCGCATCAAATCCGTCTTCCCGTTCCTGAATGACTACCCCCATTCTCCGCAATCCCTGAAGATGCAGGTCGATGGGCCTTTTACCAATGACGCAGCCACCCGGATACTGCATACTGACGCTTCCCGTACGGGCAAGCAATGCACCGAGCAGCATAATGGAAGAACGCATGACGCAGACGGAATCCGACGGCATATCGCATCTGGATACAGCAGAAGCATCTACCCTTATGGTATGTCCATCCCGGTCTATTGTACAGCATAAACTTTCCATCAGACGAAGCATATGATATACATCGCTGATCATCGGACAATTTTCTATCTCACAAACGCCGTTTATCAAAAGAGCCGCCGCCAAAATCGGCAGCGCCGCATTTTTGGAGCCTTGTATCTTAACCTGACCTTTCAGGCAGTTTCCACCATATATCTGAATCGCATCCATAGCAAACCCTCAAAGCAGATAATATATGACCTACTTTATCTATATGGAGAAAACCGCAAAAATTATCTTGTACTTATAAATCTTTTAACCGGATTCCCTTTGCCACACTCAGCACGAGCCCGATTTCAATCAGCAAAAACAATACGGAAGTACCGCCATAACTGATAAAAGGAAGGGAAATACCTGTATTCGGAATCGTATTCGTTACAACGGCTATGTTCAAAATGACCTGAATTGCTATATGTCCAAGCGCACCGACTACCAGCAGAGCCCCGAATAAGTCCGGCGCATTGTTGGCGATGATCATAAAACGCCAGATGAGCATGATAAACATCAAAATAACGGCGATTGCCCCAAACAGTCCGAGTTCTTCACAAATGATCGAGAAGATCATATCGTTCTGCGCCTCCGGTATGAAGCCCAGCTTCTGCTTGCTGTTGCCAAGCCCTTTACCAAGAATCCCTCCGGAACCGATGGCGTAAAGCCCCTGCAGTGTCTGGAAACCTTTTCCACTGGCATAAGCCTCCGGATTCAGCCACGCCAGAATACGCGCGCCACGGAATCCTCCCAGATCGTCTGCGCCCGATTCCGCCATTTTTACGATAATAAAAACAATGATAGCAGCCGCCGCGATCGTGACCAGTCCAAGAATCACAAACCGCTTATAGTCCGGGCAGGCCACGAACAACATCAACACTGCAATCCCCATAACAATGATCGCGGAACTCAGGTTCGACGTGATCCGCCACAACATCAGGGCAATCGGCATGGGCACTGCTAACACCGTGAGGAATCCTTTCCGCTGTCGGATGCCCTTTCCCATCGAACAGATCATGCTCGCCAGAAAAAGAATCATTCCCAGCTTTGCAATCTCCGCCGGCTGTACGGAAATACCGGCAATATTCAGCCATCTTTTTGCACCATGGGATTCCGTTCCGAACGGAATGATCAATAAGATCAGGACAACGGAAACGATATATCCTAGCATCGCAAAACGTTCCCAGAAATGATATGGAATATTTGCCACGACCATCATTGCCACGAGACCGACTGCCGTTGCGCCGAGCTGTTTCCTGAAATACCAGGCGGAATCTCCGTCAAACTGCAGATTCGCCGAATAGGAACTTGTGGAATATACCATCACAAGACCGAATCCCAACAGGAAAATGACAATAAATAACAGTGTATAATCCATAAAATTCGCAATATTTGATTTTCTACGGGATGAACCTCTTTCCGCCACGCTCATAACTCCTTTAGCTGCTCAACATACTCTTTAAATTCCCTGCCTCTTACCTCATAATTCGGAAACATCCCCCAACTCGCACAGGCAGGAGAAAGCAGGACCGCATCGCCGGAAACTGCCTTTTCCACGCAAATATCCAGCGCTTCTTTAAAACTGTCCGCAAAAACGATATTTTCAATGCCGTGTGCTCTGGCACATGCCGCGATCTTATCTCTTGTCTGCCCGATCAGGACAAGGCATTTTACTTTCCCGTCAAACGCCTCGATCCACTCGTCATACTCGCTCTCTTTATCGTAACCGCCGCCGATCAGGACCGTCGGTTTTGTCATCGCTTTGATTCCCTGAATGGCCGCGTCCGGATTGGTCGCCTTTGAGTCATTGTAATAATCCACCCCTCGTTTGGATGCTACAAATTCGATGCGGTGCTCCACCGCCTTAAAATGCTTCACCGTCTCCAGAATTTCTTCCATCGGCACACCGACGGACTGTGCGATTGCAATAGCCGCCATCACGTTTTCCACATTACAGAGGCCGACCAGATTCATCTCGTGAATGTTCATGAGCCTTTCGGCATGACCGCCGTGTGCCTGATAAATTTCTTCTCCGTCAAGATACAGGCCCTCTTCCAGCTTTCTGCCGGATGAAAAATAAATGACGTCCGCCGGGCAGTTCTTTCCGAATTTTCCTGTATGCGCATCCTCATAATTTAAAACACATATATCGTCCTTTGTCTGATTCTCCGCAATCCGCTCCTTGACTGCAATGTAGTTTTCCATCGTGTGATGTCTGTTCAGGTGGTCAGGCGTAATATTTAAAATTGCCGACACAACGGGATGAAAAGACTGAATCGTTTCCAGCTGAAAACTGCTGATCTCCGCCACTGTGACCGTATCATCCGTGGATTCAAGCGCTGTCTGCGTATAGGGATTCCCGATATTTCCCACCACATACACGCTCTCAAAATGCCTTTTCATGATTTCTCCGACCAAAGTGGTCGTCGTGGTCTTACCGTTCGTTCCGGTGATCGCGATCACCCTGCCTTTTCCAAGGGCATAAGCAAGCTCTATCTCTCCCCAGATACTGATACCCTTTTCCCGCAGGCTCATGGCAAGCGGCGTATCGACCGGCACACCCGGACTGAAAACGGCAAGCGAAACCTCTTCCTTTACAGCTTCCGGAAGACTTCCCGTCACGATTTCACAAATACAGGAAGCCGGCAGTTTCTTCTCTATTTCCTCTTTGGCCGCTTTTTCATCATACAGAACCGGGCAGGCTCCTACTTTACGAAGGACCTCTACCGCACCAATACCGCTGATGCCTGCGCCCACTACCAATATCTTTTTTCCCTTCAATTCCATCTCTGTATTCTTATTCAACATCGTTCTCCTTAATAACTATACTTTTCTCTCAACCTGTTCCTTTTAGCTTAATCCCATCAGCGCCACCAGGCTGAGCAGCGCCGTTATAATTGAAAAGACTGCGACCACTCTCGTCTCGGACCAGCCGCACAGTTCAAAATGATGATGGATAGGCGCCATCTTAAATATGCGCTTTCCACCCGATATTTTAAAATAAGATACCTGAATGGCAACGGACAACACTTCTATTACATAGATAAACGCAACAATTGCCAGAAAAATCGGCATCTGCATCATATAGGCCGTTGCCGCCACAAATCCGCCAAGTGCGAGCGAACCGGTATCTCCCATAAAAACGCTCGCCGGATGTACGTTGAACAGCAAAAAGCCGAGCAACGCGCCGACAACCGCACAGGTGATCGGCTCGATTCCGCTCTGTAAGCCGATTGCAACGACCGTAAAGAATGTTGCGATCAGAACCGTAACGGAACTCGCCAGCCCATCCACACCATCCGTAAAGTTCGCACCGTTTACCGTGCCGATAACGATGAAGAACAGAATCGGAATGTTCAAAATGCCAAAATCCAATGTAACACCCGGCATAAAAGGAATTTTCATCGCCAGAGACACATCGGTATAGTGTGTAATATAATAGGCAAATACCCCGGTCACGATAATCTGCAGCGCCATCTTCTGCCACGCCCGAAGCCCCATCGAACGCTTTAAGACAACCTTGATATAATCATCCAGAAAACCGATCAGCCCGAATCCCATCGTCACGAACAGAATCGGAATGATACGGGGATACTCTCTTACATAAAGAATCGAAGTCGCTACAATACTGATCAAAATCAGGATGCCGCCCATCGTAGGCGTTCCATTCTTTTTCAAATGCTCCTTCGGCCCTTCATCCCTGACAGTCTGGCCTACTTTCAGCCGCTTCAGAAACGGTATTACGACCGGTCCCAAAACAACACTGATCGCAAATGAAATGATTACCGACATCAAAATTGTAGCATTCATCCTATGCCTCCTTTATCTTCTACCAACGTCATTCTCCGGACTTCCCGGATGCGGTTCCCTCTGAGCCGCTTCTGTTCAGATATGACTCCCGCTGGAGCCAATTCCCGGAAGCAGCAAAGCCGCTTCTAGTCAGATGTGACTCCCGCTGGAGCCAATTCCCGGAAGCAGCAAAGTCGCTTCTAGTCAGATGTGACTCCCGCTGGAGCCGCTTCTGGTCAGAAGTGACTCCCACTGGAGTCACTTCTGTTATTATAGTCCATATTATCCAAATAAGGAAGAATATTTTCAAAAAGCTGTTTTACCACCGGTGCCGCAATCTGACCTCCATAGTAAACCCCCTGTGGATGATTGATGATGCAAAGCGCGAGTATCTCAGGATTATCTGCAGGCGCAAAGCCAATAAAAGATGCAATATATTTACCGCTCCCTCTCGGCAGAGTCTGACTCGTGGCGGTCTTTCCGCCGATGCGGTATCCCTCGATATAAGCTTTCTGGCCGCCGCCGCTTTCCACGACCTGCTCTAACAGATACTTCATCGTCTCCGATGTCTCCGCGGACACGACATTTTCCCTGACCTGATAAGCAAACGACTGGCTGTTGCTTCCGTCCGTATCGGCTACCCGTACGCCGAAGTGCGGCGTTACGCGCCTTCCGCCGTTGACAAAAGAGGAGACCGTTACCGCCAGTTGAATCGGCGTAATCTGAAAGGACTGGCCAAAGGAGATTGTTGCAAGTTCCACCAGTCCGATATTCTCCTTCTTGTGCATGATCGTTCCCGCCTCACCCGGCAGGTCGATTCCCGTCTTATCAAGCAGTCCGAACTGTTTAAAATACTTATAATAATTATCCACGCCGAGCCGCAGTCCCACTGTTACGAAAACGGGATTGCAGGAATTCATCGTCGCCTGCACGAAATTTTCCGCTCCGTGGCCTGCAACCTTATGGCATCTGATTTTTCTGTCCTCTACCATGACATAGCCCGGACAGCTGAACGTATCATCAACTGTAACGACCCCTTCTTCCAGTGCCGCTGCAGCAGTTACTGTTTTAAACGTGGAACCCGGCTCATAAGTATCGTTGATACAGCCGTTTCGCCACATGGCATTCAAAAGCTCCTGCTTTTTCTCTGCATCCAGGTCCGCTTCCTCCAGATCTTCCGGCAGCGTATAGGGATTGTTCAGGTCAAATTCCGGCACGTTGACCATCGCCTTGATTTCACCGTTCTGCGGGTTCATCACAATAATCGAAACGCTCTCCGCCTGCTTCGTCTCCATCGTCTGCATGGCAAGCTGCGTCGCATAACTCTGGATATTCATATCCAGACTGATATACAAATCTTTGCCGTTCACAGGCTCAATACGCTCTTCTCCTGCTTCCGGCACCTCGACCCCTTTAGCATCCGTCACTGTCAAAATCATTCCCGCTTCACCCTGCAAGTATTCCTCATAAATGACCTCCAGGCCGATAATGCCCTGATTGTCTCCACCCGTAAAGCCGAGTACCTTAGAAGCAAGAGAGTCATAGGGATAATACCTTTTATAATCCTCATCCACCTTGACCCCCGCCAACTCATAGGACCTGATCGTATCGCCCACGGATTTATCCACGTTGCTTTTGATTTTTTCAATCGCGGAATACTTCTCTACACGTTTTCTGACATAGTCCTCCGACAGTCCCAGTTCTTTTGACAATACGGCAATAACCTGCTCCGCATCTTCTATCTGATTGTGAATGACCGATATGGTGCATACCGTCCTGTTATCGGCAAGAATTTCTCCGTTAGCATCAATAATCCTGCCCCTTGCAGCTTTGATACTGCGTTCTCTCTCATGCAGTTCTTTGGCTTTTTCCATATAATATTCCGACTGAAAGACCATCAGATAAACCAGTCTTCCAATCAGCACCATAAAGACAGCCAGGCAAAGGAACAGTACTGTGACCGTTTTGTTCCGGTGAAAAGTTTTATGAGAATGATCTGCTTCTTTCATCTTTCAAGAAAACCTCATAAAAAGGTATTAATATAATTTATTACCATTTTCATGAGGTTATTCGTATGAACTATAACATTATATCCGCTCAGGGACCGAAATTATTATCGTCCTGCTCGCTGCCGCCCGCCGGCGGTTCTCCGATACCGCTTACGGGTACATCGTTTTCGCCGCCCGTGATCAGCGCATCTCCGCTTACCGACGCACCTGTTTCCGGGTCTACCAGATTACCGGTATTAGGATCTTTCAGATAACCGGATTCCGGGTCTAGGGGGAAAGTCTTCCAGGTCTCCGTATCCGCTGTGGATTCCGGCTCCTCTTCTTCCTCGTCCTCGTTTTCTTCCCCTTCTTCGCCTTCTCCCTCTTCCGTCTGCTGCTGCATCGTGATCTGCATCTGCAGTTCGTTAAGTTCTTCTATCTCTTTTTCGGACAATTCCTCGGTCATAAAGATATTCAGATATGGCAGGACTTCCATCAAAATCTTGCGCACGATCCTGGTCGCGAATTTCGCATCATCCTGCTGCGCCGCATTCGGTCTGTCTACAACGACATAAATCGCGATTTCCGGGTCATCTGCCGGTGCATATCCCATGAAGGATACGACATACTCCTTATTACCTCGGGGCAGCGTTTCCGCAGTTCCCGTCTTACCGCCGATCATATACCCCGGCGGTCTTGCCGTTTTACCGGTTCCCTTCTCACCGGTCACGACCAGATTACAGTATTCCAATATTTTATCGCTCGTCGATTGTGATATCGTCTGCTTTAACAGTCTTGGTGTGATATTTTCCACCGTTGCGCCATCCGAAGTCATAATCCTGCTGACGACATGCGGCTCATAATAATAACCGCCGTTAATCAGAGAACAGAAGCCCGTGATCACCTGAATCATCGATGCATTGAAGCCCTGCCCGAAAGAACAGGTCGCGAGTTCCGTCTGACGGATATTGTCCTTATTATAAACGAGGGAAGCCGTTCTCGATTCTCCGGCCAGATCGATATTTGTCTTGAGTCCGAAGCCGAATAAATGCTGAAAATCAATAAACCGGTCTTTTCCCAGTTTGAATGCTACGTTCATCAAAACAACATTACAGGAACGCTCAATTCCTTCTGCGACGGAAATATTACCGTCTCCGTATATCTGATGGCACTTGATCTTATAATCGCCTACCTCCAGACGCCCTTCACAGTTAAACTTCTCATCTCCCATAATCGCACCGGTCTCAAGCGCTGCCGCCACCGTAAAAGGCTTGGAGACGGAACCCGGCTCATAAGTATCCACGATGCAGAAATTCTTCCATAAAGCATCGAGATGCCGGTACATCGTTTCATCATCCATCATCCTGATCATGTCCGCCGTCAGGTATTCTCCGGTCCGCTGATTCTTCTCGTTCAGTTCCGGCATTCCAATCAAATTGTCCGTATTCCGCGTATCGTTCAGATCATAGTTCGGATAACTTGCCATCGCGAGAATATTGCCCGTATCAACTTCCATAATGATACATCCGACATTATGTGCCCCGTTGCCGGGTCTGACAGCGTCCTTATATTCTTCGTTAAATTCCAGCAGATATTTTTCGACGATACTCTGGATATTGCCGTCAATCGTCGTCTGGATATTATAACCGTCGATTGCGGGAATCGTCGTCCGTTCCAAATTGGAATCGTCGTTCAAATACCCGTACTGCCGGCCGTTGGTACCGCACAGGACATCATTATAATACTCTTCCAGCCCATACTGCCCTGCATTGTCACTCCTCGTAAAACCGATGACATCGCAGGCAAGGGAACCGTTCGGATATTCTCTCTTGTATTCATCCTCAAACCAGATTCCTTTTATCTTGGAACCATTTTCCTCATCTGCCTGCAGCGCTTTGAACTTTTCCACCTGTTCATAATCCAGACGTCTTGCCAGCACATAGTAGGAGGAATTGGGATGCGTCATGATATATTCCCGCACCTCACCCGTATCAACGCCAAAAACGGTACGCAGCGCATTCAGCGTGGGTTCCAGATTGGTCTCATCGTCCATCAGCACCTTTGTATCCAGGATCACATTGTATACCTTGTTGCTGATCGCCAGCACTGTACCGTTGGCATCCAATATTTCGCCACGCTTAAAAGGTATTGTCACAGAATCATACTCCAGCTGTGACAATACCTGCTTTTTATAATCGTTTCCCTTATCCCGGTTGATCAGGATTAACCGGATGCTCAACATGATGAAAGCCATCAATACAAGTAAAAAAAGTATCAAAAGCTTCTTCTGCATCCAAAAGGTAAATCTGTTTGAGCGCGCTCGTTTCATCCTTTATTTCTCCATACGGTATCCACTCAATCCGGAATCGGAGCCACCTGCTTAACATAATCGTTATTTTCACTTTCGAAAACGACTATCTGCCCTTCTTCCGCATATTTCATACCGAGTTCCTGAATCGCAATTCTTCTGACTTCCTCCAGATCAATACTGCTCGTGATCCTGCTATATTCCTCGTCATTCGCAAGTTTCAGATCATTCAATTCCTTTTCCAGCGACGCGATATGTTTGATACTGTTGGTAATATCCGACTGCAGTCTGATATAACCTACCAAAATACAGCCTGTCGCCAACAAAGCGAGACTCAGGAACAGAACATAGCCAAGGCTCATGCGTTCCGCCTTTTCTCTGTTCTTTCTCGCCGTATTGCTCAATTTTTTCTTAGGACTCTGCTCTATTTCCCTTGTGACATCCAGCTTTCTGACCGCACTGCCCTGTATATATCGACTGCTCTGTGCCCGGCCGCTCTGCATGCTTCTGCCGCTCTGCATGCTTCTGCCGCTTCGTGCCTGTCCACCGCCCTGCATGCTCCTGCCGCTCCGTGTCTGTCCACCGCCTTGTATGCTTCTGCCGCCCCGTGCATATCCACCACCCTGTGGGCGCGCGCCGGATGTTCTTTCCCGAACTGCTGCCATACTGCTATATCCTTTCAATCCAGATTTTACATTTCTTTCTTTTCTTCTTTACGACCCTATTTGCCGCCTCGCTCAAAAACCCGCAGTTTTGCGCTTTTGGCTCTTCTGTTCTCTTCAATTTCTTCTGCTGAAGGCAGAATCGGTTTTCTTGTGACCACCTTTCCCATGGATACTCTGCCACAAGTGCAGACCGGAAATTCCGGCGGACAGATACAGGGATTTTCATTTTCCCGAAAAGCCGCCTTGACGATTCTATCCTCCAAAGAATGGAATGTAATGATGCAGAGCCTTCCGCCCGGATTCAACATTTCGATGAAATCTTCCAGCGAGTTCCTCAGGACTTCCAGTTCCCGGTTGCACTCGATGCGGATGGCCTGAAAAGTTCTTTTGGAAGGATGTCCATCCCGCCGCATCTTCGCGGGAATCGCCGCTTTAATGATCTCGTTCAGTTCTCCCGTCGACTTTATGGACTTGTCCTTTCTCGCATTCACGATATGTTTTGCGATATTTTTCGCGAACTGTTCTTCCCCGTAATCCCGGATGACCCGGTAAAGTTCCATCTCCGAATAGGTATTGATGATTTCTTTGGCGCTCACTGACTGCCGCGTATCCATACGCATGTCCAAATCCGCATCATGCTGATAGGAAAATCCTCTTTCAGCATGGTCTAATTGATAGGAGGAAACACCAAGATCCAGCACCATGCCGTCCACTTTCCCGATACCGATACTTCTCAGCACATTGCAGGAATTACAGTAGTTATCTCTGATGATCGTAACTTTTTCCCGAAAAGGTTCCAGTCTTTGTGAAGCCGCCAGAATGGCTTCTCCATCCTGATCTATGCCGATCAGTCTGCCCTTTCCTGTCAATTTGGAGGCGATGTGCCAGGAATGCCCACCGCCTCCAAGCGTTCCGTCTATGTAGATTCCGTCGGGTTTTACCCGCAGATTCTGAATTGTCTCTTCTAATAGAACCGATGTATGTTTGAATTCCATCCTGTTTCCTAAGTCCCTCTAAATACCAAGCCCAAGCTCAGCCATATGTTCCGCTATCTCGTCCATATCATCATAAGCTGCCATTCCTTCAAAGCGTTCCCTGCTCCATATTTCAATCCTGCTCGCCACGCCGATCAGAACGACATCCTTATTTAATTCTGCAAATTCTCTCAGTACATTAGGTACCAGGATTCTTCCCTGTTTATCTACCTCTACTTCTGCTGCTCCTGCCAGAAAAAAACGTACGAACTTTCTGGCATCTTTATTCGTAAGGGGCAATGATTTCAGTTTTTCTTCAAATACATTCCACTCTGCGTTGTCATACACGAACAGACAGCCGTCCAATCCCTTCGTTACTACAAATATGTCTCCCAGAGACTCTCTGAATTTCGATGGAATGATCAGCCTGCCCTTTGCATCGATTGTGTGATTGTATTCTCCCATAAACATCATCAATCACCTGCCATAAAGTGTCTGCCACGGTCAGCTTCCAAAGGGGTGAAATTTACCACTTTTAACCACTTTGTTCCACTTTCCACCACTTTGAGTACTATTTTATAATAAAATAAAGCATTATGCAAGCAAAAACAAGTGGTTTTTGAAAAAACTGCCCGGCGCCGGCTGACCGGATACCATTTCAAAACAAAAAAACAGCGGTAAAACCATAATCGTTTTACCGCTGTATGACACCATTTTGTCACGTTCGTTATTTAATTTTTTCTTTCTTTTTCAGGTGATACCGAATTGCAATATCAGCTGCCGCCGATGCCACTACAAACAGGACTGCAAGCAGCTGTGAAACGGGAAGCGTCGTTCCCGCAAGATAGAGCTGGTCGGTGCGGATACCCTCTATCCAGAATCTGCCAAGGCCGTAGCCGCCCAGATAGAGAAGGCATATTTCTCCGTCGAACTTCCTGTGTTTCCGGTACAAGAGCATGACGCCCATCAGCGCCAGATTCCATAACCCTTCATATAAAAAAGTAGGATGTACCTGAATATAGTTCGTACCATCCAGAATATGAGCAGCAACATTGGCCGAAATATCCCTGCTCCTGACCGCTTCGATCGGAAGCCGCATCGCAAACAGATTATCCGTATATTCCCCGAACACTTCCCGGTTCATGAAATTTCCCCATCTACCGATGACCTGTCCCAGAACCAGCCCCGGCATACAGATATCGCCAAACTGCAGAAAACTCAGTTTCTTTACCCTGCAGTATACATACAGCGTCGCGAATGCCGCGATAACAGCCCCATAAATCGCCAGACCGCCATGCCGTAAATTAAAGATTTCCAGCAGGTTGTTCTTATACATATCCCACTCAAAGATAACATAGTATATTCTGGCGCCAATGATGGAAAATATCAGGGCATAAAGAATAAAATCCCAGACGATATCCGAATCTTTCTTTTCCAGCTTCGCCACATGGGCCGCCATGAGCACACCGCACAGCACGCCAAGCCCGATCATCACGCCATAGAACGCGATCTGAAACCCGAAAATACTGAATGTTTTCGGCACATTCTCCAAATACAGCCCGATATTCGGAAACGCAATATCCGAACTATTCATAATATCTTTCATGCTTACTCCTGCTTTCCTTCTATCTCTCCTCAGTCCAAGGTAAAAAAGATATGCTCTGCAAATCCTTTTTCACCCTAGACGTTAAACCGGAATAAAATAACATCTCCGTCTTTCACTACATACTCCTTTCCTTCCATACCGACCAGCCCTTTTTCTCTGGCTGCCGCAAGAGAGCCCTGTTCCAGCAGGTCCTTATAATTTACGACCTCCGCCTTGATAAAGCCTCTCTCGAAATCGGTATGTATCTTTCCGGCCGCCTGCGGCGCCTTCGTACCGATTTTGATCGTCCATGCTCTCGTTTCATCCTCGCCGGCTGTCAGGAAGCTCATCAGCCCCAAAATATGATAGCTTGCCTTGATCAGTTTCTGTAGACCGGATTCTTTCAGACCCAGATCTTCTAAGAACATAGCGGTCTCTTCCTCATCCAGCTCCGCAATCTCCTGCTCTATCTGCGCGCAGATTACAAAGACCTCGCTGTCATTTTCCGCCGCAAAAGCACGCACTTGGGCTACCTTCCCGTTTCCGGCCCCGTCATCAGCCAAATCCTCCTCCGCAACATTCGCCGCAAAAATGACGGGTTTATATGTCAGCAGATTATAGGATACAAGCAATGCCTGCTCATCCTCGTCTTCCGTCTCAAAGCTTCTCGCCAGTTTTCCTTCTTCCAAATGCGCCTTGATTTTTTCGAGCAAGGCAAGTTCTTTTCCGAGCGATTTGTCCATCCTCGCTCCTTTTCCGACTTTGGCAATCCTTCTATCCAAAATCTCCAAATCGGAAAAGATAAGCTCCAGATTGATCGTCTCGATATCGCGCAGCGGGTCGATGGAACCGTCCACGTGAACAATGTTGGAATCCTCAAAGCAGCGTACCACATGAATGACCGCATCCACTTCACGAATGTTGCTTAAAAACTGGTTGCCCAGGCCTTCTCCTTTGGATGCCCCCTTTACCAGGCCGGCGATATCCACAAATTCTATCGTCGCCGGCGTCACCTTCTTCGACTGATACATATCCCCGAGCAGTTTCAGCCGTTCATCGGGAACGGCCACAATGCCGACATTCGGGTCAATGGTACAGAATGGGTAATTCGCCGATTCAGCTCCCGCCTTTGTTAATGAATTAAATAAGGTACTTTTTCCAACGTTGGGCAGACCTACGATTCCTAGTTTCATTTTATCTTAATCTCCTTTGGTTATTCTTATATTTTATAGTTTTTTTGTCTCTTATGGCTTTGGTTAAGTACCAATTTACATACCAATCTGAAACATTCAAAATTTCAACATGGATTTTTAGCCATGCTTGCATGAGCGAAAATATCTATTTGAAATTTTAGTTGGCGAAGCCAACGAGCGAAAAAACAAATGTTTTCGAGCTGCATGGTTCAGATATTACACTACCTTGAGAGACGCCGCAATTTTTTCGATTTCCTTATGCTTTTCATCTTCTGTCATACGTGCTGTTTTTAACCAGCGTTCTCCCATAATAAAAGCTCCTTTCAACAAGAGCCTTAATACCTATGGTAGTATAGCATAGTAAGGCTCAAAAGTAAATTGCAGGATTTTATATTTCCACTGTATCTCTTAGTCTCTCTCTTAGAACCTCTACGAATTTCCTGACCTCAGGAAATTCGTCAGATACATTATGTTCGCTGTTTCACAGGCAAATTTCTCATAGGATATAAAGAATTTACTACCGTGAACTCCGGTAGAGCACACTCGATCAAAAAATTATAAAGCCGTTTCGCTTAACTGTCTGCGTACATCTCTGCCGCCATACATAATTCGGGCTGTAACCGGACAATTATATCGTTCACATTCCGATGCGACGACTTTGTACTTGTTGCAAGATTTCCAACTTCCTGTGCTACAACAGAAAATCCTTTTCCCACTTCTCCTGCCCTTGCCGACTCAATAGCAGCATTATGTGTTTCTCCCAATAGCTTATAGCTGTCTTTTTTTCATATCACGGAATTTCTCCTTTCTCTTACGAAAATTGCCCAATAACAATAAATACGTTTGTACTTCATTGACTACCTTTACTTTTATAAAAAAATCCCTGCACCGCTAACGGCACAGGGATTGCTATCGTGTCGCAATAGAAAGATATCGATCTAGTGTACTGTATCATTGATAAATAGTTAAATATTGCTGGTTTGCCAAGTCGTTTCGTGATATACTAAAAAAAACG
>CAJTUC010000025.1 GCA_910579395.1 uncultured Lachnospiraceae bacterium | reverse complement strand
GGGCTTGCACCAGAGGGTGCTTCGCCAAGAAGTTCTACGATTTGCCGAAGGCAAATCTTTCTCACACGAAAGAACGCTCAGATAAACCATCTAAAAACACGGAAAGGAAATATTAAAATGATCAAAATCGGTTCACATGTCAGCATGAGCGGCAGGGAAATGCTGCTCGCTTCCGCAAAAGAAGCGGTTTCTTATGATGCGAATACTTTTATGGTCTATACGGGAGCGCCCCAGAATACGAAGCGGAAGGAGATTTCCGCCCTGCAGATAGAGCCTGCGTGGGAATATATGAAAGCCCATCAGATTCAGGAATTTGTCGTACACGCGCCCTATATCATCAATTTGGCCAATACGGTCAATGCCGAAACCTATGCACTTGCCATAGAATTTCTTGCTTTGGAAATCGAACGTACAAAGGCAATGGGCAGTCAGGTCCTGATCCTGCATCCCGGTTCCCATGTCGGGGCCGGCGTCAAAGACGGTATTGACCGAATCGCTCAAGGGCTGAATGAAGTATTAAACGCTGACTCCTGTTATATCGCATTGGAAACCATGGCCGGAAAAGGCTCTGAAATCGGACGCAGTTTCGAAGAACTTGCTGCAATCTATGACAAAGTAGCATATAATAGCAAACTGCGTGTCTGCCTGGATTTATGCCACTTAAACGATGCCGGGTACGATGTGAAAAATGATTTTGACGGTGTCATTGACCGGTTTGATAAATCAATTGGAAAAGAAAATGCAGCGGTTATTCACATCAATGACAGTAAAAATGATCTGGGCGCAGGCAAAGACCGCCACGCCAACATCGGACAGGGAACAATCGGGCTGAAGGCCATCCGCTATGTTGTGCACCACCCCACATTCCTGCATCTCCCAAAGATTCTGGAAACCCCCTACATACCCTCTCCCGATGATCCGGAGAAGAAAGTTGCTCCATATAAGGAAGAAATTCGGATGCTGCGATAATCAATTTTTCATTTTGGCTGTGAGGGATGCCGCAGCATGGGGCCGTGGAGGGACGGCGGAAAAAGATTTCCCCGAAAAAGGCCCTTTAAGAACGTCGGCACTTGGATTTTGCGGAGCTTGCGACGAAAAATCCTTAGTACCGTTACGTTCTTAGCGGAGCGAAAGCGCGCCTTGAAGGGGAAACTTTTTCCGCCGTTCCTCCACGGCCCCATGCTGCGGCAGCCCTCACAGCCATTCATTCCAGAACCGCTCTATCCGCCCCGCGATCTGTTTGGTCGTTACGACCTCATAATTGCTCCACTCACGCGGAAAAAGGCGTTGGTACGCAGGATTCAGAAACCGTTCGTCCAACAGGACGACAATTCCCACGTCATCCATCGTACGGATGACGCGCCCTGCTGCCTGCAGGACTTTATTCATGCCCGGATAGCGATAGGCATAATCAAAACCGTTCTCTCCCCACCCGTCGAAATATTTTTTCAGAATTTCTCTCTCGTTGCATACCTGTGGCAAACCGGTTCCGACGATAATGGCACCGATCAGGCTGTCGTTCTTCAAATCGATACCCTCGCTGAAAATGCCGCCCATGACACAGAACCCTAGCAGGATTTTCTCGTCTTCCTCTTCGATATCCATGTGAATCACTTCCGTCAGGTCACAGTCCTCATTTCCGATGAATCGTCCAAGGAACTCTTCTCTGGAACGCTCGTTCATATAGTCTTCCTGAATGATGCACTCAATCTGCTCCTTCGCAAAATACTCCATAAAGCTTTCATATACCTGTCTGAGAAACGCGTGGGACGGAAAAAAGACCATATAATTGCCATGCCGGTTTTTCACAATTTCATAAAGATAGGAAGCGATATTATAATATTCTATCTCGCTGCGCCTCGTATATTTACTCGTCACATCGCTTCCGATATAAAGCCCCCTCTTTTCCGGCCGGAAAACGGATTTCGCATAGACCTCATAATCCCCTTCCTCTGCTCCGAGCAGCGTTTTATAGTACTGAATGGGCAGCAGCGTCGCCGAAAAAAGAATCGTGCTGCGCCCCCGCATCATGCACTCCTGAAGATTTTGGGCCGGATTCACACAAAACAGTTTCAAAATAAAGCTTCCATCCTGCTCTAACTGGGAATAGGTCACATAATTTTCATCCACCAGTTCATAGATGCTGAGGAAATGCGACACTTCAAAATAAAATTCCAAAACGGTTTTCCGTATCGGACTTTCCTCGTGGTCCTCCAGATAGTCCTCCATATTGCTGTTCAGCCTGCCAAGCGCCATCACAAAGGGAGCAATGGAATCTTCCACCCGATAGTTTTCACATTCTTTTTTCAGGATAAGCAGCTCTTTATTGCACCGTTCGAGATTTTTCGCCAGAACAGGCGAATAGTCCTTCACTTCTTTTTTCAGCTTCAAAAAGTCTTCCTTCCGCAAAACGGCGCTGTACATCTCCCGCCCCCGCTCCACCAGATTGTGTGCTTCATCGATCAGAAACAGATGTTCTCCCTTATTTCCCTCTGCAAAAAAGCGCCGCAGGTAAACATGCGGGTCAAACACATAATTATAATCACATATGACCGCATCCGAGTAAAGGCTCATATCCAGGCACATCTCAAAAGGACAGACCTGATACCGCCTCGCATATTCCTCGATTTTTTCCCGATGGAAGCTGTCCGCCTGCGTCAAAAGCGCATACATCGCATCATTGATCCTGTCATAATGTCCTTTTGCATAAGGACAGGCTTCCGGATTGCATTCCATTTCCTCCAGGAAACAGATTTTTTCCTTCGCCGTCAGGATTACCGTCTTGAACTGCAGTCCACGCTCCCGCAGTAATTGAAAAGTATCTTCCGCAACAGTCCTCGTGATCGTCTTTGCAGTCAGATAGAAAATTTTCTCTCCGATTCCCTCTCCCATCGCTTTTACTGCCGGAAAAACGGTGGAAATCGTCTTCCCGACACCGGTCGGCGCTTCGATAAACAGTTTTCTTTTATGATAAATCGTCCGGTACACATAAGAAGCCAGTTCTTTCTGCCCTTCCCGGTATGCAAAAGGAAAAGAGAGCGCTTTAATGGAAGCCTGCCGGATTTCCTGCCATTCGAAACTGTAATCCGCCCATTTTTTGTATTGTTTCATGACACCGTCGAACCATTCCTGCAGTTTGGCGAGCGTATATTCGGAATGAAAATACCGGATTCCGGCGCCGCTTAAATCATTCATCTCCGTCATATCCAACTGACAATAGGTCATCCTGACACGAATCGATTTCAGCTGATTCTGCGACGCATAGATATAGGCATAGCATTTCGCCTGTGCCAAATGTACCGGAACGGCCTGCTTCATTTTCGTAAGATCGTGATAGGTTCCTTTGATCTCATCAATCGTAACGGAAACGCCGTCCTGCGCATCCGCCAGTTCCGACTCGCCCTCCGCATCTTTTCGTTCCTTTATGATGATGCCGTCCGCGCGCCCTTCCACAATAATGTCATAGTGTTCCGTCGGATACCGGTATTTCAGCCCGACTTCTGCGTGATAGTCCGCCCCCATCCGCTTCTGGATCATGCGGTGGATGCGTCCGCCCTCCTGCATGGCATCCGGCGAAGAGGCCCTTCGATTATCAATATCACCGGAGCGTAGAATGAACTCAACCAGGCTCCTGACCGAAATCCGAATTTCCATACGACATTTTTCCTTTCGTAAATCATTGTATTGGCAGGAAATCCCGCGCCGCCTGTGCAGCGGAATGTTCCTGCGAAGGCCCTGGAAAAGCGCCAGTGCTTAGCGAGGTTTTTCACGAGCTTAGCATCTGTTGCTGCTCTTCGCGGAGCGAAAGCGTGCCTCCAAAGGAACATTCCGCTGCACAGGCGGCGCGGGATTTCCTGCCGTCACTTAATACCCCTTCTAAATCTAAATATCCGACTACACAAAAACTCCCTACTAAGATAGTACGCTATCTTAAATAGGGAGTCAATAAAGCATTCTCGTAAGCATCCTCTTTACACAATCTGCGTGGTTGTTGCCGCCTAGCAGGCTACTGCAAATTTCTGAAGGTATTGCTCGAACTCGTTATCATAGCCGTTACACGTTACTGTCAAAACCTGGTCAAAATTCAACCCGAACACACCAAGTATGGATTTGGCATCTACTATGAAACTGTTGTAAGAAATGTCTACATCGAACAGACATTTCGTAGCTGCTGCTACAAATTCTTTTACTTCATCCGGTCTTAACTTAATTCTGTGTTGCATCATCATAAACACCCTCCTTTTCTTTGTTGGTCTGCGCAAATAATGTTAAGGCAGAAATCGTTTTCCTTGTTGAGATGATTATACTCCATTCATTTCATTTGTAAAGTGCGAATTATTGTTTCTAAAACTGCGACATTTTCCTCAATTTTACATTCTACCCAACAGATGACTGTTTTTGTTTCTTTCTTTGTAAATTATGCCGATTAATCTTTTCGGTCTTTACCTTATAAAAGCGCATTTTTTTCACTTTTTGACAAATTCGACCATATATTCTTGGAACCTCAGCGGCAGCATCTGCTGCTGCAGTTTTAAATTTTTACGCTCTTTTATGGCAATTGTCTGGCAGAACATGGTAAAAAGCTCCTGATACTGCGCTTCCTGCTCCGATAACTGCAGTCTTTCCGGCAGCGGCTCCACACCCGATACGAGATACCACGCTTTCCCCGCCGGATGTACGCCGTACAATTCCCTTTTTTCGTCATAAATGATAAAATTTTCCAGAGGAAGCCGGTCTGCAAAATGGGGCATCAGAAAAGAAACAATATTACACTTTGGGCCTATCTTAGAATATAAAATGCCCTGCTCTAACTCCTGAAACCGGACGAACTCCATCAAACGATGAATTTCATTCGCCGCACACCTCGATAAACGAAACACCGTATCCACATGTGGATTCATGGAATTTTCCAGAACACGCCTGCCGCTTCCACGGGTAATGCCATCCACCACTGTCTGATACACCGCCTGCCCCTTCCCCGCATCTTCCGTCGCAAGCGCACGGCATATACTCATATAGGTATCCGCTCCGAGACGCTTCTGTATGGTTTCCGCTACCTTTCTAGTTTTTACCAAATCCGGCGTAATATACAGGTAAGATGCAAATAATCGCAAATTTTCTTCCTCGCCGATCTGTATATGAAGATGCTCATGTCCTTCCCGAAAAGCATAGGCATCGTAAATCCCTGTAAAAACACCCTCGATGGAGTCTTCGCAGATCAAATATTTTTCTTCCGGCATATCAGTCCCTCTCTCCATGTTTTCCGGTCTCCATAACGTAATCTGAACGTTCCTGAATCTCTCATAAAGACAGACTCATCTGTTCATACTGCATTCCGTCCGCCGCAAAAAGCTGCTTTTCCTTCCGGCTCGCAAGGCTCTGATAAGTCAGGTTCCTGACAATATAATTTTCTTCTATTTTCGTCGGATACATCATTTTCCCGTTACAGGTGATAAAATACAGCGCTCGCTTCAGCACAACGCCTATTTTCTTCAAATCTTCAAAATGCAGTCTGCCGAACCGCCTGGCGTTAATAATGCGCCGCGCGCTTTTGACCCCTATGCCCGGTACCCGCAGCAGCATCCGATAATCCGCACGGTTGATCTCCACCGGAAACAATTCCAGATGTCTGACCGCCCAATCCGCTTTCGGATCTATCATCATATTGAAATTGGGCCGGTCTTCCGTCAGCAGTTCATCCACGGTAAAATCATAAAACCGCAGCAGCCAGTCCGCCTGATACAATCTGTGCTCCCGTAAAAGCGGCGGCCCGCCGGGCAGCGCAGGCAGGTCTTTGTCCTCGTTCACATTAACAAAAGCGGAATAATAGACTCTTTTCAGAGCAAACTTCCGGTACAGGCTTTCCGTCACCGCCATGACCTGATAATCGCTCTCCGGCGTCGCGCCGATGATCATCTGCGTAGACTGTCCCGCCTCACAGAAACGCGGCGCATGGTCATACAATACCAGCTCGTCGCGGTTCTGGACAATGCCGTTCTGTATCTGTTTCATCGGCCGCAGGATCGTTTTCCGGTGCTTGTTGGGCGCAAGCTTCTGCAGACTTTCCGCCGTAGGAAGTTCCAGATTGACACTCATCCTGTCCGCCAGAAATCCGGCTCTCTGTATCAGTGCCGCATCCGCTCCCGGTATCGCCTTGACATGGATATATCCCTGAAAGCGATGCACTGTCCGCAGCTTATAAAGCGTCTGGCAGATCAGTTCCATCGTATAGTCAGGGCTGTATAAAATACCGGAACTCAAAAACAAACCTTCTATATAATTACGACGGTAAAACTCCATCGTCAGTTCACAGACCTCGTCCGGCGTGAAGGAAGCCCGCGGCACATCGTTGGAACGGCGGTTCATACAGTATTTACAGTCATAAATACATTCGTTCGTAAATAATATTTTCAAAAGCGAAATGCACCGCCCGTCCGCCGCAAAACTGTGGCACAGCCCTGCCGCCACCGTATTGCCGATGCCCTTCCCGTTCCCCTTGCGCGAAGAACCGCTGGAGCTGCAGGAAACATCGTACTTGGCCGCATCCGCCAGAATATTCAGTTTGTCCATGAGCGACATCGCCGGTGCAATTCTCATTTCCATCGCAGTATCTTCCCTGTTTTCCATAAACTCTCTACAACTCGTTCGGGAACATATGTTCTAATTCTTTTTTATCTTATCACACCTTGGACGATACTGCAACCATTTTGTGAACATTTGTTCTGAATACATTTGTTTCGGATTACGCAGCGGTTGACGAATCCCGCCCCCGTGAATATAATACAAAATAGAGAATTCACACAGAAAAGAGGATTATATATGGATAATTTGATCATCCCTAAAGATTACCGCTCCGCGCTGAATCTGCACGATACGCAGATTGGCATTAAGACGGTTAAAGATTTTTTCCAGAACTTACTCGCAGAACGCCTGCACCTGCTGCGCGTCTCCGCTCCCCTGTTCGTTGACCCGGCTTCCGGCCTGAACGATAACTTAAACGGTGTGGAGCGCCCGGTCGTTTTCGGTATTAAGGAACAGAACGATTCCCCCGCAGAAATCGTGCATTCACTGGCAAAATGGAAACGGTATGCCCTGCAGAAATACGGTTTTTCCTATGGTGAAGGACTTTACACGGATATGAGCGCTATCCGCCGCGACGAGCAGACGGACAATATCCATTCCATCTATGTTGACCAGTGGGACTGGGAAAAAATCATTTCCAGAGAAGAACGCACGCTGGATTTCCTGAAAGAAACGGTCCGCTCCGTCTACAAGGTTCTGCGCAAGACGGAAAAATACATGGCCATCCGTTATGATTACATAGAAGAAATCCTGCCCCATGATATTTTCTTTATTACGACGCAGGAACTGGAAAATCTGTATCCCGATGTATCCCCAAAACAAAGGGAACATTATATTGCAAAAGAGAAAGGCGCAGTCTGTATCATGCAGATCGGCGATCTGCTGGCATCCGGAGAAAAACACGACGGCCGCGCGCCGGACTATGATGACTGGGCGCTCAATGCGGACATTGTCGTATACTATCCGGTTCTGGATATCGCGCTGGAATTATCCTCCATGGGTATCCGTGTGGATAAGGATTCCCTGCGCAGCCAGCTTGAAAAAGCGGGCTGTCCCGAACGGGCGGAGCTTCCTTTCCAGAAAGCGGTCCTGCATGATGAACTGCCTCTGACCGTCGGCGGCGGTATCGGTCAGTCCCGTATCTGTATGTTTTTCCTGCGGAAAGCACATATCGGCGAAGTACAGTCGTCCATGTGGCCTGATGATGTGGTAAAAGAAGCGTTGGCGCATGGAGTGCAGCTGCTGTAGGCAGAAAAATAACTCACAGGAGACGATACGATGAAGCAGAAAAAATACTGGTCATGATTCCTATGGCGCAGGCACAGAGAAACAGACTGGAGCAGATTCTTCCGGAAGCAGAATATCTCTACACAAATATCTCCGATGTGACAGAAGAACAAATACAGCAGGCGGAAATCATTCTTGGAAACGTGCCGGCCGATATGATACAGGCATCAGCAATCTGGCTTGGCTCCATCTGAATTCGGCGGGTTATGACCCTTATGTGGAAAAAGGCGTTTTGGGACCGCATACCATGCTGACCAACAGCAGCGGCGCATATGACAAAGCAGTATCGGAGCATATGTTCGCCATGCTCCTGTCTCTCCAGAAAAAACTGCATTTATACAGAGATGATCAGAAACAGCATATCTGGGGCGAAGAGGGATACGTCGCTTCCATCACGGATGCCACAATTCTAATCCTTGGCGCCGGCAATATCGGAAAACACTTTGCCGGGCTGGCTCATACGCTCGGCGCCCATGTAATCGGCATAAAAAGAACGCCCGGAAATTGTCCGCCCTGTATGAATGAGCTCCATACGATGGAGGAACTCAGAGAACTTCTTCCGATAGCAGACGCTGTTGTCTCTTTTCTTCCGAGCACCCCTGAGATAAGAGGGCTCTTTAACAGAGAACTTTTTATGACCATGAAAAGAGGAAGCTTTTTCCTCAATGGCGGCCGGGGAGATCTGGTGTGCACGGAAGATTTATGTGATGTTCTGGAATCCGGCCACCTGGCAGGCGCTGCTCTGGATGTGACCGAACCGGAACCTCTTCCGAAAGAGCATCGGCTGTGGGAAATCCCCAATGCCTTTATCACCCCTCATGTATCGGGAGGCTATCATCTTCCGGAGACGCTGCACAATATCGTAAATATCTGTCTGGAAAATATGCGGCGGTATGTAAACGGCGAAACGCTGCACAATCTGGTAAAAGAAAGGGCATTCTGAAAAAGAACGCCCTTTTTTCATAAGAGGAAACTTTTGTTTTCTTTGAAGTTTGCGCGAAATATAATTTTACAAAAACCGGTAAATTATATTATAATATTACAATAAAGATAATATTTTATTATAATTTAACACAAAAATACACCGGCAACAGAAATCACAGGATTCTATTCGCAAATGTCATGGAGGACAAATATATGCTATCCTTTCAAAATAATCTGCTCGCTATAAATGCCAACAATCATCTTCAGGCAAATTCCAGGAACAACAGCCGGACAACCGAAAAATTATCTTCCGGATACCGAATCAACAGAGCCGCGGACGACGCGGCAGGACTTGCAATTTCCGAAAAGATGCGCCGACAGCTCCGCGGTCTTATGCAGGGAGCTTCTAACGCACGGGATGGTGTTTCTTTCGTGCAGGTCGCTGACGGAGCGATGGACGAAGTACATGGCATGATGCAGCGCATGAATGAATTGGCAGTTAAATCTCTGAACGGAACCTGGACCGAAAGCGGCCGGAGTTCCCGGGATCCGATATATCTTCTTGTCGGCGTGGAAACGCAGGATATGATGAAGATTCCCCGTACGCGTGTCAGTTCCTGTTCGCTTGCGATCAACTCCATTACCATAAGCAGGCCTAAATATGCGGAAAAAGCGGTCAAACGCATTAAAGAAGCCATTACTTTATTAAGTTCCCGTCGGAGCACTTATGGCTCCATGCAGAACAGGCTGGAGCACACCATCAATAATAACAACAATGTTATCGAAAATACCCAGGCGAGTGAATCCGCAATCCGCGATGCCGATATCGCTGCCGAGATCATGGAACATTCCGTGAACACTCTGTTAATGCAGGCTTCTCAGGCAATGCTCGCACAGGCAAACCAACAGCCCCGGCAGGCCATCGCCCTGCTGCAATTCTGACATGCTCTGTTTACAAAATCAAAAGGCTGCCATCCGCTGAACAAACAGGCGGAAACAGCCTTTTTCCTATGAACATAAGGACGATTCGCAGCGCGTGTCATCCGTTGTTTTTGCAGATATTCTACTGAATATACAGATTCGAATACCCCATCAGACTTTCGTCCACCTCTCTTGCGCACTCCCGGCCCTGTCTGATGGCCTTGACCACAAGAGACTGTCCCGTGTGCATGTCACCTGCCACAAAAACATTTTCCACACTGGTACGAAATGCACCCGGCTCTGTTTTGACATTTGTCCGGGCATCCAGCGCTACTTTGAAGGCGTCCGTCACATACTTCTGACTTCCCAAAAATCCTGCGGCAATCAGGACAATGTCGGCTTCCAGCGTTTTCTCCGAACCCGCGACTTCCTTCATGACCATGCGGCCCGTCGCAGCGTCCTTTTCCCAGGAAAGCTTCACAACTTTAACACCCTTTAAACTACCGTCTTTATCCTTGAGGAACTCTTTTACCGTAGCCTCATAAATACGCGGGTCATGGCCGTATACCGCGATTGCTTCTTCCTGGCCGTAATCGGTCTTGCAGATTTTGGGCCACTCCGGCCACGGGTTATTTTCGGCTCTCTCGTCCGGCGCTTTGGGCATCATCTCAATCTGTGTCACCGTTTTCGCGCCATGCCGGATAGCAGTACCGACACAGTCATTCCCCGTATCGCCGCCGCCGATGATAACGACATGTTTGTTTTTCGTATCCACATACTTTTTATCCTTAAAGTCGGAATCCAGCAGGCTTCTGGTATTTCGACTAAGGAAGTCAACCGCAAAGTAAATGCCTTTCGCATCCCGGCCCGGCGCATCGATATCTCGGGGATTGGAAGAACCACAGGCGAGCACGACGCGGTCAAATTCCTTTAACAGCTTATCTGCCCTGACCTCTTTGCCGATGTCCGCATTGGTGACAAAGGTAACGCCTTCCTCTCCCATCACTTTGATTTTCCGCTCGATGATATGTTTTTCCAGCTTCATGTTCGGAATCCCATACATCAAAAGGCCGCCAATCCTGTCGGAGCGTTCGAATACGGTCACAAAATGCCCTCTTTTGTTCAACTGATCGGCCACCGCAAGGCCGGAAGGACCGCTTCCTACGACGGCAACAGTCTTTCCTGTTCTCGTTTTCGGCGGTCTGGCCGCCGCATAGCCTTTTTCATAAGCATTTTCGATGATCGCATATTCATTTTCCTTCGTCGCGACAGGCTCACCCGTCAGATTACAGGTGCAGGCCGCCTCACATAAAGCCGGACATACCCTCGAAGTAAACTCCGGAAAGTTGTTGGTCTTTTTCAGGCGGTTATAAGCTTGTTCCCAGTTTCCCGTATAAACGAGGTCGTTCCATTCAGGAACCAGATTATGCAGCGGGCAGCCGGATGTCATGCCGCACAGTGTCATGCCCGACTGACAGAACGGAACACCGCAGTCCATACATCGCGCGCCCTGAAGCTGCTGTTCTTCCGTCGAAAGATGTTCGTGGAACTCTTTAAAATTTTTAATGCGTTGTTTCGGGCTTACATCCGTCGAAACTTTACGCTCATATTCTAAAAATCCGGTAGGTTTTCCCATGATATTCTCCTCTCTCCATTCTTTTCATCCATCAAAAATCCTGTGCCTCGTAAAAAGCTTCTATCTGAGCCTGCTCCGCACTGAGACCCTTCTCCTCCATCTGAACGATCAGCTTCAACATACGCTCATAATCATGCGGAATGATCTTCTTGAACTTCGGCAGATATTCTCCGAAATGATCTAAAATTTCCTTGCCTTTGACCGAGTTGGTATACGCAACATGCTCTTTGATCATCTCTTTCAGCTCCAGAATATCATATTTGGAAGTCATCTCATAGGAAGAAACCATTTTCTTATTGACTTTGGTATATAAATCATTGTTTTCATCGAGTACATAGGCGATACCGCCGCTCATGCCGGCCGCAAAGTTCTTGCCGATGGAACCGAGTACAACCACACGGCCGCCTGTCATGTATTCACAGCCGTGGTCGCCGACGCCTTCTACAACCGCCAGTGCGCCGGAGTTACGGACACAGAACCGTTCTCCCGCCACACCGTTGATAAAGGCTTTGCCGGATGTCGCGCCGTAAAGCGCCACATTGCCGATGATGATGTTTTCGTCCTGTTTGAACCGGGAGCCTTTGGGCGGATAGACGATGAGCTTGCCGCCGGAAAGTCCTTTTCCGAAATAATCGTTGGAATCTCCCACCAGTTCTAATGTCAGTCCTTTCGGAATAAAAGCACCGAAGCTCTGCCCGCCGGAACCGTTGCACAAAATCCGGTAAGTATCTTCCTGCAGCGTATCGCCGAATTTTCTCGTAATCTCGGAGCCGAGAATCGTGCCGAAGGTACGGTCGGTATTGGATACATCCACTTCCAGGCTTCTCTTCTGTCCGCCCTCCATCGCCTTTGCCAACTGTTTCAGCAGTACTTTTTCATCCACCGTCTTTTCCAACCCGAAATCATATACCTGCTTCGGATCAAAGATTACTTTTTCCTGGCACTTCTCATACGGATTGGAAAGAATCAGACTCAGATCGATCTTCTGCAGTCTGTCTGGCAGGTTTTCTTTCATCTTCAGCAAATCGGTCCTGCCGACCAGTTCATCCACCGTTTTGATGCCCAATAACGCCATATATTCCCGCAGTTCCTGTGCGATGAACCGCATAAAATTCTCTACATATTCCGGTTTACCCTTGAAACGTTTCCGCAGTTCCGGGTTCTGGGTTGCCACACCAACCGGACAGGTGTCAAGATTGCAGACACGCATCATGACACAGCCCATCGTTACGAGAGGCGCCGTCGCAAAACCGAATTCTTCCGCACCGAGAATTGCCGCAATCGCAACATCCCGGCCGCTCATCAGCTTGCCGTCAGTCTCTACGCGCACTTTATTCCTAAGACCGTTCTGAATCAATGTCTGATGAGTCTCCGCCAGTCCGAGCTCCCACGGAAGTCCCGCGTTGTGAATCGAACTTCTTGGCGCCGCGCCGGTGCCGCCGTCATAGCCGGATACGAGAATGACCTGCGCGCCGGCTTTGGCAACACCTGCCGCCACCGTGCCAACTCCCGCTTCGGAAACGAGCTTCACGGAGATTCTCGCCCTTTTGTTGGCATTTTTCAGGTCGTAGATCAACTGTGCCAAATCTTCTATGGAATAAATATCATGATGCGGCGGCGGAGAGATCAGGCTCACGCCCGCCGTAGAATGTCTCGTTTTTGCAATCCACGGATATACTTTGCCGCCCGGCAGATGCCCGCCCTCGCCCGGTTTCGCACCCTGTGCCATCTTAATCTGGATTTCCTGCGCACTGTTTAAGTATTCACTCGTTACGCCAAAACGTCCGCTTGCCACCTGTTTGATGGCAGAGCATCTATTCAGGCCGTCTGCACCGGGCGTCAGCCGTTCTTTATCTTCTCCGCCTTCGCCGGAGTTGGATTTGCCGTGCAGACGATTCATCGCGATCGCCATCGTCTCATGCGCTTCTTTGGAAATGGAACCATAGGACATTGCGCCCGTTTTGAATCTTGTGACAATCGTGTCAACACTCTCCACTTCCTCGATTGGCAAGGGTTTCTTCGCATAATTGAAGTCCATCAGCCCGCGCAGCGCCTTGATGCTCTCTTCGTTATTGACCGCCTTAGTATATTGTTTGAACATCTCATAATCGCCGCGTCTTGTGGATTCCTGAAGAAGATGAATCGTCTCCGGGTTATAGAGGTGTTCATCCGCGCCGCTGCGCATTTGGTGGTGTCCCGGGTTATCCAGTGCCAGATCCGTTGATAGACCGAGTGGGTCAAAAGCCATCGAGTGCAGCACATCCACTTCTTTTTCGATATCCTTCAGCGTAATGCCGCCGACACGGCATACCGTATTGGTGAAATATTTATTAATGACCTCTTTGTCGATGCCGATTGCCTCAAAAATCTTGGAACCCTGATAGGACTGAATGGTGGAAATGCCCATTTTGGATGCAATCTTGACGATTCCGTGTAAAATGGCATCATTATAGTCATTGACTGCCGCGTAATAATCTTTATCCAGCATGTGGTTATTGATGAGTTCCCGAATGCTCTCCTGTGCCAGATATGGGTTAATAGCGGACGCACCGAAGCCGAGCAGCGTTGCAAAATGATGCACTTCCCGCGGTTCCGCAGATTCCAGCACGATTGCCACGCTCGTTCTCTTTTTCGTATTGACAAGGTGCTGCTGCAATGCCGATACGGCTAATAAAGAAGGAATCGCTACACGGTTCTCATCCACACCCCGGTCAGAAAGAATCAGAATATTGACGCCGCCGCGGAAGGCTCTGTCCACTTCCACGAAAAGCCTGTCAATCGCTTTTTCCAGGCTGGTGTTCTTATAATAAGTAATCGGAACGACTTCTACCTTGAAGCCTTCTGATTTCATGTTTTTGATTTTGAGCAGGTCCGTATTGGTCAGAATCGGATTACGCACCTTGAGCATATTGCAGTTTTCCGGTTTCTCTTCCAGAAGATTGCCGTCTTTTCCAAGATAGACTGTCGTCGATGTAACGATTTCCTCTCTGATCGCATCAATCGGCGGGTTCGTCACCTGTGCAAAAAGCTGTTTAAAGTAATGGAACAGCGGATGATGTGCTTTGGAAAGCACCGGTATCGGTGTATCGACTCCCATCGCCGCAATTGCCTCTGCACCGTTCTTCGCCATCGGCAGAATGCTGCTTTTCAATTCTTCATAAGTATAGCCGAATGCTTTCTGCATCCGTTTTCTCTCTTCGTCCGTAAATTCCGGCACGCGCTGGTTCGGTATCTTCAGCTCTTTCAATGCGACAAGATGCGTATCCAGCCATTCGCCGTAAGGCTGCGCAGACGCGTATGTTTCTTTCAGTTCGTCGTCATCTATCACCCTGCCCTGCACCATATCGACCAGAAGCATTTTCCCGGGATGCAGTCTTTCTTTGATCACGATTTTCGCCGGTTCAATATCCAGCACACCCACTTCAGACGATAGAATCAGCGTATCGTCATCCGTGATCATATACCGGGAAGGCCGTAGACCGTTTCGGTCAAGCACAGCTCCCATGATATCCCCGTCTGAAAAAAGGATGGAAGCCGGGCCGTCCCATGGCTCCATCATTGTCGCATAATACTGATAGAAGTCTTTCTTTTTCTGAGACATGGTCTTATTATTTTCCCATGGTTCCGGAATGGTGATCATGACTGCCAACGGCAGCGGCATTCCGCTCATCACAAGAAACTCCAGTGTATTATCTAACATCGCGGAATCGGAACCGGACGCACTGACTGCCGGAAGGACTTTGTGAAGCTGTCCGGCAAGATGTTCGGACTCCATTGTCTCCTCCCGGGCCAGCATTTTATCCGCATTACCGCGGATGGTATTGATCTCGCCGTTATGTACGATAAAGCGGTTCGGGTGCGCGCGCTCCCAGCTCGGATTCGTATTCGTGGAAAAACGGGAATGCACGATGGCGAGCGCGGATTCAAAGTCTTTATCCTGTAAATCCTTGAAAAAGGTGCGGAGCTGTCCGACCAGGAACATTCCTTTATAGACAATCGTCCTGCTGGACAGAGACACAACATAGGTCACATCCGTGGACTGTTCAAAGGTCCTTCTTAATATATACAGCTTTCTGTCAAACTCAAGTCCTTTCGCAATACCTGCAGGCTTTGCCACGAACGCCTGCATGATACAGGGCATACATTCGACCGCTTTATGGCCGAGCACAGAAGGATTGGTCGGTACCGTCCGCCAGCCCAGAAACCTCAGTCCTTCCTTTTCCACAATGATTTCAAACATTTTTTTCGCCTGATTGCGCTGTAACTCATCCTGCGGGAAGAAAAAAGCGCCAACACCGTATTCTCTTTCGCCGCCAAGCTGTATGCCGAGCTCTGCCGCGGCTCTGACCATAAATTTATGAGGAATCTGCGTCAGGATACCGACGCCGTCACCGGTCTTTCCTTCCGCATCCTTTCCGGCCCTGTGCTCCAGATTCTCGACGATCTTCAAGGCATTTTCCACCGTAGCGCGGCTCCTGCGTCCTTTGATATTGACACAGGCGCCGATGCCGCAGTTGTCATGTTCAAATTCCATCCGATGGAGGGGAGACCTCGGAACAGTTAATTTTGCATCAAACATAAAGTATATCTCCTTTCCTATGATCAAATGATCGAAATATCTTTATCTGCGTGATAAAAAAGCGCAAGCTCCGCAGCTTGCGCTCCAAGAATTTACTGCGTAAATTCTTGCCTGAACTCCACTACGATTACAGCAATTTCCTATCACATAAAAAAATCGCAAAGTGCTCCCTTTGAGGCGCTCCTTTGCGACTAAACTATTGATACTATACACCCATTTTTCCGAAATGTAAATAAAGATTTTTCATGAAATTGTCTGATAATTCGAAAGCTCACCATTTTATATGCTAATTTCAGACAATTTTATGATTTTTCTTTATTTTGATTCTTATTTTCTTTCAATTCCTATAGGCAATTGCGAAACGGATTATTCAGTAAAGTAGTTGTACAAAATAGACAAACACGCTCTAGCACGGCGCTGTGGCAGCCAAAGGCCGCTGACAGCGGCCTGGTGCTTATGCGCCGCATTATCTGCGGAAGGAATCACGAAAGTGCAGCAAAAGCAACAACATAACGGAAATAGCTGCTAAGAAAATCCCATTCTGCCAGGTAATGAACCGTTCATACAGAACCGGACTTCCCGTAATCACATATACGGAGATATTGGCAGCCGCATGAAAAAGAAATGCGAATAAAAAATCACCACATTTTTCATAAGTATAAGCGATCAGCATTCCCATCAGAAAACCATAAGCCGCCTGTACGATATTGCCATGATAAAGGCCGAAAAGCAAGGCCGAAAGCACAAGCGATAATGCAGCAGGAAGCGTTTTCTTCATTCTGTTATATAGGATACCGCGAAATACTACTTCTTCCGCAAGCGGAGATACCACACCATATAAGAAAAGCCCAATCGGAAAGAAAACGCCATACTGATGTGCCGCAACCTGACTGTAAGATGCCGAGTTTTCCGTCAGATGAAGGGAAATGAATAAAATATTGATCGCTATTGAACTTGTGAAAGCAAGTGTTATTGTAATAAGAATGCGGAACAACGTCCTCACCATCCCGGCATCAACTGCTTTTCTGTCATTACGCTTGTTATGTTTTTTTATTTCACGCCGAAAGTCCAGAAGCAATGGCAGGATTCCTGCCAGCATGGCAATCCCGCCGATAATCGCATTCACGGTTGCTTCCTGCTCCGTAAATAAAGCTTCTACCGCTCCACCGGCCTTTTGTACGGTTATAGTGACTAAATAAGTCAACATTATAACCGTTATGAAACGAATAATATAATAAATTAAAAACGGCTGTAAAATCATTCCAACCGTTCCTAAATTCTCGCTATGCCTTATATTTTCCCTTTTTTCAGCCATTTAACAGTTCCTCTAATTCTTCCACGGTATCCACAATATAATCCGCTCCGGCCTCTTCCAGCTCACCGGGTAAAGCGTATCCAAAGGTAACGCCTACACTGACCAGATTGGACAATTTCGCCCCCTGAATATCGAACTTCCTGTCACCTATCATGACAATCCCGTCATTATCCTCTATTTCTGCCACTTGACGCAGCTGTCGCAAGGCTTCTTCAATGACCTCTTCTTTTCTGGCACGGGTTCCGTCCAATTCGCTTCCGACGATGACATCAAAATAACATTCGATATTAAAATGTACCAAAATCTTTTGAACAAACACCGTCGGTTTGCTGGATGCAACTGCCAGCGTTTTGCCCGCCTGTTTCAAATGGGCAAGCATCTTCGCAACACCCGGATAGATTTCATTCTCGAACAGCCCAATCGTGCTGAACCGCTCCCGGTAATAGCCAATTGCTTCCGCAGCCTTCTTTTCGTCGAAACCGTAGAATTCCTGAAAACTGTCCGCAAGAGGCGGCCCGATAAATGGATCCAGCTTATTTAAATCCGGTTCTTCAACACCGAATTTGCGCAGGGCATGCTGCACACAACTCGTAATACCGATTTTCGGGTCGGTCAACGTGCCGTCCAGATCAAATAAAAGGTATTGAAACTGACCGTCCTTTTCCAATTTATAAAAAACGTCCCTTATCTTTCTCATCTCCCTCCAGACATTATCGCCGTAATTACTTACCAGAACAGAAATGAGTCCGTTATTCGGATTGTATTCCGAGATAAAACTTATGCCCGGATCACAACCTTGAAAATACGCGTAGTCCCTGCCATTCGGATTATCAATGATCCACATGCCATAGCCATAATAGCCTTCTTCTGCGTCAATGCCATCTCCACTCTGCTTACTGAGCATTTCTGAAACAAGCGCTTCTGAGATTAGATTTCCTTCCAGCAAATTGTTCCAGAAACGAACGATATCTTCTACTGTAATAAATGCGCCGCCTGCACCCGTGCCTTTTGCATCAACAGAAAATATGTTTGTGCGGTAATCATCCGTATCCGCGCAATAAATATAGCTATTGGCACATTTGGCCGGCAGCTTATCCAATTCATAATATCCTGTTGATTCCATTCCGCATACGTCAAAAATATTCTTTTTCAGGTATTGGTCAAAATACATGCCGGTAACTTTTTCGATTATCATTGCAAGCAATACATAACCAGAGTTATTATATTGGAATTTCTCGCCTTTCGGGTACATCATCGGCTTATTGATAAATAATGGAAGCAAATCGCTGTTATGCCTGATTTTGTAATTGGGATAATCTACCCATAATTCTTCATACTCCTCCATCGTGTTTTCATCAAAATAATCGGGAACCCCCGACGTATGATTCAGAAGCTGTTTGACGGTAACATCCTTATCAATATTATTTAACGAAATATCGAGTAACATCCCCAATGTATCATCAAGCTTGATTCTTCCCCGCTCGACCAGTTGCAGAATTCCTACTGCAATAAATACTTTTCCTGCTGATGCACTGGCAAATTTCGTTTCTATTGTATTGGGAATTTCATTTGGTAAATCTGCAAATCCCCATTCCCGTTCATATAAAACCTTGTCCTTCTGAAGAATATAGATGTTTCCTCTAAAATTTTGATCAAGTATTTCCTGAATCTCCATTTAAAACCTGTCCTTCCAAGTTAAAACGCCTTCCTGATAAACGTCAGACCGATGGGATACGGTCCGGTATGCACACCAATCGTCGCGCCGATCTGGAACAGTTCCATGTCCTGAATGCCGCTATACTGCTTTAAGTCCGAAAGCAGCATCTCGCGGAAAGAAACAGCTTCCTCATGATCATATCCGTAGCCGATGTTAAAGGCATAATCATCCGGATTTTCTCCGATTTTCTCAAAATGCTTTCTGCACAGGGAAACCAGCGTCTTTTTTCCTTTTTCCCGGTTCCGGAAAATGCCGGCCGGAAAGATTTCTCCCTCTTTTAAAATGATCAGCGGCTTGATTGCCAGACTTTTGACCGCCGCGCCCATCACTTTTCCGATACGGCCGCCGTGTATCAGATAATCAAAGCTTCCTACTGTAAAAATAATGCGGCCCGTCGGCAGAATTTCTCTGGTGCGCTTCACCGTATCCTCAAAACTCCATCCTGCTTTCTGCATCCGGCAGACTTCCAGCACAAGAAGGCCCTGAAGAACGGTATCCACCGTGGTATCCAGTACTTCAATCCTGACATCCGGGTATTTTTCAAGAAGCATCTCCTTTGCATTCATCGCCGAATTGTAGGAACCGCTGAATTTGGTCGTAATGCAGAGACAGAGAATATCTTTTCCCGCCGCCGCATATTCTTCGAATACATCCAGATAATCCTGCACCGATGGCATGGAAGACTTCGGAAAGCAATCCGCATTGTCAACCATCCGCTGATAAAATTCCCGGACCGGTACTTCCTCTATCTCCTTCTCATATGTCTTATCATCAAAGGATACATAAAACGGTACGACCCTGACGCCCTCTTTCGCTGCGCGCTCCGTTCCAAGATCGCAGGAACCGTCTGAAATAATCTGAAATGCCATAATATCACCTATTTTTTTATACTTTCTGATGTAGTTTTTAAAACTATATACTATTATAACAATAATATGGCAATAGTCAAGGCTCCTACGCTATATCATGGATTATTTTCACAATCCCTGAAGTTCAATACCCCTGTATCTCATAAGCCGTATACTCGTGGTCAAAATGATACCCCAGCTTTTCCGCCAACGCCACCGACCAGAGATTTTGCGCATCCCAGCTCGGATACAAACCTCTGTCAAGGCATTCCAAAATGAGCCTTGCACCGCATACCGTTGCAAGTCCCTTTCTACGAAATTCCATCTTCGTATCGATTTCAATCTCAATCCCTCCGGAATAAACGGAATAAGAAGAAGCGCCCGCAACGGGCACACCGTCCTTCAAAGCAGCAACCCCTAATCCCATCT
Source organism: uncultured Lachnospiraceae bacterium (assembly GCA_910579395.1). GTDB lineage: Bacteria > Bacillota > Clostridia > Lachnospirales > Lachnospiraceae > UBA3282. The sequence continues at coordinate 30,562 of CAJTUC010000025.1, read as the reverse complement.
TCCGATAAGCCGGCCAGTCGGTGAACTGGGATACGAAATCCCTGCACCAGTTCTCCTTCCGACAATATCCGTAAATTTCCTCATCGATCAGGCTGAGTGTATATTCCGGGGAAAGCTGTCCGACAATGTCCTGTAATCTGCTCCGGTCAAAAACATCCGGCTCCTTTTTGATGGCATAGCGCAGAACCTTCTTTGCCCTGTTCCCGAAACAGTCCTCTATCATGTCCGCCCATTGTCGGTTCTGCGGCACGGCAATGATAAAGTTCTGCTTACACCAATCCGGTCTATATGCCGCCAATTCCCGATTCGGCGTCCCTGCGAAAAAACAGAAGTCACCTAAAACCGCCATCGCAGAAAGCGGTTCCTTTTTATCATCCACATAGAGATGTCCCATAATGCCCTGCAGGCAGGACCAGATCAGAGACTCTTCCCAGCCGGCAAAAAGCCTTTCCACATGCTTATCAGCCTCTTCCTCATATATCATCTGTCTTTCTCTCCTTTCCTGCTTCCTCAATCATTTTACCGCAAAATCTATGTTTTGTGTTTTTTTCTTACAAATTTTTGACCTGTGATATAAAAATTCTGAAAGTCCTGCTTGACAACCCGATACAATGTCATTAGTATAATAGAAGTGTCTCCAATGGGAGCCACATCTAATAGAAGTGTCTCCAATAAGGGCCACATCTAATAGAAGTGTCTCCAATAAGGGCCACATCTAATAGAAGACGACAGAAAACACAAAAACGTGTCTTCTGCCGCTAAAAATATCATAAGTAACTCGCCAGGGGAGCACATCGCTGAGATTGGAACATGCTGCGGCTTCGTATTTGCCGCCACGCCCGTTCCTAACCCTCACTACTTGAACCGGATAATACCGGCGGAAGGAGGCACAGTTTTCGCGGATAGATTTTGATAACTATTGTTATTATCTCTTCCGTGGACAGGATGTTGTCCCTCCTCGCGCACACGAAGGAGGTTTTTTTTATGTCACTATTTCTGAATCAGGAGGATGGTTACTATTCTCTGACGACCACGGGCGTGATCGCCTTTATCGTCATCATCGCCGTACTGGTCATTCTGACCGCATTTTTTAGAAAAAAGGAAAATGATGAAACAACGAACGTCAAAACATTTTCGGCAAGACAGCTTGTTTTTTCTGCCGCGGCGCTGGCTCTCGGCTTCGTCACTTCCTATGTCAAGATCATCGATATGCCATGGGGCGGTTCTGTCACCCTTTGTTCCATGCTCTTCGTCACGCTGATCGGCTACTGGTTTGGTCCGAAAATCGGTCTGACTGCCGGCTTTGCTTACGGCATCCTGCAGTTCTTACAGGACGGCGGCGGTTTCATCCTCTCCCCGCTGCAGGTCCTCATGGACTATATATTCGCTTTTGCAGCGCTTGGCTTGTCCGGCTTCTTTTCACGAAAAAAGAACGGCCTGATCAAAGGCTATCTTTTTGCAACCTTTGTCAGGGGGCTTTTCCACACAATCGGCGGCTACTTGTACTGGATGGAATACATGCCGGAATCATTCCCCAAATCATTATCATTCCTCTATCCTTTCGCCTACAACTATTCTTATCTTCTCGCAGAAGCATTTATAACAGTTGTGATTTTATCATTTTCCCCTGTCAGAAACGCCATGACAAGGGTCAAAACACTCGCGACGGAATAAATCATAATTTAACGCAAATCCTATGACAAACAAGTTTGTCAGGAAGAACGCCGTATTTCAGGCGTTCTTTCGTGTGAGAAAGATTTGCCTTCGGCAAATCGTAGAACTTCTTGGCGAAGCACCCTCTGGTGCAAGCCCTAGAAGTTCTTCTCACACTAGCCACAACAGCGCATCACCGACTGTAGTTTCCTGCGCTGTTGTGGAAGCTACCTTTTTCCAATCCGTCGTATTTGTAACAATAACAGTTGTTGTCATCCGGTATCCTTCCTGCCCGATCCGCTTACTGTCAAACTCCAGCATCGGCTGTCCTTCCAAAAGATTCTCCCCCTGTTTCACTAACGGTTTGAAGTATTTACCATTGAGCTGTACCGTATCAATACCGATATGAATGAGCAGCTCCACACCTTCTGCAGTCGTCAGTCCAATCGCATGACCGGTCGGAAAAAAGGTTGTGACCTTACAATCCGCAGGCGCATACACAATACCCTCATAAGGTTCTATCGCAATTCCCTCTCCAAGAACACCGCTGGAAAAGACCTCATCGCCTACTTCCATGAGAGGCACGAGTTTTCCGTTCAGCGGACTGTGGATGACCTTTTTACCATCCATAGAAAGCGGAAATATCGGAAACTGTATGCTTTCTTTCTTTGGTTCCCGGTAAAAAAACATCGTTATGAGCCAGCTCAGCGCAAAAACCGGCAAAGACGCGAGCACTGCAAATGGGAATCCATTAATAGCAACCGTTGTTCTATTGTTGGATGCCAGTAATGCGAATACTGTTCCGCCTGCGGCCGCGCAGATACTGCTTATAAAAAACGGCTTTTTCTCCGGCAGGGCAACGCCATAAATACCCGGTTCCGCGATTCCAAAAAAGCCGGAGATAACAGACGGTATCGCAATAGAGCGCATACGCTTATCCCTGGTTCTGAACAGAACTGCAAGAACCGCACCGGCCTGTGCCCAGGATGCGGTATAAGCAACCGCGGGAAGAAAAGCCCCCGACATGGCATCCTGAAAAACATTTGTCATTATCATATCCGGTGTTATTCCCGTCAATTCCCAATGAATACCAAAAATGACGAACAGGGGCCAGAATCCTCCCGTCAGAGCCCCTGCCAATAACGGGCTGACCGCATAACTCCCGTTTATCGCCATTATAACAACTGCAGTAAGGCCGGTATAGATCATTTCAATGACAACAAAGGTCAATGGCCCGGCAATTAACAGCGTTATCAACGGCACAAGAAAGGTCCGCCATAATTCCGGCAGCACTTTTTTCAGAAAATGCTCTATATAAGAAGCGGCCCAGACGGCCAAAATGACCGGAAGAATACTATAAGAATGTTCCGTAATACCAAAGCGGTGCGGATAAACAAAACAGGCGCCAAGCAGCATACCCGTAAACTGATTGACCTGAAATTTCCTGGCGGCCGTAAAACCGACAAAAAACGGCAGATAATAAAACAGACTGTCCGAAAGTATCTGCACGAACTGCCAGACAGCATTCCTCTCATCACAAAAACCGGCATAGGAAAAAAGTTCATAAGCCCCTTTTAAAATGCCCACGGCACAGAATACACTGAGAAGAGGTGCAAAAATTCCGGAAACAAAATCCATCACGCGGCTGAGCCGGCTTTTTTCCCGCTCCCCCTCCTCCTGTAAATCGAGAATCCCCGTCCGGTTGGATACTGCCTTGCAGACATCCGCGGCATGATTTCCGATGACCAGCTGATACTGCCCGCTCCTCTGGATAGCCGTAATCACGCCGGGCATCGTTTTTAATCCTCGCGTATCGGCCTTTGCTTCATCTTTCAGGCAAAAGCGGATTTTCGTCGCACAATGTGTCAGACTGATGATATTCTCTTTGCCGCCGATACTCTCTATGATACGTTTTGCCAAATCGTCATATTTGCCCATACCAATAACCACGCCTTTCTTCCGGCTCATGGCATTTCTGCCAGAGCGCTGACTTTTCTTCATTTAATATGGGCAAAATATGGAAATTTATGCAGTCTGCGGACTCTTATAAACGATTTATCTGCATCGGCGTTGAACCTTCTATGACCGAAAAACCAAGTTTCTGATAAAAAGGTATCACATCTTTATTCTCACAACTTAACACGATATACAAATAGTCTTTATATTGCTCCTTCACCGCCTCCATCAGGTGAGCGCCGATTCCTTTCCCCTGATAGCACGGGTTCACGAGAAGATAATGAACATAGGCAGTCACACCTTTATCATCCAGCACTTCCACCAGTCCTGCCAGTTCGGAACCACACCAGGCGGTCATGACCATCCCTGTCGTTTCAAAAGATTGTAACAGCCTGTCAGCATAACGGCCGGACTTCCAGCCTACCGAAGCATACAACTCTTTCAGTTTATCCGCTCCGGGCATTCTTCCCACACAGTAAATCAGCGCATCTTTACCGATATCCCGTCCCATACAGAGTGATTCCTGCATATCCTTATAAGCGCCGTAATTTTCTATCCGTTCAAAACCATAACGCTGATACAGGCGGACAGAGGCTTCCAAAAAAGCTCCTGTCTCCAGGACCAGCCTTTGAAATCCCGTTTTTTTCGCCTGCGCGATCAGATTCTCCAACAGCATACCGCCGATATTCCGGTTCCGGTATTCTGCCCGGACAAAGACTCTTTTTATTTCCGCCTCATCCTCGGAATATCTCCGCAAAGCCCCGCAGCCTGCCGGAACTTCGCCGTCATAGGCTACGACCACGCAATCCATCGTATCCGCATGGTTAAATTTTTTATACTTTTCCCGTTTCTCTTCACCACCTATAGCATGATTCAGAAAATCATCCAGTTCCCCGCAGAGCAGAAAAAAATCTGCATGGTCACAACTTACCTCCCGTATCTCAATCGACATTTCTCTTATCCTCCATTTCTTTTTTCAAATGATCATTCTACATTTCCTCTTTACAAACTTTCTGTTGCTGTTATCATACTCCTATGATAATATATTTGTAAAACAAATTATTTCAATATCACTAATTCAATTTTTAGATTATTATTTCATCATGAGCACTGAGCAGCCAGCGCCATGACAAAAAAGGAGCGTTTTCATGGATACCCTGTCATTACAGACTTTTCTCACATTAGCAGAACACCGGAATTTTACCAGAACGGCCGACGCACTTTTCATCGCGCAGTCCACCGTTACGAACCGCATTGCAGAACTGGAAAAGGAAATCGGAAAGCCGCTTTTTGTCAGAAACAAACGGAAAGTAACGCTGACGCGGGAAGGCGAACAGTTCTTATACTATGCCCGAAAGATCATAGAACTTTCGGATTCCGGCATCAAAACCGTCAATTCCCTGGAAAAATATACCGATACCTACCGTATAGGCTCGACAAATACCATTTATGAATGCCATCTTTTCCCGGTCATCAAAGAATATATGTACAGCCACCCGGAACATTCCATAAAAATCACGATCGGACATTCCAACCGGCTGCTGCAGGAAATACAGGATAACCTTCTGGACATCGTATATTCCTACCTTCCTTTCTATCACAGCGGCTATCTTTGTGAAGTCTTTGCAACCGATGAGCTTGTTCTCGTCACAAACATTGATAACAGGCGCTATTCAAATGGCATCCACCAGGCAGAACTTGCAGATGCAGACTATTTATATTGTGCATTTGCTTTACAGGAAGTCGGACTTTTCATCAAAGAACTCTTTCCGCCCCATTACCAGTTCGGTTTTGAAATCGATCACGGTACGAAACTCATTCCTTATCTGCTCACATCCGACGGCATCAGCTTCGTACCGGAAAGCATCGCAGCACCCTATCTTGAAAAAAAACAACTGCAATGTATTAGGCTGTTGGATTTTGAAGCCCCCAAAATCAACTGTTATCGAATCACACGCAGGCGATGAGTCATTCCTCATGCAGATTTCCCTTCTCTGCAATGTAAAATCCTCACTTGAAAAGTCAAATGAGGATTTAATCTTACTTTTTTCAATTTAATAACCAATGCTATGCTGTCATGAACATTTCATATGCCTGTATAGCGCGCTCCATCTGCATAGACGAATTCTGCGCGGAAGATGCATTGTTTTCGTTCTCGGCATTTGTATTTTCTACATCGTTCATATCCGCTGCTTCCTCTGCTCCAGCGGGCTCTTCCTGACGTTTCGGCATCTGCACAACTTCCGCACCTGCATTTTCTTCTTCTGGTGCAAGTCCCTTAGGCATAAGCTTCGCCGCACGGTTCTGGCCCTGCTGCATCTGCTTTGCAACGATTCCTTCAAAATCTATCGTCTGTCCTTTTTTCAGCGGATTCTGGTTTTCTTTCTCCGCCATATCGGAATAATCGATTTTTTTATCTAAAACGTCATCCGATATCCTGGACAGTTTATCCATACTGTTTGCACTTACCGTATTCGGATTATATACATAGGACGGATAGATACTCCCAACACCATATGCGCCTCCAATACCGCCAATTCCGCCAATTCCCATGAATCATTCCTCCTTGCTGCTTTACCGTTATGTTCTCTCGGACAGGATATTTTCTACCCTTCTCCGATTCTCATTATTTTTATTATAATCTTCTTACGGGCAAAATGCAAGTCCTTGGTATGGGGGACGCGTGGAAAAAATTGATGCGGACATACTTGCCCGCATCTGTTTTGTATTGGAATGTACTCCAGGAGATATCATACGATATGACAAGGAAGATTAATTCTTAACGGTAATCCGCATCACTCAATTTCTTTTCCGTCCACCGTCAGCGCTTCCATCTCCTGCCGCACCTCTTTCACGTTCTTTGAAACCCTTGACATGATCCAGATATCCGAAACCCCGTCATAAATCAGAAATATGCCGATAAAACGAATCAGCGTATCCACCGCCGCAAAAGGATTAAAAATGAGCAGAACGCCAAATCCGATCGTAACCAGTGCCAAGAGCAGCGCAACCCACCATTTATCATAGCGGCTCTGGCAAAGGCTCATCGTCTGCTGTAAATTATTGATGCCATGAATGACGATGATGATGCCGACCAGAATCGGTATCATTGCAATGATCGTTCCCGGCTGAAACAGAATCCAGCCTCCGATGACGGTAATGATGATTCCCATGATCAGATTCATCTGGGAAAACACGCTGCCGTCTCTTCCGAAAATGAAATTCATCAGCCTGCTGATACCATTGATCACCAGTACCACGCCGATTGCCATACAGACGACCTTCACCGAAAGGCCCGGCCATACGACGAGTATGATGCCGAGAGTCATACAAATGAATGCGGATACCATGACATTTGTCTTAATTCTCTTCAAAATACGCTCCATAATCCTCATCCTCCATACTTAACTTTTTATGCAGCACAGGAAACATACTCCTGCCTCTTACATACACGATATATCCCAAAACAGCACCGAAACAGTTCAAAATGATATCGTCCACATCAAAAGCGCCAAACGCACTGAAAAGCTGGAAGATTTCAATTCCAAGCACCAGCACGAGCGCATTCGCGAACACATCCGGCAGACCGCATTTTCGCTTCCGCACGATTGGAAACAAAACACCGAAAGGTACAAAAGCCAGAATATTCCCCGCCAGATTTTCAAAACTGTTCAATCTGTCAGCATATCTGATATACATTTTAATCGTTTTAAACGGCACAAAATTGGCCGTTCCAAGACCTTCCAGAATCACATCCCGCTGCCATGTCTCCACGATTGCAGCCAGCTGTTCATACGGATATTTGAAAATAATAACTTTTATCAAAAACAGGATATAAAGGATAAAACAGAACTTCATCCATTTTCGCACTAGATGACCTCCCAGGGATTTTCTTTTCCTTCCAGAAAAAGCTTGCAACTGATCAGAGAGTCTCTTACAACGGTATCCACGCAATTATCCGTATAAAAAGCCATATGATGGGATACTGTCACATTCGGGAACCCTCTGAGGATTGCCAGTTCTCTATTATCTAATATATCCGATTTATGGTCATAATAGTATAGTCCGAACTCATTTTCTACAACATCCAGACCGGCAGCGCCGATTTTACCGGATTCAATAGCGCCGATCAGCGCCTCCGAATCTATCAGGGCGCCTCTTGCTGTATTGATGAGGACAACGCCATCCTTCATACCCGCAATGCTCTTTTCATTGATCAAATGAAAATTCTCATCGGTCAGCGGCGTGTGCAGCGTAATGACATCCGATGTCTGTAAAAGTTCTGCAAGAGACACATATGCGGCATATTGCTTTACCCCTTCCTGCTCATACAGGTCATAGGCAAGAATCTTACAGCCAAAACCCGACAGATTCCGGATTACCGTCCTGCCAATCCTGCCCGTACCGATGACTCCTACGGTCAGATCCTTCAACTCTCTTCCCTGAATGCCGGCCAGCGTATAGTCCTGTATATTCGTACGCTCCATGATCCGTTTCATTTTCCGAATAGACATCAGGATGAGCATGACCGTATAATCGGCCACGCCGTTCGGACCATAGGGTGCATTGCCCACTTTGATGCCGAATTCCTTTGCCGCCTCCAGGTCGATGTGGTCATAACCAATCGTTCTCGTTGTCAGGTACTTTACGCCGTTTTTATGAAAAGCCTCCATAAGCTCTCTCGTAATTTTAGAAGTAATAATATCCACGCATTCGCTGCCTTTTGACAAATGAATATTTTCCAACGTCGGCGCATCCGCACACAAAACAAGCTCTATGCCAAGTTCTTTTTCATAGCGCAAAAACAACGCCTTTTCATCAAATTCCCTGCAATTATAAACAGTGACCCTCATAGTCAACCTCCTGTCACATCTATGTCTTTCCGGTAAGCTTCCTTGATTTCTTCCTCATATTCCGTCACAATTTCCGTATCTTCATGATGTAAACGCCTGAACCGGTTAAATCCGGCCACCAGAATTTTCACACTTTCCTTTGTCGTATCAAAAACGCCTTCTTCATATAGATTGATCAAAATGATACCAATCGGCAGGGCAAGTATCATGCCCATGACACCAGCCATATGATAACCAATATAAAGAAGGAACAGCGTCGGAATCGGGTCAAGTCCGATGGAATCCCCGACAATCTTGGGCTGTATGACCTGTCTGACAATCTGCCCGATGCACCAGATGATCAAAAGGCCGACCGCCAGCTTGTATTCACCGCTCAAAATCTCGACCACCGCCCAGGGGAGCATAACCGTTCCCGCTCCAAATACAGGGAGCAGGTCGATAAATGCAATGCCGAAGGCGATAAGAAACGCATATTCAATCTTCAAGATCAGCAGGCCGATAAAAATCAAAATGTATATCCAGACTTCTATTTTTAACTGTGCCTTGAAGTAACCGCCGACCGCGTTCCGAAAGCTTCTCTGAATCAGATTAAACCGATAATAAACAGACTCCGGCAGATACTTTTTCGTAAAATCGGACATGTAGGCTTTGTCCGCCACAAAAAAATAGGAAGACAACAGCGTCATGACCACCGCCATAAAAACATCGGGAAGCTGCTTGGCAAAATTCCCGACCGCCGCAAAAGTGGGCGTTCCGATACCGCTGATAAAATCGGAAAACCAACTCCCGAGACCGCTCCAAAAATCCAGCAGCTGCTTCTGGGCATCCGCAGGAAGCCTTTTTATCAGTCCTTCCAGACTGGCACCCGCCTGTGTGAATTCCGCTTCGATGTTCTCCCATATCATGGGCAGTTCGTTCACAAAACTGACTGTTTCCCGCACCAGCTTGACACAGATACCATAAACGAGCAGAATCACGCCGGCGAGAACCGCGATGATAACAAATGCCGAAACAGCCTTACGCCGAATCTTCAGCTTTTCCTCCAAAAATCTGACAAGCGGCGAAGCTATCAACGATATGACCCATCCTATAATAAAAGGCATAAAAAACCCAATACACTTAGGCAGCAGAAAAACACAAAGCAATAGTATGACTAATGCAGTCAATAGATTTAAAATAGATTTCAGATAGGTTACTGATTCTCTTTTCATTCTTCGCCCTTTCCACCGCAAAAGACGGCACAGGTCACTCCAGCATGCTGTCTAACAGCGCATATATTTCCTCTCGTCCCTGTTTTGTCATGGAAGAATACGGGATGAGAAGCGTGCCACTTTCCGTATGCAGTGTATCGCAGATCAGTTTCTTCTGTTTTTCAATCTGACTGCGCTTGATCTTATCCAGTTTCGTTGCAATCAGAATCGGCTTATAACCTCTTGCCACAATCCAGTCATACATGATGCAGTCGTTCTCCGACGGCGCATGTCTGATATCGACCAGAAGGAATACTGCCCGAATCTTTTTGGACTGATGCAGATAATCCTCAATCAGTTTTCCCCACTGGGCTTTGACTTTCTCATTGGCAGTCGCATAACCGTAGCCGGGCAGATCGACAAAATACATCTGCTCGTTGATATTATAATAGTTGATCGTCTGGGTCTTGCCCGGTTTTGAACTCGTTCTTGCTAACGCCTTGCGGTTCATCAGGCCGTTGATCAGGGAAGATTTTCCGACGTTGCTCTTTCCCGCAAACGCAAATTCCACAAGCTGGTTCTCCGGCAGTTTACTGGTGACGCCGCAGACTTTTTCCAAATTTACACTCCTGATCACCATTTCAGTCACCATGCCTTTCTTTTCTCAAACGGGACCTATGCGGAACCTTTCTTCACAAATGAGTATTTCACAACATCCTCCATCGTTTCCACATAGTATATATGGAGTCCTTTCCTGATTTCTCCCGCAATTTCCTCGATATCCTTTTCATTCTTTTTCGGTACGAGCACCGTTTCCATACCCGCCGTCTTGGCAGCAAGGATTTTTTCTTTCAGGCCTCCGATTGGAAGAACCCGGCCGCGCAGTGTGATTTCTCCCGTCATTGCCACCTTGGCGTCTACCGGCGTATCCGTCACGAGAGAAAGAATGGCCGCCGCCATCGTAATGCCTGCAGACGGTCCGTCTTTCGGTACTGCTCCTTCCGGGATATGAAGATGGAAATCATTTTCCTTGAACATGTCCTCCGCAACTTCGTATCTGGGACTGACAGAACGCACATAACTCATAGCGATCATCGCGGATTCCCGCATTACATCTCCCATTTGACCTGTAAGGTCAATCTCGCCTTTGCCCGGCATCCTGTTGACTTCTATCTGCAAAGTTTCACCGCCCACACTGGTCCAGGCAAGTCCGCGCACGATACCGACTTCATTTCGTTCGTTTGCCTTGATGCTGTCATATTTCGGCTTACCGAGATAATGCGGAAGATTCCCGGAAGTTACTTTGATTCTTCCCTTTTTTTTCTGTAATATTTCCCGTGCCGATTTCCGGCATACCTCGCCAATCTTTCTCTCCAATCCGCGTACGCCCGCTTCTCTCGTATAGGATGCGATGATATCCTGCAGAGCACCGTCCGTAATCTGCAGGATGTCGCTTCCCAGCCCGTTTTTCACAAGCTGTTTCCGAAGCAGATGCTCTTTGGCGATATGAAACTTTTCATTTGCCGTATAGCTGTTTACTTCGATGATTTCCATCCGGTCAAGCAGCGGTCTTGGAATCGAATCCGTGGAATTCGCAGTCGCAATGAACAGTACTTCCGACAAGTCAAGCGGAATTTCCACATAATGATCACGGAAATGGCTGTTCTGCTCGCTGTCCAGCACTTCCAACAGCGCAGAAGAAGTATCGCCCTTATAGTCGCTGCTCACCTTATCGATTTCATCGAGAAGCATCAGCGGATTTTTCACACCCGCCTGCCGCAGTCCAGCCGCAATCCTTCCCGGCATCGCCCCCACATAGGTCTTCCGGTGCCCTCTGATTTCCGCTTCATCCCGGACGCCGCCCAGACAGATACGCACATATTTTTTATGTAATGCTTCCGCAATGCTCCTGGCAATGGAAGTCTTGCCCGTACCGGGCGGACCTACCAGACAAATGATCGGACTGTCGCCCTTCTTCGTCATAATGCGGACTGCCAGAAATTCCAACACACGCTCTTTTACTTTTTCCAGCCCGTAATGCTGTTCTTCCAGAATCTGCTCCGCCCTGTTAAGATCAAGGCAATCGCGTGATTCCTTATCCCATGGAAGTTCCAGCAAAGTCTCCAGATAGGCGCGCTCCACCGCACTTTCCGAACTGCTTCCCGACACGCTTTTAAAACGGGAAATCTCTTTACGGATTTTTTCTTTTACTTCTTTATTTGCCTTTAGTTTTTCCAGCGCCGCTTCGAACTGCTCCACCTCGGAAAAGGTATTATCCTCACCGAGTTCTTTTCTGATATAACGAAGCTGCTCCCGCAGCACATATTCTTTCTGGTTCTGGTCGAGCCTTTTCTTAACCTGTATGGCCAATTTATTCTTGACCTGTGTAATCTCCACTTCATTTGCCAGAATACCGGTCAATATCTCAAATCTTTCGCGCAGAAGTACCGCTCCGAGTACCTGCTGTTTCTTCTTAAAATTCAGCGGAATATTGATCGTAATCTGATCTAGCAGCATTCCAAGGTCATAACCTTCCTCGACCTGTTTGCTGATGGTCCCGCCAATTTTGGGAAAACAAGCTGTATACCGGGCAAATTCCTCCTTCAGCATGCGAAGCATTGCTTCCTTTTCTATCTCGTCCAGTTCCTCTCTGTCCGTTTCCAACGGAATGATCTGTGCAGTCAAAAACTCTTTTTCCTGCGAAAAAGCGGTGAGTCTGGCTCTTGTCATTCCCTCGATCAAAACTCTGACCATCGACCCCTGCAGCTTCGTTACCTGCTTGACCATAACGATCGTACCAATCGGATAAACCTGCTCCAAATCCGGCTCTTCATCCTGCAGTTCTTTCTGCGTCACAACAAAAAGCCGCTGGTCTCCCATCATGGCGGCCTCGATTGCGAGTACTGATTTTTCTTTACTCAGATCAAAGTGAATGATCATATCGGGAAAAATCGTTAATCCCCGTAAAGTCACCGCCGGTATGATAATTTCTTCCTGTTCCAATTCTCTGTCCATTTTCCTCTATCTTCCATATCTATCACGATTACAGCATTTCCTGTCACAGGAAACAAAACGCCGCCTCAATGGCGGCGTTTTTAGTCTGCGGTACAAATTCTAAAACAAGCCTATTCTGCCTGCAGCAATCTGTTTCGATAATGCACTAGAGGCTGCGCCTTTCCTTCTACAGCTTCCTTCGTAATGATACATTCCGCAATATTATCATCTGACGGAATTTCATACATCACATCCATCATAATATTTTCCATAACGGAACGAAGTCCTCTCGCACCCGTTTTTCTTTCAAAAGCCAGGTCTGCGATTGCCTCGATTGCATCTTCCTCCACTTTCAGATTGACCTCATCGAATTCAAACAGTTTTTTGTACTGCTTTACGAGCGCGTTCTTTGGCTCCTTCAAAATCCGTATCAGCGCTTCTTTGTCCAACCCTTCCAACGTTACCGTAATCGGCACACGTCCGATAAATTCAGGAATCAGACCGAATTTCATCAAATCCTGCGGCGCCACTTCTTTGAGAACGGCACCAATATCCTTGCTGCTCTTCTCCATGATCTTCGCATTAAAACCAATCGAGTTTCTATCCAGTCTTTCTTCTACGATTTTCTCCAGACCGTCGAATGCACCGCCACAGATAAAAAGGATATTGGAAGTATCAATCTGAATCAGTTCCTGATGCGGATGCTTTCTTCCCCCCTGCGGCGGAACGCTTGCGACCGTTCCTTCGATGATCTTCAAAAGCGCCTGCTGCACGCCTTCCCCTGAAACATCTCTCGTAATGGAAACATTTTCACTCTTCTTCGTAATCTTATCGATTTCATCGATATAAATAATGCCAAACTGCGCACGTTCAATATCATAATCTGCCGCCTGGATCAGCTTCAAGAGAATATTCTCCACATCTTCGCCGACATATCCAGCTTCCGTGAGCGTCGTCGCATCCGCGATTGCAAAAGGTACATTGATGATCTTTGCCAGCGTCTGCGCCAGATATGTCTTACCGGAGCCGGTGGGGCCAATCATGATAATGTTGCTCTTCTGCAGTTCCACCCCGTCGTCATCCGGCGGCGCTGTCACCCTCTTATAGTGATTATATACGGAAACGGCTAGAACTTTCTTCGCCTCATCCTGTCCGATCACATAATCATCCAGAAATTTTCTGATTTCAACCGGTTTCAGAAGATTAATTTCAGTCTCTTCCGTTTCCACTTCTTCCTCATATTCTTCCTCGATAATATCCGCACAGATATCTACGCACTCATCACAAATATAAACATTTCCAGGTCCGGCAATCATTTTTCGTACCTGGTCCTGTGTCTTATTACAAAAAGAACATCTTACCTTATCGTCAGAATTTCTTCCTGTCATTTTATTAAAACCATGCCTTTCTTATTCTTTCTAGCAACAGGCAGTCGAATGCGGCTTATTCCGCAGCATCCTTGTGATTGGTTATAACGCGGTCAATCAGACCATATGCAAGCGCTTCTTCCGCAGATTTCCAGTTGTCGCGTTCCGTATCCGCCGCAATTACTTCATAATCCTGCCCTGTATTCTCGGATAAAATTTTATTCAGCTTTTCCTTCGTCTGCAAAATATGTTTAGCTGCGATTTCAATTTCCGTTGCCTGTCCCTGTGCTCCGCCAAGCGGCTGATGAATCATGATCTCCGCATTCGGAAGAGCCATTCGCTTTCCTTTCGCGCCGCCTGCAAGCAGGAACGCTCCCATGCTGGCCGCCATACCGATGCACACCGTCGAAACATCACATTTGATAAACTGCATTGTATCATAAATTGCCATGCCCGCCGTAACAGAACCACCCGGACTGTTGATATAAAGATGAATATCTTTCTCCGGATCCTCGGACTCTAAGAACAGCATCTGTGCAACGACCAGACTGGCCGTCGTCTCATTTACCTCTTCTCCGAGAAATATGATTCTTTCCTTCAAAAGTCTTGAGTAAATATCATAGGAGCGTTCCCCTTTCGAGGTCTGCTCGATGACATAAGGTACTAATGCCATAGTAATTCCTCCAATCGCCTTGATGCAATGCTTCTCAACCTGTGACATTTGAGGCCATGTCTCAAATTCGCGGCCGAAAGAGTTTGTCTGCTCTTTCAGCCTATTATATATCTACTGCACGGTTTCTGCACGCACCAAATTCACTTTTAAGAAAAACTTAATATTATTTATTTTTCTTTTGCATTTTCTGCAACGAATTCTGCCGCTTTCCGTACCGCAAGATCCTGTCTGATATTCTTCATTTCTTTTTCACCGAGCATTTCTTTGACTTTGGAAGCATCCATCTGGTAAACTTCAGCCATCGTCTCTATTTCCTTATCAAACTCTTCGTCGGATACTACGATATTCTCCGCCGCCGCGATCGCCTCCAGAACGAGTCTGGACTGGATTCTCTTCTCAGCCTGCGGCTTTACATTCTCGATCATCTGCTGATAGTTCGTCCCCGTGAACTGGAAATACTGCTCCATGGAAAGACCCTGCATCGTAATCCGCTGTGCAAATTCGTCCACCATCTGTCTCTGCTGTGTCTCAATCATTGCTTCCGGAATATCCATTTCGGACAGGTCTACGACCGCTTCCACTGCCTCGCGTTCTTTATTCTCTTTCGCTTCCTTTACTTTCTTCTCTTCCAAATTCTTTTTTACATCCTCTTTGTACTCAGCAAGCGTATCAAACTCGGATACTTCGCCCGCAAATTCATCATCTAACTCTGGAAGTTCTTTTTCCTTGATTTCCTTTACGGTACATTTAAAGACTGCCGCCTTGCCCTTCAGATCTTCTGACTGATAGTCCTCCGGGAAAGTAACGTTTACTTCCACTTCTTTGCCGATTTCCGCACCGACTAACTGCTCTTCAAATCCGGGGATGAACGCGCCTGAACCGATTGTCAGCGGATAGTTCTCTCCTTTGCCGCCCTCAAAAGCAACGCCGTCAACAAATCCTTCAAAATCGAGCACCGTCATATCGCCGTCTTTGACTGCTCTGTCCTCTACCGAAATATTTCTCGCGTTATTCTCACGCTCTCTTTCAATGACCTCATCTACTTCTTCGTCCGTCACCGCCGTTTCGGACTTCTCCACTTTGACGCCCTTATATTTACCCAGCTTTACTTCCGGCTTCAAAGCAACTTCTGCCGTAAAGATAAAAGGCTTTCCAGCCTCAATCTGAGTCACTTCGATTTTCGGAGAAGATACAATATCTTCTTCACATTCATCGAGTGCCTCTGCATAAGCGTCCCGAATCAGCACATTTGCAGCATCCTCATAAAAAACTTCCTTACCATACATCTTTTCCACTATCTGGCGGGGAACCTTACCTTTTCTGAAACCGGGAATGCTGATTTTCCCTTTCTGTCTCTGATATGCAGACTCAATTGCCTTGTCCAGTCTGTCAGCGCCTACCTCGATTGTAAGCTTCGCCATGTTCTTTTCCAATTTCTCCACCTGTAAACTCATTGACCGGTCTCCTCCTTCAATTACCTAACAACATACATTTAGCAATTATAACACAACCGTTCGGAAAATACTAGCATTTCTTTCCATAAATCACTTTGGAACTGATTCCGCGCAGCATCCCTATCTTTCCCGCCAAAGCGCTTATTTGTTCCTCCGGCGCATCAAGCACAATACTGATGATATTCATTTGTTTTCTGCTATAAGGAATCCCCATTCTTCCGATAATATATTCAGCATAATCATGTAAAATCCGGTTCAGGCGTTCAATTTCTTCCGTATTTTCCACGATAATGCCCAGCAATGCGACTCTTGTTTCCATTTTGTGACCTCCTGTTTTTTTAATTTAAGGAAGAAGAGCCTGCGCACGGACCCCCTGCGGAGCGGGGAAAAAAGTTTCCGCTTCGAGGCACGCTTTCGCTCCGCATGGGATTCGTGCGCAGTCCCTTCTTCCCTATCTCAATGTTATCAGTTCCGCTCCAAGCAGCTCCACATCTTCCGCCCGATGTGTCGTCACAAGCAGGGTGCGGCCGCTCAGTTTCTTCAATATATAAGCCGCCGTTCTCTCCCGGCTCTCGACATCCAATCCGGCAAAAGGCTCGTCCATCACAATAAATTCCGCATCGGAAAGCATCGCGCGTAAAACAGCGCATCGTCTTTTCATACCGCCGCTGAGTTCCTTGACCGGTTTAGTCAGACATTCCTCCGGTAAAATTTCCGATGCCTCTGCCAGAATGCGGTTCCTTATCGCTTCCCTGCCGCCTCTTTTTCCACAATCCGCCGCCTGACCGTACGCCAGCATAATATTGACCGCTGTATCATATTCTCCGCACAGTCTGTCTTCCTGAAAGACCATACCGATATCCGGCACGCCCTCGATCGTTCCCGCCTCCGGCCGGACAATGCCATTCAGCAGATTGAGCAGCGTCGTTTTCCCGGCGCCGGAAGGCGCCATCAGGCAATACCTCCCGCCCGCTTTCATCATCAGCGAAAAATCTTCCAGAATCCGTTGTTCTCCGTAAGATTTGACGATATGACGGATATGGATATCCTGCCCCCCGGCTTTCTGAGAATCCGTCGAAACGGAATCGGACAACACAGAACCGGACACAAAATGACCGGAACGGTTATTTCTCTTTCGATGCCGATTCCGGACAGACGGGCAGGGTTTCCAGTCTTCCAGTTTTTTCAAGATATACAGCACCGCTCTTTCAAAAAGAAAGCTCAGCAGAATGACCAACAATGTCCAGGCGAACAGCCCGGCCGTATCCAGATAGATTTTAGACATATACAGGCGTTCCCCCAGGGAATACTGCGGAATTCCGATAACTTCCGCCGCCACGCCCGATTTCCAGCTCATGCCGAGTGAAATTTTCAAACTGCTCGCCAGATAGGGCATCAGCGCCGGTCTGTAGAGGAAACAGAAACGGTTCCATGTGCTGACGCCAAATATTTCCGCCATTTCCAGAAGCTGCCTGTCCGTACTTTTCAAACCCGCAATCGTATTCACATAAACATTCGGGAAGACAATCAGAAAGCTGATGAAAAAAGACAGTCTGGAAGAACCGAACCAGATCAGCAGCAGAACGACAAAAGAAGCGACCGGAACGGATTTGATCATCGTTATGACAGGAGAAAGAAATTCTTCCAATAAGGTATAACGATAACTGAGCGCGCCGCACAATAACGCGCCAAAAAGCGCCGCAAAAAATCCCAGCCCGATCCTGCCCGCCGAGCAAAGAACGATTCGCAGAAAATCCGCCCTTCCCATATTTTCCAACAGGGCCCTTCCTACCTGAAAGGGCCCGACCAAAAGAATATCATTATGAATCATGACTGCCGCCAGCTGCCAGATGCACAGCCAGAACAGAATAATGATGCCTTTTTTCATAAAATGACCTCATCCCTATGGAATGTAGTAAAAATCATCCGCCGGAAGACTGCCGCCTACGGAAGATGCATCTTTTTCATATAAAACTTCCAGATAACCGGAAAGCGCCGCCTGCATATCCGCACCGTCAATATAAGTAATGTTGCAATACGGCATCGCCTCTGCCGCGACCGGCGCCTTCTCGACAATTCCGTAAGATGCCACGAGTTCCGCCGCCGCTTCTACATTTTCATTCGCATAAGCCGCGCTCGCCTCATGCTCTTCCATAAATTCTCTGACAGCCTCCGGATTTTCCGCGAGAAAATCATTTCTGACGACCGTAACGCCCGTCACGAGACTGCTGCCGCCTTCTCCCTGAATCGCCGACCACTCCGCCGTCAGGTCCATGACAATCGACAGCGTTTCATTCTGCATACAGGCCGCCGTCACAAAGGGCTGCGGCAGGACGCCGATGGACGACGGTTCTTCTTTCAGGAGCGCCGCCACCTCCGCTGCCTCCGATTTATATTCTAACGTCACATCATCTGTTGTAAGACCGTTTTCCGTCAAAAGATACTGCAATACATAATCCGGCGTCGTTCCTTTTCCGGTCAGATAAATCGTCTTATCCTTCAAATCTTCCATCGACTGAATGGAAGTATCCCCCGATACCATATACAGAACACCGAGCGTATTGATATCGAGCACGGAGACGCCGCCCTCTGTCTTATGATACAAAACACTCGCCACATTGGCAGGCACGAGCACAATATCCAAATCCCCCGAGACCATTTTCGGAAGCAGTTCGTCCGCCGCTGCCGCCATCGTAAACGCATAACTGCCTTCCGCTTCTCCCGCCTCAGACTGGCTCATCAGGTAAACAAGCCCCATGGAAGTCGGGCCTTTCAGAGAACCTACCCGGATATTGACATCCGCCGCATCGTCTGCCGCTTCCGTTCCTCCGCCCGTAATCTCCGGCTCACTGTCCGATACCTCATCTGCTGTATCCGATCTTCTGTCCGATACCTCGTCCACCGTATCCGGTTCTCTGTCCGATATCTCGTCTGTCGTCTCGGGCACATTGCTCTGTGTCTCTTCCGCTGCCTTTCCGCAGCCGGTAAATAACGCCATGCAGAGTACAATACCCATCATTACCGCAAATACTTTCTTTTTCATGTCTCATGCTCCTTTTCTTTTTGCTAATTGCTGAATTTCACAAAAAAAGCACACCACTCCAAGGCGCACTAACATCATAAAACAATATTGGCGGCCTTTCCTCTCAGAACGAATCTTCGAGCGTCAGAATGCTGTAAGATTTCCCGTCGGGCGCACCCTCTGGGTCATCTTTTATGATTTTACTACTTTCCCGCCCAAAAAACAACCCGCCTGTTCGAAAACAGACGGGCCATTTTATGCTTTTTCAGATTCCGGAAACGGAAGTTATTTCATCTGCTCTTCCTGTTTCTTGATCATTCTACGAACCATCTCACCACCGATGGAACCTGCTTCTTTGGATGTCAGGTCACCGTTGTAGCCTTCCTTCAGGTTTACACCTAACTCAGAAGCAACCTCTGTCTTGAAACGGTCCATTGCTGCCTTAGCTTCCGGAACTTCAACTCTATTCGTTTTGTTACTTGCCATTTTCTTTCACCTCCGAAAATACATTTCATCTTTTATCTATATTTGAGATAAGCGATCGTGACACCGCTTATCCCAGTTCCGGCATAGCTCCTTAATGGATTGCCCGCTCTGTTCAAGCGCGTTCGTATCACTTATCTTGATGTTAGTATGAACGGATTGCAGAAAATTATTTTGGTAAGTTTCTCCAGTTTTTATAAGCCGAAAACAATCGTTTCTTTCATTTCGAGAGCCGCCTCTTTTCCGGAGAACAGTTCCAGAAGTTTCAGTCCGAAAGGAATCGCCGTTCCCATGCCGCGGCTCGTGATCACATTGTCCGAAACGGTCACAGGCTCTCTGCTCACCTCGGCGCCTTCCAAATGACTTTCAAAAGACGGATATGAGCACGCCTTTCTTCCCTTTAGAATTCCTCTATGTCCGAAAATACTCGGTGCCGCACAGATTGCCGCGATGTATTTTCCTTTTTCATAAAAAGCATCCACCTGCTTCATCAACGGCTCTGTCGCCTCCAGCCCTTTTGTGCCGAGCATGCCGCCGGGCAGCACGAGCATCTCTGTCTTTTCAAAATCAACTTCATCGAATCGCTTGTCCATTTCCACCGTGATCTTATGGGAACCGGTCACGCTTTTTGTGTCCGTCACGGATACCATATCCACATCGATGCCGCCCCGGCGCAAAATGTCCACTACGGTCAATGCCTCGATTTCTTCAAATCCTTCTGCAAAAAAAACACATACTCTGCTCATTTTTATAATCATGCTCCTTTCATTTTGCTTTTCTTTTAGGTAATTGCTAAACGATGTTTTCGAAGGCTTCCGTTGTACAAAATAGACAATCACCGCAGGGCACGCTTTCGCTGCGCTGTCGCTCGCAGCGGTGCATAAGACGCCAAAATACGGCGTCTAAACACCGGCGGCGACACAGCACCCTGCTTGCGATTTGTCTATTTTGCACAACTGCTATCTTGGAATCATGCGTTTCGCGATTACCTATGCTTTTCTTTTGGTTTGCTCGTTAATAACCGTCTGAAAAACAAATGCCGCTTCGCGTCGCTTGTTTTTCAGACTTAGTTATTATATTATTATAACAGAAAAAAAACATTTCCGCTACTTTCAGTCCGGGAAAACAAAAGGAGCACATAACTTATGGAAATCGAGCGAAAATTTACAGTCAAGACTTTGCCCGAACGGTTGAGTCAATATCCCTTCCATCATATCGAACAGGCCTATCTGAACACTGACCCTGTTGTCAGAATCAGGAAGCAGGACGACGAATACTATCTCACCTATAAAGGAAAAGGACTTCTGGCGAGAGAAGAATACAATCTCCCGTTAAATGAGCATTCCTATTATCATCTCCGCGAAAAGGCAGACGGAAATATCATTGCAAAAAAACGATATCTGATTCCCATCGAGCATCCGACATTTACGTCAGATTATGAATTTCCCATTGACCAAATCAGTCTAATGATTGAACTGGATATCTTCGAGGTGCCGTTTGAAAATCTGGTCATCGCCGAAGTAGAGTTCCCAGACGAGCGGATGGCAGAAGCATTCTGCCCGGTCGCATGGTTCGCTGATGATGTGACAAACGACCCGGCATATCATAATTCGAATCTGAGCCGGAAAAAGCTATAATTATTTTTCCGCAGAACCGTCATCGCCGCATAATGCTGGATTTCAAATTCCTCCGGCACAGTTTCGAGCAGCAGCTTCCGGTGCTCTTTTTCAAGTTCTTCGATTTTTTCCTGCAGCAGAGAAGCCGATGCCGCGGCAAGCCTTAATCCTACCGTTCCAGCTTTCCCTGTTAAAAGGTACTTTTAAATCAAAAAGCGCCGGTAGTGATGTTTCCATATCATACTTACTATGTTATGCTTATTATGTTATACCTACTATAACAAAAAACGGATATCATACCAATTGGATTCCAAAATAATTTTTAAAACTGATTCTGCCCGCGCCCTCAGCGCAAAGCGCTTCGAAATGGAGGTAAATATGATGCACTTAGAAACAGACCGACTGCTCATCCGCAGCTTACAGCCACCCGATGAAAAGGCTTTTGTCGAAATGGCATCCGACGGAAGTCTTACAGAAATTTTCGGGGATTGCAGCGAATGTCATAAATGGATGGGGAATTTTATTAAAGAGGCTATGCGGTTAGAGCTGGAAAATGACCCCAACAAAGAATATCTTGCTTATGCCGTTGAAGATAAAAGTACCCATACCGTCATCGGTTCTGTCGGAACCTCTTATTATGAAGACTTCCGGCAAATCGGCGTTACTTATTTTATCGGCGCAAAGTTCCGGGGCTGTGGATACGCCGCTGAAGCCCTGCGCGCATTTGCAGGATATTTCCTGACAAATTACCCGATAGGCCGGCTGATGGCAGCCGCCAATGCGATGAACAAAGCTTCCTGCAAAACGCTGGAAAGAGCCGGGTTTCAACTGGTCAATGTCCGGCCTTATCGGGATATGTATGATACGCAGGAAGAGTTGTTCCATTTCTACGAAATCAGGCAGAAACTTTCCACGGTCTGACTTTTGCAAGCCAGCCCTGTTCGAACCAGTATTTTCCATCAAGGTATGTCGGGTCATTTTCATGCAGCGATTTTTGCATCATGCGGCAGAAAAAAAACTTTACCCGCGTGATCATATTTGTCCTCGGTGCTTTTTTCTCATCGATATTGGCAAGTTTTTCTGACAGCCGCTTCATCTTTATGGTAAGCTCGGAACGCTTTTTTGTCGGAAGTTTTTCCCAGACAATATTTTCCATGAGTTTCCCTGTGAACACCTTTATTTCGGAAATTCCCCACCAGGAAAGGCTGTGCTTTATATCCTCTGCCGCGGACTTTGCCCCTGCTCCAAGACACTGTGTGATAATGACCGCCCGTTTTGCGAACATTTCGGGCGCAGGACGGTGCGGCATCCATAAATAAGCAAAATGATCGAGCAATGCTTTCATTGCGCCTGTTGTGTGCATCACATAAGCAGGAGATGTCATCACGACCAGATCGGCTTCTAACAGCGGCGCCGCAATTTTTTGCATGGATGCAGCATCTTTACAGGTGTGCTCACCTTTCAGGATACAGTTCGCACAGCCCGCGCAAAAAGCAGGGCAGTCTTTCGGCAGGTAAAATTCCGTGATTTCCGCTTTTTCCCTGAACGGTTCCAGAAATATCTCTTTCAGGCGGTAGGTCACACCCTGTTTTTCGGTTCCGTTTATCACAATAATCTTCATTGGCTATGCCTCCAAAATGTCGCGTAATATTTTTGAATGAAACGCTCTGCGTTCTTCGCTATCGGTCAAATCGAATCCATAAAGCTGTTTAATCACTTTATATCGTAAAAATGCCTGCTGCATGACCGTGATCAGACAAAAAGTTTTCCGTTCAAGCGTTTCTTTATCCCAACCCGGACGGCAGGCGGATACGAGCGGCAGATAAGCGAGATATGTCCTATGGGTATTATCATCCTCCTTTGGCGTACGCATATCCGTAAGTATGGAAGTTTTCGATACGGCATAATGTTCGAACAAAAATGTCAATGTCATATTGCCAAGATAATCGAGTTTTTCAAAAGGGGTGAAACCCTCTGTCTTTTCCCGAATAGCATGAAAATTTTCAACAATACCATTTACAATGCGTTCAACGCATAATTCTATGAGTTTGTCCTTGTTCTCAAAATGATAATTGACAAGCCCTAATCCTACATTGGCTTTCTTACAGATTTCCCGCACGGTAATGTCATCCATCCGCTCACCCTTTTCATTGATGAGGTCTATCGCCGCCTGTATGATGATTTCTTTATTGTCCATACAACGCCATCCCTTTCTGAAATCCCTTTTTGAACACCGTTCAAACTCATTATATTGAACAGCGTTCAAAAAGTCAATGGATAACTCTTATTTTCTATATATTTCTCTATATTTTTTGAAAAATCTCCTGTTATAAAATCAGAAAATAGGATTTGGGTGTCAAAAAAACGGCAGAGGTCTTATCCTCTGCCGCCAGTCTTTCTTTTTTTCATCAAACAAATATCGGTCAAACAAATTTATCTTATTCAGCCCAGTCTTCCATACAGCTTTGTCATCCGCCGGATGCGGTGCGCCAATTCCTCATCAAAAGCGCCCGGCAGCATCCGCCATTTCCAGTTCAGCCCCAATGTAGAAGGGATATTTATCCTCGCCTCCGCACCGAGTCCGAGATAATCCTGCATCGGAATGATACAGGTATCGGAAACGCTTGACATCGCCGCCCTGATGAACTCCCACTGAATGTCCTTCCTGGAGCGGATATTCAGATATCTTCTGGCAAACGCTTTGTCATGCCGGTTCAACGAATCGAGCCAGCCGAGCACGGTATCGTTATCATGCGTCCCCGTATAAACAACGCTGTTCGCCGTATAGTTGTGCGGCAGATAATCGCTTTCCTCTCTGGAATCAAAAGCAAACTGTAAAATCTTCATGCCTGGATAGCCTGTCTTTTTTACCAGTTTCAAGACCGAATCGGTCAAAAAGCCCAAATCCTCCGCAATGACCGCCTTTTTGCCGAGTTTCGCTTTCATTGTCTGGAAAATATCGTAGCCAGGCCCTTTTTCCCAATGGCCGAACTCCGCCGTCTGATCGCCGTACGGGATGGAATAATATTCGTCAAATCCCCGGAAATGGTCGATTCTAACTACATCATACAAATCATAGCAGTATGCAATCCGTCTCATCCACCACTCATAATCCGTCTCTTTATGATAATCCCAGCGATACAGCGGATTGCCCCAGAGCTGGCCGGTGGCGGAAAAAGAATCCGGCGGGCAGCCTGCAACGGCAACCGGCGTCAAGTCTTTATCCAACTGAAACAGTTCGGGATTCGCCCAGGTATCCGCGCTGTCGAATGCGACATAAATCGGAATATCACCGATAATCTGGATTTCTTTTTCATTCGCATACGCTTTTAAGGCTGACCACTGCTTTTTAAACAGGAACTGCTGGAACTGGTAGAAGGCAATTTCTGTCCGGTATTTTTCACGATAGGCATCTAACGCCTCTTTTTTGCGGAGCTTGATGTCCTCGTCCCACTCGATGAAGCTTACGCCGTCGAAGGAATTTTTTACCGCCATATAGAGCGCATAATCGTTCAGCCAGTAATCGTTCCTGCGAACAAATTCCCGAAATTCCTCATCCTGCTCCACCGCGCTGTTCTCAAAAGCGGTGCGCAGTACTTTAAACCGCGACAGATAGATTTTCTCATAATCGATATATTCCTCATTGTCGCCGAAATCATACTGCTCACAATCCTCTTTTGTCAGGAGTCCTTCCTCTATCAGCGTTTCCAAATCGATATAGTAGGGATTTCCCGCAAAAGTAGAAAAAGACTGGTACGGCGAATCGCCGTAACCGGTAGGGCCAAGCGGCAGTATCTGCCAATAATACTGCCCCGCCTGCGCCAGCATATCAATGAATTCGTACGCCTGTTTGGAAAATGTTCCGATTCCGTATTTGGACGGAATACTGGAAACTGGTAATAACACACCGCTTTTTCTCATGATTGTCCCCCTCTGTTTCTTTTGTCCGCCCAGCGAACTAAAATTTACGAAACTTTTTTCTTATTCTACTATGTTCTGTGGAAAGTATCAAGCGAAAAACTGTATCAAACGCACTCTTGAAACGCACTCTTTTATTTCAGTACCACTTCAATTCTGGCAATCTTTCCATCCCGAACATCCGCCGCCTGCTTTTCTCCCAGAACGCCGCCTGCGATTTTTTCCTGTCCGCCGTCCTGATCAGTCAGAATGACTTCCTCCACCTCATAATTTCCCGGAATATAGTCCTTTTTCTCCGACAGCCGATAACAGACCGGTATTTTCCCGAGAAATACAGCTTCAATCCGCTTCTCCTCTCCGATCAGGTAAGCGGGAAGTACCGGTGCAAAGGTCAGTGTCAGCTTACCGTCTTTTACCGCAAAAGGATGCAGGCCGAACATCATCAGCGACCACATATGGATAAATTCCACGGTCGAACCGCTCAGCCGTGCCACAAATCCCTTCCCATGATAGTGCGCGTTCGGATTCTTACTGCTCGCGATAAAAGAAGAGTTTTCATAAATGCTTCTTCCGTACACATCCGGGTCCAAAAACGGAATCGCTGCTTTGTGGAAATCGTCGATG
Source organism: uncultured Lachnospiraceae bacterium (assembly GCA_910579395.1). GTDB lineage: Bacteria > Bacillota > Clostridia > Lachnospirales > Lachnospiraceae > UBA3282. Next base: position 4,759 of record CAJTUC010000025.1, on the reverse strand, counting down.
AATTCCCGATACATACCGGACTTCAACACTTCCAGCAGATATTTATATTCCATATGGAGCCAGATGGACTCATTCTCCAGCCATCCCGGCGTAAAAGCTTTCGCGCGCCCGATTTCATAGGAGGCATCTTTTAAGGAAGCATTGACTTTGTACATAGAAAGCTTTTCATCGTATAAATCGCTGTTCTTCACCTTTTCATACAGCTTCTTTTTCTCTTCCGCCGTTCTGTCCAGTTTCAGGAAACGGACAGGTCCTTCCAGAAATAGCGGTATTTTTTTCACCGCAAAATGTTTCGGCAGAATGCCGTCTTTCTCTTCCGTATAATCCGTTACATCAAAACTGAAATAGGTCGGACAGATACCGTCTTCCATCGCACAGGCCTTTTCGATACCGGTCTGCACGATTTCGAGGAAAAGTTCCAGTATTGCAGCAAGTTTTCCGCTCTCTTTCTCTGCCGTATTGCCGGAAACACCGTCATAAACTTTCTCCCAGTAAGCTTCTTTGATGTCGCATACTTTGTTCCAGTACTCGGCCACTTCGTTATCCCGTAATAAAGATGCCTTTTCTTCTCTTACCGTTTCCGCGACCTGTTCCATAAAAACGGCCGTCTCCTCCAGCATCGTATATTTTCCCGGATATTTTTCCAATACGGAAAGAGTATAGGCAAGCATCCTGCCGAGTTCGTAGGTCTCCGCCATCGAAGAACCAAGCAGACCCGGTAGTCCGTTCAAAGCATCGTACCAGCCTGGTTTTCCGCCTTCCATCTCCACACCCATGCCGTAAGCATCCAATGCTGCAAATTTGGTCACACAGAGCGTCAGAAGCTTCTCAAGCAGTGTGGAATATATGATTTCTCCTTTTCCATACGCGCCGCGCACCAGTTTCTCCGATGTGTTCCGTCTGCTCTCTTCGTTCAACGAATGATACTGCCGGATGCCGTTTGGCGTTTTCGTGTAGCGTTTCCTTCTCGGATTGACTGCCGCCTGCGACAGGAACCATGTAAAACTGCCATCGAATAAAAGATCTTTTTCCTTCTCCGGGTATATTTTCAGATAACTCTCGATCAAATCCAGATTATAAGTCCAATGGTCGGACCAGTAGCCTTCGCCAAAACTGCCGTTCATTTGGCTGACCGCTTCAGTCATCACTTTTTCAAAATAATCCTGCGCCTCGTCCTCTCCCATATCATCGGCAAGTCTGAAAAATGCTCCGGGCGTAAACGGTTTCTGCAATGTCTCGATAAACTTTTCTTTCCGTCCGCTTTCCAGTTTCGCAAAAATACGCTCTCCGGCCTCTTTTTCCAATACATAAGTCACTTTCTCGATGGAAAGCGGATTATAGCCGTCTAACTGAATCAGATTATAAAAGGTCTTGATATTTTCCATTCCCACATAGGGCGTAAAGAAATTATCGCACCGCCTGTTCTGGTTGACATCCCGATAACTTCCGTTGCCCTGAGAATAAAATTCCGGCAGCATACTGAAATAATTATATTCCCGTTCCAGATCGCCATGCTTTCTGGAATAAATATAGAAAATCTTATTTTCACCGAGCACGATTGGATAACCGCCGCGCAGCACATTGTCCATATAAGTATAGCGGCAGTATGCGTCAAACGCTTCGGAAGCCGTATGGGTATCGATGTGACCGCACAGGTCATCCACCAGCTTCCTTGTCCGGGCCAGTTTCGCTTCAAAGTAAGCTCCATCCATTTTTTTCGCGATGAACTTCTGCAGGACCTCATAGCTTTCCACCTGACCGACCATTTCATAAACAGTCAGCGTTTCCGCAGGCGCAAGCGTCTTTTTCGTTCCGTAAAAGCTGCACGGGAACTGGTTCTGCGTCACCTGCTCCATTCCCTGTAATGCGTCGAGTCCTTCTTTTTCAAAATTGACCGCATTGGTCAGAGTCGTATCATAGGCAAACACGATATCCGGATCAACGATTGCCGTAAGCCTTGTCCCGTCTTCCAGAACACCGAAAGAAAAGTTTCCTCCAACGACTTCCGTTACCGAAGCCGTATCGACAATGCTCGCCCGCACCCGGTAAAACGGAACTCTGGTCTCCACATGTTCGACCTGCATCCATGCTTTGACAAGGCTCCCCATTGTCTTTAAATCTTCATTGCTGACGCCATAAGGAATACAGGCCGGCATACCATCCAGCAGTTCCAGTTCCACAGCCTTGTCGGACAGGTTTTCCACCGTCACTTTCCGCACGAGCGCACCTGCTTTTTCTTCCGGCAGGGTAAAATAGGCCACATGCGTACGAAGTTGATGTGCGGCATTCGTTTCTTCAATCTCCAGCCCGTTCTGGAAAATGAACATCTTCTGCTTCTCGTTTTCATCCGCAAATGCCTCAAAATAAACGCCGTCTTTCCGCAGAAAAGTACGGAATCCGGTCCGCTTTACATTCTGATAGGCCTGATGCGCCGGATAGAACTCCATAATGGCATGGTCCTTATTTTCCACGCCAAAACACGACACGCACTGTCCTCGATTTACATAATAGCACCAGCTCGGAATACCCTTAATCCCGGCAATTCCCGGCAAAAAACTGGCAAATGTTGATTTTTTTCCGTAATCTTCGATGATAAATGCTTCCTTTTGACTGCTCATGTGATTCTCCTTTTCTCTTCTGACAGTAAATATCTGATCTCAACCATAATATTGCTCCCAAAAAATTTAAAATCCGGCCGCTTTTTATAAAAACGGTACCATATCCCGCACCGACCCGAAGATCAAATGCGGCGTCACATCAGAATCCGGCACATCCTGAAGAGACGCTTCCCCGCTCAAAACAAGAATACTCTTCAAACCGTTGTTCCTGCCTGCCGCGATATCCGTATACAGCCGGTCTCCTACCATAGCGATCTGCTCTTTTCCCACACCGACTCGTTCCGCCAGATAATCGATGATGTCACCGTTCGGTTTCCCGATGATCCGGTCCGGCCAGCGAAAAGCCGACGCATGAATGAATGCCTGTATCGCGCCGGCATCGGGTATAAAACCGTTCTCCGTCGGGCAGTTATAATCCGGGTGCGTCGCAAGATAAGGCAGTCCCGCTCTGACATGGCCGCATACTTTACACATTTTCTGATAGTCGAGGGACGTATCAAATCCCACGACAACGATCTCCGGCTCATCTTCTTCCAGCACGATTCCCGCCTGTTCAAACTCCGCACACAACAGCGGATTTCCTAACAGATACACCTTTTTACCGGAAAAATGCTTTTTCAGATAATAAATCGCCGCCTGTCCCGATGTGATGATCTTCTCCGGTCCAATCTCCCATCCCATCCGACGCAGCTTCTCCACATAAGCCTCCGCGTTTTTAGAGGAATTATTCGTCAGGAAAACATAGCTGCGCCCGGATTCTTCTATCCGCCCGAGAAAGTCTCTGGCGCCGTCTATCCACTTTTCACCCAGATAAATCGTGCCGTCCATATCGAGTGCAAAACAGCGTACGGATTTTAGCATTTGTTCGTTATCCTGATTTACCTCAGGGATTTTCTTCTGCATATTTTGATTCCCCCTTCATATAACGCAGAGAAAGACCTGCGGACGCTGGGCCTTAGACCTGCGGACGCTGGGCCTTAGACCTGCGTCTATTATACCATTACAATCCCATTCCTTACATTCATAAATCCACTTTTTCTTCAGAAATATTCAATTCTTTATTCTTTTCGCGAATTTTTTCAAAAAATCCGGCTCACGACCTCTTCATTACGCCTGTCGCATATGCCCATTGGCTCAATGGGCAGCCCACTCACCGAAAACGATGCCGCCAAAATATTCTTAATGCTGTCATTTATTTTCAGAGAATCCGCATCCGCGCTGATGATCAACACATTTTATCCGTTTTTCCAGTTTTTTCGTAAACTTTCAAGCAGACCATTCTCTTCATTCAGCTGTACCGATACTCTTATACCATTTTTCTTGTCGGAACCGCCTATATGGCTCGTTAAGTATGCAAGCATTGAATCTCCCTTCAATTCTTAATCACATAGGTGATTGCGAAACGCATTATTTCAAGACAGCAGTTGTGCAAAATAGACAAATCGCAAGCAGGACGCTGTGTCGCCGCCGGTGCTTAGACGCTGTATTTTGGCGTCTTATGCACCGTTGCGAGCGACAGTGCAGCGAAAGCGTGCCCTGCGGTGATTGTCTATTTTGTACAACGGAAGCCTTCGAAAACATAGTTTCGCAATTACCTACTTAATCACAGCATTATTATTTTTTCTAAATTAATTCTAATGTATCATATGCAGAACATATGTTAAACAAAATCTTTTCAAATGATACAAATTTTTTCTTTTCTCTCCCGCTTTTCATATCAAAATTTCGTTCTTGTGCATATTCCGGCAGTTCTGCCAGAGATTCACTTTTGTTTGGCAGGATTGTTGTGGGATTCAAAGAGTTCCACCGGCTTTCCTATACAAACTTTATAGGGAGGTCAGATTTAAAAGTATGGAAACTTATGAAGAAAAGAGGAAACGCGCTGCGGAATATCACTTGTCCAGCGACCTGTTCGTCGGGAAGGTGTTTGAAGACCTGAACGCGAGTCAGGAATTATGCCGGATTAACTTTCCGGGAATCGTGGAACGGGTAAAATTTTTTAAGATAAAAGAGAATAAGTGACCATTATGTGTGAAATCGCGGACAGAATCAGAAGAGAAGGAAGAGAAGAAGGCCGGTCACTTGGCAGATTGGCGATAAAAATAGCGGATATCCTGGAACTGCTCGGCAAATGGCACAAA